>NZ_CP094846.1:1687500-2407355 GCF_022832975.1 Ornithobacterium rhinotracheale | reverse complement strand
ATTTTAGGAAACTTATTATGAATCGCAGGCGTTTATTTTTTTATAATAATCAACATTATGTAGAACTGCATACAGATGCTGTAGGATTGCAGGACGCGCCTTACCTAAAACAAAGGGGAATGCAGTTTAAATATGAAGTGTATATAGAGAGAGATAAGCTAATAGAGGGCTTAATTACGGAAAATGATTACACATTGAATTTAACGGAACAGGTGGGGCGTAAACGCATACGGGTGTATGGGGTGATGAGTTTAAACTTGGGACAAACTTATACTACGGTGGAGGGTAAGCCGTGGCATGACCCTATGTATAAAAGATTTGAGGATACTAATAATGTGGGGCATATTAAAGTAGTAGATTTTAGCCGAAGTAAAATAAAAAGTATAGGTTTTTGGGTAACTGATGGCTTGTTGCTTCCAGAAGTGATTATGGGAGATCACTCCCAGTGGCGACACAGGGGATTAAATTTTAACATACGCTCTTGGTTTAGAAAGGAATGTGTTCGCTGGATGGATGAGCTGTTGTTGTGGATGCAACAATTACAGAAAGGAGATATTAACATATTCCATCACGAAGACATACAATGGACAGAAATAGGTGAAGTGGCTTATCGAGATTTGAGAGCGCGTGATGCCTTAGGATGGGATTGGGGGTATAGAGGTGGAAAAATAACACGCCCAGAGAATTATGATGAGTTGAGAGGTTTTAATTATAGAGGATAATAAAATAAAAAAGAATATGAAGACAATTAACATTAATGACAAGGAAATTCGCCTTTTGGAGGGCGGAGAAGATGGCTTTGTTGGGGTAGAATACAACAGCCAAGATTTTGATTTACAAAGCCCTTTTTACCGAAATAACGGGTTAAAAAAGGAAGTGAAAGCGACTAAAATCATCATTGATTTGGAAAACAGCCAAATCCTCACGGAAAAAATTACCAGCTCTATCACCCCTACGGGCGACAAGGTGGAAATTCGCACTAACCCAGTGTTTATCACCAGTAAAGAGGACACGGCGCTATTTATGCAGCAAGCGCAAGCGCTGTTGGTGCCAGCTTTATTGAATGGCATTGTGCGAGATATGGAGCTCACCCGCGCAGTGATGGATTTAAGGGGAGCTTTAATTATGGAACAGCCTATAGCAATCCCAGAAGACGAAGAATGAAAACAAACCTTATAAATAAAACGCTCAAATACCTGGCGTGGCTCTTGGTTCCGATATTTATGCGCATCAACAAGCGTTATGTGCGTAAAGTTTTCGGAACTACAAAAGGTTACGATCGCAGCTTAGCATATTCCATGGATTGCTGGGGCAATAAGGAGTTCCGCACGGGGTTAAATTTCCTAATGCTCACGCCCGAATCCAAGCACCATTTCGGTAATATCAACGAGTCTATCTCGTCGGTGTTTGGTAAGAATAAGCGAGACGGCACCTTGAGCAAGCGAGGTATTTCCTGGGCTAATAGATTAGACAAAATCGACAGAAACCATTGTTTAAAAAGCATCAACAATGAGGTGTCGTATCAAGACAAAGACTTTGAATTAATAATGAATAAAAAACTATAAATCATGAATCAATTACTAAAAGCATTCAATTTTTTCGGGGCTATGGCATTTGCCCTTATCCCCATTATCGCTTACAGAGAATGGGTAGATTACCCAAATCAGCAACATCCGTTATTGCAGTGGCTATGGGTAATTATAGCCTATGGTGTTATTGCTCCAATCATTATTAGGTTCGCAGCCAAGCACACTGGAAGGCTGGGAACGCAATGGGAAGGCACATATAAAGGCAGAAGTTTTTTCATCGGATATATTGTAACGATGATTATTTGGGCAGCAATCTTTTTTTGGAATAAATAATCATGTTAACGGATAAAGTATTGCATAGCATTGTAGGCATAGCCATCACATTTGTGGTGGCTTATTGCCTGCTCCTTTTAGATTATTCCTGGTGGAAGGCGCTGCTTATTGGTTACGCTGCAACAATCGTTTTTGCCCTTCTCAACGAGCTAAGGGATTATTTAGCTTATGGCTTGTTTGATTGGGGCGATGTTTGGGCGACGCTAGACCCGCTGGTGTTTGTGAAATATTTAATTCGCTTAAAAATATAAAAAGATGATTTTAGATTTAATGAACGGAAATTATAGTGCATTGTACATGCAGCTATATATTATATGCTCGCTTTGGGTTATTGTTTTAGTAGCCATTCTGGTGGATTTGCATTATGGAGTAAAAAAATCAAAACTTATGGGAGAATGCCGCACGAGTGAAGGCTATCGCAGAACAATCAACAAAGTGGTATATTACTACTCACTTATGGTATTTGCCATGATGTTTGATTTTATGGATGTTATCACGCCCATAGTGCTGCCCAATCCTTTAACGCTAATCCCAATGTTTAGTGTTTTAGGTGCATTTGCCCTGGTGTTTACAGAGGTGAAATCCGTTCATGAAAAAGCCGAAGATAAACTCAGAAGAAAAACGGACAAAGCCATGATGGATTTAATCCACGCTTTCCGTAGCAAGGAAGACTTAATGAATCGAATACTTGACACTTTAAAAGAAGAAAAAGAAAAACAAGATGAGCACATTAACCAAGAACTTTGATTTCAGCGAATTTGAAAGTCACGATGGTACCAAAATGCCAGAAAGCGTGAAAAAGAATATCCGTGAACTAGCACAGAACCTAGAGGTGCTCAGAAAATATTTTAATGAGCCTATCCACATTAATTCTGGCTATCGTAGCGAAAAACATAATCGCTTGATTGGTGGAAAACCCAAATCAAAGCACTTGCTCGGGCAAGCGGCAGATATCGTAGTAAATGGCAAAAAGCCTAGTGAAGTGGCCGATGCGATTGAAAAACTAATCAGCCAAGGCAAAATGAAACAAGGCGGACTTGGAAGATATAAAAACTTCACGCACTACGACATTCGAGGATATAAAGCCCGCTGGAAAGGATGAAAAATGTAATTTTAGTTTTAGTGCTTTTTTTACTCTTGAGCTGCGGAACCCGCAAAGAGAGCCAACAAGTATCTCAAGCTGAAGTGCAGCGCCAAGAAGTGCAATTGCGGAGCTTGGAAATGCAAAAACTAATCTCCGAGCTCAGCACTTTGCGTGCGGAATCTCACTTTCAGTTGTCAAGTAATGCTTTACAGCTCGAAGCCTTGAATAATGATAAACCAGCCATTTTCGTAGAGATGCAAGGCGGAGACACCATTCGCAAAATTGTCGTGCAAAACGGGAAACTCAACCAGGAAAATATAAAGAAAGATAGCACTGCACACCTTGAATTAAAGAATTTACGCCAGGAGCTGGAGCAAGAGAAAGAGAAAAATGCCGTCCTGGTGCAGGAAAATCAAAAGCAGCAAGAGCAAATCAAATACCTAGAGCGAGATAATAGCAAACTTTATAGCGGGCTGAAATACGCATTGTTCTTGATGGCATTAGGGGTCATTATTGGTTTAATATGGTATTTTTCAAGGTTTTTCAGGTAAAATATTTATATTTGCGCCACGCTAATATCTCATGAGTGTTGTTTTATTTAAGCCTTCAATCATTTGGTTGGAGGTTTTTTTTATGGGAAAAATATTTAAAAAGATTTGCGCAATAAGCAAAAGATTATTACATTTGTGGTGTTAATAAAAATAGTTAAGGCATGGAAGAAAAAGAAAGAAAACGGCAACAAAATGAGGCTTTTGAAGACTTGAAATTTTATTTAATGATGTATCACGAAATTACCAGCCGAACTCCTACGATGAAAAAAGCGATAGACAAAGAAATAAAAATGCTGGTGGAAAGGTTGAAAAAATTAAGTAACAAAAAAGGATAATCCATAAGCCCCCTTTTGGGGGGCTTAATTAAAAAATAAAGAAAATGATAGATAAAGTAAAACAGCTTAGAGATAAATTCCGTACTGCCACAGAGGAGGAAAAAGAACGAATAGAAACTGAACTTAAAGCCTTGAACCAAGAGAACCCAGAGGCTTTTGCACAGGCTATGCTTGCGTGTATGAAAGAAACGAATGAAAATCTTGAAAAACTTTTGGTGCGAGAGCAGTTAAAAGATATTCTGCCTTTTATTTCGGTTTCGTTTATTGCTAAAAATTATTTTAGCAAAAGCAAAGAATGGTTTTACCAACGGATAAATGGCAATATCGTAAATGGCAAGCCTGCCCAATTTACAGAGAGAGAAAAAGAAATACTCAATTTTGCGTTACACGATTTGAGTAAAAAAATAGGCTCGGTAAGAGTGGTTTGATTCTTACTATTTTTATTAACACCTAAGCCCTGCATTTGAGCCGATGTGGGGCTTTTTTTGTCCTTTCACGAGAAAATTCATCTTACTAATTTAGCCCTATGAATTTTCGAGTTGCTACAAGCTGGAATGAGTTATCGTTAAGCCAGGCACAAAGGCTTAGCAAATGTATGTTTAATTATCAAGGAGCAGATGAGAAGCGAGCTTTTCAAATGCTCCTTACGCTATTTACGCCAAAAGGAACTACTTGGCAGCGTATTAAATTTGCTTACCTGCTTAGGAATGTGCCTTTGTCTGAAATTATCCCCTATTTGGATTTTATGGGCGAAGTTCCGACAATCTACACCTTCCCTACCATTAATGGGCTCAAAAAACCCAACGCCCGCATGGGAAATATTAGCATTAAGCAATTCTCGATGGCGGATAAGCTGTACTACGATTTCACGCAGAGCAAAGATGAAAAGCTACTGCGACAAATGGTAGCCACACTCTACACTTTGGATGAATTTGACGAAGAAAAATTGCCCGAGGTAGCTAAAATTACCGACAAGCAAAAGAATCTATGGTATGCCATTCTACTCTCTTACATATCGTGCAGGAATTATATCATCAAATCATACCCTAAAATATTTCCACCCGACAAGGAACCAGACCCCGAGGCTATCGTTCCCGTTTTCAGAAAAGAAAAAGCTTACACGCCGTTTTCTGAAATTATAAAAGTACTGGCGTTTGACGACCCGCAGCCGCTGGGCAACTACCACGAGGCGAAAAAAACGAAGATTTACGAATTTATGAACATACTCACCACGGCGATGCTGCGCCAAGAACAACAGGAGAAATATGCAAGAAAATAGCTATTTAAAACTTTACGAATACTTCCAGAAGATAGCCGAAGCCAATGTACACATACAGGGCTTTGCGGGCTATTTTCAGCGCGATTTGGAGAATAAACTAAAATCTTATGCAGGGCTAAGCTCTCCCTATTTGGCGCTGTGGCATTATGAAAAGGGCTACCAAGGCGAAGGTAGAAATACGCTTGCTGTGATATCTCTTGGCTATGTAGTGCTGCGCAATGATGTGGCTCCTGATGATATAGAGGCGCAATACAGAGCGATAGATGAATGCGAGCAAATTGCTAAATCTGTGAATGCCCGCTTGCGCTATGATAATCATGATAAAAGCCACTTTTTATTTGGTTCGTTTTTAAAAGAACAGACCAAAATTCAACCGATAGACACCGAGGATTTGGGATTTGGCGTGCAGGTAGAAGTTTTTTTTAAGAACCCAGAACATTTGGCATTGAATCCAGACGACTGGAGCGATATAGATAGTGTTTGTGGATAAATATTCAATTCTCCAAACTTGAAAAATTTTCTCCAAAAATCATGGTATTATGAGAAAAATTATAAATGATTTTAAAGAATCTCTGAATTCTATATTAAATCTGTTCTTTCCAGAAGACGAGTCTTTGGTAACGACGGAAGGAAAAAAATTTTTAGAATCTGAAGAAAAAGATGAATTGTAAAGCAAATCATATATATTTCTCTTTGGCAGGGTTAATTTAGATAAATTCAATTCTCCAAACTTGAAAGATTTTCTCCAGAAATAGTTCTTTTCTGACTCATAATTTTTATTTATTGGAAAGCCCCGTTTGGGGCTTTTTTTATTGGACTAAAAAAGAAACAAAAATGTTTCAAAAATATTTGTAAGAAACAAAAATGTTTCATATCTTTGTGGTGTTAATTTAAAGTTCTTTGATATGAAAGTATCTGAAATCTTACGAATCCTAAAAAAGGATGGTTGGTTTCTGCATAGAGAGGGCAAAAAGCACTCTTTATATAAGCACGAAACCAAGAAAGGAACCGTGATAGTGCCTAGGCACCCAGCGCAAGAGCTGAAGAAAGGCACGGAGCTTTCTATCTTAAGAGAAGCGGGATTGAAATAATCCCGCACTTTAAATTAACCTAAAAAAAAGAATGATGAACATTAAAATTACTTTAGAAAAAACAAATACTGGTTATTCTGCCTATTCTGAGGATTTGCCAGGAGCTGTAAGTGCCGGAGAAAGCATACAGGAAGTGAAAGATAATTTTGAAGAAGTGAGATCATTGTTAGTAGATGATTTTTTAGAACAAGGGAAGGTACAGCAGGCGAAAGAATTGCAAAATGCCAAGTTTATGTTTTATCTAGACTTAAAAACTTTTTTTGAATACTATTCCCTTTTCAATAAAAGCGAACTAGCCAAGTATCTTGGGCTTAATCCGAGCCATTTACGCAGACTTTCTAGCCAAAACATAGAACTTTCTGAACAAAAATCGCTACAAATTCAGAGAGGATTGCACCAATTAGCTGATGATTTAAAGCAATTTTATTTTGCTTAACTTTCTATATCTACTTTAAATTAACACCCAAGAAAAAGCCACTCAAATGAGTGGCTTTTTTGCTATGTATATATTTTTATTTAAAAATGTTTTGATATTAAAATTAATATCATTATCTTTGTGCTGTTAATTTAAATCATTGAAATATGAAGTATTCAGAATTGCACAAAAAACTGAAAGAAGCAGGTTGCTTTGTGCATAGGCAAGGCAAACGACACCCGATATGGTATAGCCCTATTACGGGAAATAAATTCCCCACGGGAAGACACGAAAAAGAGGAAGTGGCGACAGGAACTTTAAAAAGAATAAGTGAATTATCGGGGGTTAAATTTTAGCCCCCTCCTTAAAAAAACATAAGTATATGGAAGTAAATGCAATTATAGAGAGAGCTAACGATGGTACTTTTAGCATCTATTTAAAGGAAACAAATCTGGGTTTTGGATTAATTGGTACAGGAAAGTCGGTGGAAGAGGCAAAAGAAGATTTTATGGTATGTATAGAGGAAGTGAAGGAAATTTATGAGGAGGAAGGGAATGATTTTCCTGAATTGGAGGTAAAGTTCCACTATGATACGGCGTCGTTTTTGCAATATTACAGCAAATATATATCTTTGGCAGGCTTGCAAAGACTTACGGGTGTGAGCCAAGGACAACTTAGCCACTACTTGAACGGGCATAGAAATCCGAGCGCTAAGACTACAGAGAAAATACAAAATGCTTTACAAGAATTTGGGAAAGAATTACAGCAACTTCATATGATTTAAATTAACGCTTACTGAAATACTGAATTGCTGTTGAAAGCCACTCAGAAATGAGTGGCTTTTTTGCTAATACGAAATAGAGAAGCCGATGATTTTACTCATCGGTTTTTATTTATCCAGCTTTTTAGAAATATCTGAAAGCGTGAGTACGATGGCAAACAATAATAAAATGATGATAAGTGTGAATGATATTTGCATAGCACAAATTTATAAAAAATTAAATTCTTTTTTGATATTCAAAAAAATATCATTATATTTGTAGTGTAATAATCAAGTAAAAATGAAATATTCAGAATTAGAGAAGAAATTAAAGAAAAATGGCTGTTATGATACAGGAAAGCAAATTAATGGGCACCCCGTGTGGTTTAGCCCAATAACTAAAAAAAAGTTTAAAATGAGTAATCATAAGAGCCAAGAAGTAAAAACGGGAACTTTACAAAGTATTTTAAAATCAGCGGGGGTGAAATAGCCCCTGCAAAAACTAAATAATTATGAAGAAAATTAAAGCATTTGTGGAAATCGGAAAAGATGGAACCTACGGCGTTTATGTGGATTTGAAAGACAACACTTTGAACTATGGCGTAATCGGTGACGGAAAAACGGCAAAAGAAGCGATAGAGGATTTTAAAATTTGCTATGAGGAGATGAAAAATTTATATGAAGAAGAAGGTAAAAAATTTGTAGAGGCTGATTTTGAGTTTCATTATGATGTGGCTTCTTTTTTATCCTATTACAATCAGTTTTTATCCTTGGTGGGGCTCAGTAAATTAACGGGTATTAATAAAGCTCAGCTAAGCCACTATATACAAGGTTTTAGAAATCCTAGTGTGCAAACTGCCAAAAAAATTCAATTGGCATTGAATAATTTTGCTGATGAATTGAAAAGCATTCAGTTTACTTGATTATTACAAACAAACTCTTTTTCTGAATGCGCTAAGCCCCCTATATATAGGGGGCTTTTTATTTTTTGCGGATGCCTAGCCACTCAGAAACGAGTGGCTTTTTTGCTAATACGAAATAGAGAAGCCGATGATTTTACTCATCGGTTTTTTTTTGTATAAATTCTTTCAATTCTTCAAGGCTATAAAATGTGTGTAAATTATCATCTATAATTAATTGAATTTTGGAAGTTTTTTCTACAAATAGAGCAGTAATAGGAACTTTTAGAACTGTAGCTATCTTGTTTATAGTATCTATTTTGGGAGAGCTTTTCCCATTAAGGATATTACTTATTGATACTTGAGACAAATCTGCCATTTCTGATAGATCTTTAGAAGTAATATTTTTTTCTTCTAATATTTCTTGAAGTCTTAAAATCATAGCACAAAAGTATTAATAAATAAAGTAAAGTACAATAATGGAAAAATAAAATAAAGAATTATTTAATTTTTCTTTGTTATTATTAAACTTTGATTTATATTTGTAGCTCAAAATTAAATCAAAGTTTAATTATGAATATAAAAGAAACAAAAAAAATAGTGCATAGTGAGCGCCCAGAGATTGAGGCGGACATCAATGATTTAATCATTGAGGAGCTTCAAGGCATTCAGGAAGTTGGAATTATACCCGAAAGGCTGAGAAATAACATTATAAAACTTATCGTAAGGCTATCCCGAGAGCTGAGTTTAAGTGGCAACGATTGCTGCGATGATGATTGTTTGCTTTTGGATAGCATTCTTTGCCTATCTTGGGTGCTGGACGAATTGGATATGACAACATGTTTACTCAAGGGTGAGAAATACGAGGTGAATCAAAATTTCAGAAATGAATAAACTGGAATATGCCGTAACGCACGAGTTCGAAGAAGGGCAAGTGCTGGTGTATAAGGTTTACAACCAGGCAATGAAAAAGTATTATTTGCACATTTTTTTACCCAAAGGCAGGGGCGTTTGGGAAATTGTTCAGCCTTACGACAGAACCGAGGATGTAGAACAGGCGTTCAATCGATTAAAAGACAAAAAATTTATACACGATTTTATAAAAAAAGAATTATGAAACACTGGAGCTATTATTTAGAAGACAAAGGCGGGCGCATTCAAGATTTAAGCGTAATACTTTGCCAAAAAATGGAAAAAGTAGCCAATTTAAAAAGACTTTATTTCCAAGAAATGAACGAAAGAGACGCCATGGAACAAGAGTTGAGAACATTAATGGGTTCTCATTGGAGCCAAGAAGAAATAAATAAGGCTAGGGAAAAAGCCTATGATGAGTGGAACACGGTGCGAAAAACCGTAGAAATTCCGCAAGCGATAGAAGAAGCAATGGAGAAATTCCTCGCCACCCTAGAGCCGAAAGATAACATTGTAGAATTTATGAAATGGTCGCTATATGAGTACATTTCAAAAAATACGGGCTTAGAGGTGAGCCGTATGAAGCTCCACCATTACTTAAAAGAATATTGTCGCAAAAAGGGCTATGTCTACATGCCCGATGGCTTGCGCATTCAAAAGGATTACAACGGCCAAATAATGGATTTCATTCAAATTAGAATCAAATAACAATCAAACAAATAAAACATTAATCATGAGAGGATTAGCAATTAAAAGAATGGTAAACAGAACCAGAAAATCAAAAAGAGCCAACCACAAAACCCAAAACGAGGTGTTGAAATTCCAACGCCAAGAAATGGCTAAAATTACTTTTTTGAGCTTTCCATTGGCCCCAGGGAGTAAAGATTGCGCTGTGAAATGTAAAATCATAGATGTGCTAGGGCAGGCAGTGTTTGCTTGGGGGAGCTCGCACCGAGAGGCATTCAACAATGCAAGAAGAAGTTATTTTCAAAATAAAGATTTCGCAAAATGGACGACTATTTAGAAGATATCAAGGCGTTTTTTCTACTCGATTATGCGCAAAAGCCTACAAGCTTTGGGCAAGAGCCCATACATAAAACTACCAATGAAGTTTTTAATATGCTTAAAGGCGTGATTCCCGAGCATCCACTCACTGAAAATGATATTTATGCTTTTCTAAAGGAAAGCAAATTCGAAATAGAGTTAGTTGATATCATGGGGGTAGAAGAGAATTTAGCAGGCGATAAGGAAGTAAAAGTAATAGCGCAAGTGTACAAATGGAAAATGTACAAACGGGCATAGTTTCTTTTTATTCATTTCTTCCCTTTGCGGTGGGCTGTCAGCCGCTGCATTGGGCTGGGTGGGCAGCTCCAACTGCTCGCCCATTTTTTTGTCCTTTTGTAGGAAGTTTGAAAAATTAAAATTTGCCCTATGAAATTTGTAAAAATTATAGACGATACAGGGTGCTGGCTTACTCGGAAATTCGAGTTCAACGGGCATAGTTATGAATTGAGCGGAACATCGACTCAAGATAGAATGCAATCCGTATGGGAGTGCGTGGACTGCCTTAGCCGTGATGACGGTAAACACATTGAAATGCCCCGCTGGCTGATGCGAGATTACTTCGAAGGCAAACTAAAAGATAAAGAGTATTTAAAAAGATATGCGAAGATATGGTAAATGATTCCGAAAAAAAGATAGCGCAAAAAGCAAGTAAAGATTTACAATATAGGCTACGCCAAGGGGTGAAAACTTTTAAATCGCATTCTGATGGCAATCGAAAGAGGTTAAAAGATTTAGAAGTAAAGCCACGCTTGAAAAGGCTAAAAGATGAAAAAGGCACAATTTATTTTCTGAATGCATTAACCATAAAAATGGAAAAACACGGTTTTATCCAGCATCACGGGGCAAACACCATACGCCATGCCCATAGCGTGGAACGGAAAATTCCGAAGTTTGTACAATACATTAGAAAAGGGCATCGTTACCAATTGCCACGGCATGAGTTTATAGATTCAGCGATTAAAAACAGCGGTGTGGTGCCTTATTTAGCCAAGGAACTCAGTGAAATTAGAGGCTACCAGGTACTGAATAATCTGGTGGAAAAAATGGCTGAAAATGTAAACAATAAAAAATAATTTCTTACATTTGTCTCGCGAAACAAATAAAAAGAGACAAATCATGAGAAATCTTAAAACACACAAGGCAGGCGTATCGGTGCAAGTCCGTAGCTTTTCTATTGTCTCAATAGTTTGTTTCGCAGCGACCTGCCTTTCTCTTTTTGAAAATTTAATTTTAAATTTCATATTATGCGAAACAATGAAAGCGGTGTAGCACACACTCCAAATGTGCAAGAAGTAGCAAGCAAAATTGCTGAGTGGGTAGAATATGTAGACGATTCCCCAGAAAGTGTAGCCGAGGATTTAGATGCATTTCTAAATGCCGTGATTTTTATTTATCTTGAGGGTAAGGATAATAACTTTTGCCGCCCTCAAATTGCAAGAGGTAATTATTTGGTAAGAGAATTGTGTAACTATTTAAAACCAAAACATTAAAATGAAAAAAATCATAGAATATATTATAGCTGTGGGATTGATTGCTTATTATGTGTTGCCTGTGGCTTTTTTTTTACTGCTTTGTGTGCTGAGTTTATTTGACAAAACGGATCTAAAAATTATTTTTATACTGTTCGTGGTATTTTCTACGCTTTTTGTTGTTCTATTTTTTACACAAGAGCAAATGAAAAGTGAAACGGATAAAATTTTAGAAAAAAACAAACAAGAGCGAGCTAGAAAGAGAGCAGAACAGGCTGAAGAGGAAGCAAAACCGCTCCCCCAATGGGATGCAAATGAAAACATTACTTACCATTTTAAAAAAGAAGAATGTGGCACTTATGCTAAAATTCGGAAAAATCGTTTAAAAAAGTTGAGACCTTTTGGCTAAAAAACATGTCCTTTTAAAAAATGAAATCTGGGTGCAAATTGCACTCAGATTTTTTTTATTATGGCACAGCAAGTAGTATTACGCATTAACGGCAAACCCGTATTTAATACCTTTAAAGATTTAAGCACAGCCACCCGTAAATTGGAGGGAGAGCTTAGAAAACTCACACCTGGCACCGAAGCGTTTATTAAAAAAGCAGAAGAAGTAAAAAACGCCCGTGCACATTTTGAAAAAGTGAAATCCGAAATCAATGCCGTACGCCAAGCCACAGAAAAAGGAACTGATGTAATAAGTAGACTTACGAGAGGATTTTTAAACTTTGGAGAAGTAACTCGAAATGTATTGTCTGGATTATCAATTTCTGGTTTAGTAGGATGGATAAAGGGGAATATAGGTGCCACATTAAGTGGCTTATTAGACTTGGCCGACCAAATGTCAGCCGTGGAAAAAACCACGGGGCTTGCCAAAAAGCAAGTGCAAGAACTATGGGACAGCTTTGATGCCATAGATACCCGAACAAGCAAAATGGAGCTGATGAAAATCGCTGAGCTTGCGGGGCGTTTAGGGATTCAAGGAAAACAAGAGGTGGCACAATTCACCCAAGAGATAGACAAAGCCTATGTAGCATTAGGCGATAGTTTTTCGGGAGGATTAGAAGCCGTAGCCACCAAACTCGGAAAGCTCAAAAATCTATACGATGACACGAAAGAAAAAAGCTATGCCGAAGCCATCAATCAAGTAGGTTCCGCTTTGAATGAACTCGGAGCAAATGGGACAGCCTCGGAGGAAAATATCTCAGATTTTGCCCTGCGTGTGGGGCAATTACCTGATTCCTTAAAACCAAGTGTTTCCTCCGTATTAGGATTAGGTGCCGCCTTTGAAGAAAGCGGTGTCGATGCACAAATTGCTGCAAGTGGATACTCCAGATTTATTACAACAGCCGCCGAGAACATTGATTTATTTGCCCACTCCATGCATATGAGCGTGGAAGAAGCGCAATCCTTAATTAACACAAAACCAGAGGAATTCTTTTTGCGTTTTGCTGAAGGCATGAAGGGGCTAGAAGGAACCGAGGCTGCCGCCGTATTGGAATCTCTCAAGCTAAACTCTTTAGAAGTTCAAAAGGCAGTAGGTTCTGCTTCTGGAAGTGTGGATAGGTTCAGAGAAAGCATGGAATTATCAGCCAAATCCATGACGGAAGCTACCTCGCTACAAGAAGAGTTTAATAAAGTAAACAATAATGCTGCCGCTACTTGGCAAAAAATAAAAAATGCTTTTTCAGAATTTTTCAGCAGTGGCAAAATCTTTAATTATTTTGAGGGGATTATTCAGCTAATAGGAGCTTTTGTAGGAGTAACCGACGATGCTGAAAAGAAAGGTGAGAATCTTAGAAACGCTCTATCTTTATTAGTAAAAACAATTAAAATAGCAATAGTTGCTTGGGGCAGTTATAATATTGCGACAAAAGCAAGTATTCTGCTAAGCAAGTTAAGTATTCAAACCACAAAAGCTGAGACCAAAGCTCTCAGCGAACAAAATACTATTGTAAAAATATTAAAAGCATCAAGTTTACTATTAATTGCCGTAAAAGCTAAGCTCACAGGGAATATAAAAAAAGCAACTGTAGCAATGCGAGCCTTTAATATGGTTACAAAGGCAAATCCTTTAGGCTTATTAATTAGTTTGGTAACAACAGCGGCCACAGCATTTTTATTATTCAAAAATAGTGCAGATGAAGCCGCAGAAAAACAAAAAAAATTGAATGCAGAACAAGAAGTTGCTGCTGAGTATAACAAGGAGGTAACTAAATCAACGGCGGAATTAAAGAATCAAATAGACCCACTCATTGCTCTACTCAATGATGAAAACATAAGTTTGGAGCTGCGTAGAAAAGCCTATGAAAAGTTGATAGAAATTGCACCTGAATTTACTGGCACGGTGGACGATGAATTTAGAGCTACGAGCGATTTGATTGGAGTTTATGATGATTTAATCGACAAATTAGACCAAGTGGCAAGGGCAAAGGCTATGCAAAAGGTAAAAGAAAGAAGAGCCGAAGAATTAGCAGAATTGCAAGCGCAAGAATTTGAACAAGCTCAGCGAGCCAAAGCGGAAGAAATAGAAAATCAAAAAAAAGAAGAGAAAAATAGAAAGGCTATAGCAGAATATAAAAAAAATCAAGAATTGTTAAGTAAAAATGGAGGTTACGATAAATTTGATTTTGGCGGGCCCAATCCATTAAAAACAGAAGATTTAAAATTTGATGAACAAAATAAATTAAAGAAAATTCAAGATCAAGTTAAAACATCAGCGCAATCAGATGAAGCTTTTAAACAATATTGGGAAGGTCAATTAATACAGAAGAAAAAGGAATTGGAGCTTTTGAAAAAAAATGGCGCTGCACAAAAAGAAATAAGAAAAAAAGAATCTGAAATTGCTATGTTGGCTGGATTATCTCCGCAGTCAAATTCAGTAAAAGTCAAGGCAAATCAAGCCGTAACCCCTACTCCAAAACCCAAGCCAAACCGAGTAGGTAAAGATAGAGCAGCCGAAAAGCTAGCCAATGAAATCAAAAGAGAGGGAGACGCTGCACTAAAAGCAGAAGAGCAAGCCCTCAAAAACCTACAAAAAGCCAAAGACGAGGCTTGGGATTTAGAGCTTGCAACTACTAAAGATAGTTTAGAAAAAGAATTAAAGCTCCTTGAAGAGCAAAAAAATAGAAAATTACGCCAAATCAAAGACGAGGCCAATGAAATAGCTGCGAAGAAAAGGGAGTACGAAGAAAAAATAGCTAATCTCAACGAGAAAAAGGAAAAAGCTACGCCCGAACAGATTGCTCAAATCAACCAAAGCGTTAAACACTACCAAACAGCGATTCAACAACTTGAAAAAATAACAGATACGCATGCTGATAGGGAGGGAAGTATTACTAAAGATACAGAGGCTAAAAAATTAAAAATTAAGGAGGAATACCTAACGAAGTCCATAGAAAAGGAAAAAAAATCGTTTGAAGACAAACAGAAAGATGCCTATTTAGCCTTTGAAAAAGAGTTGCAAAGCCTTGATTTAACCGAAAAACAAAAAGCTAAAAAAAGAAGAGAATTTAATCAAAAGCAATTAGAGGAACAAACTGAATTTTTAAACCAACTAACCGAAAAACTAAAAGAAGGATTGCAAACTGGCGACTGGAAAGGACTATTACCTGAGGATTTAATCCTAAGCGAAGAAGCCAAAAACGACTTAATCAATAGGTTACGGGAATTAGGTTTAGAAGCCAATGAAGTGGCACTAATTATGGCCAAAATGAAAGGAGAAGATGAGAATTTCCAAGGCGTTGGCTTTATTCAAAATGCAGATGTTTTGGGCATGAACGCCGAGAGTTGGGAGCAAATGTTCCAAAACTTAGACTCTTGGAAAGGAAAACTCGAGATGATGGTTGGCGTGACGCAGGCCATGCAACAAACTTGGGCCAAGTTCCACGACTTCCAAATGAAAAAAGAGCAGGAAGCCTTACGAAAATTTGAGGCTAATGCCAATCGAAAAAAAGATGCGTTAAAAAAACAACTCGACGAGGGCTACATCAACCAAAAAGAGTACGACGCCAAGGTTAAAGCCATTGAAGAAAGCGTAAACAAACGCCGCGCTGAGATGGAGTATAAACAGGCCAAATACGAAAAACAAAACGCCATAATTACATCAATTATTAATACAGCGTTGGGTGTAACATCTGCTTTGGGGTCTAAACCATGGACTCCAGCAAATTTTGCTTTGGCCGCAGTCGTTGGAGCCTTAGGTGCAGCACAAACAGCCATGATTGCGAGCCAACCACTTCCTCCTAAACAAGGCTATGCCAAAGGGGGCGCTACCATAGGTTTGGGCTTTAAAGATGAAACTGGACACGAAGTGGCAGGGGTAGTTCACGCCGATGAATATGTAATCCCTGCGTGGCTAAGAAAGCAACCAGAAGTAGCCAAAGTGGAACAATGGCTGGAAGCCAAGAGAACGGGAAAAGATAAACCCTACGCAGAAGGTGGAGCGGTGCAAAAAACCAATGCCGTAGAATTTGGTACCGAGAATTTGAAGCAAAATGAATTCTATCAATTATTACTTGGGGCGTTAATTCGAAACTCTGAAGTTCTCGAGGATATTGAAAAAAATGGTGTAAAATCATACATCGTAGCCGATGAAAAAGCGGCTAAAATAATGATGGAGGCACAAAAAAGATATTTATCAATGAAAAATAAAAACATACAATAATGGGAGCGTTTAAAGATTTGCAGGTTTTTGAAGAACCAAAAATTAACCAACTCATGGACGAGTTGTTTAGCTTTTATGGCTACGAAAATTTATTTATTTGTGGGAGTATTGCTCGCTACTTAGACGGAGACAAAACAATCGTTCCCAAAGACATCGATTTGGTACCAGGGAGTGAATACGATTTTAAACGAATAAGTAATACCATCCGTGCGCTATTTCCAGAGGCCAATGTAGTGGAAATAGACTCAAGAATTATGCTACGATTCGCAGGAAAATTAGTAGAAATTTGGAAGCCAAAGTTCAACTTCAATGAAAGATTTGGATTTTATAAACAAAGAATACCTTACATCATCTCTAAAAAAATAAAATAATGCCAATATACTTTAATCCTAATTTAGCCGCGAGTGATCAAAGCTCGTCATCTTCATCTATCGAAGAACCTGTAAAACCAATTGTACAGAGAGATTGGGAAATATCTCCAGAAGAAAAAACCATTGTATGGACAGAGGGTGAGTTTTTGCCCGATGAGTTCCTTGTATCGGTAAAATTACCGAGTGAAGAACATTTAAAAAGCTTGATGGCTCCTGGTGACGCTAAAAATTTTGAAAGCTTTTGGTTCTCAACATACTTTAGTGATGATGGCTCCGAGTATCTTGATTTTGGAGACAATAGTTATAAAGGCTTTGTTCCTTATCAAAAAAGTTTCCAATATATAGCAAGGCTTAAAAACTTACACCGTTTGCCCGCCAATGAGCTAGTGAAAGTAAAAGTAAAATTGCAAGTTTCAGCTAAAACAAAAGGCATGGACGAGCACTCAAGGCTCATTGTTGATAGTCGTGAGCAAACTTTTTATTTAAAAAGAATTCCTAAATCCGTAGATAATAAACCAAAGCATAGATTTCCTACAGATTTACATTTGGTGTTCGACAAAAACAAATCAACGCTCACTGGGGATAAGAAAATTCAAGTTCCAGAAGGGGTAACATTGAGCATTTCAGAAAACGAGGTTTTGGCTTTATCTGAAAATGTAGAAGGCACCGTAAGCATTGAAGCGCAAAGTGCTATTTCTGAGGTGCCAGCCAATGGCGTTGCCCACGAATTTACAATTTCAGTCTTTGAGAACAGGACTCGCATTCATGTAATCAAGGTGCATTTAAAGCTCATTCAGTCTGAAATTAATATTTTCAATAATTTGGTGAGTGGTTACAACTTCTGCTTAGACAATAATTTCATAGCCTTGGAAAAAACATCGTCAAAAGCAGATAGAGTGCATATGCGCTTGACGATGCAATTTAATTATGCTCGAAAAAAAACGCTTGAAATCACGCAGAATTATGAGTATGTGTATTTCAATGATAAGGTAAAAATTTATCCTGGTGATGAAATTCATGATTTCTTTACGCCCATAGATAAAAGTTTTTTAAAGCAAAGCGTATCAAATTTAGGAAATACCAATGCCGTAAATGTGCAGCGACTTATGACTTGTTGCATTGCGGACATTGAAATTATTGAAACTAATGCAGCAGGGGAATTATTAAACACTGCACTACTGAAAGGCACACATTGGATTCCTGGTAAGAAACCTGCTGCGTTTCCTTATTTAACCCAAGGGAAAAACCGAAGAACTTACCAGGGGTCTAAACTTACAATTTGCGCCGTGGCCAAAGATTACACCGAAAAAAATTTAAATGATATTGTGGGATTAACCGATGATTCAGCCATAAAAAACCCTTATGATATTGTGCAGATAAATTGCTCACGAGAAAACTTGCAAGATGGAAGAAATAATCAGTTGATTGTAGAAAATAAATACATTTCTTTTGAGCCTTTTGAGCAACCAGACGGCAGGATAAATGTATTTTTCGAGAATCAAAACAAGGTTACGGACTGGTTCACTTTCACAGAGGTGTACGAAATTCAACCCGAGCTCGAGTTCAGTATTACGCATAATATTTCCAATGGGAAGGAGCGAAAAACCGATGTAGTGAATAAAAAAACAATCAAGCTAAACACTGGCTGGTTCAAAAAAGATGAATTCCCATTATTGGAAGACTTAATGGAATCCTCCGTGTGTTATATAGAGCTCGATGGTGAATGGCTGCGGGCGATTCCAATTACCAAAAAGCCTTTAGCTTTTAACTCGGTGGAAATGCTGCACGAACAGATTGTAGAATTTAAATTATTAGACGATGCGAGATAAATTCACAACCAAAGAATTTGAACTTGATTTGAGAGAATTAGACATCAGCATCGACGAGGAAAGTCCGCGCTTTAAGGATAATTTATCTACTAAATTTACCTTTCCTTTTGAGTTTAATATCGATGCGCATTTAACGGGAAAGATGAGCGACTATTCCTCCATTCAAGCCTTACAAATCAACAAAAAATACGAGGGGAAGCTCACATTAGATGGTAGGATTAAAGATGCAGAGCTTGTAATTTTATCCAGTGCTGGAAAAGTAATCCGAGCACAGATAGATTTAGGTTTTGATGACTTCCCAAATGCCAATAAGAAGCTAAGGGATTTGCCACTTGGAGTAGTTACATCCACATCAGCCATGCACGATGAAGCAAACGCCGTGATTGGAAAAACTTATCCAGAAGTGAATTATAATTTCCCTATGGTGCATACAGATTCGTATAAAGGTGATGCTATATTTGAAGATTTTTTAGGAGCCTATAATCATAGAAAAAATGGTGATTTTGTGAGCAATGAGACACGAGTAGAAGAAAACTTTTACTCCAACAAAAATATCGTGGTTCCGATGCCCTATTTGCTGCATATTTTGAAGACGGGAATTGAAGACGCTGGGTGTACACTGCATGGCGATATCATGAAGCTCGAGCAGTTACAAAAAATGATTGTAGTACCATCTAAAAAAATTCAGCTTTTTGATAGACCAGATACGGTGGAATGGCTCATAGGCGAGGAAAGCGTTACCATTTCGGAAGTTTTTAGCACAGGAGGCAAATACTACAAGTCTGAACAACCTATTCATCTAAAAGGAATTTTCAGAGTGAAAGGAAATGTAGCCACTCCAATATTTTTTTACGGAATTGGACCTAGAGAGGCTTATCCTAAATTTTATTTAAATAATAATATCCTCTGGGATACATACGACTCCCCGACAGGAAATGTCGATTTTATATTTGAAACACCTTTACATCAAGACTGTATTTTGAATTATGAAGGCTTAGGAGCCATATTCACTAAAACTGGAAATAACGCAGACCTGGAAATAATTCCTCTTCAAATTTGGGATGAAAATGGAAATCAAAAACAATCATCTGCCAATTTAGAATTGTACAATTTAGCAGAGGGACTGCCCGACATTGATTTTATAACACTTATTACAGCGGTTAAAAATTTATACAACCTTGACTGGGAAATTCGCAACGGGAACGAGGTGTGGATGAATTTTATTGATACTGCATTTGATGACTCTAATTTAGTGGATATCTCTGAGTTTGAAGTGACAGACCCAGAGCGTATTTACAACGCCGATTCTTCGTATTTATTTCAATACAAAGAGGTGGAAAGTGAAGAGTATCAATACAAAAAAGTTTTTATTGATATCGATGGAATGAAAACGGAGAACTTTAAAGAAGTGGAAGGCACACAAAAGACGGAAATCAACGCCTTGCCCCTACCAATGCTCTCACGGAATAATCTGCGCACGGCTCATCAGTTTTTAAACAATGAAAGCTTAGTACAGATTGTATTGTATGATGGACTTGTTGATGGGAAAAACACGACAAAAGACGCCTCTGAGCTCATTAATTTAGACCAGCATATTTTAAAATATCATAAGCGGTGGATTGATTTTCTAATCAGAACCACGGATTTAAAATGGACTTTTTTTGCCAATAAAAATCACTGGAGAAATATCAATTCGCTTAACACGCTCTATGCCTATAAACGCAAGCACTGGATAAAAGAGATAAGTAAGCGCAGCGTAAACCATAGAACCTATGAAATTACGCTGCACACTAAACTAATCCAGTAAATGAATGTCTGATATTTCTTCAGAAGCAATGCCGTGATAGTATTGCATCGTGGTGGAAATATCACTATGGTTTAGGAGCGATTGCACATTTGTGATTTTCGCTCCTTTTCTAATTAAGTTTGTCGCAAAAGAGTGTCGAGCCACATGCATGGTAACATTCTTTTTGATGTTGCAGATTTGTGCGCATTCTTTTATGTACTTATTCATCTTCTGGTCTGATATAAATCGAGCAAACAAAGTAGGTTCATGCTCAAATATCTCTCGAGCGGAGCTACTTATTTGTATAGATTGTCTTTTTTGCGTTTTGGGTGCAAAATAGGTAAGTATTTTTTTACCTTCTATGTCTTCACGGCGTATTTGTTTTAGCTCGCTGATGCGGCACCCAGTGTAGCAGGCGAATAGAAAGTAGCCTAAAGGTAACTTATGCTTAGGCTTAATGAAGCTCGAGAAATAGTAGTCTTTCAAAAATCGAATTTCCCGATGGTCCAGGTTGATTCTTTCGCTTCGGATATTTGGAGTCCTAATTTTGTCCAAATCAATATTAAGTTTCATCCCATATTTTTGGGCTAAGTTTAAGTATTTCTTAATTGTCTTTAAGTTAGTAGCAATCGTACTTTTTTTATTGTGTACGGTGTTAAATAAGTGCCATCTATACTTGTCAATAAACTCAATATTAATGTCTGAAATTAGAACATTTTTTTTGTAATTCTCCAGCTTATTAATGTGGCTAAGTTCCTTTTTCTTTGAGGCTAAAAGCATATCTTTATTTTTTATATGCTCACGACAAAAGGCAATGAAATCAAAAGGTGATTTATTGTTTTGAAATTCTTCGAGTAATTTTTCGATAGTTAGAACAAGATTTGAAGCTGCGTATCTTATCTTGATATCTAATATTTTCTGTAGATACGATTCGAGCAAGAGATTAGTGGCTTGAGCTTGTTCCGTATTTCCTTTCATTCTTTGGCTTTTTTTATCCCAAAGTTTGGGTGGAACATAAACATCCAGCATTAGTCTTTTTCTCTTTCCTTGAGAATGGAGCGTAAGCATTACCTGGCTTTCTCCTTTCTTGTTGATGTAGTTTTTGAGATTGAAATTTTGTTTGATACCCACTTCCTTATATATTTTAGAAGTGATCTGCGCAATGAGATAATTTTTTTTATCCATTTCTTTTAATTTGAAATGGACTTGGTTAATTCTCTATTTAAGCAAATTGCCACCAATAAATTCAATTGGTGGCAAACTTGGTGGCATCAATATGCCAATTTTAAGTTTAAAAAGCCTTTAAATGCGCTACATTGTGCGATAAAAAGGCTTTTCTGTGACCACGGAAGGAGTCGAACGCATGTATAACTACAATAAATTATGTATAAATATTGCTGATTTTTAAATGTTTGAGAATTTTTATATATCAATAAATATCAGTATGTATAATTATAGTACACCGAATTTAGTCCCCGTTTTTGACAATAGGGACTTTTGAACCTGTATGTCGTAACTATCACTAAATCAACAAAGGTGCAAATTCTCACCTTTGAGAGTTCATTTAAGGCAATGTCTATTCACAGAACATAGCTATAAGTTTATCTATGACTTTTAATTGAGTTTTCTTATCTAATGTTGCAATTTTATTTTTTAATCTTTGTTTATCTAGTGATCTGATATGGTCTAAGGCTATCTGTCCTTCTTTATCGTTTATATAGCAACAAACTCTCATAGGATATTTTTTTATTGTAGAAGTTAAAGGTGCTATGATAACCGTGTTAAGGGCTTTGTTCATCTCATTAGGAGAGATAATAACGCACGGTCTAACCTTGTTTATTTCACTTCCTAAGGTTGGGTTTAAATCAACAAAGTAAACATCAAATCTATTTACCATGTCCATTCGTTTTCATCAAAATTATTTTCAATTTCTCCGAAAAAAAACTCCCTATCATTCAAAGATCCTGCCTCTAACAATTGTTGTTCCCAGTCTTTCCTTGGGTTTTCTTTAAAAGCTTCAATTATAATTTTAGAACCTTTGGTTTTTATTTTAACTCTATCTTTAATATTAGTGTCTTGAAGTATCTTTTTGCTTAAGATTAAACCTTTAGAGTTTCCTATTTTTCTAAGTTTTGTTTCCATGTGACAAAGTTATAACTTTGTTACAACATGGCAAAATTTTATTATCATAATTCATTAAATTTTTCCATTGCTGAAGCTTTAACTTCATCTGCTATATCTATATATGGTTTCATTGCTTTGTAATCACTATGTCCCGTCCATTTCATTACAACTTGTGGCGGTATGCCTAAAGAAAGGGCATTACAAATGAAAGTTCTTCTACCTGCGTGCGTTCCCAGTAAGGCGTATTTAGGCTGAATTTCTTCAAATCTATTATTGCCTATATAATAAGTTTCTTTTACTGGTTCGTCAATTTCGGCAAGTTCAGCTAATTCTTTTAAATACTCGTTCATTCTTTGGTTAGTAATGACAGGTAAAGCTTTCCCTTTTTCAGTAGGATAATCCTTATATTTCTCTAAGATCTTTCTACTGTGTTCATTTAGTTCGATGTGTAAACTGTCTGCTGTTTTTATCGTAGTTATTTCAATAAAACCATTTTTAACATCAGTTTTTTTTAGATTGTAAACATCTGAATATCTAAGTCCAGTAAAACATTGAAATAAAAAAACATCTCTAACTCTTTCAAGGTATTGTTTAGTATTAGGGATTTTAAATTCTCTAAATTTTTTAAATTCAGTTGGTGTTAGAAATATGATTTTCTTCTGCGTATTTTTAAACTTTGGAGCAAAATTTTGGAAATCATTATTGTCATTGTATCCCTTTTTTGTCGCCCATTTGAAAAATCTTTTGAGCCAAGCTATGTGTTTTGTTGTTGTGCTGTTTCTAAGTTTTCTATTTCTTTGGAGGAAAATCAAATAATTGGTAAGTTTTTCTTCATTAAAATCTTTAAAGTTTGCAGATTCGTCAAATTCTAATAGATGACTTTTAACTACTTTCATTTTTCTTTTAGTGGAAGAAGTCCATTGATTAATTGTGCTTTCCTCTTCTAGAAATTCATCAAAAGCTTCGAAAAGTTCTTTTTCGATAGTTTCTTCTTTTGTTTTTCGACCTATTTCTTTATTAAAAAGTTCTTTGAATTGTTCCTTTTCTGGTGTTTTTTTTAATGTTTTAAACTTGGTAAAAACGTCTTCACAAGCAGTTTCGAAACGCTGTATTTTTCTATTAATTACATTGGCAGGTATTTTCTTCTTTCCATGCGTGGTGTTGGCTTTGCAACGCTGAGTTTCCTTGCTCCACTTTTCAATATCTATACGATAGCCAACATTAAAAGCTACAATGTTCCCATCCCATTTAATACGATATCGGAGTTTAGCATCTGGTTTATCTTTCTCTTTATCTAACAGAAATTGAGCGTGGTATTTCATTCTTCCAATCTATACAATTTTAGTTTTATTTTTCCACCTGCTAAATCTATTAGATTATATTTTTCATAATCCTTTGTAGAAAACACCGCTATCCCCTCGTTAAACATTCCTGTTGGCTCATAACACACACATTCACCCTTTACACTATCACGCATTCCCCATTGATTTGTCTTTAAAAGGAAGAAACTAACATCCTGAGGAATAGAAGATGTCTCAAAACAAGGAATACTTCTTAAATTAGCCATAATTCTCGTTTTCTCGGAGTAAACTAATTCAGAAAACCATATAAAATCTCTGTGCAGAACTTTATCTTCATAGGTATATTCTAATAAATACCCAATTGTATTTTTTATATTGTACTTATCAAATTCTTCCTTGGTAAATTCACTCCCCATTCCAGATTTTTGAAGAACCCTTCCAATTACACTAACTTCTTCTTTATTGACTTCTACCTTTTTTAGCTGACCATAAGAAAATCCAAATAGTAGCACTGATAAAATAAAAATAAATTTTTTCATAATTATTTATTTTTTAAAATTTCTAATAATGTATCTATTTGATTTTGACTTGATTTTAAACGCTCGTTAAGTTCATTTTGAATATCTTGGGAAGATTTATGCAACTCCAATATTTTTTCTAAATCATTGTGAGTGATTGAGATGTTGCCATTAATGCTATTACCCATAAAACCATCCTTATTTTTTACTTTTTTATTTATAGTGGGTACATTCTCTTTGAGCATACTGCCGTTGCCTGTAAGTAGCCACTCAGGGTTTAATTGTGGACATTTAGTATATATTAATTCTGCGTCAAATGTTCCTCTCATCTTCCATTTAGATAAATTTTGTGGACTTATGCCTAAAAACCTAGCAAATTCTGCATCAGAATTAAAATTCAACTCTTTTATTATCTTATTAATTAACAGAGACTTATCCATTTTTACCGATAATATTTTAAAATATTGTGTACATTTTTTTTATATATAAACATTTTGTACATATATTTGCATTGTAAAATAAAACAAATATTAGTCTCAAAAAGAAACATAAATACAAATATAATTAAAATATGAGAGCAAGTAAATTAATCATCGAAAAAATACTAAACGACAATGATTTTAGTATTGAAGTGGCTAAACGCCTAAACCTTAGACAATCATCTGTTTTGGGACTGGCACGAAGAAACAGCGACAAGCTATTGCACTATCAAGCTGTTAAGTTCTATCAAGAGCAAGGCTATACCGAAAAAGAATTTATGGAAGCTGAAAAAACTGAAAAGCAAGAAAAGTAGACTATGATTCAGCTGTTTAATTACGAAGGAAACAATATAACCTTTCGTGGCGAAAACGATGAAGTTTTTGTAAACGCCACCGAAATGGCTAAGCCTTTTAGAAAACAGCCAATATTTTGGCTGAAAAATCAGAATACTCAGGAGTTTCTGACAGCTCTTTCCAAACTTAGAATTCTAAGTTTGACTGATTTAGTGATAGTTAGCCGTGGCGGAAATGATTCGGGAACTTGGTTTCACGAAGATGTGGCATTGGAGTTTGCTCGTTGGCTTAGTCCTGCGTTTGCTATTTGGTGCAACGATAGAATTAAGGAAATCATCAAATTTGGTTTTTCTGCTACGCCTGAAAAGTTAGAAGAACTGGTTGTAAATCCTGAAATGGTAATCGAGTTAGCCTCTGCACTCAAAAAAGTAAGAGAAGAAAAGGCAATGCTGGAAAAGAAACTCAACGAAAACCCTATCCGTTTTTTAAGCAATCATTTGCAGAAAAAGGAAAACACTTTGTCGGCAAAAGCAGTCGCCCTTTATTCGCTTTTGACTGAACTTTCAAGAGATAAAAAACATTTTGAGTGCTCTGATGTTTACGCTAGTAAGAAATTAAAAATTTCTCGCAAAACTATTAGAGTTGCTCGAGAAGAATTGCAAAATGCAAAGCTCCTCGATTTTTCAAAAGACATTGGAATGCCTATTAAATACCATTTAAATTCTTTTTAAAATTAACAAGTATGAATGATTTATATCAAACACCTATCACTGATTTATCTGTAGGTGAATTGATTGATATTATCAATCAAAAGAAAGTAACACCTACTCCCCCTAAAATAGAGAAAAAATATGTTTATGGGCTGAAAGGTTTAGCTGATTTATTAGGTTGTTCCAAAACACATGCTTTCAAATTAAAACAATCAGGAATTTTTGACAAGGCTATTATTCAAAATGGTAAAAAAATTATTGTAGATGCTGAACTAGCCTTAAAATTATTTAAAGTTAATTATGATTAATCCAAACACACCAATATGGCAACTCACAGTAGGAGAGTTTTTAGAATTACAGAAAAAATACAATTCTATTCAAAAATACGAGTATGGCATTAAAGGATTGGCTAAAATTTTAGGATGTTCACGCTCGAAGGCGCAAGAATTAAAACAATCAGGAATTTTTGATAAGGCTATTTATCAAAATGGAAAAACTATTATCGTTGATAGAGATAAGGTTTTATCCATTCTTAATGAAACAAAATAAATTATGAATTACCTTGATTTGATACATAAGTTTTGGAAACTCAATGCAGAGAGTAATCTTAATAGTTCTGTTGTGGTGCTTTATCTATATCTTTTAGAAGAATGGCACAACAAGAACGAAAAGGATTTTGAGTTATCAGATGTTGAGATTTCTAATGCTTTAAAACTTTCTCGCGTGACGATAAGACAAGCTAAGGGCTTGTTGAGAAACTTAGGGCTAATTAATTATCAAATCAAGCAAGGCTTTCCTACTTTTTACAAAATAATAACCGATTATTCACTTAATAGAAAAGAGTTAGATACTGAAGCAGAAAAGAAACTAAAGCCTACTCCAAAGCCACTAAATGCACAAGAGAAAAATGAACCTTCAAAAATAACCAAGGATAAACCTACGCTCAGTGAGTTTTTAGCTTATGCTAAAACGCTCGAAGGCTATTCGCCTGATATGGATATTGCTTTGAAAAATAAGTATGCTACTTGGCAGGAAAACAACTGGATTAATGGATATGATAGACCGATAACTAATTGGAAACAAACCCTTAGAAATTCATTGCCGTTCTTGCAAAAAAAATCAAACGACATTTTTACTATACCTAAAATAAATCGCCCTAAAAGCACATACAATGAATAATGCACCAGAAATAGAAACAAAGGTTTTATCATCGATAATTAATTTTCCTTACTTATTTACCAAACACAAGAGTAAACTAAGCCTCGACTTATTTACCAAACACGAACATAGACAATTATTTACTATCATCAATGATTTATGGGAAAACAATGTGTCTTTTGATATTGTAGTTATTGAAAATGAAGTTAGAAAAACAAATAATAAATTACTCCTTAATCTAACTATTGATTTAATCTCTGCTTTTTCTTCTGCAACATCTTTTGAGCATTCGCTGATGATACTGGTAGACCTTTCAGCAAAAAGAGACTTTGTAAATAAATTCTCGAGATTGCTCCAGTTAGCGCAAAATCCAGCCGAGGATATATTTCATATAAGAGATTTAGCTTTTGAATACTTTGATGATTTGTTCTTAAACAATTTTATTGATAGAAATAAAGAAAGTCAAAAATTTAGCTATCTAGTAGAAAAAGTACAAGAAAGATTTGAAAACATTCAATCAAATAGTATTACTGGCATACAAAGTTCTCTAAGCATAATTAATAAAGCATTAGGAGGTTGGCAAAATTCAGATTTAACCATTGTTGCTGGACGACCAGGGATGGGAAAAACCGCATTCCTTGTTCAGCAAGCCGTTGATGTTGTAAGGCAAGGTAAGAGTGTTGGCATTTTCTCACTAGAAATGTCAGCCGAACAAATTACAGGAAGAATTGTAACCAATTATACTCAAATACCCAATTCATCTATTTTAAGAAAAGGCTTAAAGGCTGATGAGTATCAAAAGTTTTTTGCCTTAAAACCTGAACTTTTAAATTTAAAAGTTCACATAGATGACACTCCTTCAATCTCTATTCAGGACATGCGTATGAAAGCCAAAATGATGAAATTGAGAGACAACATTGACATATTATTTGTTGATTATTTACAGTTAGTTACACACGAAAAATCCAACAATAGGGAACAGGAAATTTCGACTATTTCACGAGGGCTAAAAGCAATCGCTAAAGAATTAGATATCCCAGTAATTGCTCTCTCTCAGCTCTCTCGCAATGTTGAAAAAAGACCAGACAAAAGACCATTACTTTCTGATCTAAGAGATTCAGGAGCCATTGAGCAAGACGCAGATGAAGTAATTTTTCTTTACCGCCCAGAATATTATGGCGTTGATTTTTGGGGAGAAGAATATGATTTAGAACCTACACATAATCAAGTAGAGCTAATTATACAAAAAAATCGCCACGGAGGTATTTTGGCTGAAAGATATGGCGTTGATTTTCCTACCTCTCGTTTTTACCCAGCAAATCAATAAAATTAAAATGATGAAAGCGATTTTAGAAATAATTAAAAATACAAATTTGTTGTGGAAAGAGATGATTGAAAAAGTATTTTCATTTTTTCAAACACCGCCCCTTTATGATGAAGAAGCAAACAAATTGATAGAAAAAGGGGGAAAGGTGTTATTTGATAAAAAAATTAGCGAATTGCGTAAAAAAGGCGCTACGGGCAAGCATGTTATAACATTAAACAATGATGTTGAAATCACCGTGTATTTAGATTGAAATTATAAATATGCTAAAAATATACATTGCAGGCAAAATAACTGGCGAGGAACCCAGTGTTGCCAAGAGAAAATTTAAAGATGCAGAAAATAAAATAAAATCTATTTTTTCTTCTGCAATTGTGGTAAACCCAATAGAGTTAGTAAATGACATCTGCATGGATTGGCATGAAGCAATGAGAATTTGTCTGAAAGAACTATCTACTTGCGACATGATATATCTATTACCTTGTTGGAAAGATAGCAAAGGAGCTAAAATCGAAAGGGATTTTGCCTTAAATAGTAAGATGATTATTTGTTACCAATAAAAACCTTAATTATGAAACTATTATCTTCAATACTTATAAAAAATCTTTTCCCTGATAATGTCGTTGAGTTTTTGAGTGTCTTGCTTTTCGTTTTCTTGGCAATGGCGTTTTATTCTATTTTATTTTTTCTAATATCTAATAGAATATTTAGAAATAAGCCAAAAAAATTATTTGATGAATTATTCTTGCATGCGATTCCATGGTCGCTATCAATCACAAGTTTAGCATTCTTTTATGTTAAATTTTTTTCTAATTGGAGTAATTCTAGTCTGAAAAAAGAGTTATTTTCTATGACATTTGGAGTAGGAAATAGTATTAAAACTTTTTTATTTGGAATTTCTTTTTTTGAACATTCGGATTTTTTTGATATATCTTTATATTTTATCATGATTGCCATATTATCCAATGTTATTTCAAATCTTTTATTTCTGTTTTTTCAAAAATATCAATAAAAAATAGTAGAATTTGATGAAGTTTTACTATCTTTGACATATATAAAAATATGATTATGAATGCTTTAAATTTAACATCAGGAAGAATTTTGGAAGAGCAAGCTATCTATGAGACAAAAGCTCATTGGATTAGCTTTGTAGTGCCTTCTATTGTTATATTTTTCACATTTCCTTTCTTTATCATATCAGCTTTGTTTTTAAGGGAATATATAAGTAAAGGTTTTAATGAAGTTATCAATATAATTCCCATTACATTCTATGGGATTATTAGTTTCTTTTTATTTAAATATCTTTTTAAAGGGATTTATAAATTAATTTTCGCATTAAAAATGAGAGTTTATTTATCTAAACAATATTTGACATTACAAACAGGCGTTCTTTCTAAAAATTTATGTGATATAGCTCTTCGAAAGTTTGAGGGGTTAGATTTACAGCAAAGTTTTCTAGGACGAATTTTAAATTTTGGAATATTAAGTGTTACTTCTAGTGGGGTTACTCAATCGTATCTCATAAGAGATCCGCAAGAATTCAGAAAACAATTATTATCAATATCAGAGAATCTTAATTAATCAAAAAAGCCTTTCAAATAAAATTGAAAGGCTTATCTTTTTGAAAAGTATTTATTTATTTTTTTGTCAGATTCTGGCAAAGTTCTTTATTTAAACACATTTCCAATTTGTTATTCTCCAATTTTGTAAAGCTATAAGTTGTTACAGATTTGTCGTTAGAAATAGCCTTAATAACATAAGAGTTTTCTGCTTTTTCTTCTGCAATATTGATTTTTACAGAATTACCTTTTTCCATGGCTTCAATGTATTTGTTCAAATCAATCAAGGCTGAACCACTTTCTGTATCTGTCATCAATTTAAATTCTGAACTGCTAATTTTCAAAACCTCTTGATTATCACTATTTAACCAAGTCCCATATAACCACGCAGGTGGATTAACACTATGATTATACACTTCTTTCTTTTTACCTCCATCGTCATCACTACTACATGAAATAATGACTAAACTGAATATCGCAAATACTGCGAACAGACCTACTTTTAATAAATTTTTCATATTCATTTTATATTAATAATTATCTTTTAAATCTCCTTTTATTATCTCGCTCTAACTCATTTAGAATACTTTCTAAGTCCAATAAAATCTCATCTACAACAGGTTTTAATTCATTGGAAATTTTTTTATATGTTTCGTTTCCTTTTTCTACGATTTTTTGTATAAAATCTTTATCTTGAAGCTGTAATTGTCTATTTTTTTCAATTATTTTAGATGGTAATATATCTAAATCCCACTCGTTTTTATTTAGTGTAAAATATTCAACTAAATTAGATGCTAAATAGTCGTAAATGTTTATTTTATCGACGGCTTTTTCATTGTATAAAATATCTAGTGATGAGGGAAGCCCCAAAACAGCTTGATTGTGAGAGCTTATATCGGCTAACCTTCCAAACCCCTGAAAATCTACTTCTTCCTGATATCGATTGTATAATCCTATTTCTGTAAACAAAGCTGGAGCTGAAACAACATAAGCTTCAACCCTAAATCCATTTTCTCTAAACTTTTTTGCAGTATTGAGTGGCACTTCTGGGTTTCTCATAGTTCCTTCAACAATTATATGATACCTGTTATTGATGGCGTCATTAATAAGCCCCTCTGTAAATACATTAGAAAATATCTGCGTTTTTTCAGAGAATGTTTTTGTGTCTTTAATTAATTCTTTATAATTTGGGTGAAATTCTCTATACAAATCTCCATTAACAAATAAAAATTTTTCGTTTGAATCTGTAAGTTTGTTTAAAATTTGTCTAGCTAATCCGCTTTTTCCACTTGCAGGCTGTCCTCCTAAAATAAAAGCTTTCGGTTGGGCTTGTGTTTTAAGCCCTATCAAAAGCTCTTTTCTTTTTTCATTATAAATTCTTTGAACTTCGTACTTAAGCATTGAGTTTTTTAATTATTGGGCTGTAATAATTTACTACTTTATCCATTACTGAGAGCCTTACCAAGTCATCTGTACCATATAACATTCTCTCTTCTTCCGAAAACATTTTTATTCGTTGTTCGATTTCTTCTCTTGCTATTCTATCTCTAATTTGTTCTTTTTCTTGAATAGCTTTAATTTTCAGAGATCCTACAATTTGCAGTGCTGTGTCTAAACTAATAGGGTAATTCATTTCAATTTTACTTTTTACAAAAATACAAATTAAAATATGTTATTGAAACTTCTTTTTTCAAATATTTGAAAAAAATTGAAAGGCTTTTGCAATTTAAGCTAAAAAGCTACCTTCTAAATGATGAGCTTTTCATTTGAATAGTTTCTTTTTCTGCATTTTGATTATCTCGAAGTTTAAAGAAAGTTTTATTTTCCTCTGCTCTTTCTTCTGCAATATTTATCTGTGATTTTTCCTGTAAAAGCCTTTGTTTTTCGTTTGTATATTTTTGTATGAGTTCTTTTTCAAAATTTTCCAAATCCATTATTTTATCATCCACTTCAGCTACTTTTTCTTCATTAGCTTTAATTTTTTCTTGAAAGCTAACGACATCAACGCCTTGTTTTGCCATTGATTCTATCACTTTTTCTGTGTCCTTTACTCGGTCTTGGTAATTTTTCTCTTCCCTCAGCAATGCACCTTTCCAATAGCTATCTTCTGATGAGTTATTTTCTAAATACCGCTTGTATAAATTGACTTGCCCTAATGCCTTGTTCTCCGCCTCTTTTGCTTTTGTGTATTTTTCAAACTTGCGCAAACTGAAAGCATTATCGGCTTCATAGCGTTCTTTTTCTTTCTCCAGCTTTTTACGCATCAATTCTATTTCAATATTGGCTCGTGTTTTAGGATTAGTGATAATGGCGGTTTTTAATGCTTGTGTATCTATATCCGAAACATCCACCACATCAGCTCCTTTTTTCATAGCCTCTAAGTAGCGTTGTTGCTTGTTTTGCAAAGTTTGCAACATAAAAACATCGATACTATCGTTGGTGAGCATATAATTTACTCTCACATTTTCCCATTTATTGCCTTGCCTCCACATTCTGCCCTCTGTTTGCCTTAGTGAGGTAAAGTTATACGGCAATGAAAGCAAATACATATCAGTGGTATTTTCTTGCAAATTCATCCCCTCTTGAATGGCAGAACTACCGATGATTACTTTAATTTTGCCCTCGTTAAAATCTTCTTGAATTTTCTCTCGTTGACTTTTAGAAGTTCCCCCAGAAATAATAGCAACTTCTTTGTCTTTGTAGCCGACTTCATCCACTAAATATTTTTTAAACCTAGGAAATTCATCTACTGCAATTTCAGAATAAATAATTTGTCCTGCTTCAGGTTTATCTTTTTTGTTTTGAGCAATGAGTTTCATCGTGGCATCTAATTTCGGAGAGTTTTCTATAAATTCTTTATTCGTTGGCTTATCACCCTCGTAATAAGGTGATAGATAAGGCGAGATAGCCGTAAGCCTTGCATTAAGAATATGAGTCAAAATGGCGCCGTCCTTCGTTTCATCATACTGATTATTTAACTCTTCAAATTGCTCTTCGGTCAGCTGGTTTTGTTCAATCTTATATTCTTTATTGATTCGATTAGGTCGAATGAGTTCAGGGTTATCTTCCTCCCCTTTGATATCTATAAATTCAGACAACAATTGCTGAAACAAAGCATTGTTTTTAAATCTTCGCACATTGGTTTTAAACTGCACATCGCCTTTGGCGTTAATTTCCATATCATTGTCAGCTTCCATAAAGGTTTCAAAGAAATTATTTACATTCAAAAAGCCTGCTTCTTCTAACCTATCATTAGCAATAAGCGACAAAATTGAATAATATTCTAACGGCTTGTTGGTAAATGGAGTTGCAGAAAGCAAAGTAATATTTCTACCATTGTTTTGCTCTTGAATATATTGAGCGGCCATCCAAGTATTAATTCCAAGTTTTGAGGTTCTTTGGTTTTGACTCCTAAAATCTGAGGCAAAACTTCTGCTCTCTATTTTGACTTTTCCTACAATGTGATTGGCATTATGGACTTCGTCAAAAGTTAAATGGTCAAAGCCAAAATCTTCCCAATCATAGACCTTACCTTTCTTCATTTTTCCCTCTATTTCTCGCTCTTTCTCCCTTTCTTTGGCTACATCTCTTGCAGAAGAGTTCTGCAAACTTTTCATTTCCTGCGATGAAATATATTCAAATTGACTGGCTAATCTTTTAGTTATATCTTCTGAAAAGCCGATGTTATTAAACCCTTCATAGGTTACAATGGTTATTTCTCCATCTCTGTTATTAAATTTAGATAAATCATAATCCTTACCTAAATTTCCTAAAACATTGACTTTTGCTTCAGGAATCGCTTCAAAAATAGTTTCCACCCATTGTTTTAAAATGTTGTTATTTGGGACTACAATCAAAGGGCGTGTTGCATAGCCACGCTCCATCGCCTCATGCATTGCAAGTATTCCAGAAAGCGTTTTTCCAAATCCCACTTCATGAGCCAACAAGCCCACTCCTTTGGTGGTCTGTCTGCCAATTCCAGCCTTTTGCACCTCGGTTAATTCAAGAGGTTTGCCTTTGAAATTCTTATTGATTTTTGAAAACATTGGAAACTGAGAATAGTCTGGCACATAAATATTATTATGCTTTCGGTTAAATTCTGAAACGAATAATTCTTTTACTTCATCGCTAATTTCTTCACGCAAGTATTTATTAAATAAATCATTTGCTACTTCTTTTCTTCGTTCACGCACCAAAGCGTTACGCTCCCTATCATTTCCTGTAACATTTTCATTGTTTACAAAACCTGAAACTTCCCAAGAAGAAGAGGAGCCAAACGCCTCGCTTGGCAATTTTCTAAGAAATTCCTTAAAATCATCTGCCATAGAAATGTTTACCATTTCCTTATAATAGCTAGCTCGCAAGGGACTATAAAATTCTTTTTCTTCGTTTCTTAAATGTAATTTATGTACAAATTCGTGATTAGGACTAATGATGATTTCTTCTAAACTTTTTGGCTTAGGTAATACACTTTCAAGCAATTGTTTTTGCTTATTATATTGCTTTTCTGAAATTAAAGTTTTATCCAATTCTAATTGGTCTAACTTTTCGTAAATATTCCCCTCTGCATAATAAAAATTATTCTTCCAAACGCCATTTTCAAAACTAGCAAATTCTTTGTTTTCCTCTTTATATTCAATGCTCCCATCGTAATAAGTATCCTGAAATGCCTTTAATTGTTTCTGTGAAATGTTTGAATTGTTTTGCAAGCCAGCCTCCACGATTTCATCTTGTTTTTGAAAGTGATATTTTAGAATCCCTTTTTTAATTTCAGGAGTGGTTTGTAAAGTATAATCATCGTTTTTCTTTTTAGTGATTTTGATAACGCTTTCTGCTTTTTTGATGATTTCTTCAAGATTTTCATTCGTAAACTGCTCGGGTTCATCTTCCAATTTATGCCCTAATTGAAAGTAATTTTCTATTTCATCTTGAATGGCTAAGGATTTAAATTTTATATTCTCAAGCGTGTCTTTGGCTTGATTTACTTTTTCTCTTGCGGTATCAAGAATCGTATTTTCTTGCTTTTGCTCTTCTTTTTCTGCATTGGTTTGTTCTTTTATGGTATCCTGTTCTTCGGTAAAATCTTCAAATAAATTTAGTTGCCTCGCCTCTTCTGCCTTATAACTATCTTTTTTTAACTCTTTAATTTGTTGCAAAGCACTCTCCAAATCGCCTTTCACATAAGATTCTTCTCGACCATAGCGATTTGTTTTTATACCTATCTCACCTAAAACTCGTTTTTGATTTTCTTCGAGGTTGAAATAATTGGAAATATCATTGTCTTGGATTTGGCTATTTTTCTTTAGGATTAGAATGTCTGTCCCCACATCTGTACCTTTAAAAACGCCATTAGGCAAACGAAAAGCCTCTACCATTTCGGCATTATTGAGCTTGCTTTGTCTATTGAGGTAAGATGAAGGGAGTATCATAGCCAAAACGCCCCCCTCTTTTAAGACATCTAGGGAACGCTTGACAAAATAATCTTCGTATCGGCTGATTTTAGATTCCTCGCCTAAGCCGTAATAATAACCTCGGTGTTGTCCATAAGGTGGGTTACCTATGACCAAATCATACTTAGGGGTGAAATCTTTTTTCCGTCCTTTATCATCTATAAATTCCGTTTCAAACGAACGCAAATTTATGGTTGTTTCTGGGTGTAAGATTTTAGCAATTTTGGCGGTTGTTTCGTTGATTTCAAAGGCAGTAATATTGCTTTTAGGTAATTCTTTTGTGGCATTAATAAAATTCCCAATTCCTACGCTAGGTTCTAAAACCTTGATATTTTTTTGATTTTTAAAATTATCTTGAATTAAATTGCGAACGGCTTCAACGATTTTGGTATCAGTGTAATATTCATCTAACACCCCTTTTTCGCCCTTGATTTTGGTAATGCCACCGCTTTGGTATTGAGATATAATGCCCTTAAGCTCTTTTTCGTAGAGCGTAGCATTTTCATTGAGCGTAATTTGATGATTAGAAGAAACAGAGGCAACTAAATTAACTGCCTCTGTAATTTGCTCATTAGAAGGCTTGGGAAGGTTTTTAATCTCTTGGATTAATATGGCAAGTCTCTCACTTGAAGTGTTTTGATTCTGAGGAACTCCCTCATCTCTGGTTCCATTTCGTTCTCCCACATTTTGTCTAGGGCTTCCTGATTCCCCTCTTCGAGTAAATCTTCCGCCATTATCTGCTTGATTTTGTTCTCCACGATTGTTATCGTGTTGGCTTGATTCACTTCCTCTAACAGATTCTCCAGTCCCTCTATATCCCTCTTCGTGTATAATTCCTGTGCCTTTAACACGGCTTTGTTGTGTTCCAAGTAAGGTGGTTCCCACTCTTCCTCCTCTTCCCAAATCGATGCGCTCTGATGGGCTAAGTCCATCTCCAGCATCGTTGCTGTCCATTGTTTGTCTTTCTCTGAGATTTCCTCCTTGCTCGGATTGGCTTGGCGTGTTAAGTTCTCTATCGTTTCGTTGAGTTTCTTCTCTTCCCATTGACTCAGATGCGGAAAGTCTTTTGGATTCAATTCTTGTGGTTTCATCGCTTCCTAGTTGATTATTAATTTTTGCTAAGTTAGTATTTTTTTCTTTTATTAGAGCATTTTTATTCTTTAAATAATCATTTAAATCTTTATTTGCCCCTCCAATATCGTATTTATATCTTGCATCTTCTATGTTTTTATATTGAAACGCCTCAAGTATTTTTTGTGTGGTCTCATCTCCTGCTTTATCTCCATCTAAGAGCAAAAATATTTTCCCTGTATAGTCTTTATACTTATCAATAAATCTGTCCGCGTTAGTGACAGAATTAAGCACCACCAAATTATGCTTATTTTCCATATTATTATCCTTGGATAATTGCAGAAAAGAAAGCATATCAGTCATTCCCTCGAATACCACCATTGCATTTTTTTCTCCTTTGATTGTTGCAATATCCGAAGTTCCCAGCTTCGTTTTCATAAAAGGGTTACGAATTTCGTAACCTTCAGAATCATTTTTTAATCCAATGCCAAAATATTTTTTATCATTAACAGCATAATGAACCTGTTTAGTGTTTGCTTGTAAAACCTCAGAAGAAATGCCTCGTTCTTCAAAATATTGTAAGAGTTTATCATTATTCGGTCTTAAAATGTGATTAATTTTAGGCTTTGTGGCAGATGAAGTGTTTTTATCTCTGCCTTGTCTTTTTTCTGCATTCTGCGTTATTCCTGTATTTGAAAAATCTTTTAGGAAGTCTATGGCTTCTTTCCACGATTTGTTTTCTAATTGCATTACGGCTTTGATGATTTTCCCACCTTCGCCTGTTTTAAAATCATAGAACCCATCATCGTTTACAGAAAATTTATTGCTTTCGGTAAGAAAGTAATGGTCGTGTCCTGTTTTGCGATTAAAACTTACAATACCTTTATTTTCTAGATGTCTAAAATAATCTAGAACAGATACGCTCTCGGTGATTTGCTGGATTTCTTCAGGGGTATATTTTTTCATTAGGTTTTAAGGTTTATTTATAGAATAAATTCCGTTTTCTTCATCAAAATGTATTGTTTGTTCTGCTTGTCTTACGATGTCCTTGAATGTTTTTTTGCTGGATTTATCATCTTCATTAGTTTCATTATTGTTTTCATTATTATTTTGAGTGGTATATAACAATGCTTTAGCCAGCTTGTGATTTTCTTTCAATAAGACTTCTAATACTTTTAGTAACTCCTCGTTGGTTTTTGTCATTAATTTATACGCTTCATTAGGAGAAATAAGTACTTTTTGATTTTTTCTTTTATACCAAACTCTCATTACGAAGAACATGAATATCAAATTAAGAATTAATGTTACCAATAAAATATTGTCAGAAATCGCATTCATTTTTTCCATTTTTTTAGTTTTAATCAGTTAAGTTTTACTTTGTTTAGCATATTTATCAAATCCTCGAACCTTTTTGATTTTTCTAAACTTTGAATCTGCTCAACAACAAATCTTGTTGTTTCTTCGGCTTCATTGATTTTTAGTATTCTTTCTTCAGCTTTTTTTCTTATTTCGTTTATTTTCAAATTAACCTTTACTTTCAGATATAACTCATGGTCGTTTAATTTTAGAGCTTCAATAATTGATTCTAAATTATCTACATATGTTTTTTGAGTATTTATAACTTCATCAACAACCCTATTCCACCCTCTTTCATAGTGTTGTGCTAAAATGTTTTGGTAGTTTTCATTTTCTTGCATTATCTCTAGTTGGCTTTTTTTAAAAGCTCTGATTGAATAGAGTGTCATTGCTGTTTGTATAAATAACAATCCAATTAAAAAAAATAAATCCATGCGTGTTTTTGTTTTTAAAAATTAAAATTAAATTCAGTTTTATATTCTTCGTTTAAAGTTAGCTTTGCTTCAAAGGGCTTTCCTGTTTTACTTTTAAATCCTTTTATTTTAGGCGTTATTCCTTTCTCTATTAGATTTTTTACATTGCTTTCTGTGATTTTTTTCCCAGCTATTTGCTTCCAAATAACAAAGTCGCAACCTTGTTTCCATTCGGAACAGCCATAACCTTTTTTACCTTCAATTATATTTCCTTTCCTACATTTGGGGCAAGTTCCAAGTGCTTTTTTAGTTTGCTTAGTAATAGTTTTGTTTTGCAGTGAAAATATGTCGTTTACAATATTTGAAACATAATCGTTTAAATCTCGATAAAATTCATTTTCTGTAATTTTTCCCTCTTGAATATCTTTTAGTTGTTTTTCAAGTATTGCAGTGTTTGCAATGTTAGACACTTGCAAATCCTTGATAGTGTTATAGTAGTTTAAACCTGTTTCTGTAGGTACATATCTTTTCTTTTCAACTTTGATAAAGTTCAATTTTTTAAGCCTTTCAATAATGGCAGGGCGTGTGGCTTGCGTGCCGATTTGCACATCTTTTAAATCTATTTTTTGTTTCAGTTCTTGGTATAATTCAGGGTTTTCTTCGGCTAAAAATTTATCAATATGCGTAAGGGCTGGTGTCAAATTAGCGTCTGTATATAATTGAGGTGCTTTTGCTTCAATTTCTTTAATATTAAAATCAATAACATTTACTCTATCAAAAGGCTGATAGTCTAATACAATGTTTTGTTCATCTTCTGTGAGTTCTTGTTTTTCGGCTTTCTCCTCGTATAATTTATAACCTTTATCTACTAAAACGCTTGTCTTTGTTGTAAAGGGAATTTCATTATTTATAAAATTATAATTTGTTTTCTCATAAATTGCAGGGGTAGAAAAACTTTGCAGACATCTACGGATGATTAACTGAAATACTTTCTTTTCGTTATCGTTTAAATCTGCTAAATTTTCCATACTTCCAGTCGGAACAATTGCGTCGTGAGAACCTGTTAGTTTTTTTGCATTTACCGATTTAGGTTTTGCAACTTCGAAAGAATAATTAATCTGTAATAATTTTAATGCTAATTCAGGCAAATAGCCTTTTAGATTCTCAAAATTTTCTTCATTTATATAATTACTATCCGTTCTTGGATAAGTAGTTAATTTTTTCTCGTAAAGGCTCTGAGCTATGTTTAATGTCTGTTGTCCTGTAAGATTAAATAGTTTGTTACAACTTACAATAAGTGTGTCGATTGAAAACAACAAAGGTGGAGCCTGTTTTGTAGTTTTATTTTCTTTGTTTACAAAAAAATGTTGTGATTTATCTAATTTAGATAAGACATCTTTTGCCTCCTGTTCAGTTGAAAATACTTCTGTTGTCGATTCAAACGAAAGACCTTGTCTTTGATTCTCATGTAAGGCTTTTAGCCTGTAAGAGTAAGTTGGCTTAAAATCTTTATGTTTTAAATATCGTTCGCAAATGATTTTAAGAATAGCTGTTTGCACCCTTCCTATACTCAATAAATTTCCGTTTCCCAAATGCAAAGTTGCCGATTGTGTGCCGTTAATGCCTATTAACCAATCAGCAATAGCTCGTGCGTAGCCTGCTTTTGAAAGATTATTTACATCTTGAGCTGAAAGCAAGCTGTTAAACCCTTTAATTATATCTCCTTTAGTAAGTGATGATATCCAAAGTCTTTGAAATGGATTTTTCAGATTTAAAAAGTTATATACATATCTAAAAATAAGTTCGCCCTCTCTATCAGCGTCTGTAGCGTTGATGATACTTTCCGACTTATGGGCTAAATCTTTGATTAAATTTATTTGTTTTCTCTTTCCATTATCTATATTACCTTTTCGGTCTCTTCCTATGGTGTATTGGAATTTTTCAGGTAATAATGGTAAGTATGATTTATCCCATTTGGTTTCCTCTCTATATGCTGTATCCTTCGCCAGTTCAACTAAATGCCCAAAACACCAAGTTATATAATATTCGTTATTTTCTAAGTATCCGTCTTTGTTTTTAAATCCACCTAAAGCTTTTGCGTAATCAAATGCTTGTGAAGGCTTTTCTGCTATAATTAGTTTCATTTTTTTGTACTTAAATATTGATTAAAATCAAAAATATCTTGAGCTTCGGCATCCCAATCATTTTTAGTTACCATTTGTAAAGTAACAAATATATCTTTCTTTTTATTGTAGCTATCAATCCTTTCGATTCTTCCCGAATAATCTTTATCGACTTGAGGGTAAATTGAATAGGGTAATATGGTGTCGGTTTTGTAAATATAGAAAACGGAATAGGTTAGAGGAGTTTCAATTTCAAATCTCTTGTATTTCTTCTTAAATAAAGTGGTGTCGTTTAAATCTCTTCTGTGTACATAGTTTATAATGTTTTCTTTAGTATATAATGCACCTGCCGTTTTTTTGTAGACGGATTTTCCATTTTTTAAATCGTTTGAAAAAATAATTTTTTTGCTATTTTCATTTGAGAAATTATAAAAGGTTGTATCTATAATCACATTCACTTGTTCTGTCATTTCTAGAGTTCCAATTGCTGGAGCAATTTCTAGAATTGTGTCCCCTTTGAAATTAAGTTTTGAAACCTGAATGCTCTGCACATTTTCAAGATTTTTAGAGGCGTCAAAATAGATATTCGATATAATATCTATGCTCCCTTTCTTAGCCTTAACTTTTTCGCTACAACCTGATAATAGGGCGATTGCAGAAAAAATAAATAATATTTTTTTCATCACTATATACTTTTTTACATTAAATTGATTAAGGTGGACCTAGCTAAAGCCCACCTGTTTAAAATATGGGATTATTACAAACTTCTTCTTTGGCTTTGCTCCCTTACATTATTTTTTTGATTGTCTTGGATTTCCACTTTGGGAGCCTCCTTGTTCGTGTTTACTCTGTTCATCTTCTCATCGTAAAGATTGAGCATTTTATATTGTGGATTTAAAATAGCAAAACCATTAGTTGTATAACTACTTTTGCTATTATTTTCCTTTACATAGAAACTAACCTTTGTAATATTTCCTTTTTCTAAGGATTTTAGCGTTCTTTCTTTATCTATCTCATTTGCGTAAGCTAGTCTTGCTTTTGTAGCAATCTCTTCTACATCTACACCATAATTTTTATTGTAATATTCCATTTGATAATTACCATACTGGTTTTTATCTTCTTTTAATTTGAGTTTAATAAAGGCAGGATTGATTTCTCCTGTTTCTTTATTAGTGAATTCTGCTTTAACGGCTCTGCCCTCTAATAAATTAATAGCTTCTTTAGCGGTAATGTTATTGCTTCTGTTGACTGGAAAAGAGTGTGTTCTTTCTTCTCCTTTTTTGGTAGTAAGCTTTGCATCATATGAGTTTAAAAAGACACCACCTTTGTCATCTTTTTTAAAGTTTAAAGTAAAGTCAGCCTTATTGCCATTCATTACTTTATCAGATGTAGCGTGGATTTGGAATTCTTTTTCGGTTCCTTCAATTCCGTTTTTGATTTGGTCTTTAATTTCTTGACTTCCGCCAAATCCTAAGTATTTAACTTGATTTTCTAAATACTCTTGCTGATTAAATTCTCCTTGTGCCATATTATTTTGATTTTTAGTTTTAATTTCTTCTAAGGATTCTTTCAATTCTTGTAAATTCAATCTAGATAATTCATTTTTAATTTTATCAGACGCAAATTCCAATTTTATTATCTTCTAAAACCTCTCTTTCTTTCCTGCTCCTGTTCTTGTTCTTGCTCTTCTTTCATTCGATTAGCGTCTTGGTATAGGTCAGGGTCGTTCACATTCAGCTGTACATCGCCTTTTTCTTGTTTGTTTTGTTGTTTTTCAGGCGTGTCCATCGCATTTACCGATTCTACTTCACGAGAAACAATGTTTAAATCATTGGTTATGTCTTTTGCGATTTCTGGGAATTTGTCTATCTTATCTTGTAAAAATTCCTTTAGTTTTAGCAATTCTGTTTTATATCTGTTGCTCTCAATGGCGTCTTGCTTTTGTTCTACAATAGTTCTAACTTTCTCAATATCTTTGATTAAATCGTATTCCGTTGTGGTTTTTGTTTCTTGATTGAAAACGAACGCTTTAACCCTGCTATCTTCAACAACATCTTTAATGTCATCTTTAAAAAGATGATAATCAAGCGCAAATTCATTCCCTTCCTTGTCCTTAAAATGAGCCAATAATGGTTTGGCTGTTTGGGATTCTCTAATGAATCTATCAAAGGTAAATTCTTTATTTTCTCCCTTTTCATTCAGCCTGCTTTTGAAAGTGATCGTATCCCCCTTTTGCACATTTTCAAGATTTTTTAATTTTTGAATAATATCGTACTGAATTCCTTTTTCACTTTCTTCTAAGATACTTTCAATTCTCGTTTTTCGATGATAGACATCAATATCTAACCTTCTCTTATCTTTTGATAAAGTAAATAGTATTCGATTTTTTCCATTCTCAGCCAGTATTGATTTTCCATTAAGAAAATCTTCTATATCCTGTTGGCTTAATTTTTTAGAAAAGGAATTATCTGCGTTGATGATTCCGTATTCTTTTAGTTCCTCTGTAGGTAAGTTATTTTTTTCCATAATATCTTTGATTTTGAATTAAATTATTTGCGTTGATTAATTGATTTAAAAATTTTGTAGGATTGATGAATTTCCCATATTCTTTAACGGCAAAATGCAAATGTGGCGCGGTTGAATTTCCAGAATTTCCGCTTTTAGCTATGATGAATCCTGCTTTTACTTTTTCTCCTACTTTGTAGTAAATTTGAGATAAATGCATATATGCTGTTTCAAACCTATCTGAATGTTTTATTTTAATATAGTTTCCACCTCCTTTGCTATCCCAACCAGCTTCAACAACTTCTCCGTCTAAAACGGAGCGCACATACTCATATTTAGCCCTTATGTCAATTCCGTTGTGCATTCTTGTGCTTCCAAATATGGGATGCGCCCGAACCCCAAATGGAGATGTTATATAAATTTTGTTATCAATAGGCATTGCTATTTTTAAATCTTCCTCCTCTATCGTTGGCTCTTCAATGTTGTCAAATATTCTCGGTTGTGATTGCTTTTTCACTTGAATTTGACTTATCTTTTTAGTAACTATTGAAACAATAGAGTCTTCTATTCTTTCAGTATCAAACTCATAATTATTGCTTAATCCCTCCAATCCTTTTTTTACCAAAATATTTTTTAAAGAATCTAATTCTTGTTGCAACTCAGATTTTCTCTTGGAGTTAGATTTGAATAACCTAAATTTTCTTTTCTTTTTATCTGGTTTCTTTTCTTTTTCTTCCGTTACATTATTTTCTCCCTTTTTTGAAACTTCAAACTCTTGTTCTTGAAAGGGCTTCTTACTAATCGTATTGAATTGTGCATTAGCTACATTTACAAGTAGAAACAATGCAGAAAAGAAAAAGTATCTTATATTAATGTTACGCTTCATATACCCCTTTTATTTCTTTGTTTTTCAGTTGTTAAGATACTTTGTTTAAGTTTTTCATCACTTCATTAATTACTAAATCTACTTCTCTGTTTATTTTACGGAAATTTGACATCAAAATTTCATCTTTCATATCAATTCCGAAATCATTCTTAAAAGAGTAGTAATTAGGTAACTCTACATAATTCTCTTCCTCCTCTTTAATGGCTTTCATATCCAAATTAATTTTACCACTAATAGCTGATGTTTTGTATTCCTCAGACTCATTGTCTTTTCCTTTTGCAATCATCCCCACCATTTCTCCTGTTTGTAGAGTTGATATTTTACCTGCTGGAATAAGAAAATCCATTTTTTCAGATATACTAGTGGTGGTTCCTTGTTGTGAAATGGATTGGGAGTAGCTCTTTTGTTTTATTTTTCCAAATAGTTTTTCCAACCAATCTAATGTATTCTTATCCCTCACAGCTCCTGATAGAATGTTTCCTGTAATGGAGGTAATAGTGTCAGCCACTTCTTTTTTATAAAACTGTCTTAGCTGTGGGAGTTCTTGCAATCCCAATAACACTGCTATTTTTTTACTCCTTGCCGTAGCTACAACATTATCTATCTTGTGAATATATATGGTTGGAAACTCATCGGCTATAACAGCCCCTGGCAGATTACCACTAGAATTAATAACCTTTAAAACGCGGTTCAATACCGAAGAATACAATGCCGAGTTAATATCTTGCGTATTAGGGTCTGATGCTAAAACCAAAATGGAAGGGTTCTCTCTATCTGTTATTTTAAGTTCCACTTCATCGCCTGAAAATACCCAGAAACTTTCTTTTGTTGCTAATCGAGATAAAAATATTTTTAGCGTTCCTACCTGCCCCTCCAACTGGTCAAAAGCTTTGTTCTCATAAGCCGATTTGAAAGGCGATAATAAAGATTCCAACTCTTCGTGTGTAAACAAAGTATCAAATATTTCTTGATAGCTTTTATTCATAAATGCAAGGATGTGTGGCAGGTCTGAATATTTCCCCTTTTCGTAAGTAGCAAAAAAGTAAATAACGCACGCAAAAAAGTTTATGGCCGACTGGGTAAAGAATTGTTCTGAACCACCACCTGCACTTGCACCGCCTTTTTGCAAAGCAGAAACCATAGCCTCAGCCATCTCTTGCCCTTCTGCTAAGGTTCTAATGTATTTTTTATGAAAGGGATTTACTCTTTTTGATTTTTCAACCTCATTTAAGTTTATCGTTATAAATTTGTGTTTATATTCTTTGTCTTGCTGTTTTTTTAACAAGTAATGATAATAGGCTATTTGTGCTAAATCAGGAAATTTAAAATCATACAAACACATACTAAATCCCTTAGCTATCATTTGCCTGATCGCTGGATTGATAACACCAAAAGATTTTCCACTCCCTGGCACGCCAATGACGATTGTTCCTCTAAAAGGGTCTATATTAATCCAGCCTTTATTTGTTTTCTTCTTATATCTAAATAAATAGGGTAAATTAACCGATGTAGACGTTTCTACAAGCTCTCTATTTTGATCAAAGCTCTCTTCTTCTACATTGAAGCGGTCTTTACCCATTTTGTGTTGCATATATTTTGAAATGCTGTCGGCTCCCATTTGGGTAATCATCGCACCGATATGTAAATCGTCAGCAAAAAGTTTACCAGTTTAGGTTAAAAATAGTATAGTTAAAAAAAGAAAAAACTAACTTTACAAAAACCACTTAGAACATGGTAAAAAAACAAACAAAAAGCGAAAAGCTTATTAAAGAAGTTCGCCGTAATACACGCCAAGTGTACAATGCAGAACAAAAGATTTTAATCGTCATGGAAGGCTTACGTGCAGAGCTCAGTGTAGCAGAGCTGTGCAGAAAATATGGCATCAGCGAAGCTACTTATTACAAATGGAGTAAAGAGTTCATTGAAGCAGGAAAGAAACGTCTTTCGGGTAACGAAACAAGAGAAGCTACCAGTGAGCAAGTCAAAGATTTACGCAGAGAAAATACCGTATTGAAGGAGTCTTTGGCCGATTTGGTTATTCGTTATGACATTGTAAAAAAAAGCTTAAATCTGTTGGATTAACCCCTCAATTTAAAAAATATATGAGACTAACGGCAGAAGAAAAAGCAGAGATTATAGAGGTGGTAAAAAACTCTGAATTAGGCGTTAATAGGACTTTAAAGCAATTAGGCATTCACAAAAGAACCTTTTATAATTGGTATCACGCCTACAGCCAAAATGGTATTGATGGCCTTAAAGCGAAACGTAATCAAAAGCAACAATGGAATAGCATTCCCGATAGAATCAAACAAATGGTCGTTGAGATTGCCTTGCAATATCCCCAGGAAACACCAAGGCTCATTGCCACAAGGTTCATTGATGAACAAGGCGTTTTCATATCAGAATCATCCGTTTATCGCATTTTGAAAAAACAGGGATTATTGGCCGATACACCGCATAGGTTCTTGGCGGCAGCAGATCAGTTTCATTCCAAAACCAATTTCGTGCATCAAATGTGGCAAACGGATTTTACTTATTTCAAAATTATCGGTTGGGGATGGTATTATTTATCCACCGTCATTGATGACTACAGCCGATATATCGTTCATTGGGAACTATGTCCTAGTATGACTGCACAAGACGTCAAAAGAACCATTGATAACGCCATCAGTAAAGCCAAAATAAAAAATAGAAGGCAACCGCCAGTGTTGCTCTCCGACAATGGACCTTGTTATATTGCTAAGGAGCTCAAAGATTACTTAATGAACACTTATGGAATTAGACACATACATGGAAAACCATTGCATCCGCAAACACAAGGGAAAATCGAGCGGTATCATCGTTCCATGAAAAATGTAGTCAAATTACACCATTATTATGCTCCCGAGCAACTCGAAAGGGCTATTGATAAATTTGTGCAATATTACAACTCGCAAAGATATCACGAAGCTTTAAATAATTTAACCCCTGAAGATGTATACCTAGGTAGACAAGACCAAATCTTAAAACTAAGAAAACAAGTGAAAATAAATACTTTAAATCAAAGAAAATTAAATTATTGTTTTGGACTTATTTAATTGTTTACTATATTAGCCTCAGTAAACTTTAGTTTGACGACGTACACCGACCTTGTTCTTAAGTGAATTGAGTCTACCGAAATTTTTATCTTCTCTGCCTCTTTTTTCATTACCTCTGCTTTAAGTAGTCTCAATGTCTCTTCTCCCCCTACTTTTAATGGTCGAATGTCTTTACCATTCTTATACCTCCTATTTCTACTTGGCGCCCACATCCCCCAAACAGTGGCATAATTTACATTTGTTTGAATACCGAGGAAATATTTTGGATAAGGTCTCCAGTCCCCCCATCGTTCAAATACCATTCGTTTATGTTGTGCTACTATGGATGGGTCGTTAAGTCTCCGTATAGGCTGTGCAGAAAGAAAAATGCAAAGTCCTAATAAGATTAATCCAATGTATTTTTTCATTTTTAATAAGTTTTAGTGTTTAGTAATGTTTCCATTTTTTTACTTTATAAATCACATCTTTTACAATATCTTTATCTTGATTGTAATAATCTCCTAGTACTGGAATAGAATTAATATAAGCCCTACTTTGGCTAAATTCTATTTCGATTATAATGGTTAATAGTGATAACTCTATTAATTTCATTCTACTTTGAATCTCAGATATCACTAAATCTCTATCATAAGCGTCCATAAGGAGCTTTTTATTCGCTTTTAATACTTTCTCCTGCAATTCATTTTGTAGAGCTATTGCTTGCGGATATACAGCTTGATAATGCTTATGAAGCCATACAGCATATTGCGGATATTTTGCACTTAACTCAATTACTTTTTTACTATACTTGAATATTTTTTGAGCTGACTCGTAGAAATATTTCATTCTCTTTACATCTGTAAATAACTCATTCACATTGTAAAGTTGATTGTAAATCATTTCGTGAATTGCCATGATTTCTGCCGATTTCTTACTTGCGTCTTCATAGATTTCTTTTGCCTTTTCATAGTTTTCTATAAATCTATTATTGCTAAGTTTTCTCGCTTCTTGATTTTTTTCTAATTGTAGCATTAGTTTATCGTTGACTACTGCCAATTGAGCGTTTGCATAATGATTAAAAAAGATAAATAAGAGAATGAATGCTACTTTTTTCATTTTTATAATTTTTTTATTTTACCTAAAATACTTCCCACTATTTCTTTATCTCTATTTACATAATATCTTAAAGTTGATTGTTTGAGTCTCATCCTGTCTTTTGCAAAACGAATCATCATTAGTATATTGAATGAATTAGATTCTAATCTCTCCACTTCTCCCAACGCATATTTTAGTAAAATTTGTCTTTCTGCTTTTTCCATTTGATTTATAGTTCCATATGAAGCTACGATTCCTAATAGTAGGCGAGTCGTCATTTGTAAGTCGTCGATGAATCCTACTTGTTTTGGTAAAACTTCTTGTATTGCATAGGGTGCGGTTTTAATCTCGTGAATTATCCTTTCTTGATTTCTTTTTATTTCTTTTGTTTTCTGCGTAATTACATAGCCTGTGGGGATGGCTTGTAGAGCAAAATCAACAATTCTTAATCGGTTTTGTATTTTAGTTTTTACTTCTTTGAATTTTTTCCACTGCTCTTTATTCACTGCTTCAGTAGCCGTGTTTTTCGTATGTTTTTTGTTTAAATCTTCTTGTCTATCGTTCTCTTCCAGTGCGTGTCGTATCTCTTGATTCATCATCGGAAAAGAAACATGTTCTTTCTCCCACGGACCTTTAAGAGTTTCTCTACCTCCGTGAGATTGAAGCACAAAATGGCATAATATAAATGCGGTAAAAAGAAATCTTTTTTTCATTTTAAAATCTTTTTTTATACTTATCCATTATGTTTCTTACAATATCTTTATCTGTATTGATGTATCCTTGAAAAGGATTTAGGCTTTGCCAAAAGCCAACTCTTTCTGCGTTCTCTAATGCTAATTGTATACCTATTAGCGAAATAGATAAATCTCTTACATCTTGTTCTATTTCAAATAATAATTTATATCTATCGCCTGCTGTGGCTAGATTGGTTTCACTACTTGTTATTATATTGGTTGCGTTAGTTCCTATTTGTAAAATTCTTTGATAAGATTCTCTAGCTGCCGCTTCTCCAAATATTGCATATTGTGGATGCCTTCTTATTAAATCTTTGATATTACTTGAATATTTTCTACATCTATCTAATCTTTCATATATATTTTTAATTTGAATTCCATTAGATAGTGTCCCTGAAACCTCTTTTAACCCCTTGTATACTTTATCCTGAATATCATTTACAATGACTAATTGAGAGGATACAAAAGCTTGTGCTTTTTGTAGCTGAGTTAGTTTTTCATTAGTTTCATTTTGTCCTTTCTTTATATTTTTAGCATAGTTAGCTAAAGCTAAATCTGTTGCCACATCAATATAAAGCTCCTGCGCATTGAGCATGAAAGGAAATAAGATTACAATTATACTAAACCACTTGTTTTTCATAGCTTTTTGTTTTTATAAAATCTTTTAATTTTAGTTCCTGTTCTTCTAATTGTTTTTCTAATATTTTAAAAACATTCTTACCTCTATGTTGATTTTTAAAAGTGTGATAAAAGGCCATAACCTCTTTATCTAAAGGCTTTTCATATAGATTAACTAAAGACACCATATTACCTAAACTATCTTTGAACTTTTTCAAATCGCTTACGAAAAGTTCTAGGGCTTCATCGTAGTTTCCAACGGCTTCTAAATAGTAATTTACGGCTCGTTTTTCAGGCTTTTCCGTTGTGTAGGTAAGATATTGTTCCAACGAAACTTCATTGCCATAGACTTCTCCTTTCGCCCCTCGTTTTAAGTAGAATTCTTTAAATTTCCCTCTACCATACTTATTATTTAAATTATTGATAGTAAATATTTTATTTTGCTCAACTTGGTTTAATGATAGAAGTGAGGCAATTCTATCAAAATTATCTTTAAACTTAGTTTGGTCTAGTAAAATAAAGGTGTCTGAATTGTTGATGATAGAATCTTTTACAACAGTATTGCCAATGATATCATCTAATTCTTGCGTTACTACAACGGCTTCTCCCCAAAATTTTCTAACTGTTTTATAAAGATAAAGGATGTATCCCCCCATTAGTTTGGAGGCAATGGCTTTCCAAGCCTCTTCAATGATAAGGGCTTTTCTCCTGTGTCCTCTTAGGCGCATTTTCTGAATGAATGTATCCATAATAATCAGCGTAACTATTGGGAAAAGCTTAGGGTTATCCTTTACGTTATCAATTTCAAAAACAATAAAAGGCTCATCAAATAAAGAAGAATCTGCCTCTTCATTTAAGGTTGTGCCGTAGCGTCCGCCTTTATAAAAGTCTCGCAAGACAAATAAAAAAGTCCTTAAATTAAATTCCCCCTCACTAATAGGGTGCTTTTTATTTTTCAAATAAATAGGCAGGAATTCACTACAATAATCATAAAAGCTATTAAATGAAAGCTCCTTGACCTCTAATTTTTCTTCTAGATTTTGAATGCGTTTAATGATTTCATTTCTAAAAGCTTCTTCATATTCTGCGGCGTTCTTAGGCTTTTTAATACTTGGTGTATGGTGTTGTGATAGAATCAGTGCAGTCTCGTTATAAACTTTTCTTTTTTCCTCATCTGTAAGCGTATTATAGGCCTCATAAATTTTCAGATAATAATCTGCATCATAATCTGCTTTTCCAATATTTCTATCTGGATGCCAAAGCTTAAGCATTTTTTTGCCCTGCTCTTTAATTTGTTCAGTAGTTGCATTATAAGGCAAATCTAAAATATCATAAAGCGTCTCCTCTTGATGAAACTGGCTTTCAAAGTCATTATGTAAGTCCTCTTCGTGAATATTATATTTTTTTAGATATAGCAACAAGTCTTCTGAAGATTTTTCCTTCCACCACGGAGTTCCTCCCGCAAAATGCTGATGATAATAAGACATTAAAACATTATCTAATATTGATTTTTGCGTAGTGTTCATCGTAGCATCGGCTCCTTGCCAAATCAAGAAAATTAAGTTCGTTAAAAACTCAATTTTCTCAATATTAAATTCTTCCTTTTGCATCTTGAAAGGATTCATTGAAATCGGCTTTTCCTCCGTATATTGAATGTAGCGTCCGCCTTTATAAGCACAAGTGCCTGAATAGGAATCTCCTGTATCTACAATCACTACATCGTAATTATAGGTAAGGTATTGCTCGATGATATTATTCATCAGGAATGATTTTCCGCTACCACTTGGTCCAAGTACAAATTTATTTCTATTATTTATCCTACCTGTTTGCATTGGCAAATCAGAAGTATCCACTTTTAATGGAACCCCTTGTCTATCTGCAAAGCGTAAATAAAAGTTTGACTTTTCGTTTACTGGGTAACTTTCTTTAAAAAAAAAACATAAGCCTGCTTCGCTTGTAGTAGTGAATAAATCGTAATCTTGTAACTCCACGGCATTGCCTGGAATCGCACTCCTAAATAATTCCAATTGATTGTACGCATTCTTGGACACAATTATTCCCTTCGTAAAGAGTTTGTTTTCTATCATGGAGCTTGTTTGTTCCATTTTTTCAAAATCTTCACAAGCAAAAACCAGTGAAAAATGTGCATCCACAATCAACTGCCCATCTATGGCAATGTTATGCAATAGTTCTTCAATCTCTTCGGCTACAATAGCATTTGATGGAGCGTTTTTAGCAACACCCTCGTGTTTTTTCTTCTTTTTGTCTAATTCTCTTTGGCGTTGCACTTGAGGCGGAATTGCAATCACTTGATTGTAAATAATGGTCTGATAGTCCTCTAATTCGTTGAGAAACGCAAAATTATCTACTGCCAAATTAGAAACCGCTCCGTTACCCCCTAAGGTGGCATAAGGCTCAATCTCATTAGGCAAATCAATGTTTTCTACATCTACAAATGAAATAGTTTTTACATAAGATTTTCCAATTCTTAAATGTTCGTTCGTTGATTTTATATTATTGAATACAGGTAATGAAGAAAAATCCATACGGAGTGTTCCTCCAATGTAATATTCAAAATCTTTTTCAAACAGCCATTCGGGTTCGCACTCGCTTTGTTCTAAAAGCATAAATACTTTTTCGCTCTTGTCTCGAAGTTCTTTGTACGCTTTCTCTGAAAATTTATATTTTTTCTTGTTTTTATCTAGTAAATCCGTGAACAATAGAATGGTATCAATGGTTTTATAAATTCTACCATCGAAATGCTCGGAGTATTTTTGTTGTAAAAACTCTGTTTCTTTTTCAGCCACATATTTTTTCTTAGCAAAAATGTCTAACTTTTGAACGATATGATTTTCCCCTATGATAGAAATGACTTGGTTTAAAATCGTATGAAACTGCTCATATCTATCAGGATCTGCTGAATATTGTTCTACAATATTTTTGATTTTAATTCCAATTACTGGATTTCCATAAGTTCCAATGAGAGCATCATATTTCCAATTATGCTCCTTTCCATAATCATAACCTATAAAGGGAATTTCAAAGCTCTTAGTTTTCATTTTTTACTGAATTTGTGTCGTGTTTTTTTACTCTTTAATTTTTTAGGGAAAATGTGTAATTCCTCGTTGTTTCTTGTTTTATTGAATAATCCTTTTTTATCTTGCACTCTAAAACATAACCATATTCCTCCTCCTCCGATTGCCCCTCCTATGATAATTCCTAATATTCCTATGGTATTGGATAATATGGCAATTAATATAAAACCAACTATTGCACAACCTAATGCTCTATAAATATATTTATCCTTTAATCCGAAGAATACAAGGGGCTTTTTTAACCCCTTGTATAGGTAAAAGACACTCATTTCTTCAAGGTTAAGCTTTAAAGAATGAGTCAACAAATGACGGCATCAGAAGTAAAAATAAACAAGCTCCTCCCCATCCCATGATTTCCTTGTTGATGTCTTGGTCTCCATTTGTCCATTTGTTGTAAATGCGCAAACCTCCAATAAGCCCAACGACTCCACCAATAGCGTAAATCAATTTCTTGATTTCTGACCAGTATCCTTGGATAGAGCCTACCGCCTCTGTGATTGCGGCTTTTCCATCTCCAGCTAATACTGGTGTTGAACATACGGCTAATAAAAATAAGGCAAACATTACTTTTCTTCGTGTTTCCTTTGACACTCTTGTGCCATCATTAATAAATCTATTCATACATTAAAAAATTAATGGTTTTTCTGTACTATATTATATACTTTTTCTCCATCGATATTGTCTATCATCCTAACACTGGTTTCCGCCTCCTTTAAAATATCCTTGAATCTTTTTTTGGGATTTTGCCTAACCTCTTTTTCGTTTTCGTTCGATGAACCTCCTGCGTTTTCCTCTTCGTTTTCATTTTTTTGAGGTTTCTCACTCTCGGTTTCTTCTAATTTGCTCTCTTCTTCGAATTTTCTTTGCATTTCGCTTAAAGAAACTCTTTGGGGTTCTTCTGATTCGAATAAGTTTGGCTCATCTGTTATGAAACTTTCAGGGGCGTTTATTTCTTCTGCCTCATCAATGTCTACATTAACAATTTCCTCTTGTGTCTCTTTGGCTAAATCGCCTAATGTAAATTGTTGTACTTCTTCCTCTCCTTCTCGAGGTTTATCTTTTTTTAGAAATAAATCATAAATGATATTTCCTGCATAATAAATTATGTAGACGAAAAGGACGATACTTATAAATTTTAGAGTCATCTTTGTTGTTGGTTTTTAAAATTCTTCTTCTTTTTTGTAATCAATGAGCTGGGCAATCATTTTTCTAAATTCTTGCTTTCCGAGTGCGTATCGCATTCCCAAGTCAATGATTTCATCTATCTTTATATCATAAGTATTGAATTTTCCGAGTTCAATGTGTAGGTCGTTATCAATATTTATAATTCGTTCTCTTCTCTGTTCCTTGCTTTGCTTCCAGTCAATAATGAATCGCTCAACATTAATATCGTTGTATTTTCTCTCTAATGTGATGTTAAATGGTAATCTGCGCTGTTTCATTGATATAATTAATTATTTCCAAAAAGGTCGGTTCAACTGCTCTTTTCTGTTCATAATTTAACTCTCTTGTACCAATAGCCTGTAAAACATTTCTTTTGTAAACAGGGGTGTCTATTAATTTTCCATATTTTTTAAGTTCTGTATCCATGCCATCTTGATTCTTGTAATTATATCCTTTGTCGTATTTACTTCTGACAAAAATTTTATCACTCCCACTCTCAATCATCCCTAAGAGATTGATAAAAACAAGCGTAGATTTTACCGATACATCGGAATATTCAAACGGAATAACGATATAATCGCTGTAAATCAAAACATCGGCATATCTATCGTCCAGTGTTCCTGCCAAATCAAATAGATAGATTTCTTTGCTTTCTTTCATATCGCTAATTCGTGGAAGACTAATCAGTGATTTATCTTCATCTTCTATCATAGAATCTTCAAGCTTCTGCACTTCATAAAGTTTGTCTTTATCAAGCGTTTCGTCTTCTTCCCACTTTTGATAGAATGATTTTTGAAAATCAAAATCAAAGACATTTACTTTCTTTTCTTTGAATAAAGAAAGATAATTGGCAAAGGCTACGGCAAGTGTCGTTTTTCCTACGCCCCCTTTTTGTGTGGCAAATGTGATAATCATTTTATCTTCGTTTTTTTCTTTTTCTCTTTTTAAATTCGTCCTCTGTTCTATCTCTTCCTACATAGGCACTTTTACTTAGTTCTTTCATTACATCTGAAATAATATTTAAACTTTCAGATTGTGAACTTTGTTGTGTGTTTTTATTATTTTCTCCAAGCATTCCGCCCACATATTCTTGATATGCTTTTTCTCCTATCAGATAACTTAACTCGTGTATCTGATGGTATTGCTCGTGAATAACATATTTTTTTCCTTCTTCATCTTCAATAATAGATATAGGGATTTCAGCTTTTGGTTTTCTCACATATTCCCTCACTTCATCTTTAGTCTTTTCGAAAACATTTTTATTATTTTCCTTTTTACTTCTGAACAACATAAAATCTTTAATGTCTCGATTTTTCTGTTGCAGAAAAGAAAGTAAAACAGCTCTATCCTTTTCTCCACGCAAATTGTAATCTTTGATTTGTTCAAAATCTCTTTTATTAATCGTATCTTGAGTAAAATCAAATAAGTCTTTCATCTTCATTATATCACTTCCCTTGTAGACTTTTTGAGTGGTGTGGTCAATCAGCGTATAACCGAATGGTTGCTTATCCTCTTTAAAATGAAAAACGATATCAACCCCAAATATCTCTCTCAACTTTTCTTGCAATTCACTCTCGTATTCAAATTTTGTTTTTTCGGCTTTTTCTCCTGCATTTGGATTATCTTTTAGTCCTTTTTCAGCTCTATCGTCTATTACCTTGAAAACCTTATTAGAATAATTATTTTTATATTTTTCTAAAATCGCTTTGAGCTGTCGACTTCGTCTATCTTTTGTTATGGTGGAAAAAGTTATTTGATTGTGTTCTATAGTCTTTTCCCTCACTCCGTTTCTCAAAATATCACTAGCGTTAGAATTTTTTTTGTTTTGTGAAATTTTGAAACCACTTCTTTCTAGTAATATTTGTAATTGATTTAGTGTGCTAAACTGGTAAGACAAAAGATTCTCTAAATCAGCTTTTGTTTTTATACCAAAATTCTTTTCCATAGCATAATTCAACGCCCTTTGAGATTTTAATTTCTCAAAGCTGTCATTAATCTTTTTGCCTGTTTCCTTGCTCACTCTTGTGGAGACTATATGCACATGATTATTTTCCGTATCCTTATGAAAAACGACTATATAGGGTTGTTTTTCATAGCCCATTTCCTGCATAAAATCTTCCGCTACTTGTGTGAGTTCTTCTTTCGTGTGTTCTTGAAATTTTGTAGAAATCACGGCATGAAATTGAGGCTTTTTAACCTTGTCGCTTTTTGAAATAGATTTTAAATAATCACGAACCTGCTCTTTACTGCTCTCGGCATTGATAAACGATGGGAAGTTTTTCATTTGCATTAACTCTCCTTTTTCGTTTTTAACTTTCTTGTCGTTATATTGCACGCCGTGAAAATCAGCACTGGCAGAACTAAGTAATTTAACTATCATGAGATAACAGTTTATAAATCCTCTCAAACATTTTATTCTGTTCCTTTTTTAATTCTGCCACTTGTGCTAATTTCTGGGTAAAGCTTTTCATCTCCAATGGTGTAATAAACTTTTGCCCATTTGCAATTTTAGCAAACTGATTAATGTTGTTTTCAATTTTAGCAAATATGTTATCCTGTTTTTCAATGAACTTTAAAATTTCTCTTCTCTCACTATTCAGCATCCGATTTTCTACAGACTGAATAATGAAATCGGTAAGCGTATCGCCTTTTTTAGAACAGCGTTTTTGCCATTCCTTTTTTTGGTTTTTGGCTATTCTAAATTTGATAAATGTTTTATCATTTTTCAATGTGTTTTTATTGTTTTATTAGGGCAAAGTTTATGCTTAATCTACTAAAAAACAATAGCTAAAAAGTTCTCTGGTTTATACTGGACTATATAGGGCTACACTGGTGTGTTAAAGTTTTTTTCTAGTCTGTATTAGACTATATAGGTCTATAATGGGCTATATTTATATGTATTAAACCTTATTGATATACAGTTATACTTGCTAAATTTAATTTTATAAAACAAAAAAGAACCACTAACGATTCGTTAGTGGTTCTTTTGTAATCAAAATGTAAAAAAAATCCATTTTTCTTTACATGTGAAATATGATATGTAAAAAAATCTCGTTTTTCTTCACATATCTTTTTTAGCTATATCCCCCCATAAATATTTAAAATTCTAAATGCTCTATTTGCTCTTGGGTTAGACCTGTTGTCTTCATTACAACCTCCTTTGAAACATTGTTTTCTAAAAGGTTTTTCGCTATTTTTAATTTCTCTTCTTCTCTTCCTTGTTCTTTTCCCTCTTCAAAGCCTTCTTCTTTGGCGGTATCTAATGAGTTTTTTAAGTCTCTGTAATATTTTAAACTATCCTCATAAGAGTACACTTGGCTAGGCGTAAACTTCGCGATTTCTGCCACTTCAAATAATTTTTCAAAGATGCGTTCCTTGAGCTTTTCTGGAACCCTGTCTAAACGATTTAAATTCCTAAGCACATAAAGCCACTTATCGAACCTTGTTTCTAGTCCCTCTACCGATTTATTGAATTTGGGCATTTCCAGATAAATAAATGTCAATTTATCATAGAAAACTTTGTTAGTTTCAATGTCCGATAATTTTATATCATAGCGGAATTTTTCAGCATTTTCTTTATCCTCATCAAAAACAAAATCCAAAATAGCAATTGTGTACACAGCTTTCAACTCATAGTTCCAATCTGCTTTTTGAGCTTGCTCTCTAATGGGAAATGTGGAATAATATAAGGCTCTGTCTTTAAAAAAATTTTGTTTGGCTTTTTGAAGTTCTACAATAAATTTTTCGCCTTTTTCGTTTTCGCAATACAAATCAAATATCGCTTTGCGATCGAGTTCACTTGAACTCAAATGTTCGTTTTTCAGATAAGTCAAACTCACAATTCTGCCTTGCTCCTCGTAGAGCAACTCGTTCAAAAAATCTAATAGCAAGTCCTTATTTGGCTCTTCACCAAAGATTTTTTTAAAGCCGTAATCGGTAAATGGATTGATATATTTTTCTATAAAGTGTTTCATGGAATTTCTTTATGCTACAAAAATACTAAATTTTGAAATATATCTTCTCATAAAAAAAACGAGTTCCGAAGTTTTTTCTCCTTTTTCAAAAATTCTTTTTTTTACGAAGATGAAATAGAAGTAAAAAAATAGAATTTTAAAAAGGCAAGATGGTCTTTAGTATCCGAGACTTTGCCAAAAGTTGTGGGTACAAAGACACATCTTGCAACTAAAATTACGCATTAGAACCAGAGCTCTCAACTCGTTGAATATCAATAAAAATAAAAACATATTGCAGAAATAAAAAAATGATTCGATTGATGCCTGTATATGTTATGTATATTAATAATATATATATATATATATAAATAATAATATATTGAACAAAATAAAACCCTGAATATCAGATATTTGAATTTCTGAGGATGGAAAGTTTTTAACCACCCTAAGGGTAGAGGATGGAAAGTTTTTAACCACCCTAAGGGTAGAGGATGGAAAGTTTTTAACCACCCTAAGGGTAGAGGGTGGAAAGTTTTTAACCACCCTAAGGGGTAGGGGTGGAAAGTTTTTAACCACCCTAAGGGGTAGGGGTGGAAAGTTTTTAACCACCCTAAGGGTAGAGGGTGGAAAGTTTTTAACCACCCTAAGGGTAGAGGGTGGAAAGTTTTTAACCACCCTAAGGGTAGAGGGTGGAAAGTTTTTAACCACCCTAAGGGGTAGGGGTGGAAAGTTTTTAACCACCCTAAGGGGTAGGGGTGGAAAGTTTTTAACCACCCTAAGGGGAGCCTTAAGAGTGAAAATTATTGTTATCAGGGTGAAGTATTAATTAGTACAAATCCATTCTGAGAAAGCCTCATATCTGTAACATGAAAAAAGGGACTAATAATAGGAGTAGTCCCTATTTTAGTCCCTAATTTTCGCAAGTCTTTGATTTATAGACTTGAATGTGACCACGGAAGGAGTCGAACCCTCAACCTTCAGAGCCGTAATCTGACGCTCTATCCAATTGAGCTACGTGGCCGATTTGAGTGTGCAAATATACAAATTTTTTGAAACCCAGCAAGAATTTAGCCATAAAAAATCTAAATTTTTATTTTTCAAGCCAAATGCGTACCTTTATACACTCATTTAATGTAAATTTTAAGGCTGAAAAACAGCCAAAATATCATTTTTTAAATCATGAAAAAAACACAAGAATACATTCAGGCAAACAAGGAACGCTTTCTTGATGAGCTTTTTGAATTGCTTAGAATTCCGTCTATCAGCGCCGATTCTGCTTATAAAAAAGACATCTTGTCTACGGCTGAAAAAACCGCTGATTTTTTACGCAATGCAGGCGTAGATAAAGTAGAAGTTTGCCCTACCGAGGGGAATCCTATCGTGTATGGCGAAAAAATCGTAGATCCTAATTTGCCTACCGTTTTGGTGTACGGGCATTATGATGTGCAGCCACCAGATCCGCTAGATTTGTGGGAGTCTGAGCCGTTTGAGCCTGTAATCAAGAAAACCGAAGTGCACCCAGAAGGTGCCATTTTTGCCCGTGGCTCTGCCGATGATAAAGGACAATTCTTTATGCATGTTAAGGCGATAGAAGCCATGATTCAAAACGATGAATTGCCTTGTAATGTCAAATTTATGATTGAAGGCGAGGAAGAGGTGGGCTCTGGTAGCTTGGCTAAATTCATTAAGGTAGAAAAAGAAAGACTTAAAAACGATATTATCCTGATTTCGGATACTAGTATGGTAGCCAAAGATGTGCCGTCGATTTGTGTCGGGCTACGAGGACTTTGTTACATGGAAGTAGAAGTGGAAGGTGCCAATCGAGATATGCACTCTGGGGTGTATGGTGGAGCTGTGCCTAATCCGCTGAATGTTTTGTCTAAAATGATTGGGCAATTGCACGACGAAAACGGCAAAATTGCCATCCCAGGATTTTATGATGAGGTGGAGGAAATCAATGCCGAAGAGCGTGCCGAAATGGCGAAAATTCCGTTTGATTTAGAGGATTACAAAAAGCAAATCAATATTCAAGACATTATGGGAGAAGATGGCTTCTCAACCAACGAGCGCACTTCGATTCGCCCAAGTTTGGATGTAAATGGTATGTGGGGTGGCTACATTGGCGAAGGGGCAAAAACTGTGATTCCTGCCAAGGCTTTTGCCAAAATTTCAATGCGTTTGGTGCCCGACCAAAATCCTGAGAAAATCGCAGAATTGTTTAAACAATATTTTGAACAAATCGCACCGAGTTCTGTGCGTGTGAAGTGTACCTATCACCATGGTGGATTGGCGTATGTTTTGCCAATTACCGACAAAGGCTATTTAGCGGCCAAAAAAGCTTTCACCGAAACTTATGGCAAAGAGGCGGTGCCGTTCAGAAGCGGAGGAAGTATCCCAATTGTTGCCCTTTTTGAAAAAGAGCTCGAAAGCAAATCGGTTTTACTTGGTTTTGGATTAAATTCAGATGTAATTCACTCACCAAATGAAAATTATGGTCTGTTTAATTTCTACAAAGGCATCGAGACGATTCCATATTTTTATAAATTCTATACCGAAGAAAAATAATAATTTTCCCGAATTTATATTCTAAATGAAAAAAAACGCTTAAATTGAGCCAACAATTTAGGCGTTTTTAATTTTACTCCCCGTTATGAAAAAATCAATCAGAGATTTTATCGAGATTATGACTTTGGTTCTGGCACTTTATTATGCCAAGGACATCATAGATTATTATCCCATTTTTAGACAAAATCTCGCCGATGGAGTGATAACTTTTGAAGGCGTAGCTTTCTTTCTGCTTGTCGTAGTGTTGATTTATTTCGTCATTCGCAGCCTTAGACTTTTGCTCAAAAAATAGCTTAAATTAGAATTTGTAGCGCACTTGCACCAAGAAATATCGTCCCAAAGTTTCTTTGGTAAAGACATAGGTATAAAAATCATTGAACCCGCTGCTCACGATAGTTTTGTCGTTGAGCAAATTACCAGCAATGAAATTGATGTAGGTTTTCTTCGCTGGTTTTATGCGTAACGATGCGTCCAATCCCTGAAAATCGTTGATGTTTTTGCCATCTTGCCATTGCTTAAAATAGCTATATTCGGTTTTGAGCAAAATCTTATCGTTTATGGCAACTGCCGCCTTGGCAAAAGGTGTAAGATTACTAAATTTATTATCTCTGTTTGATAATTTATATTGACTAAAACTTGCATCTGCCCCAAGCGAAATTTCCAATTTTTTGTTCCATTTAAAGGTGTTGTCTATTCGGTAGCTGTGGTTTTGCGATTGGGCTTTGTAGCTGATGTTGTTGCTCACTGATTGGTAAGTGCTGTGACTGTAGTTTCCGTTGATTTTTAATGAATAAAGTTTTGAAAATCGTTTAGAACCAAAGAATCTTGCCGACCAAATCTCGTCGGGGAAATCGGCATTAAAAGCCGTTGAAATTTGGTTTTGCCCGTCGAACACGCCTTTTACTTTAATTCCTTCTTTGATACGGTTGTAGCCCCCACCGATGTGCAAATTCATAAATTTAAAAGCATTGTAGTAATTGTACCAAAAATTAATTTTTTGATTTTTTACCACGCCCAGCGATGGATTGCCTTCGTACAAGCTAAAATAATTTTGAATGGCATAGCCAGGCGTCCATTCGTTGATGCTCGGTACTTGGATGTCGTTGTCGTATTCCACGCCTATATCGTTGAAATTATTGATTTGGTATTTAATCTCAAAATGCGGGAGAACATTCGTTTTAGACAGTTGATTTTTGGATGCGTTTTTGGGTTTATTCTCTGAGTTAAAATAATTAAGCGTAAGCCCTGCTGTGAAAGATAATTTGCGATTGAAAAACACTCTTTTGTACGAGGCATCGGCATAATACTCTTGAAAATTAAAATCCGAATCGCCCAGAATTTTATCATTATTTAAAATTCGTTCATAGCTCTTGAGCTGATTGTTTAAATCTTGTAGCGTATAATTTGCGCCCAGTTTTAAACGCAAATTGCTCTTATTGGTAAGCAAATGATTGTAAATGCTTAAAAACTGAAATGTATTGGATTTAAAATTTTTATTTTGGTTTAATTGATACGCCTTATTTTGTGGCATTAAATTAAAAATAGAACCAAACGGCGCCGCACTTGATAGCAAATCTATCGTTGGCGTTTCCTTTTGATAAAAGTGCGAAAAGTAAAAGCCAAGATTATCGTCTTGTTTAATTTTTTTGATTAAACTCAATTTTTGGTTCACCACGGCGTTGTCGCGTTTGTTTTGGGTGTTTCTAAAAATGCTCGGATTCTCTTCTTGATTGATGAATGATGAAGTGCGCGTATCGTTCTCGGCATTTTGTAGATTAAAATTCACACGGTATTTAACCAAAAGACTTTTAGGCGAAGTGTATTCTACATTTAATCTTGAAATAAAAGCAAAGATTTTTTGATGATTTTGGTTTAAATCTTTTTGCTCAAAATTCGGATACAATCGTTCGCTCGTAGAATTGTATTCCACAGAATTTTGCGTTCCCATGGCAAAACCGCTAATATTCAGGTTTTTGTTGGGCTGATAGCCTAAGTTTCCTGCCGAAAGAAAATTGCGAGTAATGCTCGCATTGTCATCTGCGTTGAACGAAACATTGCCCATTGCATTGCGCAGCGAGGAAGTACCACCTTCGGAATTAAACTCAGAGTTTCCGCCCAAAAACTGAAAATAATCGGACGAAGTAAAAACTTCTTTGCCATAAGTATTGTAGTCGCTGATGAGCGTGGCATCTGTTTTTTTAGAAAAATAAAAAAGCTTTTCCTGCAAATCCGTGTGCTTGTGCGCATCGCCTCCAATGGTGGCATTCCCGAAAACCAAATTTTTCTTATCTTCTTCGAGCACGATATTTAACTCAAAATCTTCATCAGCCTGAACGGAATTGGCAAAAGGATTGGATTTAAATTTCTTGTTCAATTGCACTTTGCTCACTGCGTCCGATGGCAAATTTTTGGTCACCAATTTCTGATTTCCACCAAAGATTTCTCGCCCTTCCACCTTGATGGATTTCATCTCTTTGCCTTGATAGTAAATCTTTCCGTTTTCTACCGAAAGCCCAGGCAATTTTTTGATAATATCTTCTAAATTTTCTTCCGTTCCGGATTTAAAAGAAGCTGCGTCGTATTCTATAGTGTCGCCCTTTATGGTGATGGGCTGCACGCCTTGCGCCACGATTTCTTTGAGCCCCACGCTACTTGTGGTGAGCGAAATTTTCTCTCTCATAGATTTTTGCAAATCAACTTTCACGATTTTGGATTTATAGTTGAGGTGCTCGATCTCGAGTTCGTATTTTTTGCCGCATGGCATATCTAATTTAAACTCCCCATTTTTGTCCGAGAAAGTGTACCCCGCCGATTGATTTTTTGCGTCAAAAGCAGAAATCGAAGCATCGATTACAGGAAGACTAAGCGAATCCAGCAACATTCCACGATAGGTGCAAGTTTGCGCTTGAGCCATCGCCCAAAATCCACTTAATAGGACAAAAAATAGAAATGTTTTTTTCATAGAATTAAAAGTCGTTTTTTTAGTCTGTGTCAATACCGTTGCTCATTATTGCACGAGCTTTTTCTTTGTGAGCCTTGATTTTTTCATTCAGCTCTTTTTCGGTTACAAAAATGCCTTTGGTAGGCTCGTTGATTTCAATTTTAGTCGTGCTAATTTTGATTTTTGTAGCTGTAATGGTGAGAGTAGCCCCCATTTTAGGTAACTCGGATTCTGTTTTTAGGATTAAACCGGGTAAGCCTGAAATGTGAGCAGGTCCATCTTTAATGTTTAATTTAGGAGCATACCAAGCGATAATTTTCTGCCCTTCTTTTTCTCCAATTGCTTTGCGCACTTCGTATCCCAGTATTTGTGATTTTTCACGGGTGATTTTCCAGTTGAATGTTCCCAAAGAATCTTTGGTAATATAATTAGGCAATCCAGTAATATTAAATTGTACGACATAGTAGCCCTTTGCAATGTTTTTGTAATAAGGCGAACTATCGTTTTGTCTAATCATATTGGCGATTTGTCCCCCTTCGCTCTGTGAATTATCTATTTTTTCAACGATTTGGTAGACGGATTGTTTGCCATTGGTTTTCAGCGTGTAGTCTATGCTGATTCCGTTTTTGGATTCGTCTCTGAGCATGGCTTCCACTTCTGCTCTTTTTTGTGGTGGGATTTTGCTTAAGGCTTTATCCAAATCAATTTTTACCAAAGATTGATAGTGCACAATAAGATTTTCGGTTGATTCTTGCGCGAAAACGAAAAGAAATCCGAATAAACTAAAAATTGAAAATAGTTTTTTCATGATTTTTTGGTGATTGTAAATAGTGTGTTGTTTTTTTAATTGCATTTATTCAGAATCTACGCCGCCGCCCATCATTTTTTGCATTTTTTCTTGCAGGGCTTTCATTTCGGTTTCAAATTCTTTTTCGGTAACCACTTTGCCTTTGCTTGGTTCTTCAATATTAAGTGTTGTCTCGCTGATGTCGATTTTCACGGCAGTCATCGTTACATCTACTCCTTGTTTTGGATTAGATATTTCGGCTTTTAGCACCAATCCAGGCAAGCCGGAAATAATGTTTGGTCCGTCTTTGATGTTTAATTTAGGCGCATACCAAGCCGTAATTTTTTGTCCATCTTTTTCGCCAACCGCCTTGCGTACTTCGTAGCCCAAAACCTGAGCTTTTTCGCGTGAAAGCTCCCATTTAATCGTGTTTAGGCTATCTTTGATTAAATATTGGGGCAAGCTGGGAATATTAATCCCTTTTTTGTAGTAATTTTCTTTTATATTTTTAAAAAAAGGTTCCTTATCTGCCATTTTGATTTGCATGGCAATCATGCCACCTTGTGTTTGCGAATTATCGATTTTCTCGTCTAGGGTAAACACCGATTTTTGTCCGTTGGTTTTCAGTGTGTAATCCACTGTAATGCCTTTTTCTGCTTCGGCTTTTAGCATGGCTTCGGTTTGGGCGCGGTATTGTTCAGGCACATTTTTTAAAATGGCGGGCAGGTCTATCTTCACAATTGATTGGTAGTGTATTACAAGATTTTCGGTTGTTTCTTGTCCGAAAACAAACAAGAATGCTAGCAAACTGAAGATGGAAAATAATTTTTTCATGATTTTTTTAGTATTTAAAATTTAATTTTTTAGACTTAAATAGAGCTGAAAATGTTAAAAAAAAACCGATTTTTAGCTATTTTTTGGCTAAAAGTTGTTGGTTTTAGCTGTTTAACAAAAATACGATAAAAATCATATTTTCCAATTTTTTTAACGTTTGAACGCGTAATAAATTCCATTTTTGTAAATATTTTTTGTTCAGGAAAACAAATCGGATGAAATATAAAATCAATCCATTAGACAAAATGTAGAAGTATTTGATATTTCTATTAACTTTGCAATTATGCAAACGAAAGTGAGAAATCTAATCATGGTGGGCGATCGTGTGCTAATCAAGCCACATTCAGCGCCTAATAAAACCAAATCTGGATTGTATTTGCCACCAGGTGTGCAAGAGAAAGAGAAAATCCAATCGGGTACCATTGTGGCGGTGGGGCCGGGTTATCCAATCCCGTCTGATGGTATCGACGATGAGTGGAAATCTCAAGAAGAAAGATTGACATATATGCCCTTGCAGGCGCAAGAGGGCGATACGGCTCTTTTTGTACTTAGCGAAGCCTATGAGATTATGTATCGCGACGAAAAATATTATGTAGTGGCACAAGATGACATCTTGATGCTAGAGCGCGACAACGAATTTTTTGAATAATTTAAAATCATAAATAAAAGACTTTTCATGAAGATATATCCCATAGAATGTGGAAATTTAAAACTAGACGGCGGCGCGATGTTTGGCGTAGTGCCCAAAAGCATTTGGCAAAAAACCAATCCTGCCGACGCCAATAATATGATTGATATTGCTACGCGTTCGCTTTTGATTGAGCACAACGATCGCTTGGTCTTGATTGATTGCGGAATGGGGGATAAGCAGTCGGAAAAGTTCTTTAGCTATTATTATCTCTGGGGCGATCATTCTGTAGATGCTTCCTTGGCTCAATATGGATTCCATCGAGATGATATTACCGATGTGTTTTTTACGCATTTGCATTTCGACCATTGCGGTGGAGCCATTAAGCGCGAAGGCGAAAAGCTGGTGCCTGCTTTTAAAAATGCTAAATTTTGGACCAATCAAAAACATTGGGACTGGGCAACGAAACCCAACCCGAGAGAAAAGGCATCTTTCTTGCCCGAAAACATTTTCCCCATCCAAGAAAGTGGACAATTGGAATTTTTTAAGCCAAAAGCTAGCAGTTATTTAACGGAAACGCCTTTTGGTTTTGAAGTGATCTGTGTGGATGGGCACACCGAGAAGCAGATGATTCCCGTGATTCATTATCAGGGCAAGACCATTGCTTATGCTGCTGATTTAATCCCTACGGCAGGGCATGTGCCATTGGTGTATGTGCCAGGCTACGACACGCGTCCGCTTTTGACGATGCGCGAAAAAGATATTTTTCTGAAAAAAGCCTTAAAAGATGGTTGGTTTCTTGCCTTTGAGCACGATGTAAACAATCAATTGGCAACACTCAAGGAAACGGAGCGTGGCATCCGTGTAGATGAAATTTTTACCTTCAACGAAGTTTTTCAATAATTCATGAAAAAATATATTTTCTACATCGCGAGTATTCTACTTTTTGTGCAGTGTGCACAACGCGGAACGCCGAGCGGAGGCCCCAAAGACATTACTCCGCCCAAGCTAGTGCGTGCGGTGCCAGATACGCTAAGCACGAATGTCTCGCCTAAGTTAAAAGAAATCACGCTGACTTTTGATGAATTGGTTCAGCTAAAAGATTATTCCAAAAACATCATCATTTCGCCACCCGTAGAGCCTGCGCCTACTTTTTTGCCTGCAGGTACGGCTTCGCGCGAAGTGCAAGTGAAATTCAATGATACGCTAAGACCTAATACAACTTATACCATCAATTTTGGGCAATCCATTGTAGATAATAACGAGGGAAATCCGTATTCGTTTTTTACTTATGTTTTTTCTACGGGAAAAACAATTGATTCTTTAACGCTTTCGGGCGAAGTAAAGGATATGATGAGCAATGAGCCGCTCAAAGATATTGTGGTGGCACTTTACGAAGTGGGCAAAAATTATTCGGATTCGGTAGTGTTTAAGGAAAAACCTTACTACATCGCCAAAGTGGATTCTGCCAATCGCTACGAATTTAAGTATTTAAAAGCAGGGAAATTTCGTTTGGTAGCTTTTGAGGATAAAGTCCCGAATGTGAAAATCGACCTTAAACAAGAGAAAATGGCCTTTGCCAGTGAAATTATCGATACCCAAACTACACGCGTAGCAGCTACTTTGGCACTTTTTACGCCAGAGCAAGGCTACCGCTACCAAGATGGAAAACAAGAGGGCTACGGGCGAATTAATTTCTATGTAACGGGCAATCCTGAGAAAATGGAAGTAAAGCCTATTTCGCACGATTTGGGCGAATTGTTGCAAATTCATAGAGCGTATTCCGATACGCTTCAAATGTACTTTAATCCCGAAAAGGCGAATTTTAAAGACAAACGCACGCGTTTGAAATTTACGCTCACGCACGATGCTGTAACGGATTCTATCCCGACGGTGTTGTACGATAATTCGATTAAATACAATTTCAAAGTCTATGGCGGAACTGATGATATGACACCTGCCAAGAAATTGCAAATCGGTGCCGATTACCCGATTGATACTTTTAATACAAAATTCATTTCGGTTAAAAAAGACAGCGTTGCTTTAGATTTTACAGTAAAAAAAATAAATTATAGAAAATTACAAATCGATTTCCCCATTCAGTGGGAGAGTAATTACCAAGTGGAGCTTTTGCCTGGGGCGGTAACCAATTGGCTTGGAAAGCCCAATGATAGCCTCTTGCTCAAATTCAGCACCAAGCGTGAGCGTGATTATGGGAACTTGGAGTTGATTCTGCAAAATAAGCCAGATTCGCCATTTTGGCTAAAATTATTTGACTCGTCCAACAAGGAGATTTACTCGATTTATACCACCGATTCTAAATTTGATTTTAAATTTCTTCCGCCTAAAAAATACCATTTCCAAATTTGGGTAGATGAAAACAAAAATAAACGATACGATACGGGAAATATTTTAGAAAACAGACAACCAGAACCTGTGTACATCTATCCAGATCCTATTAATGTAAAAGCCTTTTGGGATGTGAAGGAAACTTGGGTTCTACCTAAAAAAGAATAACCTAAAATCCGCAACTATCATCCAATACACGATTAAGGGTAGATTTATGAGTCGTTAGTAGTAGCTTTCAGTAAAAAGCAACAGCACAACATCAATATGTAGCCAACATCCCCTTACCCCACGATGCGACTTGAGGAAATACGCAGATTCTAACCGGAAAGAAAGGATTCTTATCCGAATTCTGTTTTGAAGGGTTTTGCATAAGCGCGGTTCTCTGTGTAGATATTCAGCACGTATTGCCTTGCAGTCATGATCCACTTGGCAGGTACGGAGATGAATCTGAAGACAAAAGCCTTTATGCGACTCGTTTTCTTGAGCCCAAAAGCCTTGGTGTCAAGCCTGCTCATGATGGTCTTGTAGAAATTGTGTATCAATGCAGTAAGCAGAAGAAAGACAGTATTCTCCGCCATGAATGACTTGGGGAGCCTGCTCCAACCGAATCCGTTGTTCATGTCGTCAAAGATACGTTCCTTGCCGCCACGCAGATTGTAGAATTCAACAATGTCCCTTGTCGATGACTTGTAATCGTTGGTCAGAATACAACGGTAAGTGTATTCGCCTTCCCATAGGTCAAGGTCGCCACTGTTGCGTCTTTGTCTCTGGATGACAAGACGATAGCACTTGCCTTCCCATTTCTCAACGAGAATGGAATTGAGTTCGAACTGGATGCCGTTAATCTCCTCCGTCTTCCATCCTCTCAGAGCAAAGATGTCATTGTAGAGCGAACTGCATCGGTTGGCACGGATGTAGAAATGTTTGCAATGCTTCTCTATCTCACTGACGATTTCCTTCGAGCAGGAACCGCAGTCTGCCCTGAAGCGATTTACACGGATGTTCTGGGATTCCAGAAGAGCGAAGAATCTCTTATGGGTGTCTGCCTGATGAAAACGCACATTCGTGTTGCCATCGCTGTTCTCGATATAGACTATCTTGTCACCGATAACATATACGCCAGGCCTGTAGCCGAGGAACTTTTTGTAGGTCGGTTTTGCATCATACTTCTCCGTTTCAAGAAACTGATGGTCAAAGTCAACATCGTATTCCTCAATTTCCTTCAACTCGCCTGTAGAAACCAAAGCGTTTATAAGCAATGTGTTGAGTTTGTCTGCAGTATTGAAATCATAGGTCTTGCCTTGGTCGGAAGTATAGGAGATGTTTTCCTGTGTCAGTTCCTTGATGGCTCTGAGGATGGTATCAGAGCTGCATGTACGAAGGGTAGGATGATACGAGAGATGGCGCATCAGTTGTGACGTTACATCTTCCACGCATGAGCCGCCACAGAAATAAACGCTCATCAGCGAACGGACTATCTCGCTGAACTGATATCCGAAGATACTGCTGCATCTCTGACCCAGTGTTGAGTCGATAACGGGTGAAAGCATGGAGTCAAATTTCTCCATGATTGAAAAAATTCCTCCAAAAGGTGTGAGTTTCTCAGATTTAATTTGTATTTTTGCCATGTCATATTAGAGTTTTGCTTGTTTTCTTTTTGCAACACTAAGATAAGTGAAAATTCTGACACGGCAAAATCCTGGGCAACTTTTTGTTGCTCAGGAACTTATAAATTAATTTAAATCAAAGTGTTGCGGAATTAAGGAATAAAAAAATGAAGAAAATTTTAGTTGCAATTGTTGTAGCGTTGATCGCTATACAATTAATTCCAGTAGATTTATCAAATCCTACCAGTGTGCCAGAAGAGGATTTTTTCTACATCAATGAGGCACCTGCCGAGGTACAAAGTTTAGTGCATTCAGCGTGTTATGATTGCCATTCAAACGAGACAGTGTATCCGTGGTATGCGAAAATAGCACCCGTTAATTTTTGGCTAAAAAACCACATTAATGAAGGGCGCGAGGAGCTCAACTTTAGCAATTGGGCGCGTTATGTAGCTCTCAATAAAGCCAATAAAAAGCTAGATGAATGTGCCGAGAAAACTCAGAACAAGAAAATGCCACTAAGCAGCTACACTTGGTTGCATGAAGAGGCGAGACTTACTGATGCTCAGCGAGCTACCTTGGTGAAATATTTTTCGGATTTAATGAAAAAACAAAATTGAAAAAAGCCGTTCCAGATGGAACGGCTTTTTTTATGACTAAGCTTTTACTTTTAAAACTTTTAAATCTTTGCCTTTGAGCTCGTATTTGCCGAGAGCTGCAGGGATTAAAATCGTTTCGCCTAGCTGAATACTTGTTTCGCCATCTGGGTAAACAATCGTTCCTTTGCCCTCCACGCACATCAAAACATCGTAAGAGCCTGCTGTGTCGAGCGAAATGCTATCGGTAATGTTTAAGAAAACAGTTTGGAAAAATTCACTTTCGATGACAGGGTTTAAGCTATTTTCAGTTTTTCCATAATCAAGTTTAAAATCATCTTTAAAAGTGTAATCCGTTACTTCAATTGATTGCGGAATATGCAATTCGCGGTCGGTGCGTCCCCAGTCATAAATACGGTAAGTTACATCAGAAGTTTGCTGAATTTCGGCAACAATAAGCCCGCCACCCAAGGCGTGAATGCTCCCCGCAGGCACAAAATAAAATTCCCCTTTTTTAGGCTTATATACTTTTAAATAATCCTTGATGTTCCCCGCCTTGTAAGCCTCAATTAGTTCTTCTTTCGGGTACTCTTCTTTCCAGCCGAGGTAGATTTCTGCCTTGTCGGTAGCATCTACAATATACCACATTTCGGTTTTTCCGTGGCTGTTTTCCATTTTTTGCGCTAGCTCTTCGTTCGGGTGCACTTGGATAGAAAGTGGCACATTGGCGTCCAAAAATTTAATCAAAATCGGAAATTCCTTGGCGTCTGCTTTCCCGATGAGCTCTTTGGGGAATTTCAAGATTAAATCTCTCAAGTTTTCGCCTTGGTATTTGCCATTAGCAACAACAGAAACATTGCCTTGCACATCGGAGATTTCCCAAGACTCGCCTAAGTTTTTAGAATCAGATTTTTTGTCGAGTGCGCGTTGCATTGCTTCGCCACCCCATACTTTGTCCATCAAAATGGGTTCAAATTTGATCGGATATAATTTCATAAATGCGTGTTTGAATTTTCTTATTCAAATGTAGGGAGATTTTTTGGCTTAAGATAGAAAATACAGCATATTTTTATCATAATTAAATAGTGGGCGAGGCATAATTCTTTTAATCAAAGATTTAAAATCGTAAAAAATGATATTTTCGGTATTTTTTTGTTTTAAGTCTAAAGATTTAAAACAAAAAAAAGCGTTGAAAAAATCAACGCTTTGTGGTGGTGGGATTTGAGGGATTCGAACCCCCGACCCCCTGCTTGTAAGGCAGGTGCTCTAAACCAACTGAGCTAAAATCCCAAAGATTTTAAATTGAAACGCTATTCGTTTTTCAATTGGATTGCAAATATACATCTCTTTTTTATTTCTCCAAATTTTATTAAAGAATTTAATGCTGAAAAATCGTAAAAAATGATATTTTGGGTGTTTTTTAGGTCAAAGCTAAATTGGTATTCATACTTGAATTAATCAATTAAATATGCTATGAGTGCCGAGATTAAAATTGAAGCTAAGGCAATAGACATGTAAATTGTTCCTTTTAATTTAAAGTAATTCATTTCATCATCTGTGCTTGGAGCTTCTTGTTTTACTTTTGTTCTATATTGTTCAACTCTATATCCTAATGAGCATCTTTTGTCTGGTATTTTTCTTGAAACAATTCCGTCAACTTTGTATGTCGTTGTTGTTTGTCGTCTTTTTAAAAATCCATAAATGAATAATCCTGCGCTCCATAAAAAAGGAATGATAATTCCTAAAAATAAGGCAATAGCAAATTTAGTATAATCCCAAAGTGTTAAGTTTGTTGATATTCTTTCTAAACTTGAATTGTCTAAGGAGATTTCATCTTCAGTTTCAATATTTTGACTATTTTGTTGCCCTGTAAACCTAATGGGATTAGCATGTTTATCTCCATAGATTGAATTGCTGATGACTTTCCCGCCATCTCTCCCCACTTGATTAACGGCAGAGCGGACAAAACCTTTTGCCAATCCACCTACAAACGATTTTTTAGCCATAAAATGAAATTTTAATTAAATAAATATTTGAATTAATCTGTTAAGTTGAAAAGAACATTAACATTAATTTTGTGCAAAAATATAAATTTTATTGTAGGGCAACCAAATTATGTCAAAAAAAATAGTTTATTAGTGAAATTCTAATTGAATTAAAAAGTTTTTGAAAGTATAAAAACAAAAAAAGCGTTGAGAAAATCAACGCTTTGTGGTAGTGGGATTTGAGGGATTCGAACCCCCGACCCCCTGCTTGTAAGGCAGGTGCTCTAAACCAACTGAGCTAAAATCCCAAGAATTTGGAATCGAAAATGATATTCGTTTCTCAATCGGACTGCAAATATACATCGCTTTTTGAATTCTGCAAAAAAATCGTGCAATTTTTTATCTAAAATTTGAGCCTGAAAATATTAAATATTTGATTTTCAGTAAATATGTTATTGGAAGGCACGTTTAAAATATAGGAAAATCGTAATAATCCCAAACACGATATTTGAAATCCAAGCTGCCAAAAATGGGCTTAAATCTCCTACGGAGGAGAATACTTTGCTCGCTTCGTTTCCAAAGATGTAGATAAACGCAATGGTAATTCCTAGTGCGAGGTTGAGCCCTAATCCACCACGCTTTTTGGTTGAGCTAAGCGAAAGCGCGAGCAAGGTCAAAATTATGGTGGAAAACGGCAAACTTGTACGCTGATACAGCTCGTTGAGATAGACACTCACACTTGCCGATCCTTTGAATTTTTCTCTGTCTATAAATCGTTTAAGCTCAATAGAATTCATGGTTTCTGCCACATAGCCTTCTGGGAGCAATTCATCGGGAGTAACTTTAAATTTTTGTTTAATCATGTTCCCTGTAGCCAAGCTGTCTGGCTGATTTTTTCTTATAAATCTTTCGTAGTAATTCGTTAGGCTATAGGCAGAGTCTTGTTCGTTCCAAATGATGTCATTGGCTCGCATTTGATATATAATTTGCGAGTTTTTATTCATTTTTTGGTACAAAAAGCCATTTCCATTCTTTGTTCTTCGGTTATAATTATTGATGAACAAATACTCGTTAGGCGAAATTTGCGCACTGATTGGTCGGCCTTTGTAATATTCCTGTGCGCGGCTACTTCGTTGTAAATAAGTGTAATAGTATTCGTTTTTGTAAATATTGGCCTTGGGCAAAAAATAGTGATTTACGGCAAAAGATAATCCACCAATGAGCAAAGCGACATAGAGGTAGGGGCGTGTGAGACGAAAAAAACTCATTCCGCCCGAGGTCATGGCTACAATTTCGGTGTTGTTTGTGATTCTAGAAGTGAAATATATGGCCGAAATAAATACGCCGATAGGCATATAGGTGTTTACCATCCAAAGGATAAAGAATGGATAAAATCCCGTAAGAGCCTCCCATACATTGGAGCCATTGTCTTGAATTTTACTAATCTTTTGGCTTAAATCTACCACCAAAATAATGAGCGACAGGAGCGTTGTGATGAATAAAAAGGTTCCTATGAAATTCTTGACGATATATTTGTCTAAAATCTTCAATTTACAAACGATTTTTAAGTTGAGGTATAATCGATTTTTTCCAAGTGGCAAAATCTCCTGCCAAGATGTGCTCTCTGGCCACGCGCACCAAATCTAGGTAAAAAGCTAAATTGTGTACCGATGCAATTTGTTTTGCCAAATATTCTTTAGCCACAAAAAGGTGTCGCACATAGGCTTTGCTGTAATCCCAGTCCACATAAGCTGTACCTTTAGGGTCAAGCGGAGAAAAATCGTCTTTCCATTTAGTGTTTTTGATGTTTATCACGCCATCCCAAGTGAAAAGCATTCCATTTCGTGCATTCCGGGTAGGCATCACGCAATCAAACATATCCACACCGAGCGAAATCCCTTCAATAATGTTCCAAGGAGTTCCCACGCCCATCAAGTAGCGAGGTTTGTCTTTAGGCAAAATGCTGTTTACGAGTTCTGTAGTTTCGTACATGGCCTCTTCTGGTTCGCCCACACTTAATCCGCCAATGGCGTTTCCGTCGGCTCCTATGCTGGCGATAAATTTCGCCGATTGAGTTCTTAAATCTCGGTAGGTGCTTCCTTGCACAATCGGGAAAAGCGTTTGCTTGTAGCCGTATAACTCTGGATTTTCAGAAAGCCATTTTTCGCAGCGTTTCAGCCAGCGGTGAGTCATTTCCATAGATTCTTTGGCAGGTGTGTAGTCGCACGGGTATGGCGTACATTCGTCAAAAGCCATGATGATATCTGCCCCAATGTTTCGCTGAATTTCCATAGAGCGTTCTGGGCTAAAGAAATGATACGAACCATCGATGTGGGATTTGAAACGCACACCTTCTTCGGTGATTTTTCTGCGACCCGCAAGCGAAAATACTTGATATCCCCCACTATCGGTCAAGATAGGCCTGTCCCAATTGATGAATTTATGCAATCCGCCCGCTTGGTTTAGAATCTCGGTGCCAGGTCTTAAATATAAATGATAGGTATTGCCCAAAATGATTTGCGCCTTAATATCTTCTTTCAGTTCGCGCTGGTGCACTGCTTTCACGCTTGCCACCGTGCCCACGGGCATGAAAATCGGTGTTTGTATTTTTCCGTGATCAGTAGTGATTTCACCCGCTCTCGCCGAGCTTTCTATATCTGATTTTTCTATCGTAAACTTCATATCTGGGCAAAGATACAATATGTTATTTTAATTTTTTTGATAGTAAAAAGCTAAAATGTTTAAATTCATGCTTTTTTCTTCGCTCTTGCAATGCTTAATTTGGTTTATATAATTGAAAAACCATTAAAAATGGGTTTTTTACAATTTCGGAGCAGCTTTCTTTAATAAAACTGACTTTAAACTATCGACTAACGCAGGCTGTTCTTGTGCAATGTTTCTTCCTTCTTTGTCTTTAGATTGGTGGTCAAACAGCTCTGTGCTGCCATCTTTGTGCAATGTAAATCGATAGCGTGGTGTGCGCAGTGTATAGGCATCGTAAGTGTATGCCAAGGCGTTGTGCCCTTTGCGTTGCGTGTTTTGTAAGTTAGGAACAAGAGATGTTCCGTAGGCGTAGTCAGGAATTTTAAGCCCCGTCATTTCGCAAAGCGTAGGGAATAAATCAATGGTTTCGACAATGGCATCGCTGGCTTTTCCCTTGTTTTTGCCTCTGGGATCTACGATGATGAGCGGTGAGCGCAAGGCTTCTTCAAACAAATTATGCTTGCCCCAAATACTGTGTTCGCCAAGATTCCATCCGTGGTCGCCCCATAAAACGATAATGGTGTTTTTATAAGCGCCCGTTTTCTTTAATTCTTGTAAAATTTTGCCTACTTGAGCATCGGCATAGCTCACACAAGCGGCATAGTGCTTTCTCAGCTCATTGGCAAACTCGGCATCACGATTCGGATCTTTGCCCCAGAGATTGTACATTCTCATTTCTTTGGAATCGTGCCAAACGCTTTCCCAAGTGGGCTTTTCAGGGTGTGGAATCGGTGGTAAATCTTGATTTTTGTATAAATCGTAATATTTTTTGGGTGCACCAAATGGCAAATGCGGTTTTATGATTCCTACGGCTAGAAAGAAAGGTTTTTGGCCATGGCTTAAAGCGTCGATTTGTTTCAAAGCTTCGTTGGTGATGATGCCATCGGGGTAAATCGTGTCGTCGCCTTCGGCACTTTCATACACATTCATATCGGCAGGGTTTTGGCGAATCTGCCCATTAGCCAAGCCATGCATGATGCCACGCGGATGCTCCCATTCGGCAACGGGAAGTAGCTGTTTGTCCCACGCATTGGGCATTTCGATTACATTGGGATCGTTCCAGTCTTTTCCGCCCATGCCCCCAGGGTGATGCGAAACTTTTCCCACAGCCACCGTGGTGTAGCCGTTTTCTTTTAAATACTCGGGCAATGTGGGTGTAACTTTCTCGGGTTGTGTTTTGAGTTTTTCGGCGCGCTGAAACAGAGCCTCGTTGGAGTAGGAGCCATATTGCCCCGTGAGCAGACAATAGCGAGAAGGTCCACAACTCGGTGCATTTACATAATGTCGTGGGAAATAAACACCGCGATTTGCCAATGAATCGATGTGTGGCGAGTGAATGTATTTAGCTCCAAAAACATTAAGTTCTGGTCTTAAATCATCTACGCAAATAAAGAGAATATTCGGTTTTTTCTTTTGGTGCGAAATCGGTGGGGTTGCGCAATTCCACAAAAGCAGAAAACAAAAAATCAATACCAGAAATAGCTTTTTATGATTCATCTTTAATGGGGGCTTAAATACTTACCAAAAATAAATAAAAAAGCGGAATTGGTGTGATTCCGCTGTATGATTTTTATAATGAAAGCCGTTAAAAATTCTGTTTTACGGCATATTTATCATAGAATTTTTTGATGTGTTCCACAGCTTCTTCTGCGGTATCGACTAAGCGAAACAATTTTAAATCATCTTCGCTGATTTTTCCTTCTTCGATCAAAACATTTTTAAACCAATCAATCAAGCCGCCCCAGTATTTTTTACCGACTAAAACGATTGGGAAACTACCGATTTTATCGGTCTGGATAAGTGTCATCGCCTCAAAAAGTTCGTCGAGTGTGCCAAATCCGCCTGGCAAAACAATGAAGCCTTGCGCATACTTCACAAGCAAAACTTTGCGAACAAAAAAGTAATCAAATTGATGACTTAGTTTGGGGTCTATATACTTGTTGTTTCCTGCCTCAAAAGGGAGTTCGATGCCCAACCCTACTGATTTTCCGCCGCCTTGTTTGGCACCTTTGTTGGCAGCTTCCATGATGCCTGGGCCGCCGCCCGTAATTACGCCAAAGCCTAGCTTGGTAACGCCATAAGCGATTTCTTCTGCCAATTTATAATATTTGCTCGTAGATGCCGTGCGTGCCGAACCGAAAATGGAAACGCAAGGTCCGATTTTGGACATGCTTTCAAATCCGCGTACAAACTCGCTCATGGCCTTTAGCACCATCCAAGAGTCGTTGGTTTTTAGCTCGTTCCAGTCTTTTTGTTGAAATTTTTCGGATATTCTTTTATCTTCGTCTGTCATTTTTTTATGCTTGTTTTTCGTTTTTAAGTGGTTTGATTTTTACACTTTTGCTTTGGTATAAAAAAGTTTTAACCAAAGCTTTGTTCATCGCGTTGGAATGCAATGGAATTCCTAATTTTTCACGAATTTTTTCGTCTTCTAATTGATTGTGAAGGCTAAAGAATCCGTAATGATGCAACTGATTGTTGATAATACTTACAAATGTATTTTCTTGCGGATTTCTGCCTTTATCTATGATTAAAAAATCCCTTTGCGGAAAGTCCAAAAATTGTTTTAAAGCCTTAATTTTTTTACTTCGTTCCTTGGCGGAATCTTCTGCTGTGAGTTTAAATTTTTGGCTTAAATCATTTAAGGCATTAAAAGCTTTTTTGCGTGTTGAAAATAGCAATAGCGGACTGCGTCGCGTTTTTAATATTGTGCTGATTTCCAGCGATTGCATGCCGCTTGATTTTTCTTTTTGAATAAATAATCCGTATGAGAAATAATTGCTTTTTCGGTTTAGGATTTTCTTATGCGTTTTTTTCTCCTCGTTGATTTTTAATAATGCGATTAAGAAACTGCCCGTTGCCTCGTGCGAAATCCTTGCTACCTTGCGCTGGATTTTTTGTTTTTCTTTCAGCGATGAGGCAAAATCTCGGTTCACTTCTGCGGCAATGTTTTTTGCCGCTTTGATGTAGAAAATCTCGCCTTTCTGGTTGTGGTAGTAGTAAACGCCCGCATAGGTAGGAAGATTTTTTTGCAAAGCCAAAAGCTTTTTAGTCAATTGGGTAGGGGCTTTTTCGCTGCCCGATTGAGTTTGGCTTTCGATGATTTTTTTCTCGGTGTCTTTTTCTCTCAATAATTGAAAAAGTTTTACCGTAGCCACGGTGTCGCCCTGCGCTCGGTGGCGATTAGTGAGCGGAATGCCTAGAGATTTACACAATTTACCCAAAGAATACGACTCCTCGTCGGGAATGAGCTGCTTGCTCAGCTCTAATGTGTCGAGTGTATCGCGTTTAAAATCATAGCCCAAAGATTTAAACTCTTGCTGGAGCATACGATAATCGAAATGCACGCCATGCCCCACGATGATACAATCTTCGGTGATTTCTACAATGCGTTTGGCAATTTCGTGAAATTTCGGCGCGCGACGCACCATTTTATTGGTAATGCCCGTGAGTTCCTGCACATAAGGCTCAATCTCGCGCTGTGGATTTACCATAGAGCCAAACTGATCGCTGATTTCCTCATCGGTGATTTGGTAAATCGCAATATCAATGATTTTTTCTTCGCCTCGTTTTCCGTTGGTGGCCTCTATGTCTAAAACCGCATATTTCACAAAAATGGAAAATTTATCTTCTTCTTGTTTTTTTTATTCCTAAAACACCCAAAATAGAACGAGTGATTTCGCGTGTAAAAGTTCTACCCAAATCTCTCGCCATTCGGCTGTTGATGACTTCGTCCATGAAAGATTTATCTTGCGTTTTCTTAGCACTTGTAGTTTGTGGCTTAGCCTTTTCAGGCACTTCTTGCTGAGCAGATTCTTCCATGCGGCGTGTTAAAATTTCGTAGGCAGAATCGCGGTTTACATCTTGTGCGTATTTTGCCACTAATTTAGATTGAGCCACTAAATTGTTTAGCTCTGTTTCAGACAAAACATCCATACGAGATTGCGGCGTTTCCAAGTAGGTGTGCACGAGCGGAGTTGGTGTTCCTTTTTCGCTCAAGGCCGTGATGAACGCTTCTCCAATCCCGAGTTGCGTGATGAGCTGATCGGCATCGTAAAATTGTGTAATCGGATAGTTTTCTACCGCTTTTTTAATTTCTTTTCGGTCTTTGGCCGTGAATCCCCTAAGCGCGTGTTGCACTTTTAGCCCTAATTGGCTCAATACGCCGTCTGGAATATCGCCTGGCACTTGAGTGACGAAATACACGCCTACGCCTTTTGAACGAATTAATTTAACCACGGTTTCAATTTGGTTTAAAAGCGTTTTGGAAGCTTCGTTAAAAATCAAATGCGCTTCGTCGATAAAAATACATAATTTAGGTTTTGTGGCGTCTCCCACTTCTGGGAAAGTAGCGTAGATTTCAGCCAAAAGGCTCAACATGAAAGTGGAGAAAAGTGCAGGCTTGTTTTGAATATCGGTGAGGCGCACAATGCTGATAACGCCACGCCCGTCGCGCACTTGCAATAAATCATCTACTTCAAACGAAGGCTCTCCAAAGAATTTATCGGCACCTTGCTGTTCGAGCGCAATGATTTTTCGCTGAATGGCTCCCACGGTAGCGCCAGAAATACTGCCATATTCGGCTTTTAGTTTTTCTTGCCCTTCGGGGTCGTCTTTCACATACATCAAGACTTTTTTTAAATCTTCTAAGTCAATCAAAGGCAAAGCGTGGTCATCGCTGAATTTAAAAATCACCGAAATTACGCTTTCTTGGGTTTCGTTTAGCTCTAAAATTTTACTTAACAAAACCGGCCCGAATTCCGTAACGGTAGCTCTAAGTCTTGCACCTTTTTCATCGCTTAAGCTCAAAAATTCAACGGGCATCCCATTGGCTTTGTATTGCATTTCAAGCAATTTGTAGCGCTCGATGATTTTAGGATTGGTGGCATCGCCCGGCATGGCAAGTCCACTAAGGTCGCCCTTCACATCCATCACAAGGCTGGGTACGCCTGCATCTGAAAGTTGTTCTACAATCAGCTGCATGGTTTTGGTTTTACCCGTTCCCGTAGCACCTGCGATAAGCCCGTGGCGGTTCATGGTTTTTAGCGGAATATTTACGGCCGCTTCAGGGATTACGATATTGTCGAGTTTTCCTTTTCCTATGCTTATGAATTCGCCTTTTGGGCTATAGCCTTGTTGGATTTCTTGAATAAAAGATTCTTGATTGCTCATATTTGCGCGTGATTTTTATTAGGATTAAATTTTTTGTTTAGAGATACAAAAATAAATTATTTTTTGGGATTAAAGTTAAACTTCACCACGACAGGGAAGTGGTCTGAATACGGAACGCGGTCGATTTCTACATGGTTTACTCCAAAATCTTTTGATGAAAAAACATGATCGATCTTGATAGGGAATTGATAATCATGAAATGTGGTGCCTAAGCCTTCGCCGCCGACTACAAATGCGTCTTGCAAATTGTTGCCGATTTTATAATATTCGTACGATGACGGCACTGCGTTGAAATCGCCCGCCACGATGATGGGGTATTTGGTTCTGGCAATGAGCCTTGCAATCTCATTGGCTTCGCGTTGGTGTGTGCCAAACGAGCTGGAGAGTTTGGCAGTTACAATGCGTGTACTTTTCTTGAGCCCATCGGTTTCTGTGGCTTTAGCAAATATTTTTTTAGTCAGTCGGGTAGAGGAAAGGTGCACATTTATTACACGAATTGTGTCGTTTCGAAACTTGATATCGGCATAGCAAGCACGGAGCTTTCGGTTGCCGAGTTTTAATTGTTTGGATTCAATAATGGGGTACTTGCTTAGAATGCTAATGGCTTGATAGTTTTCTACATAAGGATAGCCATCGTCTAGCACATGTTTGCGGCCTTGGGGTAATTCTTGCAAAAATACAATATCGGGGTTTTTCTCTTTGATGAATGGTTTGATGTTGCCTTTGTCTTTGCTTAAAACTTTTAAGTTGTAGGTCATGACCGTGAGGTTGCTTTCTTGAGATTTGTTGCCACCCCAGATATGATAAATTTTATTAAAAGGAATGAGTAGTCCCAAGCTTAGTGACAACATCAACACGCCTACTTTTCGGTGAAAAATGAACCAGTAAATTAACAATAAAAAGTTTAAAATAAACACAACGGGGAAGATGAGTGCAGCATAAGAAAAGCAGGTGCAAAAGCTTGGTGGCACCCATTGGTTTAAGAAAACGCTGTACCCAAGGAGCAATAAAATAAGATTGGCTAAAAGGATAATATATTTCATAAGGATTCTTGCAAAAATCGCTACAAATGTAACTATAATTTATAGGAAATGGCGAATGTGTTGCGGGAAATTGGGAGGGTGAGAGTATGTGAAAAATGTTATGATTTATTTTTTTGGATTGTTAGATGATATTTTATTATATTTGGCGAAAATTAACGAGGTGAAACTTGTAAGATTCAAAAAAATGATTAAACACACACACACACACACACACACACACACACACACACACACAATTAAACCTTAAAAATATAAGCATCGCAAAAGTAATTTTTGCGAGAGGATATAATATGTCCCCTGCACAAAATTTCATGAAATTTTGTGCAGGGGATTTTTTTTGTGTCTAAAAAAGTTAAAAAATAAATAAAATGCCAATTAAGTACAAAGTAATTCAGAAAGGGCAACCAGGCGTTGCCGGCGGAGGAGAGAAGAAATATTATGCCTCGGCAAATTTGGTGGGCGAGAAGACGCTCTCAGGATTGACTAAAGAAATTGAGAAAATCAGCACTGTGAGCGGGGCAGACATACGAGCCGTGCTATATGCATTGGTAGATGTAATGCAAGCCGCGCTGGAGGAAGGTAATGCGGTACGCCTCGGTGAGTTAGGTAGTATGCGCGTGAACATCAGTAGTGAGGGGAAGGCGAAAGAGGAAGAAGTAACGGCGGCGAGTATCAAGGGTGCAAAAGTGATTTTTACGCCAGGTAAGGATTTGAAAAAAATGTTGAATAATCTAACCTACGAAAAGCTCTAAGCACTGCCCGAAAAAAAACACGTGTGTTTTTTGGAAAAATGTAGTGTGTTTTTTTAAAAAAGACACTTGTTTTTCGGGAAGTGATAGTTAGGGAATTAAAATAATAAAAAAGAAAAGGGAATTTTCATCAATTAATTGAAAAGTATAAGTTTAAAGAAAATGAAAAATGTATTTTTTAAATCTGTTAGCCATTCAAGGTATGAGAATGGAGTGAGAACTAAAAGAGAACCTAACTTGTGTGATAGGGAAATTTGTGCAGAAAGAGATATGATAAATCCAGATATTTATCATGTGTCTATAAAAATTCCCAATTATGATTATACGATGGTTCCTAAGGCGATGAAGATAGTTTATCGTGAAAATAATATTGTTGATTTAAAAGGTGTAACCTTACATGATTCGGATAATCGTTGGGGGTTTGATTTTAGCGATTATGGTGTTCGTTTTGTATTTGATGTACACGGGGGAATAGAAAAAGCTACTTTATACCTTATAGATAGAAATACGCAAATAGTTTATCAATAATAAAAAAATAAAGAAGATGAGTTTATTTAGGGAAAATAAATATAGTCGTTTTTTAGCTGGGTATGAGCCTAGAGCGAGAAAAAGAAATAGTTTTTTGGGCTTTAATGAGAAGCGTGAGGTAATTGAAGAGATAGTTAGTGTTTTGTTTAGACAAGAATCTATAAATAGGTTAGAAAAGGGACAATTAGAGGAGGCTTTTGATGTTAATGGAATGACCTTCAGGCTTCTGAAAACAGAGAGAGGGAATGTTAATATTGAAATTTTTTTAATGGATGATAATGGGGTGTACTGGAAACCAGTGGGCTTTTATAGAGCAGATTCTTTTTGTAAATTAAAAGATATTGTGATTGTGAAGGAGTTTGAAAAGCCTTATAGCGATGTTCAGAAGTTTTTACCCGAAGAATTAGTGAGAAAGGTTAAGTTTTTAAATTTAGAAGAAAACGCTTACATAGCAGTGGCTTCAAGAGAGGTTTCAAATGTGGTCAAATCAATGTTTGATAACCCCAATAGAATTGGAGTTCCTATGGAGGGTAATGGAATGAGATTAACGGTGAATAGTTTAGATGTTGTGGTGAGAGAATCTTTATGGGGAAATATAGAAGCAGTTTTCTATGGAGTTGATGATGAAGATGACGAAATTTTTGTGATGTTTCGAAAGGAAAAAGAAGGGGTCGTTGCAGTTTGTCAAGAGCCAATGTATGAAAAGTTATTTGAGATGAAATTATTGAGTGCTTTTAAATAAATTATGATGGAGAAAGAATTATTAGAAAAAAGTATGAGTGCATGTGATGCTGGAAGATACGATTTGGCAATTAGACTTGGTAAAGAACTTCTAGCAAAAGGAATTCCAACAGGTTTTTATGCACTAGGTTTGGTCTATGCTGTTTTGGAAGACTGGCATTTGGCAAAGGAAAACTGTCTAAAGGCTTATGAATATTTTCCAAATATTCCAGATAATCTTAATAGACTTGGGGTGTCTTTTTGTCAGTTGGGAAATATAAAACAAGGTTTGTATTTTTTTAAAGAGGGAATGGATTTGGGGGATGCATATTGTAGAGAAAATTATAACTATTGGAAAAATAGAATATGAATGAATATGATTCATATCAACCATTTAATCTGGTTGAAGGGATGTTAAATTTTGATTTGGTTGCCTACGAGTTTAGAGAGATAACTCCCGAGGGGGTGCTTTCTAATAGTTGTAGGGCTTTTATCACTTTTTCTCAACAAAAGAAAAGGGTTTTAGTCGAATTTAAAGATGGTTTAGATTTTTCTAAATATATAAGATCTATATTAAGTTTTGATATAGCCTACACAAGCAATGATCGTGTTTATTGTGCTACGATTCCTGAAAAAACTAATATTAATAAGAGTATAGATTTTTTGAGATTTAAAAATAATTTCCCTACTTGGTTCAATGGGGTAACAAGGGAGTTTATGGATTTTGGATATTTAGACCCATATGTTTGTTCTATCTTTACAAAGAATCAACAAGTAAAGAAAATAGCATTTCGTTTTGAAAATCCTGTGAGAATTCTAGAATTTTATATTTTAGAGTATTATTAGAGACAGTCAAAGAATTAGATTGCAAAATCTAATTCTTTGACTTATAGTTTTAGCATGTTATAGTTGAAAAATGAAAAAAAACATTTTAATCATAATTTTAGGCATACTCCTTTGTGTGGGAGTTTACGGAGCATACGAGTACGCTATGGGCGGAAGATGCAACCCAAATGGGAAATGCAAGGCTTGCACCAATTGCAATTATTGCAAAAACTGCTCAAAAAACAAAGGAACTTGTAGCGTTTGCCGATAACTAAATCCTCGGAATTGCAGCAATCAAATCTCGAGTATATTGCGTTTTGGGATTTTGATAAATATCTTCGGCAAAGCCATATTCTTGCATTTTTCCGTGTTGCAGCACAATAAGGCGGTCGCTCATATACTTCACCACAGATAAATCGTGAGAAATAAACAAATAGGTGAGCCCAAACTCTGATTTTAAATCATTTAGCAAATTCAGCACTTGCGCCTGAACCGAAACATCAAGTGCAGAAACACTCTCATCGCAAATGATAAGTTTCGGTTTCAGTGCAATCGCTCTGGCAATCCCAATTCGCTGACGCTGTCCGCCAGAAAATTCGTGCGGATATTTATTTAAATCACTCGCACTCAGCCCCACAATCTCGAATAACTCAGCGGCGCGCCTTTTTCGCTCATCCGAGGTTTCGCCCACTCCGTGAATTTGCATCGGCGTAGTAATTATTTCGCCCACCGTTTGCATGGGATTTAAGCTCGAATATGGGTCTTGAAAAATAATTTGAATGTCTTTTCTAAGTTTTCGTAATTCCCTCGTGCTCAGTTTGGTGATATCTTTCCCTTGATACCAAACGCTGCCTGCAGTCGGTTTTTCTAGCATAAGGAGCGTGCGACTAAGCGTTGTTTTTCCACTGCCCGATTCGCCCACGAGCCCGAGCGTTTCGCCAGGGTAAATTTCAAACGAAATATCTTGCACCGCTTTGATTTCCTCCTTTTTAAAAAGCCCCGTGTGTGCCGTAAAATATTTTTGCAAAGACTTAATTTCAATCAAAGGCTTTTGAGCATAAATTTTTTCGTATTTCTGAGTGCGTTCTTCAGGCGTTTCGGTTTTGAAGACAAAATCCTTGTCTTCGGTAAAATCTTCAATCGTAGGCAGTTTTGCAAGTTTTTCGTCCAGTTTTGGGCGGCATTCAATGAGTCCTTTGGTGTAATTCTCTTTCGGATTTAAAAATATTGACTGTGCCGAACCTTTTTCTACCAAATCGCCGCGATACATCACCATCACAGAATCGCAAATCTGCGAAATCACGCCCAAATCGTGCGAAATGAAAATAATGCCCATTTTGTAATTTTTCTGCAATTTTTTTAAAAGCTGCAAAATCGCTTTTTGCACCGTAACATCTAGTGCCGTTGTAGGCTCGTCGGCAATCAAGAGTTGCGGTTCGCAAATCAATGCCAGCGCAATCATCACCCTTTGTTTTTGTCCGCCCGAGAGCTCATGCGGATATGCCTTAAAAATGCGTTCAGGAGAGGGCAGTTCCACTTCTTCAAACAAAGAAAGTACCTTTTGTTTGGCGTCTTTTTTACTAATTTTTTGATGAAGCAATAAATTTTCCATCACTTGGTCGCCACAACGCAAACTCGGGTTGAGCGATGTCATCGGCTCTTGGAAAATCATGCCCATATTTTTACCCTTTAGCGAAGTGTGATTTTTAGCCAAAAGGTCGTAAGTGCCACTATCTGTGGTGAAAAGAATTTTGCCTTCGGTGTGTGCTTGCTTGGGCAAAAGATGCATAATGGCAAGCGAAGTCAACGATTTTCCGCTACCAGATTCGCCCACTATACCCAAGATTTCGCCTGCCGAAAGAGTAAAAGAAAGATTATTTACCACTTTTTTATCGCCAAATGAAATGCTTAGATTTTCAACTTTTAATAAAGGTTCGCTCGCTTGTTGCACACTATAAAATTCTTAGGTTGAGGACAAAAATACGAGAAATTTTTGAGAAACTACAGATTGTTTATTTAGGATGATTTTGTCCTTAAATTTATTTTTATATATTTGTGTGATTAAATCAAAATCTATGAAATTACTATATGTTTTAATTGCATTTTTAGCGGGAATCGGAATCACATTTTTATACAACAAAGGAATGTTGCACGAAGTGAGCCCTTTGTGGCTTATAGTTCCTTTTGTTTTAGTTCCGTTTCTAAGAAAATATTTATGGAAACGACAATGATGATATAATTGAAAAAATATTGAAAAAACGCCTTTTTAGGCGTTTTTTTATTTTGGTATCAAATATGCTTAATTTTCTGCGCTAACTTTTTTAGAAAATCGCTTATATTAAAAATTTAAAAGTTATTTTTGCAATTCATTCAATTTTAAAACATAAAATAGAGTACAAAAAGATATGGAAGCAGCATTAATCAAAGCCGCACAGCTTATTTTAATATTATCAATTATCGTGGTTTTGCACGAGGGCGGGCACTTTGCAGCCGCCAAATTATTCAAAACCAAAGTCGAAAGATTTTTCTTGTTTTTTGATGTAAAATTCGCTTTGTTTAAAAAGAAAATCGGCGAAACGGTCTACGGAATCGGGTGGTTGCCATTGGGGGGTTATGTGAAAATTGCAGGCATGATTGACGAAAGTATGGACACCGAGCAAATGAAAAGCGAACCAAAACCTTGGGAATTCCGTTCTAAACCCGCTTGGCAACGATTGATTATCATGCTGGCAGGGATTTTTGTCAATTTGGTATTGGCAATCGTGATTTTTGCCGTGATGAGCTATAAAAATGGAAACACCTATATCGATGTCAATAAAATGTCTCAAGGCGTAGTTGTTGATAGTGCACAAGCTCGTTTAGGGCTTAAGATAGGTGATGTGCCTGTGGGTGTAAACGGCGTTGAATACAACAATCTTCATCAGATTTTAACCCAAGCTCTAATGGAAGGCGGAACCCTTGAGGTGAAACGCGACGGAAATATCGTGAAATTACCGATTACTTTGCAAGACAGAGCCAATATGCTCGCGTTGCAAAAAACTTATTTCTTGCCTGCAGAGCCAATCGTGGTGGATAGTGTTTTGGCAGGAGGAACCGCCTTTAAGGCAGGTTTGGAAAAAGGCGATGTGTTGAAACAAATCAATGGTCAGCCCATAGAATCGTTCACCGCATTTGCAAGAGAAGTGAAAGCTAATGCTAACAAAAAAATTAATCTAGAGGTGGAAAGAAATGGCGAGGCCAAAAATCTTGAAATTCCTGTGAATTCAGAAGGTTTAATTGGTGTAGCGCCAGCCTTTAATCTTGAAAAATACACTTCGCACGAGGATTATACTTTGGGCGAATCGATGGCGCAAGGAGTAAACAAAACTTTTTCGTTGATTACCAATCAAATTCAATCATTTGCCTTGTTGTGGAAATTAAAAGGCGAAGCTACAAAATATGTTTCGGGACCAATCGGTATGGCAAAAGCATTGCCAGCAACTTGGGATTGGGATTACTTCTGGAATTTTACAGCCATGCTTTCGGCGGTATTAGCATTTATGAACATTTTACCGATTCCAGGGCTAGACGGTGGGCACGCTTTGTTTACCATTTATGAAATGATTACTGGGCACAAGCCAAGCGATAAATTCATGGGAGTAATGCAGATGATTGGAGCCATTATTTTGATTAGTTTAATGGTCTTTATCTTTGGAAACGACATCTTTAATCTCATGCGATAAATATTCAGACCATGAAAACACTTTTAATTGTAGATGTTCAAAATGACTTTATGCCTTATGGAGCCTTGCCTGTGGCTAAGGGCGATGAGGTGGTGCCTTACATCAACCAAATCATAGCATCCTATGATTTGGTAGTAGCAACACAAGATTGGCACCCTGAAAATCATAAAAGTTTTGCCACTGAACACGCAAACAAAAAGCCATTTGACACCATACGCCTAAACGGCATTTCGCAAGTTTTATGGCCAAACCACTGCGTGCAGGCAACCGAGGGAGCAGAGTTTCATCCAGATTTAAACACCAAACCCATTGAAGTGATTTTTAGAAAAGGAATGAACCCCAAAGTGGACAGCTATTCTGCGTTTTTCGATAATGATAAAAAATACGCCACGCAACTTTCAGGTTTTTTGAAGGCTAAAGGCGTCAAGGAGATAGACATCGTAGGCTTAGCGGCCGATTATTGCGTATTTTATTCCGTGCAAGATGCTTTGAATGAGGGTTTTAAAGTTAATTTGCATTTAAAGGGGACGCGTGTCATCGACCCAGAAAATTTTGAGAAAAATATTTTAAAAAAATTAAATCAAAATCCAAATTTTAAAAGTATTTCTTAATTTAAAATATTGGTTATGAGCGAAATTAAAATGGACACAAGCTACGATAATGCATTCAAAAATATTGAAGGCTTAAGATGGTTGCCTTTTGTGGGCGAAAAATATAATGTAAGCAAACCAAAAGTGCTTTTGGTGGGAGAGTCATTATCTAGATGAAAGTGAAAACAATAATCACGAAAAAGTGATTTACACGAGAATGATTGCAGACGAATTAGGTGCGGGGAATAGGAATTATAAAACCAAGTCTCCGATATTCAATAATGTAAACAATATGCTCGAGGCGACAAATCCGCAAAAGTTATGGGACAAAATTGCTTTTTACAATTTTGTGCAACGCCCGATGAGCTCGCTCGGTGTTCCTCCTTCGAATTCGGATTTTGATGATGCTTGGGTGGTTTTCTTCCGTTTAGTTCAGGTGTTAAAACCTGATTATTGCTTATTTCTAGGAAATTCAGCAGCGGAAAGATTAGATAAGATGACTCAAAAATGCAATGTTGAACGTAAACTTGCGTGGGATGAAGTAAATTTAATTAATGGTGCAAAATTCAAAAAAGCAGAATTAAAGATCGGTAATTTACAAACGAAATTGTTTTGCATAAAACATCCATCTTCGCATTTTTCTCCTAAATTATGGCGAGAAAAGCTCCAAAAAGAAAGCCCAGAGCTAATGAAGTTTTTGCTAGGCTAAAAAACTATAAAAACCGTTGAATTTATAAATTCAACGGTTTTTTTGTTCCATCAAATATTCTTAAATCACATTTAAACAAGAAAGCCTTTTAATCACTGATTAAAAGGCCTTTGAGTGGTGGTGCCTCCAGGAATCGAACCAGGGACACAAGGATTTTCAGTCCTTTGCTCTACCAACTGAGCTAAGGCACCGCTCTTAATTGGATTGCAAATATACGCACTTTTTTATTTTATCCAAACATTTATGCGAAAAAATATAAAAAAATATTTAGAAACCATCTCAACTAACTGAAATTCAAACCCTATAACTTTTTCAATCGTTGATTTAAAAGATTTAAGCGTTAAAATAAATGCTTTTATTCGTTAAATTTGATTTTTCACAAAAAAAAACACTATTATTGCAGCGTATAACTTAAATTAATATTTACAAATGAAGAAATTTTTATTATCATTAAGCGAAAAAAGGAGCTATTTCTTTTTCTTAGGCTTAGTTTCGCTAATTAGTATTTTATCCTCTTGCTCGCACGATGATGGGGATAGAACGAGATTGGAAACCGCAGTGCAAGAAGTTAGTTTTGATTATGTAGCCTCTCAAAAGCGGGTGGAGATTAATTCTTCGGGAGATTACACCGTATCTGCCTCTGAGGATTGGTTTACCGTAGGCAAATTATGGGCTGATACAAATGCAGTGCAGATTTTGGTAAAGGAAAACCCGCTTGCCGTGGAGCGCGAAGGCGTGGTTACCCTTACCTTGGGGCAGCTTTCGCAAAAAATCTTGGTTAAACAAGCCAAAGCACCTTTAAAATTGACAATCCTTCAAGATAATATTGAGGCTACAAAGCAAGGAGGCAATTTTGAAATTCAGGTAACGAGCAATGCTCAGAATTATTCTGTCTCTACGGAGGAGAGCTGGCTTCACCTAGCACCTAACCCCGAGGAGGGCAAGGTATCCATCTCGGTAGATGAAAATACTACGGGCGAAAAAAGAACTGGGCGCATCAGCTTCTTAGTGGATAACCAAATTGTGAAATCTATGGAAATCACCCAAGAGGGAATCGCTACTTATGCTCTGCCTTACCTATTATTTGGCGCTACTGCCGAGCAGGTAAAAGCCTTTGAACTAGAAAGAAAAAACAACCTAAGTCGCGAAACTGACATCTCTGGCACAGGGACTCAAATGGCTTATGGCTTAACTGATAAGATATTTAATGAAGTAAATTACCTCGTGGGGCTAAAAGGATTACAGCAAGCCTCTCTCTTCGCAGCAGGAGGCACAATCTCTGAGGAAAATAAGGCTAGCTTTGAGGAATTCCTAATTAACCAAGGATTTGAAAAGCAAACGATGAAAGGCTATGAAAGCACATTAGCGTTTGCCTTGACTGATAAGCCCGTTTTCATCAATGAAAAAACACAAGTGCGCGCAGAATTTATGAGCGATAGAGGGCAAAACCACTACCGATTTACCTACTACCCCGTTCAGCAAAGAGAATATGCCACTTTCGCAGAGTTCCCTTACTTTAAAAAAGGCGCCACCAAAGCACAAGTAGAGGCCTATGAAGCCACACAATCAGGCACTTTATCTAGCAGCAAATCCGAGTTTAATACAACCAACAGCAAGGGCTTTATAAGAGACCTCCTTTACTTTGAAGGAGATGCGCAAAAAACCTTTGCCAGAACATACTATGTTTACCACCCTGGGCAAACAACAACGGGCTTAGTTCAAATAACAAACTACTACGCAGACCACAGCCTTGCGCTCTACCAAGGCCTTGATGGAGACTACTACCTCACCAAGGAATTTATAAAATTAGCCCAAGATAACGGCTTTAATTACAGCTCATTCAGCACTAAATATGGCTACATTTTCACAGGAGAGAATGTAAAATTATATGTGAGATGGTACAAACACGAAACTTTCGGCTGGACACTACGAATCAGCATTTATTAAAAAAACAAAAAGTTGCCCCTCAAAAAGGCAACTTTTTTTTCACCCACAAATGCACTCAAATATCATTTTTTTAATAAAAAACTTCTAAGTATCTTTGTACATAATTATTTTTTGAATATGAAAACACTAAACGACTTTAATTTTAAAGACCAAAAAGTTTTGGTGCGTGTAGATTTTAACGTGCCACAAGATAAAGATTTAAATGTAACAGATACTACGCGTATCGAAGCAGCAAAACCTACTATTCTGAAAATTTTAGACGACGGAGGGGCTGCAATTTTGATGACTCACCTTGGCCGCCCAAAAGGACAGAAAAAAGATGAATTTTCACTAAAACACATTGCAGGTAAAATTTCAGACATTATTGGTGTAATGGTGGAAGTTGCCGATGATGTTGTGGGAGAAGATGCTCAAGAAAAAGCTAAAAATCTTCAGCCAGGAAGTGTTTTGTTGCTAGAGAATGTTCGCTTTAGAGAAGAGGAAGAGCAAGGAGATGAAACTTTTGCGCAACAATTGGCTGAGTTGGGTGATTTCTATATCAACGATGCATTTGGTACTGCGCACAGAAAGCATGCTTCTACTGCAGTGATTGCTCATTTCTTCGATCAAGATCACAAATGCTTTGGTTTCTTGATGCAAAAAGAGCTTGAAGCAATTGATAAAGTTTTGAAAAGCGGAGAAAAACCTGTAACTGCTATTTTAGGTGGCTCTAAAGTTTCTTCAAAAATTACAATTATCGATAATATTTTGCCTAAAGTAGATAACTTAATCATCGGTGGGGGTATGTCTTATACTTTCTCAAAAGCACAAGGTGGTAAAGTAGGGGATTCTATCGTGGAAGATGATAAGCTGGATTTAGCTTTGGATATCCTTAAAAAAGCTAAAGAAAACAATGTTGAAGTTTACTTGCCAGTGGACACTGTGGCGGCAGACGATTTTAATAATGGAGCGGCTACACAAGTTGTGAAAAGAGGAGAGATTCCTGATGGATGGGAAGGCCTTGACATCGGGCCAGAAACTGTGAAATTGTTCTCTGATGTGATTAGAAATTCTAAAACAATCTTATGGAACGGTCCTGTAGGTGTTTTTGAATTTGAAAACTTCTCAAAAGGAACTCGCGCGATTGGAGATGCCATTGAAGAAGCAACTAAAAAAGGAGCTTTCTCACTTGTAGGTGGTGGTGATAGCGTTGCTGCGGTTAAGCAATTCGGATACCAAGACAAAGTAAGCTATGTTTCTACAGGAGGTGGAGCTATGCTAGAAAGCCTTGAGGGAATTAAACTTCCTGGCGTTGCTGCTATGGATGAATAATTTTTTCATAATATAATTTTTAATTTGTTATAAAAATCGCTCTCAATCTGAGAGCGATTTTTTTGTGGAATAAAACCAAATAAAAAAAGGGCAAAATTCGAATTTTGCCCTTTTTCTGTATGTTCTATCAAAAAGATTATTTCACGATAATTACGAAATAATTCTTTTTACCTTTTTGCAATAAAATGTATTTTCCGCTGATTAAATCGTTTTCAGATAATTTATAATCTTCTCCGATTTTATCTTTGTTCACAGCAATGGAGTTTTGTTGAAGTGCACGGCGAGCTTCTCCTTTAGATTTCATAAACTCTGTTTTGGTAGAAAGAATTTCTAATAAATCTTCGTTTAAATCCGCTTGGGTAATTTCTGCTTGTGGCACCCCGTCAAAAATGTCCAAAAATGTTTTTTCGTCTAATTTTCTTAGGTTTTCAGAAGTAGCTTTACCAAAAAGAATTTCAGAAGCCTGTACCGCTTTGTCCAATTCCTCTTTTGAATGAACCATTGTAGTCACTTCCTCTGCCAATTTGCGTTGCAATTGTCTTAGGTGTGGCGCCTCTTTGTGTGCGGCAACCAAATCTTTTACCTCCTGCTCAGTGAGCATTGTAAAGATTTTGATGTATCGCTCCGCATCTTCATCAGAAGTGTTTAGCCAGTATTGGTAGAATTTGTAAGGCGAAGTGCGTTCAGCATCGAGCCAAATGTTTCCACCTTCGGTTTTTCCGAATTTAGTACCATCGGCTTTAGTAATGAGCGGACAAGTAAGCGCATAGGCTCTTCCTTTCCCGATACGGCGAATCATCTCTGTCCCCGTGGTGATGTTTCCCCATTGGTCTGATCCACCCATTTGCAGCGTACAATTATTTTCTTGAAACAAGTGCAAGAAATCGTAGCCTTGGATCAATTGGTAAGTAAATTCAGTAAAAGACATTCCTTCCGTATTCTCATTAGGATCAAATCTTTTCTTCACCGAATCCTTAGCCATCATATAATTCACAGTGATGTGTTTTCCGATATCTCTTGCAAACGCAATGAAAGAAAAATCCTTCATCCAGTCGTAGTTATTTACAAGCTCGGCACCATTTGCTTCATTTGTATTAAAATCTAGAAAACGCTCCAATTGCGAACGAATCCCTCGGATGTTTGTAGCTAAAGTTTCCTCGTCAAGCAAGTTTCTCTCGGCAGATTTCCCAGAAGGGTCTCCAATCATCCCCGTAGCCCCTCCAAGCAGTGCATACGGCTTGTGCCCACAAGCTTGAAAATGTTTAAGCATCATGATACTTACTAAATGCCCTATATGTAACGAATCAGCCGTTGGGTCGATCCCCACATACGCCGAACGCATTTCTTCCAGTAAATGTTCTTCAGTCTCGGGCATCATATCTTGGATCATGCCACGCCATTGCAATTCTTGTATAAAGTTTTTCATTTCAATAATTTGCTTAAAGCTACAAATATACGATAATTTAATGTTTAAAGATTGAAATTTAGCCAAGTTTAAAGATTTCGCGATGCATTGTCTTTTAATCCTGAAAAAATGTTTAAAAATGGAATTTTATGATTAAGGGCGGTCGGTTCGGTTTTTTAATTATGACTAAAAACCGATTTTGCTATATTTTTTAAGTTAAAACTAAAGTTTCCCTATGATGATTAAAGAAATCTTAACTCAATGTTTTTTAAATGATTAATTAAATTATTTATCTTTGTAGGATTACAATTTCTTTTAAATCTTTGTGTCCTTATGAGCAAAAATCCTTTAGTAATTCAAATTCCCGCGGCGCCCATTGTGGAGATTCAGCACGAAATTTTGCAGAACCGCCAAGTGTCCTTGCATTTGTTGAGAGAGGATCTAAATCATCCGCTCATTCAAGGCAATAAGTTCAGAAAATTAAAATATAACTTAATCGAGGCGCATGCCCAGGGGCATCAAACCTTATTGACTTTTGGCGGGGCTTATTCCAATCATATTCATGCTACGGCAGCGGCGGGCAAGGCGTTTGGGTTTAAAACCATTGGCGTTATCCGTGGCGATGAGCTGAAAAACAAGCCAAGAAACGCCACGCTCAAAGAAGCCGAGCAAATGGGCATGAAATTGCATTTTGTAACGCGCAAAGATTATCGCAGAAAAAGCCAAGATTATTTTATTGATGATTTGCACGATTTGTTTGGTGATTTTTATTTGGTGCCCGAGGGCGGAACCAATGATTTTGCCATAAAAGGCTGCGAAGAAATTCTACACGACGGCACCAAAGGTTTTGATTACATCGCTTGCGCGATGGGAACAGCGGGGACTTTTACAGGAATTCTAAAATCGAGCGAATCACACCAAAAAGTGCTCGGATTTCCTGCGCTCAAAGAGTATGAGTTTCTGCTTGAAACCGTGAAAAAATATACCAACAAAACAAATTATGAAATTATTAACGCATTTCACTTCGGTGGATTTGGTAAATTTAATCGAGATTTAATTAGTTTTGTCAACGATTTCAAAGAAAACCAAAAAATTCAATTGGAGCCACTCTATACGGGGAAAATGTTGTTTGGGATTTTGGACCTTGTAGAAAAAGATTATTTCAAGCCTAATTCCAAAATTTTAGCCGTGCATACAGGTGGTTTGCAGGGGATTAAAGGTTTTAATGAAAGATTTAAAAACAAATACAACATAGACTTTTAGACCTAATTATGAAAAAACTTTTTTTAGCCTTTGCATTGGTGGCGTTTGCGACCACAAGCTTTGCACAAGACCGCGATGTGGAGTATGTGAAAAGATATGCACTCCTTGCAGTACGAGAAATGAACAAATACCAAATTCCGGCAAGTATTACTTTGGCACAAGGAATTATTGAAACTGCGGGCGGGCAATCTCGTTTGGCAGAGCAAGCATTTAACCACTTTGGGATTAAATGTAAAGAAAATTGGACAGGCGGAAGAATTTACCACGACGATGATGCGCGTGGCGAATGCTTTAGAAAATATAACAAAGTAGAGGATAGCTACCGCGATCACTCCAAGTTTTTGGCAGAGCGTCCTTATTACAAAAAATTATTTGACTTGCCACTTACCGATTACCGTGCTTGGGCTTATGGGCTTAGAAAAGCTGGCTATGCGACCAATCCGCGCTATGCACAAATGCTAATTTCAAAAATTGAAAAATTGAATTTAGATGCATTTGACCGTTTAAATCCAAATGCGGATGAAGTTTACACAAAACTTGTTTCATTATACGGAAATGTCAATAAAAACAATATTTTAGGCTACGATGGAAACGAAACTTATATAGCGGCTGTGCCTACTCAAGAAAAAGCTCCGCAAGTAATCATGGTTCAGCCAAGCCAAAATGTTCAGCGTGAGAAACAAAAAGTTCAGCAACTGTCTGAAAGAAAATCTACACCAGCTCCTAAGGCAAAATTGACTAAAAATAGAATTAAACGCCACGCCAATCGTAGAGAATACATCGTGGTAAACCCAGGAGAAACCATTTTCCAAGTGGCGAGAGCCTACAACATCAGCGAAAGAAGATTGTTAAAATACAACGACCTTCTAGCGCCTAATCAATTAAGAGCAGGACAAAACTTATTCCTTTGCAATAAAAGAAATCGCGGAATGCAAAAAACTTACCGCGTACAGCGAGGCGATAATATGTATTTAATCTCTCAAAAAATGGGAATTAAACTAAAAAGTCTTTACCGCAAAAATAGAATGCAAAAAGGAGAGGAGCCACAAGTGGGGGAAATTTTGTACCTTAGAGGGAAAAAACCAAGAAATTAAGAAAAAAATGAGATATCAACGAAGCAGTGCATTGTTCAAAGAAGCGCAAGAAGTATTGCCAGGTGGTGTGAATTCGCCGGCGAGAGCTTTTAAATCCGTAGGTGGAACTCCCGTATTTGTGGAAAGAGCCAAAGGTGCGTATTTGTACGATGTAGACGGCAACGATTATGTAGATTTAATCAACTCTTGGGGGCCGATGATTTTGGGACACGCGCATCCTGTGGTGACGCAAGCCATCATCGAGCAAACCGAAAAAGGAACTTCTTTTGGTACGCCGACTGAATTAGAAACAGAAATTGCTGATTTGGTGGTGAATAATGTGCCAAATTTAGATAAAATCCGTTTTGTAAACTCAGGAACCGAGGCTTGCATGAGTGCGATACGCTTGGCGAGAGGCTATACCAATCGCGAGAAAATCATCAAGTTTGAAGGTTGCTACCATGGGCATTCAGATAGTTTCTTGATTGAGGCAGGAAGTGGTCTAGCTACTTTTGGTAAGCCTAATAGCCCAGGCGTTACGCAAGGTACGGCTAAAGATACCCTGCTCGCCACTTACAACGATATCGAGAGCGTAAAAAATATTTTCAGTGAAAACGAAGGGCAAATCGCCGCTGTAATCATTGAGCCCGTAGCGGGAAATATGGGTTGTGTGCCACCACGCGAATCATTTCTTGAAGATTTGAGAAAAGTGTGTACGCAAAATGGTGCGCTTTTGATTTTTGATGAGGTGATGACTGGGTTCCGCTTGGATTTCGGTGGAGCGCAAAAATTGTTTAACATCGATGCAGATATCGTAACTTATGGTAAAGTAATCGGTGGGGGATTGCCCGTAGGTGCCTTTGCGGGGCGTAAAGAAATTATGGATTATTTAGCACCGCTAGGTCCTGTGTATCAGGCGGGAACTCTCTCAGGAAATCCATTGGCTATGCGAGGCGGATTGACAACGCTTGAACTTTTGATTAAATCGCCAGAAAAATACGACGAATTAGAAGAAACAAGCCTTAAAATTGCCGAAGGAATCAATAAGATTTTAATTGAAAAAGGCATAGAACACAGCATCAATTTGGTAGGTTCGATGATGACGCTTTTCTTTTCCGAAGAAGAGATTGTAAACTTCGAAACAGCTAAAACTGCACATAATGAGAATTTCAATAAATTTTTCCATTATATGTTGAAAAAAGGTGTATATTTGCCTCCTAGCTCTTTTGAGACATGGTTCATAGGAATGGCGATTGGCGATAAAGAAATCGATAGAATTCTTTCTGCCGTTCAGTCATTTGAACTTTAAGGCAAAAGTTGGGGGATTAGCTCAGCTGGCTAGAGCGCTTGCATGGCATGCAAGAGGTCATCGGTTCGACTCCGATATTCTCCACCCAAGAGCCACTTCACGGTAAGTAGCGAAGTGGCTTTTTTATTTTAGCTCATCTCGCTGTGAGTGCTTTATTCAAATTAGAAATTTTTTATATAGGTTAGGTTTATAAAGAAAATCCCCCAAATGCATATTTGAGGGATTTTTGATTTTTAGGTGTTTTCTATTTTAGTCTTCGACTTGGATTCTCTGGCCTGCAGTTCTTGAAAGGAAACCTGGCGCATAGAAACTTTGAAATTCTGAATATCCGTTGGAGAAATCGCCTGCGTTGTTCACCAGCATTTCATACTCGATGATGTGGAATCCTTTGCCCAAACGATCGATAAAGAAATGTGTTGCGATATCTTTGGTACTTTGGTAATAAACTAAACCAGAAACCCATTGATAGCCTGAGACTTGCTTCACGGGCTCTAATCCAGCTGCGCGCATATCTTTTAAATGCACAAATTCCATCTCACGGTCGGCCTGAATTTTTAATCTCACTAGCACAATATCTCCTATTTTAAGCGTTGTTTTGTCGTTGATTGGAACAAGTTTCTCGTTGTCGTTCATGTTGGAGCGTTTGTACATTTCTTTTTTCACGCTTAAGCCCGTTTCGGTGCTTTTCACTTTATCCATATTTTCTAAATATTGATAGTAAAGTGCGCCCCAAGCGGTGCCAGGCGTTTCTTTTTTCAATTCGATTTGTCCTAAACTTGGTTTTATTTCATTAGGTTGCCAAGTCTCGTTGTACACGCCACCAATTTCGTCTCCTTTGGTAGGTTGCCAAGTTTTACCACCGATTTTGATTTCTACATCGGTGCTTTCATTCATCAAGTTTCCACCTACATTAAGCAAGGCATTTACAGCTGCTGCGGTGTTTTTGTTATTGTCCCATTGGTTGGTTTCTTTGTTTTTGAGCAGCCAGATTTTCATTAAATCTACACTTTCTTGGTCGTTGCTCACTTTGTCAAAGGCTCTGATTAAAACAGCTTGGCGTTCAATATCTGAATAGAACCATGAGCTAAATTTCTCGTTCCAGTACATGCCCATTTCTTCGGAAATGGTAGCGCGTTCTTTGATGAAGTGCATCACTTTTTGCGCTTCGGCTTTTCGGTTATAGCTATTTAAGGTTAAGGCCAAAATACCCTTCCCTCTGATGGTATAATTATTCATATGGTGGAAAGATTCGCGCAATACATAATCATTGATTTGGCTTAATTCTTGACTAAATGGATGCTCTTTAACAAAGAACGAGCGGCCGTATAGGAATCTCACCACTCTATCAATCAAGTAGCTTCTCTCAAATGGATTTTTGGTTTCCCTCCACTCCTTCAGGATTTGGCCATCTAGATAATTTACCAAGCCAGCTACAATTTTTTTAGTTTTGGCTTTAAAAGCTGGGTGGTCTTGCAGGAATTCGCCTAGATTTTGCAGCACATAAACGGACTCGTACAAGTTTTCCTTTCCGTCCTTAAACCAAGGGAAGGCGCCATTATTCAGCTGCATAGCTTCTAGCTGAGCGAGGTAGCGATTGATGTTTAATTCTGCTTGATTTTTATTAAAATAATTTGACAATTTAAGCATTCTTTCTTTCTCATTCTTAGCATCTAGCACCCACGGTGTGGCTTGAAGTGCTAAGTTTTTATACTCGCTATTTTGCGCAAGTGGCGACTCAAATTTATGCTGCTCTCGGTAGGATTTCCAGAGATTTTCAAAGGCTGGATTATCCTGCATAATTTGGTAGCTCATTGCATTTGAGATAAAGGCATTCAGCACATTATCAGTGGTTTTAAAATCAGGATTATCCAAATACGGCAAGGAGAGAACGGCAAACCAAGTGGGGTTTTTAGTAATTTCAAATTTCATAGAAATATTGTCTCTTGTCTTTGAATTTGGCTCCACATTTGGCATCACAAAGCGCTTGCTTTGCCCTCTGTTCACATACAAGGGCATTGTCTGCGTAACCAAAACTTGGTTGCTCAAAATTGGCAACATATTTTCCACGCCATCTTGGTGCTTTTGCCCCTTGGCAAAAATTCGATATAGCACGGCAGGCTCTCCCGCAGGCACTTTAATTTTCCAAGTTACCACTTGGCTAGCTTGGGCAGGGATATTTACTGCTTGCGCTTTATTTTTCAGTTTAAATTCCTTGTCAAACAGCTTATTATTAGCTGGGTTAATTAAATCTAAATGCACCTGCGCGCTAATGGGCTGATTGCTAAGATTATCAATTCGTGTTCGGAGGGACACCTCATCTCCCACGCGCAAGAATCTCGGCATATTTGGATTCACCATTAATTCCTTTTGTGTTTTTACCGATTTTTCTAAATAGCCAAAGCTGAAATCCTTGGTCTGCGCCAAAGCTTGGAAATTCCAAGTCGTTAAGCTCTCTGGAGCTGTAAATTCTACCCAGAAATCCCCATTGGCATCGGTTTTTAAATCAGGGTAGAAAAAGGCGGTTTCGTTTAAATTTTTTCGGATAGATAGATTTTCTTTTGGCTCGTTGTCTTTAAAATTTCTTGGGTTATTCCCTATAACTACTCTTTCTTCTTTTAAGGCTGATTTTAGGGCAGATAAATCTACAGCCTTTGCAACACCTTCAAGCGATCCCGTAAAAGCTGCTCGTTTTTGTCTGCCAAAGCCTACCACTATGTCATAATTTGTGGAGCTTAAATTTAAACCAAAAAGATTTAACGATAATGGGAAATTGTATTCTTTAAATTTAATGTCTTCAGTCTCTGGAATTGTACTAAAGAATTTTAAAATATTATTGTATGCCGTGTGATAATTATAGTTTGAACGATATGGGAAAAAGTTGATGTTGTTTTTTCTATAAATAGCATTGAGCGAAGCATCATACATCGTTGCTAAAACCTCTGCCTCAGCTGGTTTTCCATCATTTTTCTTCACCTTAAATTTCCATTTCTCACCCTTGCCAGGTTCAAGCAGCGAGCGGAATGTTTCGGTAGTGATTTCTAATTTTTTATTATTAAAAGGAACTAAAATGGTGAAATTTTCGCTTTGGGTATAGTTGAATTTTTCATACGAAAGGCTCAAGGAAATATTGCCACGATATTCCTCTTTGATTGGAATTTCGTAGCGAATAAGTTTGCCATACACTGGTACAAATTCTCTTTTGATTAGCGTATTGTTCTTGCCATAAATCTCAATTTTCACATGTCCTCCTTTGGCAGCTCCGCCGAAATATACAATGGCTTTTTCGCCAGGATTGAACTGTTTGCTTTGATCAAATTGCATTACAAAAAACGCATTTTCATTGATTTTTAAACTTTGGTCGTCAAGGACTACTATATTGCGTTCCGTTTTTATTTCGGCACCATTTGCATTTTGAGAAATGATAAGTTTGTAGTGCCCCGCTGCCAATTGTTGTGGCAATTGAAATTTAGTATTTTCTTGTGTTGTGTATTCTTCCGCAAAAACTAAATTTTTCACTTTAAGCGAGTCGCCCATGTATGCAACATGCGGCAATTCTTTTATAAATTCGGATTTTGATAAAATTTCGTAATCGCTATTGTTTTTAAACGGAATTAAAATTCTATCATTTGGTTCGTAGGCAAATAACTCGACTTTTACTTTTTCAGAAACAGGCTGATTATTTACATTAAATGTTTTAATGTCAATTTCTTTAAAGTTAGAACTTAATTTGCTTCCTTGGGTTTCTGTTGTGATGTAGAAAGGCACATTTGAGAAAGAATATCGTTTGTTGGCACTATGCGTTTCGCCCGAAGGGTCGGTTACTTTTACGCGTACATCGTATGAGAAATATTTAGCTTGGCTAGCAGGAGCATTGCTTGTGGCGTCAAAGCTAATTTCAAAATTTCCTTGCGCATTGGTTGCGGTTTTTCCACTTTTGATTTGCACCTCTTTTCTATTTGAAAAAAAGAAACGATAAGGCTCAAGTTCTATGCGGCGCACATTGTATTCTACCGTAGCGTTCGGGATATTGGCTCCTGCATAAGACATTACATTTCCTGTAATATTCACTGTTTGGTTCAATGTAGCTTGCCCTTCGTATGGATTGAGTTTTACTTCAAAATTTGGGCGTTTGTACTCTTCTACTCTGATTCCTGTTTGTCCTAAATCTTTAATCATCAATTGGTAGTTGCCAGGCATGTCATTGGTAGGGAGAATAAAAGATGTGGTTGAAGAACCAAAGCTATTAGTTTTTATTTCTTTGCTTGCAATAGTCTCGTATTTAGCATTTTTGAGCAATATAGTGTAGTTAAGATTTGTTTTTGGACGCATATTTACATCGTCGTAAACAATGGCTTTTACAAAAACTTCTTGTCCAGGGCGATACAAATTTCTATCGGTTAAGATTTTAGCACTGGTATGCTCAAAGTTATCTTCTTTTGTTTTTTTTGCTTCAGGATAAAAATTTACAAAAACACCATCTTTTTCTAAATAATATTCAAGGTAATATCTGCGAGAGGTGAGAGAAAAAGGAATCACTCCGTTTTCATCTGTCACCACGGGTGTTTTTTTGATTATTTTTCCCAATTCTTGGTCATAAACCAGAATAGTTGCTTTAGCTTTTTTAAGCGGTGCATTGGTGTTTTTATCCGTAAGAAGAAGCTTGTCGTTGTTCCAATCTCTTACAGTGATCTCGGAACCAGACAAAGCAGATTTTTCATTAAAATCGGGGCGAGAGGAGAAGAGCAAGTAATAATTTCCTTTTGGGAAAGATAAGGGAACTACAGTTTTGTGTGTTTTTAAATCATCAAATTTTTTGATGTCTACTTCGCCTTTGGCTACAATTTTAAAATCCTTGAAATCATCAATTGTTCCATTGAAATATTCGTTCAAGTCGTAGCGTAATCTTTTGGTTAAACTAATCTCGTATAGTCGGTAATAAATCTTATTTCCGATATTTCTATGGCTAATTTTTATGGGTAAATTGGTGTTTGGTGTCCAATTTTTGATACTTGCAATTTCAATTTCTGATTGTTTTAAATTTTTAGCCAAAGCTTCCAAGAATGGCGTATAGGCAAAATCCTTAAATTGCTTGATTTTAGCCGTTACCATATCGTAAATCTCAGGGCTAGCCTCGTTGTACAATTTTGCCCATTCATACAGCGCCATTGTACTCCACGGGTTATTGCTATTTTGAGTATAGAGTTCCTTTAATTCTGCTAAATATTTTTCTTTGCTAATTTGCTCATCGTTCCATTGCTCTTTGAAAATTGCAATTTCATAATACAGCCAATTTTGATTTTTTTTCTGTTTTTGAAAATCCCTTAATTTAATTAAATATTGATTAGCAGCTTCGGATTCTTGCGAAAAATTGTCCATGATTTCATAGGCTTCGTAAAGCACCAAATCATACAATGTTTGGATTAAAATATTCTTTTGCAAGTCACCTTCCACGAGTAGTTTATAATTTTTAAGTGGCTTGTCCAGCAGTGCAGGATTGGCGGTTGCTTCATTCAACAATTCTTTGATGGCTTCTATTTTTTGTTGTTGTGTCCATTCTCTAAAATCATCGCTTCGTTGCGCAGTAGAGAAATTTTTGCTTCTCGACGGGATATAGTAAGTATTGTAAAGTTTGGCTAAATACGCCTGCCAAATAGCGCGTTCGGTGCCTTTGCTTTTTTGAATTTCAGATTTAAAAAGTTTTACAATGTCCAGTTTATAATCCACTTTGTCGCTCACCGAAGTTTCTACATTGGCTTTTATGAGCAAAGCCTTGATTTTACTCGGGAGGTCGTTGTTTTTTTCTGCCTTTTGGTAAATCGCATCCAAGGCAGGAACAAGGGATTTGTAATCACCATTTTCCACTTTTTTTTCAATCTGATTCCAATCTTGCATCAAGTTTTTATTTTGGGCATTAAGGTTCCATGAGATAAAGAGGAATAATGCTAAGAAAAGGCATTTTTTCATATTACAATATTTTGAGTTTAAAGATACTCATTTTTAGAGATATACAAATTCTTTTTTTGTTAAAAAAAATTTGGTACAGAAAAATTGTTTACAATTATAAATTTTAGCCCTATGAAAATCAAAAGAAAAATGCTAACTTTGTGAAATATGTCTTCACGCTGGTTACTCAAGCCCAAACCACTCGCAGAGAATGTAAAAGCTTTGCAGGATTCCCTAAAAATTTCGGAGTCCCTATCCCGTATTTTGGTTCAGCGGGGCATCACCACTTACGATGAAGCCAAGGATTTCTTTCGTCCGCAACTTTCTCATTTGCACGATCCTTTGCTCATGAAAGACATGGATAGCGCCGTGGAACGCATCCTTTCTGCGCTCAATAATCAAGAAAAAATCATGGTGTATGGCGACTACGATGTCGACGGAACGACTTCGGTGGCGTTGATGTACACTTTTTTGAAAAGTCAAACCGATAATGTAACTTATTACATTCCAGATCGCTATAAAGAAGGCTATGGCGTGTCCAAAGAAGGTATGGACTATGCAGCTGACAATGATATTCAGCTAATTATTTCGCTCGATTGCGGGATTAAAGCCAACGAAATGGTGGCGTATGCCAAAGAAAAAGGCATCGATTTCATTATTTGCGATCACCACTTTCCTGGCGAAGAGTTACCCGATGCAGTGGCGGTGCTCGATCCCAAACGCGAAGATTGCCAATATCCTTACGACGGATTAAGTGGCTGTGGCGTAGGCTTTAAACTTATTCAGGCCTTGGCCAAACCTTTAAAAATCTCTGACAAAGAATTATTTAGTTATTTGGATTTGGTGGCGGTGAGTATCGCGGCCGATATTGTACCGATTACGGGAGAAAATCGGATTTTGGCACATTTTGGATTAAAAGTGTTGAACGCTTCGCCGCGTTTAGGCTTAAAAATGTTGATTCCTAAAGAATCGGTGGGCTTGGTCAATGTGAGCAAAATTGTGTTTGCCATTGCGCCTAAAATCAATGCGGCGGGAAGAATCAAGCAAGCAACCGATGCGGTAAAACTACTCATTACCGAAAACGAAATCACCGCACGCCGATATGTGAGCGAAATCAATGATTTAAACAAAGAGCGCAAGGAGCTCGACTCGCTGATTACCGATGAAGCACTCAATCAATTGGCGGAAGAAGACGAAACTAAATTTACCACTGTGGTCTACGACCCAAATTGGCACAAAGGAGTTATAGGGATTGTGGCTTCGCGCCTTACCGAAGTGTATTATCGCCCGACGGTGGTCTTTACACAAGGAGACAACGGAATGCTGGTGGCTTCTGTGCGCTCGGTAAAGGGATTTGATGTGTACGAGGCTTTGGTGGAATGTGGCGATTTGCTTGAGCGTTTTGGCGGACACATGTACGCCGCAGGGCTTACGATGAAGGAAGTGAATTTGCCGAATTTTAAACGAAGATTTGAGCAAATTGTGAGTAGAAATATTCACAAAACCCAGCAAACACCTACCATCGAGATAGATACCGAGCTAAGCTTTAAAGAAATTACACCGAAATTTGCCCGAATTTTAAAACAAATGGAGCCTTTTGGCCCAGAAAATTTAATGCCACAGTTCTTAACAACGGGCGTGCGCTCGGCGGGCGATGAACGCTATATGGGGCGTAGCAACGAGCATATTAAGCTCACAGTGTATCATCCCGAAGTGCGCAAACATTTCACCGCGATTGGGTTTGGTATGGGGCACTATTTAAAACGAATGAAAACCGAAAGCTTTGACATGGTCTATGTCATCGAAGAAAATGTATGGCAAGGCAAAGCACACCTCCAAATCCGAATTAAAGATGTAAGGTTTGGCTAAAAATTAAAAAATCCTGAGTGTTCTAAACTCAGGATTTTTCTGTTTTAATCCCCTTTTTCGTTTAATTTTCGGTATAAATCGCAGCCGTTTTGATATCCATTATCGCAAGCTTTACCAAAATATTCTTTGGCCTTGTGGTAATCTTGTTTTACGCCCTCTCCGTTCTCGTACATATAGCCTAAATTAAATTGCGCTTGGGCAATTCCTTGCTCGGCAGCTTTTTGATACCACTCAAAGGCTTTGTGGTAATCTTGTTTTACGCCCTCTCCGTTCTCGTACATATAGCCTAAATTAATTTGCGCTTGGGCAATTCCTTGCTCGGCAGCTTTTTGATACCACTCAATAGCTTTGTGGTAATCTTGTCTTACGCCCTCTCCGTTGTCGTACATTATGCCTAAAGCAGTTTGCGCTTCGGCATGTCCTTGCTTAGCCGCTTTTTGATACCACTCAAAGGCTTTGTGGTAATCTTGTTTTACGCCGTTTCCTTTTAAGTACATTATGCCTAAATTAAATTGCGCTTTGGCAAATCCTTGCTCGGCAGCTTTTTGATACCACTCAAAGGCCTTGTAGTAATCTTGTTTTACGCCCTCTCCGTTCTCGTACATATAGCCTAAATTAAATTGTGCTTGGGCATCTCCTTGCTCGGCAGCTTTTTGATACCACTCAAAGGCTTTGTGGTAATCTTGTTTTATGCCCTCTCCTTTGTCGTACATTAAGCCTAAATTAAATTGTGCTTTGGCAAATCCTTGCTCAGCCGCTTTTTGAAACCACTCAAAGGCTTTGTGGTAATCTTGTCTTACACCGTTTCCTTTTAAGTACATTGAGCCTAAATTATATTGCGCTTTGGCATATTCTTGTTTGGTAACTTTTTGATACCACTCAAAGGCTTTATGGATGTCTTGTTTTACGCCCTCTCCGTTGCTGTACATATAGCCTAAATTAAATTGTGCTTGGGCATCTCCTTGCTCGGCATGTGGCTTAAAGCATTCAAAGGCTTTTTTGTATTCTCTATTGCTGTAATAATTTGTGCAAGTTTCTAAAGATTGAGCATTAATGGTGCAAGAAACGATTAAAATAAGTAATAAAATCAGTTTTTTCATATTATTTTTAATGGAGCTGTTAATAAATTTCATTAAAGAAGAGAAGTTTTTGCTTATGGTATCGGAATTTTTAGCCTTAGTATCGAAAAATTTGGCTGAGCTATCGAAATTTTTAGGCGTTCAATCGAAAAAAATGGCTTTTGAGCCTAAAATTTTCTCTGATTTAATCAAAAACTTCTCTTCTTTACTTAAAAACTTGAGTTCAACGGGCAAAAATTAGCTATCGGTAGCTGTATCTTCTGTTTCGGTAGCGTTTCTTTTGCGTGAACGGGGGAAAAATTGCCCTAAATCTTTGGCAATGCTCGTGGTGCCTGGCACATCTTCTTTGCTTAGGTAGCGAATGTTTCGGTAGAATGTGAGTGCTGCGGTGTAGTTGTCATTATCGAGCAAGATTTTGGTGTCTGAGAGTTGCTCGGTCAAGTTATCAAGCAGTTGCAGGCGGTTTTCTATGGCTTTGCGTGCGGCAAAATCTTTGTCAAACTCCGCTTTGTCCATAAACACGGGTATATACTGCGGAAACTGCTCCATAAGGCTTTTAGATTTCTCTACAAAAAGTTTATTTTGCTCGGCAATACGCCCAAATTGTTTGCGTTCTTCGGGCGTAAGATTGCGGGTTTTGCCTTTCAAAACCTCGCCAATGGTTTTGAGCGCATCGTCAATTTTCTTTAAATCTTCGGTAGAAAATTCTAAGCTGATTAAATCATTTTTACTCATAGATGTTTTTTTTAGGATTTATATTATTTTTTTTGGTATTAACAAATGTATTAAAGTTTGTATATAAATACAAGCTGTGAATGAATATTTTGAAACTAATGCGCCTCCAGCCAGTTTTTGCCTATGCCGCATTCCACCACGAGTGGCACATTGAATGCGATGGCGTGTTCCATGGTGTCTTTGATGAGGGCAGAAACTTGTTCCACTTCTGATTTTGGTGCTTCAAACACCAATTCGTCGTGCACTTGCAGGAGCATTTTGGTTTGGAAATTTTCCTGTTTTAATCGTTGATGGATTTTCACCATACCGAGTTTGATGATGTCTGCCGCACTACCTTGCACGGGCGCATTCACGGCGTTTCGCTCAGCGTGGCTTTTCACCACATAATTATTAGAATTAATGTCGCGCAAGTAGCGGCGTCTGCCCAAAATCGTTTCTACATAACCTTGTTTTCTTGCCAGTGCAATTTGGTCTTGAATGTATTTTTGCAATTGAGGATAAGTTTCAAAATACGCATCAATCAAATCTTTGGATTCGCCACGAGAAAGACTCGTTTGTTCGCTCAGTCCAAAGGCAGAAACACCATAAACAATCCCAAAATTCACCGTTTTGGCGTGGCTTCTTTGCTCTCGCGATACCTCACTGAGGGGGATTCCAAAGACTTTGGCCGCTGTTGCAGCGTGTATATCTTCTCCGTTAAGGAATGAGGTCATCATAGTAGGGTCTTGGCTTAGTCCGGCAATAAGTCTTAGCTCTATTTGTGAGTAGTCAGCGGCGAGTAGGATATGCTCCTCATCCTTAGCAATAAAGGCCTTGCGCACCTCCTGCCCGCGTGGTGTGCGAATCGGGATATTCTGCAAATTCGGATTATTGGACGCCAAACGCCCTGTAGCTGCCACGGTTTGTGCAAAACTAGTATGCACACGCCCTGTGATAGGGCTCACTTCTTGCGGCAGGCTGTCTACATAAGTGGATTTTAATTTTTGCAATTGGCGGTACTCCAAAATTTGCTCAATGATGGGGTGCTTATCGGCTATTTTAGATAGGATTTCCTCTGAGGTAGCATATTGCCCTGTCTTAGTTTTCTTAGGGTTCTTTATCAGTTGCATTTTCTCGAAGAGGATTTCGCCGAGCTGCTTTGGAGAATTGAGGTTAAACTCTTCTTGTGCATAGCCAAAGATTTGCTTTTCTAGCTCTCCCATATCGGCATCAAGCTCTTTGGAGATTTCAGAAAGGGCACCTACATCAAGGCTGATGCCCTCTTTTTCCATATCGGCAAGCACTTGGACTAGTGGCATTTCCACTTGATGGAATAAATTCCCTGCCTTGATTTCCTCTATTTTAGGGGCAAAGGTTTCTTTTAATTGCAATGTTACATCGGTGTCCTCCACGGCGTATTCCGTTTGCTGGTCAAGGGGCACTTGGTCAAAGCTCATTTGGTTTTTGCCCTTTTTCCCGATGAGCGTTTCTATGCTTATGGGCTTATAATTTAAATAAGTTTCGGCAAGGAAATCCATATTGTGGCGCATATCTGGGTTGATGAGGTAGTGCGCCACCATCGTATCATACAGTGGGGCAGATAGCTGAATATTATATTTAAACAGCACCTTAATATCGTATTTTAAATTCTGCCCAATTTTCAGGATTTCGGGGCTTTCCAGCACGGGGCGCAAGATTTCAATTTTCTCCTGAATTTCTGCCTCGCTCTGCCCTGCAAAACTTACATAATAGCCCTTGCCTTGCTCGTAACTAAACGCCATTCCCACAAGGGAGGCTTCTAGTGCTTTGAGGCCTGTGGTTTCGCAATCCAGACAAATTTGCTTCTGCTGCAAAAGTTTACTCACCAAGATTTTCAGCCCCATAGTGGTATCCACCAATTGGTAAAAATGTTCTTGGTTTTCGATGGTTTTAAATGCTGAATTTTCTTCGCTTGGTTCTTCTTCCAATTGGTCGAAAAGAGTAGGTGCAGAAACCGTAGTCGCTGCCACTGCAGGAGAATCTAAGCCATACGCACGGAATAAATTTTCGGTAAGTCGTTTAAATTCTAAATCCGTAAAGATTTCTTTAATTTTATCAAAATCAGGTTGTTCCACAATCAAAGATTCTTCGTCAAACTCCACAGGCGCGTCGGTCAAGATGGTGGCTAATTTTTTAGACAAAAAGGCTTGTTCTTTGTTTTCTTCTACATTTACTTTTTGTTTTCCTTTTAAATCATTGATGTTTTCGTAGAGCCCTTCCATCGAACCATATTTTTCGATGAATTTTTGTGCCGTTTTGGGACCAATACCAGGGATGCCAGGAATATTGTCGGCGCTGTCGCCCATCATGCCTAGATAATCAATGATTTGTTTGGGGTCTTTTACTCCAAAATTATCTTGCACTTCTTTTACGCCCCAAATCTGAATGCCCCCGCCTCGCGAAGCAGGTTTATACATCTTGATATGCTCGCTCACCAATTGGGCGAAATCCTTATCGGGCGTCATCATAAAAGTGGTAAATCCATTTTTTTCCGCTTTTCTGGCCAAAGTCCCAATCACATCATCAGCCTCATAGCCCTCGGCGTAGAGCACGGGGATTTTCATGGCATGCAAAATCTCTTGAATGTATGGCACGGCAACCTTAATTCCCTCGGGTGTTTCGTCGCGCGTAGCTTTATATTCAGGGAAATATTCGTGTCTTAAAGTATTTTGTTTCCCGACATCAAACACTACAGCAAGGTGGGTGGGCTTTTCTTTTTTCACCACTTCCAAAAGCGAATTCATAAAGCCCATAATGGCAGAAGTGTTTAATCCTTTAGAATTGATTCTTGGGTTTTTAATAAAGGCATAATATCCTCTGAAAATCAAAGCGTAAGCGTCGAGTAGAAATAATCTTTTATCTTGATGTGTAGACATAATCTGTGTTTTGGTTTTAAAAAAGGTAAAGATAAGTATTTTTTAAGTTTTAGTTTTGCTCTAAAGGTGTAATAAAAAAGTCGTGTAAAATATTTACACGACTTCTCCCAAATAAACAAAGTGAAAAACTATTTAAAATTAGGTTTTCTTTTTTCCAAAAAAGCGGAAGTGCCTTCTTCAAAATCCTCGGTGCCGAAAAGGCTTCCAAATAATTTAATTTCGGCTTCTTGCCCATAAGGCGTAAAAGCAGCATTTAGTGCTTTTATGGCTGCTGCGGTAGCAGAGGCGGAATTATTACAAAGTGTTTGAGCAAGTTCCATGGCGCTACTCATGAGCTCTTGGTGAGGGACTACTTTATATACTAATCCCCACTCGCGGGCTAATTTTACAGGGATTTTTTTGCCTAAAAGAATAAATTCTAAAGCTCTCGCTTTCCCGATTAAAACGGGTAGTTTTTGAGTGCCGCCATATGCGGGAATAAGTCCTAGAGAAAGCTCGGGGAATCCCATATTAGCTTGTTCCGATGCAATTCGGATATGGCATGCTAAGGCTAATTCTAGACCACCTCCTAAAGCGTGCCCATTAATGGCTGCAATGGTGGGTTTGCTAAGTCGAACCAAACGATTGAATAATACTTCTTGGCCACGACGAGAAAGATTTTCACCTTGAGGCTTGTTAAAACTCTTAAACTCTTTGATGTCTGCACCTGAAGCAAAAGACTCGTCTCCAGCGCCAGTAATAATGATGGCACGCACGCTGTCATCATTTTCTAATTCATAGATTAAATGTCCAAACTCCTCAATGGTAGCTGAGTCTAGTGCATTAAGAGATTCGGGACGATTGATATAAATGGTCGCTACTCTGTTATTTTTTTCTAAGATTAAATTTTTTAGATTCATGATTGATTATTTTTTGTATTTGCTAAGGGTCGATTTAGTGAATTCAGAAAGCACCAATTGTCCGCTAATGGCTGCTTTGGCAAAAAGTTCGGTGTCCCAGTTTTCAGTGTTTTGCCAGAACACTTTTTTGATTTCTGCCATAGCTTCGGGGCTGTATTGGCACAATTGTTCGGTAAATTCGTTTAGCCCGTTCACGAATTCTTCATCTGAATTATAAACTTTATGATACAAGCCTTTTTCCTTGCACCACAGGGCGCTTTTCCAAGCTTTGGGGTTAAGCGTAAGTTCCGAAAGAGCATTTAGCCCTATTTTTCTACGCACGGCAGGCTCCACTACAAAAGGACCAATCCCTATGGAAAGTTCGCTCAATCGCACTTGCGATTGCATCGTTGCGATGTTGTAATCGCAAGCCGCAGTAAGCCCTACGCCACCGCCCACGACTTTACCTTGAATGGCGCCAATGATGAATTTAGGACACTGTTTCATGGCGAGAATCACACGCGCAAATCCCGAAAAAAACTTTTTCCCTTGTTCGAAATTTTCGATTTTAAGCAATTCTTCAAACGAAGCACCTGCACAGAATACACTTGTGCCACGGCTCTGCAAAACCACGAGTTTTGCATCGTCGTTTTTACCTGCTTTTTGAATATGTTTTTCTAGTTCATTGAGTTGCAGTGTAGGAAAAGAATTGCTTTTTGGGTGAAAAAACTCAATATAAGCGATTTTGTTTTTTATCTCGGTTTTTACATATGCTTCCATAAAATCTAAATTCGGTTATTTAGACTTTAAAGTTACGGATTAAAAATTGAAAAATCAAAATTTAAGATTAATTAAGCCTGCTTCCAATAATACTTATAATAATGAATGCTTAAGCCACCCGCTCTGAAAATCATCCAGATTAGGAATGCAAGCCAAATTCCTACTAAGCCAAAACCTAAGTAATAAAATAGAATTAAAGGCGGAATGAATCCTACCAAAACTGCGAGCATAAAAACATTACGCAAAATACGGGTTTCGCCCAGGCCTTTGTAAATGCCATCCATCATAAAAGCTACGGAATTGATCGGTTGCATAAGTGCTACCAAAAAGAATGCGGTGTAGAAAGTTCGCTGCACCAGCTCATCGTGCGTGAGCATTTCGGCAATGGGGCGTTGTAAAACACGGTAGGCGATGCCTAGCAAAATTCCTATGAAAAGCATGATTTTCAGTACATCGAAAATGAGCAAATTCAGTTTTTTTAAATCCTTGGCACCAAATAATTTTCCTGCAATGGCGCGTCCTGCGTTGGCGTAGCCGTCAAGAAAATACGAAGAAAAAAGCCAAACCTGAATCAGCAATGTATGTGCCGCCACATATTGGTTGTTTTCACCATGCCCGAGCAAACTTGCCATTCTGAACGCTAAAAATAAAGCCACATTTAGCGAAAATGTGCGTAAAAACAAATCCACGCTCATGCGAAGTGTGCGAAATAGTAGCGGATGCCTTTTGCGCACTTGCAAAGTCTTAAACGGTGTTTTTCGCCATAATTGAATAAAAGCTAAAATAAACATTAAGCCTTGTGCAATTACGCTGGCAAAAGCGATTCCACGCACGCCAGCATTTAGCTCATAGACAAAAAATAAATCCAGCCCAATGTTGGTGAGCCCGCCCACTAGACTGATGCGCATTGCCCAAGTGGTGTTTTGCAACCCGCGGAATATTCCAAAAATGGTGAGCGTTAAAAGCGTAAACGGAAAACCCCAAACCCTGATTTTAAGATAGGGTATTGCCATTTCGAGTAATAAATCTTTGGCACCATAAAGTTTTAAAATCCAAGGGGCTAAAAAGAAAGTCCCCACCGAAAGTAGCAATGTGATGCCTAAATTAATCCAAAAAACTTGTGAATTGAGCGAAATTAAATGTTTCAGGCGATTTTGTCCCACGGCGTGTGATATCAATGCCGAAAGTGCACTCGAGGTTTGTACAAAAATCCAAGTGAGTGCCGATAGGAAAGACCCCACAAGCCCAATGGCTCCTAGGGCTTCGGCGGTGTTCATAGGAAGCCGGCCCGCCACGGCGGTATCGGTGAGCGAAATAAGTGGTTCTATAATTCCTGCAAAGATGGCGGGAATGGCTAATCGGTTGATTTCTTTGAAACTTACTTTTTGCTCTGGCATCTGGCAAAGGTAAGGATTTGGTTAAAAATATTTCAATTCTACAAGAATTTGAAGATGAGAAAAATCAATGAAGATTATCGCTGTTTTTAATTTTAATTTAAAATGAAATGCCGTATCTTTACCCTCGAAATTATATTAATCACAAATAAAGAATAATATGAAAGTTACCGTAGTAGGAGCAGGTGCTGTAGGTGCAAGTTGTGCTGAGTACATTGCTATTAAAAATTTCGCATCAGAAGTGGTGTTAGTAGACATTAAGGAAGGCTATGCCGAAGGGAAAGCCATGGATTTAATGCAAACAGCTTCTTTGAATTTGTTTGACACTAAAATCGTGGGTTCTACCAACGATTATTCTAAAACAGCAGGTAGTGATGTTGCCGTGATTACTTCTGGCATTCCGCGTAAACCTGGAATGACTCGCGAGGAATTAATCGGCACAAATGCCAATATTGTAAAATCAGTCGTGGAGCAATTAGTGAAATACTCTCCAAATGTAATTGTAATCGTGGTTTCTAACCCAATGGATACCATGGCTTACCTTGTGCACAAAGCAACAGGATTGCCTAAAAACCGCGTAATCGGTATGGGAGGGGCACTTGATAGTGCTCGTTTCAAATACAGATTGGCAGAGGCTTTAGATTGCCCTATCTCTGATGTAGATGGTATGGTAATCGGGGCGCACAGCGACACAGGAATGCTGCCACTAACACGCTTAGCCACAAGAAACGGCGTGCCAGTTTCTACCTTCCTTAGCAAAGAGCAGCTCGATAGCGTAGAGCAAGAAACAAGAGTAGGTGGTGCTACACTTACCAAACTTTTAGGCACCTCTGCGTGGTATGCCCCAGGCGCCGCAGTTTCCGAGCTAGTGAGAGCCATTGCACAAGATTCCAAGAAAATGTTCCCTTGCTCACTATTATTAGAAGGAGAGTATGATTTAAGCGACATCAGCTTTGGTGTGCCAGCCATCATTGGTAAAAACGGAGTTGAAAAAATCGTTGAGGTTGAACTAAACGAAGAAGAAAGAGCTAAATTTGATGCTGCTGTTGCGCAAGTAAGAGAAGTTAATAAAGCATTAGACGCTTAATTTATTTAACCAATTAGTTTTTTACATAATTAAAAATCCGCTTTTCATTGAAAAGCGGATTTTTTTTTTGAGATTTTTAAACTATTATATTAAAGATTTATGCAGTGCATTTTAATTTAAAAAAGCTCAGTTTGAGTGCCTTTGCCATGGCGGGTAAGTCCCAAATGGTCGTAAGCCTTCTGTGTAACTTCTCGACCGCGAGGAGTGCGCATCAAGTAGCCTTCTTGAATTAAAAAAGGCTCATACACTTCTTCTATCGTGCCTGCGTTTTCTGCCACGGCTGTTGCAATGGTGGTAAGTCCCACAGGGCCTCCTTTGAATTTCTCGATAATAGTCGTCAAAATTCGGTTGTCCATTTCGTCTAAGCCGTTTTGATCCACTTTCAAAGCCGACAAACTGAATTGCGCCATTTTTTTGTCGATTCTACCATTGCCCTTAATTTGGGCAAAATCCCTTGTTCGTCTAAGCAACGCATTTGCGATACGAGGCGTACCACGGCTTCTGCCCGCAATTTCAATGGCGGCATCTTCATCAATCGGCGTGTCGAGAATGCGAGCGCTTCGTTCTACGATAGAGCTCAAAAGTTCTACATTATAATATTCAAATCGGCAGTTGATTCCAAAACGCGCACGAAGTGGAGCCGTGAGCAAACCCGAGCGTGTGGTGGCGCCAATCAAAGTAAAAGGGTTTAGCCCAATTTCCACAGAGCGAGCATTAGGTCCAGATTCTATCAAAATATCGATTTTGTAGTCTTCCATGGCGGAATATAAATATTCTTCGATGATGGGCGACATACGGTGGATTTCATCGATAAATAAAACATCGTTTTCTTCAAGATTGGTGAGCAATCCCGCCAAATCCCCAGGCTTGTCCAATACAGGTCCTGAGGTGACTTTGATGTTTACGCCAAGCTCATTGGCAATGATATGTGCAAGCGTAGTTTTCCCCAAACCGGGAGGCCCGTGTAGCAACACATGGTCTAGCGATTCGTTGCGCATTTTAGCCGCTTTGACAAAGATTTCTAAATTGTCTAAAATATGTGCTTGCCCTGCAAAATCACCAAAACTTTGCGGACGCACAAACTCCTCTTGTTGTAGCTCTTCTTTTGGGAAATATTCTTCTTCTGGATTTAAATAAGACATAGGGCAAATGTACTTATTTTTAAGCCGAGAAACTAAAAGTTTAATTATAAAATTAGGTTTAAAACGGAATTGCCATTATTTTTGCACCGATGAAGAAAGGAATATTACTTATAAATTTAGGATCGCCAGACTCTACAAAAACTTCGGATGTTAGGAGATATTTACGCGAATTTTTATCAGACCCGAAGGTGATAGATGTTTGGTTTGTAAGAAACATTATTTTACATTTATTTATTTTACCATTTAGACCAAAAAAATCGGCTGAAGCTTATCGCAAGATTTGGTGGAAAGAAGGTTCTCCGCTCATTGTGCTTACCGAGCGTTTGCAGCAAAAAATGCAAGAAAAAGTGGATTATCCCATAGCCATTGGAATGCGTTACGGGAATCCATCCATCAAAAAAGGCTTGGAGGAATTAAAGGCAAAGGGCTGCGATGAGGTGTTTGTGATTCCGTTGTACCCACAATACGCCATGAGCACGACCGAAACAGTGGTGGAAAAGGCGGAGGAAGTACAAAAGAAATATTTCCCAGAAATGAAACTAACTTTCCAAGAGCCATTCTATAACGATGCAGATTATATTTCGGCATTGGCTGAAAGTATCAAAGGAGAATTGCCTGCGGAGTTCGATAAATTATTGTTTTCATACCACGGAATCCCAGAAAGGCATATCCATAAAACCGATAAAACAAATACTTGCCAAATCGGGAAATGTTGCTTTAAAGAAGATAATCCTTCGCATGCGACTTGCTACCGCCACCAATGTTATAAAACTACGGAGCTTACTCGTGAGGCGCTAGGTTTAGACAAAAAACAAGTAATGCAGTCGTTCCAATCAAGATTGGGCAACGATCCGTGGTTGCAGCCGTACACCGATGCTACTTTGGAAGGATTTCCGGCCAAAGGCGTAAAGAAAATTGCTGTTGTGGCGCCTGCTTTTGTCTCAGATTGTTTAGAAACTTTAGAGGAAATTGCCATGGAGGGAAAAGAAGAGTTTCTGGAAGCTGGGGGCGAGGAGTTTCACTACATTCCATGCTTGAACGACAGTCAGGTGTTTGTAGATTTGTTGCTTAAATGGTGCGATAAATTCATAAAATCATAAATTTTTGTTGTAATATATCATAAAATATATATCTTTGCCGACCAAATAAAACAAAAATAGATGAAAAAGTTTTTATTATTATCAGGAATTTTACTTTCAAGCATGTCTTTTGCACAGCTTAATAAAGTAAGTAGTGAATTGAACAAAACTACAATTCAAAACAACGACACAATCGATGGATGGAAAAGAGGAGGAACTTTCTCTCTTTTGTTTAACCAATCTGCTTTCTCAAATTGGGTAGCTGGGGGAACTAATAACGTTGCTGGAAATGCAAACATCAACTACGATGTAAATTACAAAAAAGGTCCATGGACTTGGGATAACAAGTTTATCTTGGCTTACGGTCTTTCTAAAAACCAAGGTCAGGAATATAGAAAAACTGATGACCGTCTAGAAATTAACTCATTGCTAGGTAAGAGAGCTTTTGGGAACTGGAGCTATTCATTCTTTGGAAACTTTAGAACTCAGTTTACAGATGGATACGATTACAGCAAAGAAAACTATAAAGATTTTCCTACCTCAGGTTTCATGAAGCCAGCCTACTTAACATTTGGTCCTGGTTTAATGTATAAAAAACATGATAACTTTAAATTCAATTTTGCTCCATTAACCTCAAAAGTGACTATCCTTTCTGGAGATGTATACACTTGGGATGGATCTAAATTTGTTTCTTCTAAAGATGTTGAAACATTCGGTGTAAAAGCAGGAGAAAGCACAAGATATGAGCTTGGTTTCTATGCTGCAGGATACTACAAAGTTCAGTTGATGGAAAATGTAACTATGGAAAATATTTTAGGCTTATACTCTAACTATTTAGACAATCCTCAAAATATCGATTTAGATTACACTATGAATTTAGCTATGAAAATCAACAAGTATTTGAGTACAAACCTTACTGTTCAAACATTATATGATGATAATGCATACAAAGGATTGCAAGTGAGAGAAGTATTTGGATTAGGATTTAATATGAATTTCTAAATAGAGATTAAAAATATGTTAAAAGGCTAGACCCTAGGTTTAGCCTTTTTTTTATTGCTTATTTTTGTGTAAAAGCATTATTTTATTCAATGATTTCTCGTAAGCTAATCGTTATCTCTCTTTTACTTTTTTCTGGGGCGTCTAAGGCCCAGGTGAAAGATGTGGCTCGTGAAATTAAAAGAATAGAATTTAATCTCAAAAAAGTTGAGGAGCGTCGCTGGAAGCGAACAGGAAATCTGCAAATCAACTTTGGGCAACACCACTACGAAAATTGGGTAGGAGGAAATTTAGGCAAACTCGAAATCTTTGGTAAGCTATCTCAACGATTAAAGTATCAAAATCCAAAATTGGTGTGGGAGTCTAGTTTAGATGTACTCTATGGCGTAAATAAAAACTACGGACAGGGAATAAGAAAATCATCAGACCAAATCATTTTCAACTCCATTTTCGGGAAAAAAGTGAGCGAGCATTTTTCGTATTCTTATTTTCTGAATATGCAAACACAGCTCACAGACTCCTACAATTATGGAAAAGAAGATTCCGATTTCTATCGAGCATCAGGCTTTTTGGCTCCACTTTACGTAAATTCAGGACCTGGTATCATGTGGCGAAAAAGCGATAATTTTGTACTCAACTTGGCTCCTGCTTCGCTCAAAACTACTTATGTAAACGGAAAAGTTTATGAATACAGAAAGAGCATAGAGGATTTTATAAGCAATTATCATTACAATCTCTTTGGGGTAGAGGCTGGCAAAAAAATCAATTTAAGACTAGGGCTCTATGCCTCTATGTATTTAAAATATACATTGTTAAAAAATGTTGAGGTAGAAAATCGACTTTCGCTTTATTCCGATTATTTAGATGAGCCAGCCAATATTGATATGGATTATCGAATGAATGTCAATTTCAAAATCAATAAACTTCTCACCACAAATTTAATGGTGCAAGCTATGTATGATGACGATGTCTATAGTGGATTTCAATTGCGAGAACATTTTGGGGTAGGGTTTAAATTTGATTTATAACTAAAAAAATATCCAAAAATCATATTTTTTCTTTTTTAGAATAAAAGAAAGATAAACGCCAAATAAAATCCGTTCAGTCTGGGTTTCTAAAAACCCAGACTGAACGGATTAAAAAAAGTGCGAAAATGTATTTTTTTAGTTATGTGATAATTATTCTTCCAGACTTTTTTCCATTTCTGGAGAAATCTCCAAAGTTGAATAAACGTTTTGCACATCTTCATCTTGTTCAAAACGATCAATGATGTCTAGAATCTCCTTGGTTTCTTCCAATCCAAGCGATTTAGTCGTATTAGCGATGCGTTTAACCTCCGCATTTTTCACTTCGATTCCCATTTCGTCTAGCTTGTGAGAAAGTTTTCCGAAGTTTTCAAACTCAGAGTAGATAAAAAGTAAATCGCCCTCTTGCTCAAACTCGTCTGCCCCCGCGTCGATTAGCTCAAGCTCAAGCTCCTCCATATCCATCTTGATTTCAGCCTTTTCAATCGTAAAAACACCCTTTCTATCAAACATAAAGGCTAATTCTCCGTTTTTACCCAAGTTTCCGCCTACTTTGTTAAAGATTGCTCGCACGTTGGCTACGGTTCTATTGTTATTATTGGTAGTACATTCCACAAAAATTCCAATTCCGTGAGGAGCGTAGCCCTCAAATGTGATTTCATCGTACACATCGGCATCAGCGCCACTCGCTTTTTTAATAGCTCTTTCCACATTCTCCTTAGGCATGTTTACCCCCTTGGCATTCTGGATTGCACGGCGTAGTGCGTGGTTTGAATCAGGGTCGGGTCCACCATCTTTCACCGCCATTGCGATTTCTTTACCTATTCTTGAAAATTGTTTTGCCATTCGGTCCCAACGAGCGAATTTGGCTGCTTTTCTATATTCAAATGCGCGTCCCATATAAAATCGTATATATTTATAATTTTTTACAAAAATAAATATTCTGTGCGATTCAAAAAGCAACTTTGTATATTTCTGTTGAAATTTATTTTTAAAAGTCTAAAATTCAAATTTCTTTATTAAAAAATGTGCTGAAATTAGATTTTTTAACTTTTATTTTTAATAATTCTAAATTGTATTTTTTCTCAATTATTTTTTATTTAAAATATTGAAATACAAAAGGTAGGGAATGTTTTGTTTCTGCTTTGTCTGCATTGAAGTAGTGGAGAGGTGAGATTTGTCACGAAATGATAACTTTAATTTTACATTAGAAATTAATATTCCGTTCAAATTTGCAAAAACTAAATGACAAAACATGAAATTTAATTTTAGCACAAAAGCACTAATTGCTTTTACAATCATGTGCTCGGCAGAGGCGATTGCTCAGCAGGGAAATGCACAATTGAAGGGGGAGGTTACAGATTCTAATAACTACCCAGTCTCTGGCGCTGTAGTTAAAGTGGTATATGATGCTACGGGCGCTGTTTATGTTACAGAAACAAATGAGCACGGCCAGTATTCTGCGCCTAATATGCAATCAGAGGGCACATACACTGTGATTGTAGATGATGCGATGTTTCCTAAGAAAGAAATTAAAGGAGTGCACATAGGCAATGCAAAAGTGAAACACCTAAATGTGCAACTGGGTGGTGAAAATGTTGGGCTAGATGAAGTCGTAATTGTAGGGTCTGGAATTATCGATTTGGTTAAGGATAGACAAACTCCAATCGCTGTGTCTAATATTACAAAAGCTGACATTGAACTAAAAGCTGGTAATGGAGATTTTTCTGAATTGATGAAGAATACTCCGTCTATTCAGATTGCAGGGCAGGCAAGTGGATATGGTGATTCTAGAATTAATGTTCGTGGTTTTAAACAAGATAATACAGCGTATCTATTGAATGGGCAGCCAATCAATGGAATGGAAGATGGTAAAGTCTATTGGAGTAACTGGGCGGGTATGAGCGATATTGCTAATGCTATCCAAATTCAGCGAGGTCTAGGTTCTTCTAAATTAGCCATATCATCGGTAGGTGGAACCGTGAATATTGTGACCAAAGCAACAGATATGCGTCCAGGTGGTGTGCTTAGAATGACTGCTGGAAATAATGGATTTGCTAAATCTACCGTGGGGTATAGCACAGGTATGGTAAATAACTTCGGGGTAAGTGCGCTATTCACATACTGGCAAGGAAATGGTTATAATGACCAAACAGCAGGTCGCGGGCAAACTTATTTCTTGTCATTTGGATGGCAACCAAGTGAAAATCATAATTTGAACTTTTTGATAACTGGAGCTCCACAATGGCACGATCAGGCAGCGCCTAATACTATTGCCACTTTCTTGAAATATGGAAAAAGATACAACAGCAACTGGGGGTACTTAAACGGAGAGGCTTATTCTACAAGAACCAATTATTACCATAAGCCAATTGCCAACTTAAACTGGGACTGGAAATTGTCTGAAAAATCAACATTATCCACTGTTTTGTATGCCTCTTGGGGACGTGGAGGAGGAACTGGATCAATTGGTTCCGCTAGTAGAGATAAAAATGGCTTATTGGAATTAGATAAGGAGTATCAAAAAAATCTAGCTTTAAATGATAGAATTGGAGGCTATAAGAGAGGTTATTTAATGAGAGCTAGTGTTAATAATCACCAATGGTATGGAATGGTTTCTAATTTCGAAAATAAAATCAGTGAAAATTGGAGCATGAATCTAGGCTTTGATTTGAGATCTTACACAGGATTGCACTTCAGACAAATTACAGATTTTATGGGATTGAAGGGCTATAATGATACAGATCCTAAAAGAGCAGCAGGCAAAAATCTAATAACTCAAGCATATCCACATACACCGTGGAAAGCACTTACAGACTTTGCTCCGGAAGATCAGAGACTGGCATGGGATTATAACGAAACCATCCAATATGGAGGATTATTCGGCCAGTTAGAATATAATTCAGATATCTTATCAGCTTATTTCCAAGGGGCTGTTTCAAGACAAAGTCACGAGAGAGAAGATAGATACCAATATGCAAAAGATAAGCAAAAAGCGGATAAAGTAACCAATAACGGATACAATGTAAAAACAGGATTCAACTTCAAAGTCAATCATCAAAACAACTTATATGCAAACGTAGGGTACTACTCTCGCCAGCCATATCATGATAATATTTACCTAAATTATGGTAACCAAGTGAATCCACTTACTAATAACGAAAAAATCTTTGGGCTAGAAGCTGGGTACTCCTACAGCAGCGCTCCTTTCAATTTAAATTTAAATTTATATAGAACTTATTGGAAAGATAAAGTCGTTACAAAAATTACAACAAATGATCAGCAACAATCACAATTTACAAATGATCTAGTTGCTGGGCAATTACACCAAGGGGTGGAATAAGATTTCTTGGCTAAGGTAACAAGACCATTAAGCCTCAAAGGATTTGTTTCCTATGGAAATTGGGTATATAAAGGAAATACCCTTAGAAAAATCTATAATCAAGATTTAAATCTAGAGAGCGAAAAAGAAATAGAAATTGATGGAGGTAAAGTAGGGGATTCTCCACAGTTCCAAGCAGGTCTAGGTGCTGTGTTGAAGGCTACTAATCGTTTAAGATTAGATTTAGACTGGAAATACAACAGCGATTTGTATGCTGATGTGGTAACAAAAGACAACATCAAATTACCATCCTATAACTTGTTCGATCTAGGAGTTTCTTATGAGCAACCTATTACTACAAAACAAAAACTTCAATTCAGATTAAATGTAAACAATTTATTCGATACAACTTATATATCTGAAATGAAAGAGGATTATAAAACTCATAGTGTGTTCAAAGTGGATAGCAATACCAAACAATCAGATATTTATAAAGGTTTAAATACAGCCAATACCGTTTACTTCGGCTATGGTCGTACATGGAACTTTAGCGTAGCTTACAAATTTTAATCAATAAAAAATAGCAATTTTAAGCCCCATTCATCGCCGATGTGTGGGGCTTTTATTTAAGGTTAAACAATAAAAAAACACACAAAATTTAAATTTTTGTAGATTTTACAGTATCTTTGGGATGAAAAAATATAAATTTGGCAAGAATACTATTAATCTACACGGGAGGAACGATAGGTATGGTGAGGGATTACCAAACCAAAAGCCTTCGTCCATTTAATTTCTCTAATCTCTTGGAGCGGATACCCGAAATCAAGCTCATAGAAGCTACATTAGACACTGTAACGCTAGGAGAGCCAATAGATTCATCAGACATGTCTATCCCTCATTGGCAAGGGCTTATCAATCTTATTGATCAAAACTACAATGCATACGATGGTTTTGTAGTACTACATGGGACCGATACCATGGCCTACACCGCTTCTGCGTTGAGCTTTGCCTTCAAAGGCCTTAGTAAGCCAATTATATTCACAGGTTCCCAATTACCCATAGGAGATTTGCGTACAGATGCTAAGGAAAATCTCATAAGTTCTATACATTATGCAACATTGCAGAGGGATGCTCGTCCAATTATCAAAGAGGTATGTATATATTTTGAATACAAGCTATATAGAGCTAATCGCACGACCAAGAAAAGCGCCAATCATTTTGATGCCTTTGCATCTCCTAATTTTCCCAATTTAGGAGAATCAGGAGTGGAAATGGAATTAAATGAAGATTTATTGTTCAAATCGAGTGAAAAATATTCAGTAAACGATAATTTTTCGAGTGATGTGGGCCTATTGAAAATATTCCCTGGCATGAATCATCAATTTTTGTACGATTGTGTGGGAAATATTAATCTGAAAGCACTCGTGCTAGAAGCCTTTGGGAGTGGTAATATATTTAATGATGAAAAATTCAATCATATTTTAGCTAAAAGAATAGACGAAGGGTTGAATTTAATTGTTTTGAGCCAATGTTTTTCCGGAGAAGTGAATTTAGGAAAATACTCGGCAAGTAGTGGGTTGTTAACCCTTGGTGCTGTAAGTGGCAAAGATATCACTACAGAAGCGGCCATAACCAAATCAATGTCATTGTTGAGCAAAAATATTGATAGACAAACATTTAAAGAGGAATTTGAAAAAAATATATGTGGAGAAATAAAATAGATGCTCAAAAAATTTTTAATACTCAAAAAAAATTTTTAATTTGGCTGAATGAAAATAAGCGTTGAGGTTAGATTTTCGATCTCGAAAGCGTCTTAAAAAAGGAAAATGGAGAGGTGGCCGAGTGGTTTAAGGCGCACGCCTGGAAAGCGTGTTTTCGCGAAAGCGAATCGAGGGTTCGAATCCCTTCTTCTCCGCAAAAGAATATTAGAATAATAAGTAAAAAATAAATATTTAATTAAATTTTAGCATATGAAAAAACGATTTTCACTTTTAGCTATGGCCGGAATTGCTTTAACATCAATGCAAGCAAACGCGGCAGTATTTGCACAAGCAGCACAAGCAGCAGACGCAGCACCTGCTGAGGAGAGCCAAAGTCCAATTTATGTATTGAAAGAATTCTTCGTAATGGGAGGTCCTTTCTGGATGACTTTGCCATTAATCTGTTTGATTTTAGGTTTAGCATTCGCAATTGAGAGAATGTTGTATTTAAACGCAGCTGATGTAAATACTACAAAATTATTATCTGAACTTGAAGATGCCCTTAATTCAGGTGGAATCGAAAGCGCAAAAGATGTAGCAAGAGACAAAAAAGGTCCAGTTGCTTCTATTGCATACCAAGCCTTATTAAGAGTAGGAGATGGTCAGCCATTTGATGATGTAGAGCGCTCAGTAGTAGGATACGGAGGAGTAGAAGTAGGAAAACTTGAAAGAAACCTTTCTTGGATTGGATTATTTATTGCGATTGCGCCGATGCTTGGATTCATGGGTACAGTAGTAGGGATGGTAATGGCATTCCAAGATATCGCAAAAAGTGGTTCAGTACAGGCACAAGATATGGCGGGTAACATCCAGGTAGCGTTATTGACAACCTTAGCAGGTTTGGTGGTAGCTATCGTGTTGCAGATTTTCTATAACTACTTAACAGCTAAGATAGATAGCATCGTAAACAAAATGGAAGATGCCTCAATTTCTATCATGGATATGTTAGTTCGTTACAGAAAATAATTTAACCCCAAATCTTAATTAATTATGAAGTCATTATCAAATATATTACTGTATGTCTTTGCAGCCTTAGCGGTATTTAGTGGCGCTTATGTGATTTTTTCACCAGGGGCAATGGCATCAGAAAACGATTGGAACCCAGACAAAGGTCCTGTGAACTTTATCATTTGGGTTACAGTTTTAATCTTTGCACTATCAGTAATCTTGTTTTTATTCTACAAAGTAGTAGATATTATAAAACACCCCTCTCACACAAAAGAGTTCTTGTATGTAGCAGGAGCTGTATTGATTTCGTTAATCATTGGATTCATCTTTTCAAGTGGAGATGATGTGGTTTACGGAAACGGAGAAGTTTATGCTGGTGGTACAGGGTCAAAACTCATAGGAACCGGGATAGTATCTATCATGGTACTACTTTTTGCATCAGTAGCCTATATGGTTTACGATACAGTGAAAGGATTAATAAAATCATAAGAATTTAAACTTATGGCAAAGAAAAAATTACCAGAAATTAATGCGAGCTCTATGGCGGACATTGCTTTCTTGCTTTTGACTTTCTTCTTGATTGCTTCATCTATGGAGAAATCAGAAGGGATTCAGAGACAGCTGCCGGATATGTCTAAAGATACAAAAGATGTAACCATCAAGGTAGAGCAAAGAAACGCGATAGAATTCGTAGCAAACGCATACGGGCAGATTCTTTACAAGGAAAACCCTTCAGAAGTAAGGCAAGTAAATCTTAAAGAAGTAAAAGAATTGGTTAGAAGACATGTTGATAACGGCGGAGGTGTAGATAAAGATGGCCAGCCTTGTAACTATTGTCAAGGAGAGAGAAGACCAGATCTATCAGCGCACCCATCATTAGCAATTGTCTCTGTGAAATTCGATAAAGGTACCTCATGGAAGGATTATATGGCACTGCAAGGTGAAATAGAAGCCGCTTATGAGGAGTTAAAGGCTGCTTATGTTAAGCGTGCTTATAACCGAGATTGGGAAACCTTGATTCCTAACCCTACTAAGGGGGATGATGAGGGTGATAATGCTATTATCAAAGATGCCAACAGCAGATATCCTAAGATTATCGCTGAACCAAAACCATCTGATGCTTCTCAATAAAAAAACATATGAATTATGAGTAAATTTAAAGATAATAGTAATAAGGAAATACCTCAACCATCCACAGCAGCTTTGCCAGATATCATCTTCATGCTACTTTTCTTCTTTATGATTGCTACATCTATTAGACAATCAAATTATGATGAGTACATTAAGATTGAAATGCCTAAAGCTACTGCGTTGAACAAAATCTTGAAAAAAGATATGGTTGCATATCTATATCTAGGTCAGCCCAAAAATAAAAATAAATATCCTCAAGAATTCTTGTTATTATTGAACGATAAACCCGCTCAATTAAACGATATTAGAGGATGGGTAGGAGATGAATCTAGTAAGAAAAATGGCCAAGATCTTTTAGATTATGGATTAATGACACAACTTACTATTGATAAAAATGCAAAAGTAGGTTTTGTTCAAGCTATAAAAGAACAGCTCTCTTATTCTCAAGCATTTAATGTAAGTTATGCTGGGGTAAAAGGAGATCCGACAGTGAATTAGTAGTTCATTAAATTAGTTTATTGATTAATTAATAGAAAAGCACTCATTTATGAGTGCTTTTTGTTTTTTAAATATATCAAATTATCATTTTTTACTCTTTAAAAAATCAATTTTGAGCTGAAACATTTGAGCCATTTTTTCTGCTCTCCATGATGCTTCATCTGCTAAATCTCCCTCAAAATGTTCATTTAAGTTTTGGTTAAATAAAGCAAGCCATCGTTCAAAATGTTTTTGATTGACGGGCATCGATGCGTGTGGCGGAAACGGACTCCCATAATAAGTGTGCTCATCGTGTAAAATTGTTTGCCAAAAACGATACATTTTATCCAAATGAGATTTCCAATGATTGCCTATTCGTTCTTCAAATATAGGAGATAAAAGTTCATCATTTCTTACCTTAGCGTAAAAAGAATCTACCATAAATTTGATGTCATCCAAGGTGCTTAAATCGCTTTTTTTCATAATTTTAATATTGCATCTCCGCTTTCAACCTTTACTGCCAAATCATGCAATGTTGTATTTTCTAGCATTTGTTTTAATTTTTTTCTCACTGCTTTAAACTTGTCGTGTATGGGACAGGGATTATGTTTTCCACATTCTTTAAACCCAAGTCCACAACCATTGTAAATGCTATCTCCATCAATGGCATCTACTATTTGGCTTAGTTTGATTTTCTTTAAATCTGTCAATGAAATTTCAAATCCCCCGTAAGGGCCTTTTACAGATGATATCAAATCATGTTTAGCTAAATCTTGTAGTATTTTAGCGGTGAAAGCCTCTGGTGTATTAATTTCCTTTGCAATTTCTTTTAAGCGCACCCGTTTTTGTTTCAACGATTGTGTCGCTATAAAAACAGTCGCTCTAATACCATATTCACAAGTCTTAGAAAACATAAATATATCTTTTTAACAAATATACTAAAAGAAACTATGTTTGTAATAAATTCCAAGAATAAATTTAATTATTGCTATATTTGGAGTATGCAAGCATTTTATTCTATCGCATTTTATAATGTTGAAAATTTGTTCGATACAATCGACGATCCCAAGACTTTTGACGATGATTTTACACCAGAAGGTAAAAAACATTGGACAAAAGATAGATATAAAAATAAAATAGGCAAGATTGCTAAGGCTATTTCCGAGATAGGAAAACGAAAAATAGGACATTCTCCTACAATTGTAGGCCTAGCGGAAGTGGAGAATAAAACCGTCTTGCGAGATTTGCTTAATGTTTCACATTTAAAGAAAACGCCATATCGTTATGTGCATTTTGATTCTTTAGACGAGCGAGGCGTAGATGTGGCTTTGATCTATAATTCTCATGAATTTATACTTAATCATGCCGAGCCTATACGCCCACCCAAATTTATAGATAAATATGGTAGAGAGGATTACACACGAGATGTTCTCTATGTAAACGGAAAGCTAAACGACAATTTTGTACATATTTTCGTAGTGCATTTGCCCTCCCAAAGACACAAGAAAATCAACGAATCAAAAAGACATTCGATAGCTGAAATGATAAAAAATAGAATTGATTATATTTTGACGAATGAGGAAAACCCGCATGTGGTAATTCTGGGCGACTTTAATACCAATCCAGATGCGGATACGCTACATCGATATTTTAAATCAACCCCCAATTACATGAATCAGTCTAATTTAGAATTTTTCAACCCCATGGAATTACTTATGGCTGAGCGTAAATATACTACCACGCATCGCGGGAATTGGATTTTTTATGATCAAATGTTATTCTCAAAATCATTTATGAATCAATATAATGGGTTAAACTTAGTAGATGCAGATGTGTTTAATCCCTATTTCCTCCAAGAATGGAAAAGAAAATATCGAGGAATGCCATTTAGAACCTATGTGGGGAGAAAATATCTAGGAGGTTATAGCGATCACTTTCCAATCTATGCCATTTTAAAACCTAGTTAACATTTAAACAAATAAATTAAATAATTAAAATATGAAAGCACTAAAACATTACATGGACTCCACTTATTTAAAAACACCAGCCCAATCGGGTTTAAGTGAAGCGCAAACTCAGGATAAGGTAATTGAATTATGTAAAGAGGCCATAGAAGAAGGTTTTTACGCCGTGATGATTCGTCCAGAATATGTAAAGCTTGCCAAAAACTTTTTAGCACAGCAAAATGCAGAAACCAAAGTAGGAACGGTGATTGGATTCCATGAAGGAACTTATTCTACCGAGCATAAACTAAAAGAAGCTGAGACAGCTATTCAAGATAGAGCCGATGATTTGGATTTTGTAGTAAATTACGAAGCTTTTAAAAAAGGAGATTTAGATTTGGTAAGAAAAGAAATAAAAGCTTGCACAGAGATTGTGTTAAAAAATAACCGTACTGCTAAATGGATAATTGAAGCCGCAGCACTTACTAATGAGCAAATCGCTCAAATTACGGATTTAATCCGTAAAGTGGTAGAAGAAAATTTTAGTGGAAAAGAGCAATTTGTTTTTGTGAAATCCTCTACAGGTTTCTACCAAACAGAAGGAGATAAGCCTAATGGAGCTACTCCAGAAAACATCAAAATCATGGCAGAGCATTCTGGTAAATTGCCAGTGAAAGCTGCCGGCGGTGTGCGTAGTGCACAAGAAGCGCGAGAAATGATTGCTTTAGGGGTGTCTCGTATAGGAACTTCATCTGCAAAGAAAATTTGTGATGGGGAAACAGCTAATGCAGGGTATTAATCAGCCTTTATTCGTATAAAAATAGCTAAGGGGGCAACAAATGTTGCCCCCTTAGTCATAAAAAAAAGAAAAACAGTTAAAATTAAATTTTCTTAAGGCAGTTGAGTCCCCGGATAGGCATTGATGTCTACCAATGGAATACTCGCCTTATATTGATGGTTGATGGCGCGCAAAAAAGCATTGGCAGCGATAGCGTATCCTCTGCTATTTAAATGAACGCCATCAAGGGAAAAAGCGCCGCCAGTTACAAAACTCGCGTTATAATCAGCCCCATTGAATTTAAATCCTTTAGTGAGCTTTTGCATTTCTGCATTCATGTCTACATATGCAATTTGATATTGTTGAGCCATGGCTTTAATGTCTTGATTTATATCTGCTACCCTTTGATGAATTTTTTCAACCTCTTTTTGAGTTAAAACATTAGCATCTTGCAATGGATAGGTGAGTCCATTCATGGCGAGCAATGTAGCTTTTTGTGTTGGGAGCCCTAATTGCTCTAGTAAAGATTTTCTATCAGTATTTAATTTTCCAAGCGTTCTGCTCACCGTTAGAGGTAATAAATCGCCAGCTTTAGATTGGCGAACTTGTCCAAAAGTTTTTGCCAAAAGTTGTGCTTCAGCTTGAGGTACTTTTGCTTGAGACAAAACGCTAGCAATTTGCTGGCTTAAGTCGGGTAAACTTGTATCCACAATCACAGCACCACTCGCCTTGTTTGCACTAAAAGTAATCTTTCGTTCAGGTACTTTTAATAAATCAAAGACTTGGTTTAATTTCGAATAAAAATCATTTAAATTATTAATTTGTGAGGCATAATTTTTATTTAATGGGCTTAAAGGCTCAGCTGGAACAGTTGTGAAATATGGAATATCTTCAACAAATGGCAAATTGGCTACAGCACCTTTTGCACCAGATTTCACGAGCGCGTCTATCAATTTTTGGATAGAGCCTGCAACCACCTTCGTTTCAGATAAATCGCTTGATCCATATTTGGCTAAATCAATGTTTCCTTTTTGGTCTGTACTTGCAGCGCCATTCATTGCGTAGCCCAAAACATCATTGTTCCCAATCCATAAAGTAAAGAAAGTGGGTTTTTGTGCTAAGGCATCGCTCAATACACTAGCATTTGCTTGGCTGGCAAATCTCACAAAATAAGGGTTGGCTTTTCCTAATTTTAAATTTGCGGGATTTCCGTAGCCTGGAGCCAATAAGTGATAGGATTTTGCCCCTGCGACCCCTAAATTATTAAAATTCCCTTTTTCAAAGGTTTGGGATAAGGTGTATTTTGGAACAGTTGGTGTAGGGGTAGGAGTGCCATCTACAATTTTTAATTCTAATTTTCCGTAAAAAGAAGTTCCTTTACTTTGTGCGAACAAATCAGAAAAACCACCAATATCATCTTTCATCAAAGGTTGGGTGAAATCACCGCCCCCCACAAATTTCATTTGTTTGGCAATAATGGCAGGATATGAATTTTCTTGTGCCGAACGATACAAAGCCCCATCTGCAAAACCCGAAGTGAGCGAATTTCCTAAAGCTACATATTTAGAAAAATCTGCATCTCCGTGCGTAATGTTTGGGTTTTCTATGTCGTAATCAAAATCGCTGTTACATGCTGCCAAAAAAAGAATGCTAGCACTTAAAAATATATTTCTGTAATTTATTTTCATTAGATATTTTTTTAATTAATTATTTATCAAGTCTGTATGATAACCCTAGACCAAACACATAGCCACCTGTGTTAATGTCTCCACCAAAATTATATTGAATATTGTGAAAGCTTCTCTCATTTCCCACTAAATATTCAGCCATAGCATCCACACGGAATTTCTCGAATTCGTAGCCAAATCCAGTAGTGAATGCGTGATAATTAATCGTAGGTGTTTCTGGGTTAAACGAATCAGCTGGCGATGGAGATTTGTCGAATTTATAGCCTAAGCGCAATGCTGCCTTTGGATTAATCAAATATTCTGCACCAATACTATAATTTAATGTATTTTTATAGTTTTTGTTTGAGCTATTATTGTATTCATTATCATCATTGTAGAGCCTGATGTTTAAAGTTTTATAAGCGTCCCATTTTACGGCGCCTATCTCTGCACCTATCATTAATTTAGGCGAAACTTTATAATTTGCTCCTACAAGGAGTTCTGCAGGCAATGGTAATTGTGCGTCAAAATATTTAGCGGTAAAAGGCATTTTGGTAGTTACGATACTGGGTAGATTTTTAAACACAGCAGAGCCTTTGTCTGCCTTCATTTTCACTTCCGAGCGATAAGCGATTCCGATGTTTAATTTGTCGTTTGGTCTGGCGTAAACCCCCACATTAAAGCCCATTCCATGCGCACCTTGTTTGTCGATTTCTAGTCCAGCATCTTGGTTGCCTAGAGGTAGAGCTCTTTTAATGTTTACATTTCCGCGAGCGATGATTGCTCCTGCGCCCACCGAAAGCCAATCTGCCACTTTATATGCCGCTGTTGGCTGAATAAAAAATGATTTTAGTGCAATTCTGTCGATGACATAGCGCCCCGCCCATTTATCGCCCCAGTCTACAGTGCTACCAAACGGTGTGGTTACGCTCACGCCCACGGCTAATTTATCGGTAGGTTTGTAGCTAGCTGCAAGGTAAAGCGGAGTACCTATAGGATTGTCGGTTTCAGCTTTATAAAGTGTTTCTCTGTTTTGATATTTTGCGGTGATGCCTATGCCAAAGCCTCCCACTGCTATGCTCAATTTGTTGTCCACAAAAGCTAAAGCTGCTGGGTTGAAAAACGCCACACTAGCATCATGCGAAAGTGCTACACCTTGCGCCCCCATGGCGGCTTGTCTTACTCCTTGTAGGGAAACTCTATACCCTCCGGCAAAAACCCACATAGAACTAGCCACAAGAGCTAGTGGTAAAAATAATTTTTTAATCATGTTTAAAATTGTTTTAGACAACAAATATATGCATTTGAAAATATTTAACTTTAAAAAATTGTATCTTTTTTAATTTAAAAATGATTTTTTTATTATTTATATTTTATAAAATATGATTTTAAAATATTTTATTCTTATTTGTTTGGTGGAAAGTTGCTCATATTTGTGTTTTTTGTGGCTAAAATTTAAGAGATAAAATATATATAGTTCAACGAAAAAAATGAGGGCAAAATTTTTTTTGCGAGATAAAGAAATTTGTACCTTTACCCCAATAATTTAATACAAACAATCTATGCAAGAATTTAGAATAGAATCTGATTTGCTAGGCGAAAAACAGGTTCCAAAAGATGCCTACTATGGAGTGCAAACTCAGCGTGCCATTGATAATTTTTTTATCACTGGAAAAAAAATGGGGGATTATTCAGAATTTGTAAAAGCTATAGCCTATGTTAAATTGGCGGCGGCACAAACCAACTATGAGCTTGGGCTTTTGGATGAGAAATTACTAAAAGCCATTACCCAAGCGTGCAAGGAGATTATTGCAGGGCAATTGCATGACCAGTTTCCCGTAGATATGATTCAAGGGGGGGCAGGAACTTCTGTGAATATGAATGCCAACGAGGTGATTGCCAACCGTGCACTCGAAATCATGGGCTACGAAAAAGGGGATTATCAGCATTGTTATCCAAACGATCATTTGAACCTTTCGCAATCAACAAACGATGTGTACCCGACAACGGTGAAATTGGCTGTAATCAATATGAATAAAATTTTGGTTACGCATATCCAAGAATTGGTTCAGGCTTTTAGAAATAAAGGAAAGGAATTTGAAGATGTCATCAAAATGGGGCGCACGCAATTGCAAGATGCTGTGCCTATGACTTTGGGACAGGAGTTTGAGGCTTTTGCAGCTAATTTAGAAGAAGAAGTAGCTAGATTAGATAATAATGCTAACTTATTTTTAGAAATTAATATGGGGGGGACAGCCATTGGTACTGGGCTGAATGCGCCACCAAAATACGCTAAACTTTGTGCAGAAAATTTGGCTAAAATCACAGGCGATCCATTTGTTTCTGCCCCTAACTTAGTAGAAGCAACGCCAGATACAGGTTCTTATGTAATCTATTCTTCAGCCTTGAAGAGATTAGCCGTAAAACTTTCAAAAATTTGTAACGATTTGCGCTTATTATCATCTGGACCGAGGGCGGGCTTGAACGAAATCAATTTGCCAAAAATGCAACCAGGTTCTTCCATCATGCCAGGGAAAGTAAATCCTGTAATCCCTGAAGTAGTAAACCAAGTGTGTTTCAAAGTGTTTGGAAATGATTTAACGGTAACTTTTGCGGCCGAAGCAGGGCAGCTACAATTAAATGTAATGGAGCCCGTATTGTGCGAGTCCATCATCGAATCTATCGAGTTTTTGCAAAGAGCGATTACCACTTTGCGCACCAAATGTGTAGAAGGCATCACAGCCAATCGCGAAGTTTGTAAAAATATGGTGATGAATAGCATTGGAATAGTAACGGCACTAAACCCTTACATAGGGTATAAAAATAGTACCAAAATAGCTAAAGAAGCACTAGAAAGTGGAAAATCTGTTTATGATCTTGTGCTAGAATATAAATTATTGTCAAAAGAAAAACTAGATGCCATTCTTGATCCAGAAAATATGTTGGCGTCTCATGATTTTATCAAATAGAGCAAGGTACATCAATCATTCAAAAGCCCTTTTTTAATTTTTAAAAGGGCTTTTTTCTGTTAAATAAATTAGGAGTCATTTTAAAAATACAAAAGAAATCCGGTTTTTAGTAAAATTCTTTATAAATTCGTGGCAAAATTAGATATGAAACACACAAGATTATATGCCCTATTAGCAATTTTATTTTTCTGGAGTTGCGATACAAAAAAAGACTCTAAGCCCAGCGAATTGCCTGATACGCCAGAAACTAAGGTAGAAAAGCCAACTGAAGAAATAGTGGCTAATAAGCCCAATGAGTTCAATGCGTGGGTGGATTATTATAAAAGATTGCAAAGCGATTTTTCTGTCGATAAATTCAAAAAAGATGGCACTTTTGAAATCATTCGAGGTGAAAGTAGTGTAGTGCCTGTATGGGACAAAAATTTTGATCCGCTTTATAAAGATTATTTAATCTACAATTCAGATTCCACACAATATATCGATATCGATAGTTATAAATGGGGAATGGCTCAAGATAAAAAATTGCAAATCAATGCAGATCAAGAAGTAGTTTTGGTAAATATTCCAGAGAAAAAAGTACAAAGAATCGTATTTTACGGGCCTGCTTACTGGGTAGAAGCTGCTTATTTCAAAAATGATTCTACCGTTGTGCTACTTGAAAATTCAGAAGAAAACATTCCTGCGTATCAAGAAATTAATTTAAATAACAATACTACAGATTACTATTTATATTCAGAGCCACTTAATAAGCCATCTGAATATCTAAAAAAGCGAATTTTGAGTATTTATAAAAAAGATCTTTAATCAAAACTTATTGTAAATGCTTTATAGCAGACACGCCATTTTGGAAATAGACCTTGCTGCGCTTAAAAGCAATGTGGCCTATGCCAGACAAAGAATGAATCCCGAGACCAAGCTAATAGCTATGGTAAAAGCCAATGCCTATGGGCTCGGGGCAGTGGAGATTTCTAAAGCACTCCACGACCAAGCGGATTACCTAGCGGTGGCTTTTGCCAAAGAAGCAGCTGATTTACGCAAAGCAGGAATCAATAAGCCCATTATGGTGCTCAATACCGATGAAATCGCTTGTGAGCAAGTGATTGATTTAAACGCCGAACCCTCAATTTTTAATTTTAGGATATTAAATCTTTTCACCCAAAAATTAATTGATAAACAAATTCAGCAAGCATATCCGATTCATTTAAAGTTAAATACAGGAATGAATCGTTTGGGCTTTGGCGAAAGTGATTTGCATGAACTAATTGCCCAATTGTCCGATAACCCGTATGTGAAAGTAGCGTCTGTTTTTTCGCACTTTGCGGTGAGCGATGAGCCCGACGGCGAAGAATTTACCACCGAGCAGTATAATCGCTTTAATGAATATTATGAGCGAATCGCCTTTAATTTAGGCTATCGACCATTGCGCCATATTGCTAACTCGGCAGCTATTCTCCGATTCCCTAAATTTCAGTTGGATATGGAGCGTTTAGGGATTGGAATGTATGGAATTGCAGCAACTCAGGAAGATGGTGAAAATTTAGAAATTGCAGTAAAATTAAAATCATATATTTCGCAAATTCGTACAATCAAAGCGGGGGAAACAGTGAGTTATGGTAGGAGATTCAAAGCGCCAAACGAGATGAAAATAGCCGTAGTTTCTATCGGATATGCCGATGGGGTGCATCGAAGCTTTAGCCAAAAAGGATTTGTTTGTATTCATGGGGAAAAAGCTCTCGTTACGGGGACAATTTGTATGGATATGTTTATGGTAGATGTTACCCATATCGATTGCAAAGAAGGCGATGAAGTGGTGGTGTTCGGTGAAAATCCAAGCATTTACGAGGTCGCAGAGGCCACCGGAACGATTCCGTATGAAATCATTACCTCGGTAGCACCACGAGTGGAAAGAGTGTATTTGAAATAAAAAATCATTAAAATTTTGATTTTCAGTAATAAATTACTAAATTTAGCCTATCAAAAATCAAAATTATGAGCAAATTTGACGAAAAAGTAACTGAAATGTTAGGCGTGATGAAGGAAAAAAGCATCGCGTGCGATCAAGATTTATTCACCAAAGTGGTGAAAGCTTTGGGGCCTTCTATTTATAATGCAGATTCTGCTTTTGTTTCCACATCAGACAAATCTGAAGTAGACCGTGTAAAACAAAATTTCTTAATTAAAAAATTAGGACTTTCTGAATCTGATGATTTAGATGCTGCGATTGAAAAAGTGGCTGAAAAAATGGGAAAATCAAATCCGAGAAAACATCGTGCGATTTTCTATTATCTTTTGGCAGAACACTTTGGAAAATTAAGTATTTACGAATAGTTATTTTATTATTTACACAATTATTAAAAGCAGCTACCTTCGGGTGGTTGCTTTTTTTATGGGCATAAAAAAATCCGTACGATAAAAAATCATACGGATTTCATATTTTTATAATTGAATCGTTTAGTCAATCACTTCGCTCACCTTATCGGCTACTTCTTGCAATGTGATAGCAGAGAACACTTTTAGTCCACTTTCATCAATCATTTTCTTAGCTTCTTCGGCATTGGTTCCTTGCAATCTCACGATGATAGGAACTGTAATGCTGTCGCCCATGTTTTTATAGGCTTCAATAATACCCTGAGCCACTCGGTCGCATCTCACGATTCCACCGAAAATGTTTACCAAAATCGCGCGTACATTTTCATCTTTTAAAATAATTCTGAATGCTTTTTCTACACGCTCAGCATCGGCAGTACCGCCCACATCAAGGAAGTTGGCAGGATTTCCGCCAGAAAGTTTAATGATGTCCATCGTTGCCATGGCAAGCCCAGCACCATTTACCATACAGCCCACATTTCCGTCAAGTTTTACAAAGTTTAAGCCTGCTTCTCCAGCTTCTACCTCGGTGGTGTCTTCTTCGCGGATGTCGCGCATAGAAGCGATGTCTTTGTGTCTGAAAAGGGCATTGTTGTCGATTGATACTTTACAATCCACTGCTAAAATCTGATTATCCGATGTTTTTAAAACAGGGTTGATCTCAAACATAGAAGCATCAGACTGAGTGTAAGCCTCGTACAGAGCGTAAACAAATTTCACCATATCTTTGAAAGCTTCACCTTCCAATCCTAGATTAAAGGCGATACGATTGGCTTGGAATGGGCGCAATCCAACCGCTGGGTCGATGATTTCTTTAAAGATTTTATCAGGCATTTTTTCGGCAACTTCCTCGATGTCCATACCTCCTTCTGGAGAGTACATAATCATATTTTTTCCTGTTGCGCGGTTTAGCAATACAGACATGTAGTATTCCGCTGTAGGGCTCTCTCCTGGGTAATAAACATCTTCGGCAATTAATACTTGGTTCACCAATTTACCTTCTGCAGATGTTTGGGGTGTTACGATGCGCATGCCCAAAATTTTAGAAGAAAGCTCTTTTACATCTTCCAAAGATTTAGCCAATTTCACGCCACCCGCTTTTCCACGGCCTCCTGCGTGTACTTGTGCTTTTACCACATACCATTGGGTGCCTGTTGAGTCAGTAAGGCGTTCTGCCATTTTCACGGCTTCGTCTGGCGTAGAGGCGACAATTCCTCTTTGGGTTTTTACGCCATATCTACTTAAAAGTTCTTTGCCTTGATATTCGTGAAGATTCATTGAATTTTATTTTATGATTTTCTACAAATATAAAAAATCTAAATTATTTTATCCTTAGATTTTAAGGTTTTATTGTTTTAATTCAAAAAAATAAATGATAAAAAATGTATTGAAAATGATTTTTTATAAAGAAAAGCCTACCTCAAGTGAGATAGGCCTTAGAAAAAGTACAATAAAAACGATTTCTTTTATAAAATTAAAATCTTTTCGTAATGATTAGGTGTTTTTAGGATGTAAATTCCTTTGGTTAAATTAGAAACATCAATAGTAAAACCACCTTCATGAATAAATGGATTTACGATGTTTTTCTGTAGCCTTCCTTGCAAATCATAGATTTTTAGCCATTTTACATTTTGCAAGTTTTTGCCATCTACATTCAGTTTGCCGTCGGTCACAGGATTAGGATAAAAAACGATATTTTTATTGGTTTTTGGTTTGTTTGTAATGTCGGTTACGCCCGCCGGAGTGGTGAAATTAAATGGCTGACTTTCTTCGATTTGTTCGCCGTTCGGCTTTTTAGCTACTACTTTGAAAGTGTATGAAGTCTCTGGTTGTAGCTTGTTGATTAAAGCTGTGTTGGTGAAAGTTTTTTGTTTAAATGCATCTCCCATGTACACTTCGTAGTACCCCACGCTTTTAAAGTTTTCAGGCAAATCCCATGTCAAAGTAAAATTTGTAGGATTTACATTGCTTGCACGCAAGTTTTTAATGCTAAAATTTCCTGGTGCTACAGGTGGATTTTCTGGATCTGTTGGCGGTGCTGGGGCTGGTTGAGTGCCTTTGCCCCAAGTGTCGGGTGCAGGTGTTCCTCCCCAGATGCGTGTTGCCAAATTTGGATTATCGATAAATGGATTTCTATTTCCTTGCGCTTTGGCTACCACTTCGTTTCGTTGTTTTTCAAAATCAGAAACGGGGTCTTCGATATTCCATTTAAGGAAAATATCAGGGAAATCTTTTGAAATGGTGTATGGATTCATGCCCACGCGTTTAGGGTCGCATCGGTCGCCGTAGCGCAAAGCCATATACATCATCATACGCGCCACATCGCCTTTCCATTCGTCGCCTGGGAACCAGCCACCACGATTGGTTTTGTAGGCTTTGGTACCACGACCATCGTCAAATGGTAAACTGCCACGGTCGCTATTGAGTGGCGGGTCGGCAGGTCGTAAATGGTGAGCATCTGCACCTGGTCCAGAAGTGCCTAAATTCGGTCTTCCCAATGATTTTGCATAAACATGTTCTTTGTTCCATTGTCCTTTTGCGCCTCCCGCATAATTTTTATTTCTGCTTCTTGCGTATTTTCCGTCATTGTTTTCGCTTCCGTAAATCAACAAAACATTTTTTGAGTTTTGAGGGTCACGGTCACTTTCTTTCAGCACATCTGTTACTTGTTTATAGCTTAAAGTATTTCTGTGCGTTTTGATAATCAATTGGCTTAGTTCTTTTTTAAAAGCTTCGCCTGTTTTGGTTAAATCTAAACTTTTGTAGTAATCTGGCACTTGCGCCCAAGTGCAAATACTTACGAAAAATAAAAGTAAAAAGTTTCTATATTTCATTGTCTTCATTTTGTCTAATTATTTTATTGAATTACGCCTGAGCCCAAAAGTTCGTCGCCACGATACCAAGCCACAAATTGCCCTGGTGTGATGGCAGATGGAGCTTTTTCAAACAATACATAAATGCCACTTTCAAAACAGAATAATTCGGCTTTGATTAATTTCTGGCGATAACGAATTCTCGCTTCAACCTGCATGGTTTCGTTGGGTTTTAAGGCTAAATCTTCACGAATCCAGTGTACATCGTCTTTTGGCACAAATAAGGCTTGCTTGTAAAGCCCAGGGTGATTATTCCCTTCGCCCACAAACAAGATGTTTTGTTCCACATCGGTATCTATGACAAAAAGTGGTTCTTTTTTACCGCCCACGCCAATTCCTCTACGCTGCCCAATGGTGAAATAATGCGCTCCGTCGTGCTCGCCAACCAAAATTCCGTCGAACATCGTGTATTTAAACTTTCGCGAAAGCCACTTTAATTCCTCTTCTTTGGACTCGAAATTTGGTTTTTCTTCGTGGTAGCCTGGGTAGTCAGTAGGAATTTCAACAATTTGCCCTTTTTTCGGTTTTAATTGTTGTTGCAAAAACTCAGGCAATCTCACTTTTCCGATAAAGCACAAACCTTGCGAATCCTTTTTATCTGCGGTCACAAGTTCTTGTTCGCGTGCGATTCTGCGCACTTCGGGTTTTTCTAAATGCCCGATAGGGAACAATGCTTTTGATAATTGGTATTGATTGAGCTGACATAAAAAATACGATTGGTCTTTGTTTTTATCGGCACCTGCCAAAAGTTTATAAACTTCTTTTCCGTCTATGATTTCAGATGATTTTTGGCAATAATGTCCCGTTGCCACATAATCAGCACCAAGCTTTAAAGCAGTTTCAAGGAAAATGTCAAATTTGATTTCGCGGTTGCAGAGCACATCAGGATTGGGTGTGCGCCCTTGCTCATACTCGCGGAACATATAATCTACAATGCGTTCTTTGTAAGTTTCGCTTAAATCAATGGTTTGAAACGGAATGCCCAATTTTTCCGCAATCAATAGTGCATCCGCACTATCTTCCACCCAGGGGCATTCGTCTTCGAGCGTAACCGATGCGTCGTTCCAATTGCGCATAAAAAGCCCAATCACTTGGTAGCCTTGTTCTTTTAACAAATACGCCGCCACGCTGCTGTCTACTCCGCCCGAAAGCCCAATTACTACTTTTATTTCTGAATTTTGCATTGCCACAAAGTTACAATTCTTTTTTTGAGAAAAAAGTGCGTTTTGAATAAGAAAACATTTATTTAACGATGAAGATTGTTGTGTGTAATATTTAGCTAAAAATCAAGTGGTTTTTGTGTGTTAAAAAATTAGATTTTTGAGCAATTTATTAATTTTTTTCTTACCTTGGTAAAAGTGAAATTAGTCTTAATTTAATAAAACAAAAAGCTATGCTTAAAAAAGTAAAATACCTATTTGTTATTTTCGTCGTTTTGATAAATATTCAATGTCAAGATGATTTTGTAGCAGAATTCCATGTTTATAATAATACTGACGAGAAAATTTTTATCAATATACGAACATCTGATAAAAGCCTTGAAGTGGTTGATTTTTATCCATCAGTATTTATCTTGCCCAATAGTAATTTGCCAGAAACGAGTAGCTCAGGGGATATTTTAAAAAATGACCCTATTTATTACGACAAAAATGAAAAACTATATTTTTTCGTTTTAAAAGAATCCACTATGGAAAAATATGGTTGGGATGAAATCAAAAAGAAAAATATTTATGATGCAAAGTTTTCATATACTTTTGATGAGTTAAAAGCGCAAGATTTTAAAATAATTTATAACGGAAATTAGCTTTAAATGTAATTGTGAATTAATAAAAAATCAAATCATGAAAAGAATAGCATTGTTATTTATCAGTTTTTTTGTTTTAGCGAGTTGTTTGGATTCAGACAGAAAAGATGAAGAACTTTCTTTACAGCGCAAGGAATATACAGGAAATAATTTGCGTTTAGATGGATTTTATTATTTGACATGGATTAATGATGGAGTAGAGGAATTTTATGCAACTACTTTTTTATTTAAAAACGGCATTCAATTTGGACTGGGAGGTGGCGGTCCTGTTCGGGAAATGGACTCTACTATGAAGAAGTATTTGGGTATAAATTATAAAACAAGAAAATCGGGTTGGGGTGTCTTTGCAATTAAAAATGAAGAGATTGTAATGGAATCTTATGGAGCTACACAATTGGGATACAAAGTTATTAGACAAGAAGGAAAAATATTGAATGATACGACATTTGTTGTCAAAGAATCAAGCAAAATTGTAGACGGACAAAAAACAGATGTAAAAAAAGTAAACGATGTATATCATTTTAAAGAATTCAGCCCAAAACCCAGTAGCGAAAATGATTTTATAAAATAGGTTTTTCACTTAAAAAAATCAAATCATGAAAAGAATAGCATTGTTATTTATCAGTTTTTTTGTTTTAGCGGGTTGTTTGGATTCAGACAAAAAAGATGAAGAACTTTCTTTACAGCGCAAGGAATATACAGGAAATAATTTGCGTTTGGATGGATTTTATTATTTAAAATGGATTAATGATGGAGTAGAGGAATTTTATGCAATTATGTTTTTGTATAAGAATGGTATTAATCTAGGTATTGGTGGAGGAGCTCCTATGAGTCAAATGGATAGTTATATGAGTGAGTATACAAAAAATCTTAATATAAAAAATATAAAAGGTTCTTGGGGTGTATTTGAAGTAGATGGCAATGATATTATTCTTGAAAGTTGGAACTCTACACAGTTAGGGTATAAAGTTTATCATGGGGAAGGAAAAATATTGAATGATACGACATTTGTTATCAAAGAATCAAGCAAAATTGTAGACGGACAAAAAACAGATGTAAAAAAAGTAAACGATGTATATCATTTTAAAGAATTCAGCCCAAAACCCAGTAGCGAAAATGATTTTATAAAATAGGTTTTTCACTTAAAAAATCAAATCATGAAAAGAATAATCAGTCTTTTTTGCTCATTGATTTTGATGCAAATTTCTTTTTCACAGCATGAAATTTCAGATAGAGAGTTAAGTGCTATAACGCTTAAAAGATTTGCTTTTTATACCTGTTTAGACCATTCTGTAGGAGACTCTTTAACTTATAAATTAAAAGATTCCAGCGGAAATAATTTATATTATCATTTGTATGGCTATGACCCTGTGTCTAATGCGTCACAACGCCCATATATTGATTCCCTATATGCGTTTTCAATTAAATGGGCAGAGAAAAAATATCCAAATTTAGACCATCCGAATACACAAATGCATGTTCGGAAATGTTTGGAGTTTTATGAGAGTAAAGGGTTAAATAAATTAGTTAATTTCATTTTTGATAATTCTTTCAATCAAGAAGATGCCAAAATCTCAGATAAAAAGGATTATTTTTATCATAAAAAATGATTATATCGTGAATTTTAATCGTATGAATTATGCATAAAGTTTTTACAATAATAATCTTTTGTGTCTTTATTTTTTCGTGTAGGGAAAACGAAAAGGTTCAAATGAATGTATTAAACAATGGCACACTTAATGAAAATTATATTTTGATTGAATTTCAAAATAAAACCAATCAAAAATATTTTATCCCTATTTTATATAATAATTTAAATATATTTTCTGAATTTGATTTGGAAATTCCTGTAGAGATAGAAGGTCCATATTTATTAGTGCCAGAGTATATTCCAAAAGATGGATATTTCTACCCAGCTAATCTTAGTGCTTATTATATAGATAGCCTTCAATTAGACTACTATAAAAATATAATTCTAAGCCAAGAGAAGTATGCCGAAAAATTTGTAAAAAAGGATTCTATATGGATTTTGAAACATTATTTATTGATGAAAAACTCATTTATTTTGAATCCAGGTGATAAAAAAACAGTTAGAATAAATTATATACCCCTCACTTCTGAAGCTTATTTTTACACTTATATTTCTTCTTATGATATTGAAAAAGGGAAAAAATATGAAACTAAATTTATCTACACTCCACATGAGAATGTTACAAAATATTTAGACTTAAGTTTTAGGGATTCTCTGAAAAATAACGGCATAAAAATATTTGATAAAAAAATTATTTATGAGAAAAAATTATCTTTTTAAATCGGTTAAAATTTATTCATAAAATGTTTTTTAAACAATAAAAAAAAGGCAGAAAATCAATTTTCTGCCTTTGTGTAATTAAATAAATTAAAAAAATGTGATTACGCATCAATATTTGCGTAAACTGCATTTTTCTCGATAAATTCTCGGCGTGGTGGCACATCGTCGCCCATAAGCATAGAGAAGATTCTGTCTGCCTCAGATGCGTTTTCGATGTTTACTTGACGGAGCTTTCTGTGCTCTGGATTCATGGTAGTATCCCAAAGCTGCTCGGCATTCATCTCACCCAAACCTTTGTATCGCTGAACGCTCACGCCACGACCCGTTCCATCTGGAGACAGTTGGCGTTGAATTTCTTCGCGCTCTTTGTCGCCCCAAGCGTAAATTTCTTGTTTCCCTTTCTTTAATAAATAAAGTGGTGGCGTAGCGATATAAATGTTTCCGTTCTCGATAAGCTCCTTCATATAGCGGAAGAAGAAAGTAAGAATCAAAGTGGCAATGTGGCTACCATCGACATCGGCATCGGTCATAATCACGATTTTATGATAACGCAATTTCTCGGTGTTTAGTGCCTTGGCATCTTCTTCGGTACCTATGGTAACGCCCAGTGCAGTAAAAATGTTTTTGATTTCCTCGTTCTCAAACACTTTGTGCTGCATGGCTTTTTCCACATTCAGGATTTTACCTCTCAATGGTAAAATCGCTTGGAAATGACGATCGCGCCCTTGTTTAGCCGTTCCGCCCGCAGAGTCTCCCTCCACAAGGAATATTTCTGATTCGTACGGGTCTTTAGAAGAACAATCGGCAAGTTTTCCTGGCAAGCCGCTACCGCCCATTGGGCTCTTGCGCTGTACCATTTCTCTCGCTTTTTTAGCTGCTTGGCGTGCTTTGGCTGCCAAAACAACTTTATCCACGATGATTTGTGCCTCCGATGGGTTTTCTTCTAGATAATTGGTAAGCATTTCGCTCACGATTTTATCCACCGCACCGCTCACTTCAGAATTTCCTAATTTAGTTTTAGTTTGTCCCTCAAATTGTGGTTCCATTACTTTTACAGAAACCACGGCAGTGAGCCCTTCTCTAAAGTCGTCTCCCGTAATCGAGATTTTATCTTTTTCTTTGGCAGACATTTTCTCGTCGGCATATTTTTTTAGCGTACGAGTCAATGCACGACGGAATCCTGTAAGGTGCGTACCTCCTTCGTGGGTGTTGATGTTGTTTACATAAGAATGCAAATTCTCATTGAACGAAGTGTTGTAGCGCATTGCTACCTCTACGGGAACATCATCGATTTCGCCTTCCATAAAGATTACTTTTTGCATCAAAGGTTCGCGATTTTCGTCGATGAATTCCACAAATTCCTTCAATCCACCTTCTGAATGGAAAAGCTCCGAAAGATAATTTCCGTTTTCGTCTTTTACACGCTCATCGGTAAGTGTGATGCTGATTCCTCGGTTCAAGAACGAAAGTTCTCTTAAACGCGCTGCAAGCGTTTCAAAACTATATTCTGTTTGGTTAAAGATAGAATCATCTGGCAAGAAAGTTACGGTAGTCCCAGTTTGGTCGGTTTCGCCGATTTCTTGCACATCGCCCAAGGCTTTACCTCGCGCATATTCTTGTTGGTATATTTTTCCGTTTCTGTATACGGTTGCGGTAAGTTTATTAGAAAGCGCGTTCACACACGAAACACCCACACCGTGCAATCCCCCAGAAACTTTATATGAATCTTTATCGAATTTTCCACCTGCACCGATTTTGGTCATTACAACCTCAAGGGCAGATTTACCTTCTTTTTTGTGAAAATCTACTGGGATACCACGCCCGTTGTCTTTTACGGTAATGGATTCGCCTTCGTGAATGATCACATCAATCATACTACAATAGCCAGCCAGCGCTTCGTCTATAGAGTTGTCTACCACCTCATACACCAAGTGGTGCAAACCGCGTTTTCCTACATCTCCAATGTACATAGAGGGGCGCAAACGTACGTGCTCCATACCTTCTAGCGACTGAATACTATCGGCGGTATATTGTTTTTGATTTTCGCTCATTGTTTAATTTTCTGTATTTCTATTCTCAATTAACAAAGATATGAAAAAAATATCGTTTTAGCCTATAAAATTCAAGGACTTGCTTTGATAAAGTTTTATTAAAGGCTTAATTTTTATTATTCTCACAAAATGAGATTCAATATAGCAAAAAAATGATTTTTGATTGAATTTTGCTTTCTTTTGATTTTAATGATTAAAGATAAATGGATTTTTAGACAAAAAAATGCCTAAAAAATGATTTTTATTTAAGTGAAAAATAAAAAAAAGGAAGGCTCCGAAAAACCTTCCTAAATACTAACTTTTAAAAACACTTTTTGGCTTATGGAATGTATCTCACAAAACCTTCCATTGCTTCGTATTCTGCTAAGCCCAATTTGTTGTAAAGGTCTGCAGTCTCACGGTTTCTATCTTCGGCGCGTTGCCAGAATAGGCGAGAGTCTGTTCCCATAAATGGAGCTGCTTCCATTTGAGATTGGTGTCTCAAGATGGCATTTCGTTTTTGTCTTAATTCACTTGGAGACATTGGTACAGCCATTTCAATCTCGTTGATTGGCCATTCTTGCCATGCGCCACGGTACATCCATACCCAGCAGTCTTTTAGCCATTCGTCGCCGTCTGCTTTGATTTCGTCAAGCGCCAAGAAGATAGCTTCTAGACATACTTTGTGTGTTCCGTGAGGGTCCATCAAGTCGCCTGCGGCAAAGATTTGGTGTGGCTTGATTGAGCGTAAAAATTCTTTTACGATGTCCACATCTTTTTGGCTAAGGTCGTTCTTTTTAACTTTACCTGTTTCGTAGAAAGGTAGGCGCAAGAAGTGAGCATTTCCTTCTTTCACACCGACATGGCGGCAGGCAGATTTAGCTTCTTCTTCTCTCAATAATCCTTTCAAATGTAAAATTTGTGGAGTGATGGCTTTGAAGTTTTCAGTTTCATCAAGCTCGCTCAAATATTGAGTTAAGTTTTTGTAAGTTTCAGATGAAGTGTCGCCGTTTTCTTCTAAATAGTTTTTCATTAAAAGCATTGGGCGGAGCAGTTCATAATCAGCCACGGCAATGTTTCCAGAAACTTGGTATGCCACATGCACATCGTGCCCTTGCTCTACCAATCTTCTTAAAGTACCACCCATTGAAATCACATCATCATCTGGGTGCGGGCTAAATACGATTACTCGTTTTTGTGCTGGGTCTTTACGCTCAGGGCGTTTAGTCTCGTCAGCGTTTGGTTTTCCACCTGGCCATCCTGTGATGGTGTTTTGTAAATCGTTGAATACTTGAAGGTTTACATTATATGCAGAACCGTAAGTAACAACAAGTTCGTTTAAGTTATGGTCTGTATAATCTTTATTGGTAAGTTTTAAAATTGGTTTTCCAGTATCAATACACAATTGAACCACTGCGCGTTTTACCAAACTTGGAGTCCAGTTGCAAGTACCCACTTTCCAAGGTGTTTTTACCCTTGTAAGGTCGCCTGCAGCGTCAAAATCTACAATGTATTTAGCGTTTTCATGTCTTTGCAAGTAGCTAGCAGGAACTTCGTCTACCACTTTTCCTTCCACCGCTTTTTTCACGATGCTTGCTTTTTTGTCTCCCCAAGCTAAAAGAATAATTTTTCTAGCTTTAAAGATAGAGCCAACTCCCATAGTGATAGCTCCTTTGGGAACATTGTTGATTCCGCCAAAATCTTTAGCAGCATCTCTGATGGTTAATTCATCAAGAGAAACTAAACGAGTGTAGGTATTCATGTGAGAACCTGGCTCGTTGAATCCGATGTGTCCAGTTCTACCGATACCTAAAAGTTGTAAATCGATTCCGCCAGCTTCGTCGATTAATTTTTCGTAGGCATGGCAACTTTCAGCTAATTTTTCTACGGACACACTTCCATCTGGAATGTGAACATTGGCAGGGTCGATATCTACATGGTTGAATAGATGTTCATGCATGAATCGATGATATGATTGTGGCGCATCGGCTTGCATTGGGTAATACTCATCAAGGTTGAAAGTAATCACATTTTTGAAGCTAAGTCCTTCTTCTTTGTGCATTCTGATGAGCTCGTCATAAGTTGCAATAGGGCTACTACCAGTTGCTAAACCAAGTACGCATTTTTGGCCAGCGGCTTGTTTTTCTTTAATTAAATCGGCGATTTCTCTAGCTGCCACTTTTGAACCTTCGAGAGCGGTGTCAAAAATTTCAACTGGAATTCTCTCCTCTCTAGTGAATTGAGAGAGTTCTAAAGCGTCTTTTGCTTGTTTTAAAATCACTTTGTTTTTCTTAAGTGATGGATTTTCTTCTAATATGTTTTTCATAACAATAGATGTGTTTAAATAGAAAGCATAAAAGTACGGCGAAAAATCTTTTTATACATAATTTTTGATGCGAAATGTGGAAAAAACAATTATGAAAATTATCATTTGTTTAATCCTTAGAAAAAACCGATATTTAGCCGATATTTTATAATTAAAAAAGGTTTAAGACCAATGTATTCATGGGCATTCGGCTAGGTTTTATAGGGATGGGAAGGCGTGGATTGCGCCATTTGGCTATGTTGTGCGATCGTGCAGATGTTGCGATAGTTGCCATTGCTGAGCCCTTGCCTAAGCAAAATGCTTTAGCGCAAACAATTCTAGCTAAAAAATTTCATAATCCCACTTTTTACGATAAAAATCCGCAAGATTATCAGCGCATGATTGAGCAGGAATCACTCGATGCAGTATTGATTTATACCCCTTGGAAAGAGCATTTAGCCCAAAGCCGATTTGCCATGCAGCACGGTGTGCGCGTAGGCGTAGAAGTGAGCGGCGCTGAGTCGCTAGAAGAGTGCTGGGCGTTTGTAGAAGCCTATGAGCAGACGCAGACTCCAATTATGCTCCTTGAGAATTGCTGTTATCGAAGAGATGTTTTGGCGATTGCACAAATGATTCAAAAAGGGATTTTTGGTGAATTGGTTTATTTAAAAGGTGGCTATCAGCACGATATACGCAGTGTACTTTTTGATGAAAAAATGAATTTTGGCGAGAAAACGCAAGGCGAAAGTAATTGGCGCACACAAGAGTATGTAGAGCGCAATGCCGATATTTATCCTACGCATGGGCTAGGGCCTATGGCGATTTTCAACGATATCAATACGGGAAATAGAATCACACAAGTGAGCACTGTGGCTACAAAATCTGTGGGGATGAAGAATTATTGCCAAAAAGAGATTGATTTCAAATTAGGCGATGTCATCATCACGCAAATGCAGTGCGAGCGAGGAGAAGTGATGCAGCTCACACACGACACATCGTTGCCAAGACCATTTAATTTAGGGCTTATGGTTCAGGGAAGTAAAGGAATTTGGCAAGAATATTATCGTGGCGATTTATCCGATGGACAAATTTATTTGGAAAAAAATAAAGCTACTTCGCCCCTAGAAAAGCGATGGCAGAGCCCCAAGAAATATTTACAAAAAAATGATAGCCAGATTTGGGTGAAGTTTCGCAAAAAAATCACTAAATTTGGGAGATATGCTATAGATTACATTATGCTAAATGATTTTATCGAGCGAATTCAGCAAGACAAAGATTTCCGAATTGATGTCTATGATCTCGCAACTTGGAAGGCGATTACGCCACTTTCTGAACAATCGATACAAGCCAATGGCAAAATGATAGAAATGCCTGATTTTACAAAAGGAAAATATATAAATAGAAAAAATAAATTTAAGAATTATGAGTGATACAATGACTTTAATGGTGTTAGCCGGTGGACTAGGAAGCCGCTACAAAGGACAAAAGCAAGTAGATCCCGTAGGCGACAACGGTGAATGCCTTATGGAGTTTGGCTTATACGATGCGATAAATAATGGTGTGAATCATGTGGTTTTCATCATCAACGATCAATTGTCAGAAGAAATCAAAGAACATTTGAGAAAACCGCTAGACGAGCGTGGAATCAAAGTAGATTTTGTGCTTCAAGCAATGCCTAAGGCGGTGCCAGAAAAATATGCTGATTTAGTGCCTTTGCGCCAAAAACCTTGGGGAACTGCACACGCAGTGCTTATGGCTAAAGATGTGGTGAAACAGCCATTTGTTGTGATGAACGCAGACGACTATTACGGAGCGAATACTTTTGAATTGGCGCACGAATTAGTAAAAGCTGGAAAAATCGATGCTAAAAACTACGGAATGGTAGCATTTGAGCTTGAAAAAACTTTGAGCGACAACGGTACTGTATCTCGTGGAGTGTGTGAAGTGGAAGATGGTAAACTTAAAAAAGTAACCGAAATCCTAAAAATCATCAAAAAAGACAATGGTGAAATCGTAAACGAAGCAGATCAGCCAGAAAAAGTAGATTTACAACCAAAATCTAAAGTGTCTATGAATTTCTGGATTCTAGACCACACAATTTTTCCAAGTTTGCAAGAAGGTTTCGAAGAGTTCTTAAGCACTATCGAAAACAAAGAAAAACAAGAATACTTTATACCTTTATATATAGATAACCAAATCCAAAAAGGGGAATTAAATGTTTGGGTAGAGCAAAGTAAAGAAGACTGGTTTGGGATGACTTATCCAGAAGATAAACAGCTGGTAGTAGATGATTTGAAACAAAAGACTCAAGACGGAAAATATAATAGTCCACTTTGGAAAAAATAATAAATTATGGAAGAAATAGTAAAAAAGTTTTTTGGTAAAGACGCCGATTTCGGATTGCAAAAAAATGAGATGGGGCACATCAATACCACTTATGTTTTGCGTGATGCCCAAGGTGCCTATGTACTTCAAAAATTCAATACCAATATATTTGAGCAGCCAGAGGTAATCGTGGAAAATATGCTAAAACTAGCCGACCACCTAGAAGCTAAAAACTACCCCCACGCTATCCTAAGACCTAGAAAAACCGTGCGCGGAGAGTACCTAGTAGAGGCAGAAAACGGCGTATGGCGTGTAATCCCTTTTATCGAAAATACGCAATGCATCGAAACGGTAGAGAGCCCAGAGCAGGCCTATGAGGTAGCAAAATTTATTGGAGAGTTTCATTCTTATGTTTGCGATTTGGATGTGGAAGGTTTAAAAGAGCCAATTCCAGGGTTCATCAATTTTGCCAAAAGAATGCAAGATTATGAGCAATCGCTTAACAATGCAACGCCAAACAGAAAAGAGCTGGCACTTGAGGCAATTACCATTGTAGAAGAGCTGAAAGAAATTCCTAAAAAATGGTTGGAAATCACTTCGCAAGACGGGTTCCCTAAACGCTTGATTCACGCCGATCCAAAAATTAGTAACATTCTTTTGAGTGCAGACGACAAAAACAAGCCTGTGGCGGTAATCGATTTGGATACGCTTATGCCAGGCACTATCTTGTATGATTTTGGAGATATGGTGCGCTCATACACCAATACGCGCGATGAGGACGACCCAACGCCAAATAACTTTTCAAAAGAAAACTACGAAGCCATTAAAAAAGGATTCTTGGAAAACTTAAAAGATAAGTTGACCCCGCAGGAATTAGAAAACTTTGATTTGGCAGGCGCCACAGTGGTTTACATACAAGCCGTGCGCTTCTTAACCGATTTCCTAAACGGAGATGTATACTACGCCGTGAAGCGCGAAAACCACAATTTAGATAGAACGATGAACCAGCTAAATCTATTAAAAGGAATTTTAGACGCAACACATGTCGTTTAAACTTTTAAGCTGTAGATTTTTATAACTAAGAGAGAGTAGCCATATGCTGCTCTCTTTTTTTGGTTTAAAAAATCCGAATTTGATATATTTTTTTGAATTAAATTTCTAAATTTACAAGGTTAAAACAAAATAATCATGAAACAATTAGTCATAGAAAGCTTGCTGTATGCCGTGTTTTTTGTTTTTTTAACTTGGCTTAGCAACAAATACTTTTTAGAGATAGAAACCAAGCCCATTCAGCTGATTGTTGTAGCCATTTTGGCACCGATATTAAATTTTATTGTTATTTATTTTTTTAAAAAGAAACGCCTATGAACGAGCGAATTAAAAGATTTTTCACGCTATTTTTAATTTATGTACCCATTGGGATAGCCATTTCATACAGCTGGAACATCATTTTTGAAGAGCCGCAAGAAGCCTTCGTTGCTGTCTTGTTGAAAAATGTTTTTGTGGGGATTATTTTCGCACTTATTTTTATGTTTCTACAAAAGAAACCTAAAAAGTAAAAAAAACAGAATTTGTCATATTTTCATTATCTTTACAACCATTATTACATTAAGAAATATGAATAAATATTTAAAAATATTTCTACAATATTTTATCGTTTTGGCAATTATTGATTATGCAATTTCTATGTTTAGAGAAGATTTGGTAGATGTTTTTATTTACGCTTTAAAATATTCAGCAGTATTTGTCATCGCTATTTTTATTTTTGATTGGGCAAAAGTTAAGCTTGGTAAAAGCTAAGAAAAAAATAGAAATTGATATATTTTTGAAAAAAGAACAATCCAAAATTAAATGATATGAAAAAAAACATCAAAAAATATATTTTAGAATTTGTCGTTTTTTTTGTGGGAGTCACATTGGTAAAATACGCCGTTTCAAAGTTCGATGCGGATATTGTGTACATAATGTATTGGGCATTTATTTTTGCCGTGTTTTGTGTATTTTTATCCATTCTTTTTGATTGGGCAAAAGTTAAGCTTAATCAAAAATAAATCTGTTTAAATTTCAGATTCCAGCACAAAGCCTGTATTTTTGCTCTTTCGAAAAAAAACATTAAAAAAATGAATTTTACGGGAGTGCTCAAAAAAATGCTGGTAGAAAACGCCCAGCCCATTCGTTATTATCTCAATCTGGGGCAAGATTTCATTGATATGAATCAAATGATTGGGAAAAAATTGGATTTCACCCATATTTCAAACGAATGCAAAGGCTGCGGGATGGATAAGCCCATCTTCCGCATGGGATTCTGTAAAAATTGTTTTTTCACTGTGCCCGAAGCCAATCCCAATATCTTAAAACCTGAATTGTCTACGGCACATTTGGGCGTGGAGCAGCGCGATTTGGAGTGGGAAAAAAAGTTTGAACTTCAGCCACATGTGGTGTATTTGGCACTTTCGGGCGGACTGAAAGTGGGCGTAACACGCAAAGTGCAAATTCCTACCCGCTGGATAGACCAAGGGGCGAGCCAAACCGTGATTTTTGCCGAAACCAATAATCGTTACGAGGCGGGACAAATTGAGGTGTTGCTCAAAAACTACATGTCAGACAAGACGCACTGGCAGCGCATGCTTAAAAACGAAAATCCCGAAATTGATTTAATCGCCGAAAAACATCGCGTGCAATCTTATTTGTCCGAAGATTTAGCGCCATTTTATTGTCCCAAAGACGAAATTTACGAATTTCAGTATCCCCTAGATTTTCAATTAAATAAGATAAAATCGACCAATTTTCAGAAATCACCAGAGATTTCAGGCGTGCTGGCAGGCATCAAAGGGCAATATTTGATTTTTGAAGACCAGCAAGTTTTAAACATTCGTGCGCAAGAAGGTCATGTGGTATCGCTTAATATTCAATAAATAATCTTAAATTGCCGCCCAAATAATCAAGCAGGATATGAATTATTTGTTTGAAAGAGTAGACAACACCAAACTCGTTTTTTTTAGAATCCTTTTTGGCTTTTTGATGATGCTTGAATGCTGGGGCGCCATTGCCACGGGCTGGGTAGAGAAAACCTTTGTAAATGTGGATTATACATTCAATTTTATCGGATTTGAATGGACGCATTTTTTGCTCGGCGAGCCGATGTATTTCATTTATGGGCTCATGGGCTTTTTGGGCTTTATGGTGATGATTGGAGCTTCTTATCGAGTGTCGTCGGTATTGCTTTTTTTGCTATGGACGCTCACCTACTTTATGCAAAAATCCAATTACAACAATCATTATTATTTTTTGGTGTGGATTAGCTTTTTTATGGCCATTGTTCCTGCGCATCAATTTTACTCGGTAGATGCGAGTTTAAATACCAAAATTTCATCGAATTCCACGCCACGCTGGACCATTTTGATTTTCCAGATACAATTGGCGATTTTATACTTTTTTGCTGCGGTAGCCAAACTTTACCCTGGCTGGCTCGATAATCATTATTTGCCGTTGCGTTTGGAGCAGTCGGCGCAGTGGTTTTTGCACACCGAGCATTTTAAATTTATGGCTAAATTCTTGCGAAATCCCGATTTAGCACCACTTTTAGCCTACGGCGGAATCGCATTTGATTTCCTTTTTGTGCCGCTTTTAATGTTTAAACCTACCAGAAAATTAGCCTTTTTTGCTGCGTTGATTTTTCACCTATTTAATTCAGTTACGCTGCATGTGGGCATATTCCCATATTTGGCATTGGCCATGTCGCTTTTCTTCTTTGATACCAAAACATTGAAAAAAGAGATTTTCCCATTCAAATCCCGAGCGATGATTTCAGATGATTTGTTTGAGAAAAAGTCACGCCGCCCGATTGTGCTTTATGCATTTGTGGGGCTTACTTTGTTGCAAATTTATTTGCCGTTGCGACACTGGTTGATCCCCGATGATGTGCTGTGGACAGAAGAAGGGCACCGCATGGCATGGCGTATGATGCTGCGCACTAAATCAGGCGAAATCAATTTTGAAACCCATTTGCCAAATGGTAAAATCGTACAGGAAAATTTGTATGAATTTCTGCGTCCGCACCAGATTAATGGTGTGCAGACCAAGCCCGATTTTATTTGGCAATATGCGCAGGAGCTTAAAAAAAGATACCAAGCGCAAGGCATAGAAGATGTTAAGATTTATGCTAAAAATTCTTGCGTAAGCGTAAACGGCGGCCCATGTCACCCGTTTGTGGACCCCAAAGTGGATTTGGCGCATACCAAGTGGAGCTATTTTGGGCATCAAACCTTTATTTTGCCTTCGCCAAAAGATTATTATCACTAAAGAATTTTATGAATTTCGACACCATACAACATATATTTTTTGATTTAGACAACACGCTTTGGGATCATCGCGGAAACTCAGAAATCACCTTAAAAGAAATGTTTAGCCATTACCAAGTGCAAGAAAAATACGGCGTAGATTTCGAGACTTGGCATCAAGAGTTTTATGACCAAAACGAAGCCTTGTGGCTACAACTTAGCCGTGCCGAAATCACCAAGGATGAATTGCGAGCACGCAGATTTTCTGAGCCTTTTGCGCATTTTGGGATAAAGGACCAAGCACTTTCATCGATATTTGATGAACAATATTTATCGCTTATGCTCGAGAAAAATGGCGTAGTGCCAGGTGCAGAAGAGATTTTAAAATATTTAAAACCTAAATACAAATTGCATGTGATTACCAATGGTTTTATCGAAGTTTCGCAAGGCAAAGTGGAACGCTCGGCGTTGAAAGGACATTTTGAAAGTCTGACTTGTGCCGATGAGATTGGCGTGAGAAAACCTTCCCCTATTTTGTTTGATTTAGCTTTAGAAAAAGCAGGCGCAACGAAAGAAAATTCACTTTTGGTGGGCGATGATTGGGAAGCAGATATTTTAGGTAGTGTCAATTATGGAATTAAATGTGTTTATTTCAATCCGTTGAGAGAAAATTATTCGTTGCCACAAGTCCCGACGATTTTTTCGCTACTAGAATTAAAAAAATATTTATAAAAAAGATTAAAAATAGTGAAAATCCAATCGTAAAAATAAAATGAATTGATTATCTTGCGAGTGCTTTAATTTTCGTGGTATGAAGAAGATTTATTTTCAGATATTAGTCCTTTGTTTGCCTTTATTAAGTGTCAAAGCGCAAGAGAGTTTGCCTTTTTATGAACACTATATTTTGAGCGACGATTTCTTAATCAATCCGTCGTATGCAGGAGCCAATCCCGACATCGTAAAGGTGCGCGCTTCGCACTATTCGCAATGGAACGGAATGGATAATACGCCTTCTACGCAAACTTTGAGTGCGCACGCCAGCGTTTTGGGAAGGTTATCGGCTGGGGTGTACGGTTTCCACGATAGCAACGGAGCGAGCAAAATGACGGGTGTGAATCTCGCTGCGGCGTATCACATCCCGATTGGAGATGATTATTTGGGCGAGTATGATTTGCCAGAAGTTTTTAGTTTTGGGGTTTCTTATACAGGATTTTCTCAGAATTTTGACAAAGATAAAATGAAACCAGAAACTTGGGATGATCCACTTTTGCAAGATACTTCCCGCTTTTTAAACTATTTAAATATAGGGACTTCGTTTTATTATAAAGGCTTTCATGGGGCGATTTCTGTGTTGGACATTCCGCTTGGGAACAATCAATTTGTAGTAAATAATGTTGAGCCTCTTCCTGCATGGTACTACTTGGGCGGTGGATATCGTTTTGTAGTTGCAGATGGTTTTGTGCTTGACCCTTCGTTTAATTTAGCCCTTAACGGTCAATCGGAAACGCAATTGGATTTAATCTTAAAATCTAAATTCTACATGGGCGAAAACGCATTGGGCGTGGGTGTAAGCTATCGTATGGCTAGTGATAAATCAGGGTCTCAAGCCTTGTCTTTATCACCTCAATTACAACTAGAACTAGGTCGTTTTCGCATTGGTTATTCCTACAAATGGGGACTTTCCGAAATTTACAAAGAAGTGGGGGCAGGACATTTATTTAGTTTAGGATTTGATTTTGCTAATCCTTTTGATTCTTCGCGCTATTAGGATTTTGTTTGTCGCGTTCTTCAATTCTTTTTAAATAGATAGGCAATTCTTTTTGCAGAAGTGAAGACATTGCTAGATAGCTTTTAGTTTGAAAGGCTTGTTCATAAGCTGCTTGGTTTCTATATTGTGCAAAGATCAAAAAGCTCTGAATTTCGTTTTTCGGTAATTTTAAATAAGTTACAAAGAAGTCATCTCCTAAAAATTCTCTAACATCATTGATTTTTTTAATGTATCCCTCATATTTTCTTAAACTCTCAAGTTTGCGATAGTATCCGTTGAGGTGTTTGAACAAAGATATTACATCAAGCGTAGTTATATTTTTTAAGATAGGATCTTTATTCTCTTCGTATTTTATGTCTAGTACTTTGATGTCGATTCCGAGACTTTTGTATAAGTTCTCCTTGCGTTTATCGTTGGGCACCGTAGCCACATCTTTATCTATAAAGCCCGTAAGTTTTGGGCGCACCACCAAATCCGCTAATTTGATATTTTCGGTGTTTAAGTGAATTGCAAAATGAGGATTGTTCAATGCAGATTCTGTAACAATGAATTTACGCGTTTCGAGGAACGAACCACTGAAAATCACCGTATCGTTTACCGATGCCGAGATTGTGAAATGCCCCGTTATGTCGGTGGTGGTATATAATTTTTTAGTTTGATTTAAAATCTTAATTCCATCAGCTGTCGCATTCGAGAAGTCTATCACCACACTTCCCGAAAGATTTTGGGCCGAAACAGCTTTTCCCACAAGTGCGAAAATCAATACCAAAAATGATTTGAAAAATATATTTTTAATGTTTTTTTGCATTTGTTTATTTATTTAGCGCATCACGATTTTTGATGTGGTTAAGGTACAAAGGTACTTTATTTCTCAAAAGATTAGAAAAACCAAGCATACTCTTAGGTTTGATAAAACTCGCTCAATTCCCTCGGCTTTTGGCCCTTTACAAAAATCAAAAATTGTTCAATTTCTTCTGCAGGGAGTTTTAAAATTTTGATAAAAAACGATTCGCCCATAAAATTACACATACAGTTGTTGATGCGCTCAATGTAAGAATCATAATTTCGCTAATTTTTCAGTCTAATGACAGCATTCATTTAATGATGTAAAGAAACGATAATCCTTTAAAAAATGTACTGTATTTAACAATTGTTTATTAAGATTTTGCTTGAATTTTTGTCTAAAAAGTAAGTGTATAAGCGTGATTTACTCAAAAAGCCCTAAAAATCATATTTATGATTTAACATTAATTTTTTATCTTTATGGCTCAAATCCGAAAATAAAACAATAATTATATGGACTGGAACAAAAAAATGGGCCTTATGCTGGGCGTACTTGCACAAAGTTTTGTCTTTGGGCAGCGTGTAGATTTGGCTGGATTTGCTTATGGCGACAAGGATGCGCCTACGGGCAAAGAATGGGAATCGGTTGAGGAACTCGCTTTGAACAAGGAGCAACCGCGTGCGTATTTTTTCTCGTTTGCAAGTGAAGATAATGCACGAAAAGTTTTACCTCAATATTCAAAATATTGGGAATCGCTAAACGGAGATTGGAAATTCCATTGGGTAAAAACGCCAAGCGAGCGTCCAGTAGACTTCTATAAGCCAGATTACAATGTGGCGAATTGGGATAATATCAAAGTGCCGTCTAACTGGAACATGGTAGGCGTGCAAAAAGATGGTTCGCTCAAGTATGGCGTGCCGATTTATGTGAATCAGCCCGTGATTTTCCAACACAAAGTGGCTGTAGACGATTGGCGCGGTGGGGTAATGCGTACACCACCTAAGGATTGGACCACTTATGTGTATAGAAACGAAGTCGGCTCGTATCGTCGTGATTTCACCATTCCAAGCGATTGGGACGGGCGAGAGATTTATATAGATTTCGATGGGGTAGATTCTTTCTTCTACCTTTGGATTAACGGAAAATACATAGGTTTTTCTAAAAACTCAAGAAACACCGCATCGTTTGATATCACGCCTTATGTAAAAAAAGGAAATAATGTCGTTGCGGTAGAAGTGTATCGTAACTCAGATGGGTCTTTCTTGGAGGCGCAAGATATGTTCCGCTTGCCAGGAATCTTCAGAACTGTGGCTTTGCGTTCTACCCCCAAAGTGCAAATTCGTGATTTGAATGTAATTCCTGATTTGGACGCAAATTACCAAAACGGAATCTTAAATATTTCAACAGAAATCCGGAATTTAGATAGAAAAACAGCTAAAGGCTATTCTCTTGAATACAAATTATTTGAAAATAAATTGTACTCAGACGAAAGCAAACCATTGCCAAATGTTTTAGCTCAAGCTGGACTTCAAAAATTGAAATCAAATCAAACTGAAATAAGCACAGCGACTATAAATTTAGAAAATCCTAATAAATGGTCGGCTGAGCTTCCGTACCGCTACACGCTCGTGGCTGAGCTAAAGGATAGAAAAGGCAAAGTAGTGGATATGGTTTCGGCTCATGTAGGCTTTAGAAAAGTAGAAATCAAAGAAACTGCGGCGGCAGATGATGAATTTGGTTTGGCTGGTCGCTATTTCTATGTAAATGGTAAAACGGTAAAATTCAAAGGCGTAAACCGCCACGAGACCAATCCTGAATTGGGGCACGCCATTACGCACGAGCAAATGGAAAACGAGGTGAAAATGATGAAACGCGCAAACATCAATCATGTGCGTAATTCTCACTATCCAGATGATCCTTATTGGTACTACTTGTGCAACAAATACGGAATTTATCTCGAAGATGAAGCCAACATTGAGTCTCACGAATACTATTATGGAAAACCTTCGCTTTCTCATCCAAAAGAATGGAAAAACGCCCATGTAGGTCGTGTGATGGAAATGGTGCATGCGCATGTCAATCACCCTTCAATTGTGATTTGGTCGTTAGGAAACGAAGCAGGTCCAGGGAAAAACTTTGAATATGCCTACCAAGGCATCAAGGCATTTGATACTTCTCGCCCTGTTCAGTATGAGCGAAACAACGACATTGTAGATATGGGCTCAAATCAATATCCGTCTATCGCGTGGACTTACGGTGCAGCAACTGGAAAATATAATATTAAATATCCTTTCCACATTTCAGAATATGCGCACTCTATGGGAAATGCCTGCGGGAACTTGGCAGATTATTGGAATGCGATAGAATCTTCAAACTTTATATGTGGGGGTGCCATTTGGGACTGGATTGACCAAGCGATGAGAAATTACGACCCCAAAACGGGTAAAGCATACATGGCTTATGGCGGTGATTTTGGCGATACACCAAACGACGGACAATTTGTGCTAAACGGAATTATTTTCGCCGATATGACTCCAAAACCACAATATTTTGAAGTGAAAAAAGTATATCAGAATATCTCTGTGAGAAAAGTAAAAGACGCTAGTGGTTGGAATAAATTAGAGATTTTCAATAAAAATTATTTTGAAGATTTGTCTGATTACCAAATGTTTTATCAGTTTTATAAAGATGGAAAACCAGAAGGGGAAACCTATCAAGGAATTATTGATTTGGGCGATGTGAAACCTCGTGAGAAAAAAATAGTAGATTTTCCAGGCAAGCACATATCCTCTTTCTTCAATAAAAATTCTGAATATTTCTTAAAGATTCAATTTAAATTAAACAAAGATAAGCCTTGGGCTAAAAAAGGCTATGTGCAAGCCGAAGAGCAAATTTTATTGCAAAAACCTGCGGAAAAACCAAGTATCTCTCAAGTGGCTAAAGGAAAATCACTTAAAGCCAGCAAAAAAGGAGATTTACAAATTATCAAAGGAGATGATTTTACTGCAGAATTTAATTTAAAAACAGGGGCTTTATATAGCTTAAATTATAAAGGACAAACCATCATTGAGCCAGGAGAAGGACCAAAATTGGATGCGCTCCGTGCTTTTGTAAATAATGACAATTGGGGGTACCAAAAATGGTTTGAGCTTGGTTTGCATAATCTAAAACACAAAACCACCGCTACCAATGTGGTGAAAAATGCAGACGGAACTTATACCTTGTATTTCACTGTAGAATCTCAAGCGCCAAATGCGGCTAAAATCCATGGTGGAACAAGCTCAGGACACAATACCGTAGAAGAGCTTACCGATAGAAAATTTGATGATACAGATTTCAAATTTGTAACCAATCAGATTTATACGGTTTATAAAGACGGTTCTATTGAATTGCAATCAAACATTAGCTCAAACAATCCAAATGTAATTTTGCCACGATTGGGCTATGTAATGGAGTTGCCTAAAAAATTCGATGATTTCACTTATTATGGTAGAGGCCCGCAAGACAACTACAACGACCGTATGTCTGGAGCCTTTGTTGAAATTTTCAAAAACAAAGTAAAAGATGAATTTGTGAATTTCCCTAAACCACAAGATATGGGTAATCACGAAGATGTAAGATGGTTGGCCTTGACAGATAATCAAGGGCAAGGGGCAGTATTTATTCCAAATAAGCCTATGTCTTGTTCTGCGCTTGAATATTCAGCGATGGATTTGATTATGGCACCACACCCACATGAATTGCCAGAAAGTAAAAGAGTGCATTTAAGAATCGATGCCATGGTTACAGGGCTTGGTGGTAATAGCTGCGGACAAGGTGCGCCATTGGCCAAAGATCGCGTGTATGCAAAACCATACAGCATGGGATTCATCATTCGCCCTGCGGGCAAAGATTTATCTCAAATAGCAGATGTAGCACCAGCAGGTGAAATGCCAATTTCCATTGCTCGTGATGCGCAAGGAAAATTAAGCATTGTTTCTGCTGCTAAAGATCGCAAAATAGAGTATAGCATCAATGGTAAAAAAGTGCAAAGCTATCAAGAACCATTTGAGTTTAGAGATGGTGGAGTGATTGCCGCTTGGTACAAAGGCAATAAAAATTCAAAAGTGAGTGTAAAATTCCCTAAAATTGAAAAACTCAACTTAAAAGTGTTGAATGTAAGTAGCCAAGAATCGGGTGGGGGCGAAGCCGAAAATATGTTAGATGGCGACACCAATACCATTTGGCATACTATGTATTCTGTGACTGTGGCACAGTACCCACACTGGATTGATTTTGATTTGGGAGCACCACAAGAAATCAAAGGATTTACTTATTTGCCGCGCCAAAACGGCACAAATGGTAATATCAAAGATTTTAGTGTCTCTGTGAGCGACGATGCGCAGAACTGGAAAGAAATTGCAAAGGGAACTTTTGACAAGTCAAGCAAAGAGAAGAAAGTTTTGTTTGAAAAACCAGTCAAAGCACGCTACTTGAGATTCACCGCATTGAACGAGCAGAACGGACAAGATTTTGCTAGTGGAGCAGAGTTTAGCGTTCTTGGAAACTAAAAGGCAAAAATAAAATAGCAGTAAATGCAACAGCGGCGATTCTCTTAGAGAATCGCCGCTGATTTTTTTAATTGATTACAAAGATTATAAAATTTCGTAATTTACTGTAATTACACCTCGGTCTTTTGCTGCAATTTGATGGAAAGCAGCTTTGCTTAAATCAAATTTTCTTCCTTTTACAAAAGGACCTCTGTCATTAATTCTTACAATTACAGATTTGTTTGTTCTTACATTTGTAATCTTCACTTTAGTTCCGAAAGGTAAAGTCTTATGAGCCGCTGTTAGGGCATTCATATCATACTTTTCACCGCTTGCTGTTTTCTTCCCGTGGAATTCTTTTCCATACCAAGAAGCTTTTACTACCTTTTTGTCATCGCCATCGCCATTCCCATTGTAGGTGCTTGTGGCAAAAGATAATTGCAAGCTCATAAAAACTAATAGTGTAAAAATAAATCTTCGTTTCATGATTTTCTATTTTTTCTATTATTTCTGGCGCAAAGGTAGGTTGAAGTTCTTTTAAAACCTTAGACAGATTCTAAATAATTTGGATTTTGAGCCATTTTAGCCTTCGAATGTGCGATTATCAGCGTAAATCCCGATAAAAATTAAATCTTTGTTAAAAAATAAGGAAATATTTAATTTATCAAAACTTTAAGTGTTTCATTAGCTAATTTATTTGTCTGAAATATAGGTTAAGGTGTTGTTTTGTAGGTAATTGTGTTTTTTTTGACGGAACTCATTTTAGCAAAATCAAGTATTGAAAAAACGATTTTTAGTGATTTTTCATTCTATAATAAGCCTAGGTTCAATTTAATTTTTCAAGTTTTAAATGAAAATTTTGTGGTTGATCCAAGCTATCATTTTGTATTAAGTGGATATCCATATTTTGTTTAGTTATATATGCTACGGGGTTTTCTACCCAATCGGCAGAGTCGTTTTTTTGAGTTAAAAGTTTATTTTCCCTCAATTTAAATTTTCCTGAAATTTCTTGGGGCTTAATGCAAAGACTATCATTTTCGTCCCAGTATGTGAATTTGTAAAATTTCTTTTTATTAAAGCTCATTGTTGGAGTGCAAGCACCAAGCGAAAGGCTGTCGTTATTTTTAAGGGCGGAAATCACCTTCCAGTTTCCATAGAGTGCACCACGATCTATGTTGTGTGGATCTTCGTTTTCGCCACAGCTATGTAAAAACACGAGTCCCAAAGCCAATGAAAAAATAGGTTTAAAACTGAATTTCATTTCGTTTTTTTTGCAATATAAAAAAACCTTGCAGTTTCTGCAAGGTTAAAAAAACTATGATTAAAAAAAGATTATTTTGCTAGTTTGCTTTTTACTGCATCGGCAATAGCTTTGCTGTCGGCTTTTCCGGCTAATCTTTCATTGGCAAGCTTCATCACTTTGCCCATGTCTTTCATTTCAGTAGCACCTGTTTCTTCAACGATTTTAGCAATTTCAGCTAGTAAATCTTCTGTAGAAAGCTGCTCTGGTAAGAATTTTTCAATAACGCTTGCTTGTGCCAATTCGTTCTCTGCCATTTCGTTTCTACCTTGTTCTGCAAATTGAGAAGCAGCATCTTTACGCATTTTGATTTGCTTCTGAAGAATTGCAATTTCGTCGGCTTCACTTAGTTCGGAGCCAGACCCATCTGTCTTGGCTAATAATATTGCGGATTTAATTGCTCTTAAAGCTTCGAGTGCGGTTTTATCTTTGCTTTTCATGGCGGCTTTCATTTCCTCCATGATTTGTTTTTCTAATGCCATTTTATTTAAAGTTTGTAATTAAAAATTGATATTCCCATCTTGCTGGTTAAATCATATCAGTCTACATTATCGTGTAAGAAATTATTAGGTCTCAATTTTATTTGTTGATCCAAATCTTCGTCTACAATATAGTTGCTTGGTTTTGAGTGTTTGTATTCTGAAAGTTCAATGCCTTGTCTTTTATACGCTGGTACTCTTTCAAACTCTTCGGTATCTTGTAGGCTGTTTTTAAAGCGATGATTGAATTTTTTCAATCGTTCTCTTCTTTCTAGTATTTGTTGATATGTTTTATCATCATTTGCATCTATGGTGTTGTTTGATGAATTGTCTACTTTTTGAGTAAAAGTAGGTTTTTCTTGCACCTCTACTTGTGTTTCTTGTTTTTGACGCTCAGCACTCAAGCTATTTTGTGGGTTGCCGTGTGAGTTGATACTTGGATTTTCATCATTGTCCCAGTCATCATTTAGCGGGAAGATGGTTCTGGTAATTCCAGTTTCTTCGTCTTTTATAATTTTAGGGGTATTATTCTGTGGAAAATCCTTTGGTTCCTCATAGTTTTCTTGAGGGGCTAAGAAATCATTTTCTTCGGATTTATCTTTTAAAATAAATTCCTCTTCGTGGTTTTTGTTTTCTTCCTCTAGTAATGTAAATTCATTTGCTTTTTCTTCTTGTGTAGGCGCTACTATTGGTTTGTTTTCGTTAATCTTGATAGCTTTGTGTTCAGCGATGTCTGCTTCTTCTAAACGATGAACTATTGGTTGCTTATTTTGTTCATTTAAGGCTTGTTGATCTTTAGGGAATCCTGTAGCAACAATAGTTACACTAATGTTTTCTCCAAGCTCTGTATCATCTCCCATTCCCATGATTATGTTGGCGTCATGTCCTGCTTCATTTTGAATATAATCATTGATGATGCAAATTTCATCCATTGTTACTTCGTCTTCTCCTGAAACAATTAGTAGCAATACATTTTTAGCGCCAGTAATTTTGTTGTCGTTTAACAATGGAGAGTCTAAAGCCATTTCTATAGCTTTTTTTGCTTTTTCTGAGCCACTTGCAACTCCTGTACCCATGATTGCTGTTCCGCTGTTACCTAAAACGGTCCTAACGTCTTCTAAGTCAATGTTTACGGAGTAATCTTTTGTGATAACTTCCGCAACTCCTTTAGCAGCTGTAGCCAAAACTTCATCTGCTTTTGCAAAAGCATTTTTATAACTTAAGTTACCGAATAATTCTCTTAGTTTGTCATTATTAATTACAATTAATGAGTCGACACTATTTCTTAGTCTTTCAATTCCTGCATTAGCTTGCTCTAGTCTTTTTCTACCTTCAAATGAGAAAGGTGCTGTACAGATTCCTACGGTGAGTATGCCCATGTCTTTAGCTTGTTTAGCGATGATTGGGGCAGCACCAGTTCCAGTTCCTCCACCCATTCCAGCGGTGATGAAAACCATTTTGGTATCTGTGTTTAAAATATTTTTAATTTCTTCTAAACTTTCAAGGGCTGCTTTTTCACCCACTTCTGGATTAGCTCCTGCACCTAACCCCTCGGTAATGTTTTGTCCCAATTGAATTTTTACAGGAATTCCACTTTTGTTTAAAGCCTGTGCATCTGTATTGGCTATGATGAAATCTACTCCATTGATTCCTTGTTCTGCCATGTAGTTTACGGCATTGCTTCCGCCGCCACCTACGCCAATAACTTTTATGGCAGCTGATTTATTTTTGGGCATTTGAAATGCTATATCCATAGTATTATATTTTTCTAGTTTTATTTAGTGTTGAAAATTTTATTCAGTATCGTTGATCATTTTTATAAATCTATCTCCCCAGCTCTCTAATATACTGCTAAAATTACTTTTTTTCTTTGTTTTTTTAGGTTTTTCTTTTTTGTTTTCTTCAGGTTTGTTTTTGTTTTCTTTATTTTCAGCAATTGGATTTGGATTGCTGTTGTCCTCTGAATTTTCTACTTGGGGCGATGGTTCTATTGTTATGGTATCTTCTTCTTCCTCGTAAAAACTTTGTTTTTCTAGTTTATTTAGCCCCTCAATTACTAGCCCCACGGCGGTAGCATATTCTGGTTTTGATATACTTTGTGCTTGTCCGCTAGCAATATGCTCGTTGCTGTAACCAATTCTGGTGTCCATGCCTGTAACGTATTCAGTGAGCTGTCTAATGTGTTTAAGTTCTGCTCCCCCTCCTGTAAGTACAATACCAGCTATAAGCTTTTTTCTTTGTTCTTCGCAGCCATAGTGTTTAAGTTCTGAATGAACATTGTCAAGTATTTCTAGAACACGGGCATGAATAATTTGGCTTAATTTCTTTAGAGAAATTTCTTTTTGGGGGCCTCCTCTCAAACCAGGTATAGCAACAACTTCGGTTTCTTTGTTTTCTTCTGGCATAGCCGAGCCAAAAAGTACCTTTAATTTTTCTGCGTGTCGTTCAATTATTGAGCAACCAGTTTTGATGTCTTCTGTGATGACATTTCCGCCAAAAGGAATGACTGCTGTATGGCGAATAATATTATTTTTGAAGACAGCGATATCTGTTGTTCCACCACCTATGTCTACTAATGCAACGCCTGCTTCTTTTTCTTCGTCGCTTAGAGATGCTAGAGCAGAAGCCAAAGGTTCAAGTGTGATGCCTTTAAGTGTGAGTCCTGCGCTTTTTACACAGTGAGCAATGTTTTTTATGGATGTTACTTGCCCCACAACAACGTGAAATGTAGCTTCTAAACGGCTACCATACATCCCTACGGGTTCCGTCACGCCGCCCTCACTATCTACTTTAAATTCTTGAGGTAAAACATGGATTATTTCTTCGCCAGGTAACATAACAAGTTTATGCACTTGATTGATTAAGCGATTTATGTCGTCTTCGTCGATTACTTTTTCGAAGTTTTCTCTTGTGATATAATCGCTGTGTTGTAGACTTCTAATGTGTTGCCCAGCAATACCTACGGTTACCTCAGTAATTTTATAGCCCGAATCTTCTTCGGCTTTTTGAATAGCTTCTTTTATTGAGTTTACGGTGTTGGTAATATTGGTTACAACGCCACGATGCACGCCTAAACTTTTGGCGCGTCCCACTCCTAGAATTTCTAACTTGCCGAATTCGTTTTTGCGGCCAATCATAGCTACAATCTTGGTTGTACCTATGTCTAATCCTACGGCTATTTGGTTCATGTTCTCCATGTTTATTTACTTGCGACTACTTGGTTACTATATTTTAAACTTAATTTTTTATAAGGCATTTCTGCATTTTTTTCAATGAATTCTCGGTGAAAAACCTTGAAATTTCTCAACTTTCGGTCTAGATTTTCTAGGTTGCCGAGGTCTAAAACATAGTTTCCATCATCAACTAACAAAATAAAGGAATTTTCCGATTGCTTTTCCATTCCTATGATGTGGTTTTTCAACAATTTATCATCATCGATTAAATGCGTTAAATTTACGATTTTTTTATATTCTGTGGGCAAAATTTTGCCATTAATCATTAGTACTTTGGCGGAGAAGTCTTTACACATAGGAATTTGATTAGCGTCCTCGGTGATGTAGTATTCTTTTCCTCCATTTTTTACCCTTGCCACAGGAATTTCTTGCTCAATTTCTGTATGTAAAATACCATTGTTTTCTAAATATACCTGTGCTTTTTTCACAAAAGGATTAGCGTTTAAGCGATCTTCCATCGCTTTTACCGAAATACGTTGTGCTTGCATTTTAGGATAATCAGGATGTGTGCTTTTTAAAGTGTTTTCTACCACTTTTCCATTGATGAAATAAACGCCTTGAGAATAGTCGATTTTATCATCTATTTTCATCAGCTCTCTAGTTTTGTACAGGTGATTGGAAAAAGATAGCAACGAAATTAATACTACCAATCCTAAAAGTATTTTAAGTAAAATCCATTTACGCTTCATTGTACAATTCTTTTAATGGTTCGTATAAATTGGCAATATCTCCCGCGCCCATAAGCAAAAGTACATCAAAATTACGATTTTTGATGGTTTTGATTGCATTAGACAACGATGAAATTTCTGGTTTTTTATCCATTTTTTTAGCCAACCATTCAGAGGTGATGCCTTCAATCGGCTCTTCTCTGGCTGGGTAAATGTCGAGTAAAATCAATTCTTCCAGTGCGTTAAGCGATTTAGCGAAATCGTCACCGAAGTCTTTGGTTCTACTAAATAAGTGTGGTTGGAACACGCCTAAAATCTTTTTATTGGGATAAAAATTTTGTGTGGCAGAAATAATTGCTTTCAATTCCATTGGGTGATGCGCATAATCGTCGATAATCACTTTGCCGTTTGGGCAAGTGTGTCGTGTGAATCTTCTTTTGACTCCTTTAAAACTTGCCAAACCTTTTTTGATGTCGTCTTCTGAAACGCCATTTTCAAGAGCAATGGCAATGGCAGCTACAGCATTTTCGATGTTGTGTCTGCCAGGCAACGGCATCACGATGTCTTTGATGGTTTGGCTTGGTGTATATAAATCAAATAAATAATGATTTTCTTCGATTCTGATGTTCTGAGCCGAGTAGTCTGCTTCGGTCTCTACGCCATAAGATTGGCTGTTGGGTACATTTAGCCCTTTTTTAGCAAAAACTTTGTTCTCAACTAAAGCTGCAAATTCTAAAAAGCTTTTTTCTAGCTCTTCTTTTTCGCCATAAATATCCAAATGATCGGCATCCATTGAAGTGATGGCTGCATAGTTTGGCGATAATTGGAGAAAAGAGCGGTCGAATTCATCGGCTTCTACCACGTTGATTTCGGTGCCACCTAAAATCATATTGGATTGATAATTTTCTGCAATTCCGCCCAAAAATGCAGTGCAAGGTTTTCCTGCCACATGCATTAAATGCCCTAAGAGACAAGATGTGGTAGTTTTCCCGTGCGTACCTGCGATGGCAAGGCAATTGGTTTGCCGAGTTAGCAGTCCCAAAACCTTGGAGCGTTTTAGAATTGTGAAATTATTTTGTTTGAAAAAATCTAGAATTTGCAGATTTTTGATGGCAGGTGTAAAAATCACTAAGCAATTTTCTGCGTTGAGATGCTTGAAATCTTCATTTAAAGCGTCTTCGTAGCTTACTTTGATGCCTTCTTTTTCAAGCGCATAAGTGAGTGGAGTAGGCGTTTTGTCGTAACCCAATACCTTTTTGTCTGCCAAATTGAAATATCTCGCAAGGGCACTCATTCCGATTCCTCCGATACCTACAAAGTAATAATATGTAAAATCTTTAATATTCAATTAATCGATTTTTAAATGGTTAAACAAAATATCTACAATTTCTTGCGTCGCTTTAGGCTTGGCAAGTTTAGCGATGTTCTCGCCTAAAATTCGTTGTTTTTCGGTATTTTTAGCCAAATCAATAGTGGTTTTTACTAAAGATTCGGTGGCGACTTTATCTTCAATCATGATTGCCGCTTGGTGATTGACTAAATTTTGCGCATTTTTGGTTTGGTGATCTTCTGCTGCAAATGGGTAGGGCACTAAAATAGTGGGCTTCCCGATTAAACAAAGTTCAGAAATTGCCATAGCGCCTGCACGCGAAACAATGATGTCTGCCGCAGCATAGGCTTGTTGCATATTGTAAATGAAATCGGTAATGTGGATTCCGTTTTCATTGTTTGGGGCTAATTTCTTTAACTCATCAAAAGAAGGTTTGCCTGTTTGCCAAATCAGCTGAATTCCGTTTTCTGATAAGGTGTTTAAACTTTCTTTCCAAGCATTGTTTAAAGTCTGTGCACCCAATGAACCGCCGACTGATAAAATTACGGGTTTTTCAGGATTTAGCCCAAAAGCCTTTTTAGCTTCTGTTTTTTCGGGTAAATTTTCAAATAAATTTCCACGAATTGGATTTCCCGTAAAATGCACTCGCTCTTTTGGGAAATAATTTTCCATTCCAGTATAAGCTGTGCAAAAAGCAAAAGCTTTGTCTTTTAAAATCTTGTTGGTGACACCAGGGTAGGAGTTTTGCTCTTGCACTAGCACGGGAATCTTATTTTGTTCTGCCACCCACATAATGGGGCCAGAAGCAAAACCGCCGGTGCCGATTGTAGCGTCTGGTTTAAAATTTTTGATAATTTTTCTAGCATTAAACCAGCTGCTTATTAATTTAAATGGAAAAGATAAATTGGCCAATAAATTGCTTCTTTGGAATCCAGAAATCCATAAGCCTTCAATGGGGTAGCCTGCTTTAGGCACTTTTTCCATTTCCATTTTGCCTTTAGCTCCCACAAAGAGAATCTCCGCATCGGGGAGTCTGCGCTTAATTTCATCGGCGATAGCAATGGCTGGGTAGATGTGCCCGCCTGTGCCGCCTCCACTTAATATGAATTTATACTGTTTCATGGGGCAGGTCGTTTAATTCAGTTAAGTTTTCGTTTGTTTCCTCTTTTTTAGGAATGTGTCTGCTGACACTTAGGATGATTCCAAATGATATACAGGTTACCCACAGCGATGTTCCTCCGTAGCTTATCATGGGTAGTGGTTGGCCTGTGGTGGGGAATAAACCAACGGCTACACCTGTGTTGATTAATGCTTGGAAGATAATAGGTAGCCCTACGGCAAAAACTAATAAGGAGCCGAAGAAGTCTTCTATTTTTGTGGCGATGAGTACAATCCTGAATAGTATAGAAATATAGATGAAAAGTACCGTAATTCCGCCAAATAATCCATATTCTTCCACAATTACCGCAAAAATAAAATCTGATGATGCTTGAGGTAATGTGTGTTTTATGGCACTTTTTCCTGGGCCTTTTCCAAAAAATCCACCTTCCACAATGGCGGCTTTGGCATTGGTCTCTTGCCAAGATTCTAGACTATTCTCAGATGGATTGTTGAATCTTTCAATTCTATTTTTCCAAGTGTGTACACGGCTATTTGGTATGGCGTCGCCATAATTAAGTGCTACAAAAATAAATAACCCTCCTAGTAAAACTATAATAGATCCTAGGCTTATCAAATATTTTAGAGGGAAACCACCTATGAATAAAATAACCATTACCATACAAAATAGTATAATTGCGGTAGAACCGTTGGCTGGAAAAATTAGTCCAATAATTCCTAGAGTGATCAAAGCAGGAAGCCAAATGTTCTTAAATGTTATTTTTTTGTTTCGGATAGCTGTTAAGTATCCAGCGATAAAAATCATAAGGGCTAAACTTGCAAATGTAGAGGTTTGTATAGTGATTGGTATTCCTGGAAGCTTAATCCAGCGGGAGGCTCCAGCTCCATCAATCACTGTTCCCTGTGATAGCGTATATGCTAGCATGGGAATGATAACTACAAAAGATATTACGGAAATGGGATACAGGGCTTTGTAGTTTACCAATTGCATGGCAAACATGAATACAATGCCCACAATCATAAATGAAAGTTGACGCCCAAATTGCCCCCATACAGTCCCTGTTTTGGCAGCATACTCAATATTTGAACTAGCTGAAAGCCCCGGCAATAGTGAGAAGAAAGCTAGAAACATGATAAAGGCGATGAGGTATTTGTCCCCCAGTAATATTTTTTTAAAAAAATTCATTTATAGTTTTTTTACTTCTGCCTTAAATAATTTTCCTCTTTGTTCGTAATTGTCAAATAAATCAAAGCTAGCGCAAGCAGGAGAGAGTAGAACAGTGTCTCCGTTTTCGCCATACTCGTAAGCTGTTTTCACTGCCTCTTCCATTGATTTAGTTTCAGTAATATTGGGGATAATGTCTCGATAGCATTCTACAATTTTGCTATTGTCTACTCCTAAACATACAATTGCTTTTACTTTCTTTTTTACTAATGGAATGAGTTCAGAATAGTCGTTTCCTTTGTCTTTTCCACCTACAATCCAAATAGTTGGTTTTTTCATACTTTGTAAGGCATAAAAAGTGGCGTTGATGTTGGTGGCCTTTGAGTCGTTTATGAATTCTATGCCACGCACACTCAAAACAGGCTCTAAGCGATGCTCCACTGCGTCAAAATCAGTTAAGCTCTCTTGAATTATTTTCTTTCTAAGTTTCAAGATGTTGCCGTTTAATGCGCTTGCCAAGGAATTGGATACATTGTGTTCCCCTAATAATGCTAATTCTTCTAATTTCATTCTAAATGTTTCCGGATATGTTAGTATTAAATTTTCTTTATCTGCGTAAGCTGGTTGATTTTCATCTTTAAGTGAATATCCCAGCATTTTTGCTTTTATGGTATGTTTTTTTAGTAATTCAACAGTTTTAGGATCATCTACATTATAGATGAAGAAATCCTCTTCTGTTTGATTTTCAGCAATTCTTAACTTAGCCTCTCCATATTTGTCAATATCGTAATCGTATTGGTCCAAATGATCTGGTGTGATGTTTAGTAAAATCGCAACATGTGGCTTGAATTTATCTATATCATCCAATTGAAAGCTACTTAGCTCTAAAACATAAAGTTCCTGCTCTTTGTCGTTTAAAACCAATTCGGCAAAGCTGTAACCTATATTGCCACCCAATCCTACTTTTTTACCTGCTTTTCGAAGCATATGCGCAATCAGCGATGTGGTGGTGGTTTTGCCATTACTTCCTGTAATTGCGATGATAGGTTTTTGAGTAAACCACGATGCAAATTCGATTTCTGATACAATTTTTACATTCGCAGCTCTCAGTTTTTGAATCAAAGGCGCTTTTTGCGGAATGCCAGGGCTTTTGACGATTAAATCTGCATTAAGAATTCGTTCTTCGTTGTGCGATCCACTTTCAAATTCTATTTTAGCATCTTTTAATTTCTCTTGGAATTTAGGCTTAATGTTTCCTGCATCAGACACGAAAACATCGTAGCCTTTGGCTTTACCTAAAAGGGCGGCTCCTACACCGCTTTCGCCTCCTCCGAGTATGATTAATTTTTCATTCATCGCTATCTGATTTTTAGAGTTATGATTGAAATCACTGCTAGAATAAAGCCGATGATTAAAAATCGATTGACAATTTTACTTTCGTGATATGCTAATTTTTGGAAATGGTGGTGTAATGGAGACATCAAGAAAATTCTTTTTCCTGCACCAAATCGTTTTTTGGTATATTTAAAATAGCTTACTTGCATCAAAACTGAAAGGCTTTCGGCTAAGAAAATTCCGCATAAAATGGGCAGTAAAAGCTCTTTGCGCACGATCACGGCAATCACAGCAATGAGCCCTCCAATGGTTAAACTTCCTGTGTCGCCCATAAATACTTGGGCAGGGTAGGTATTGTACCATAAAAATCCTATCAATGCGCCAATGAATCCCCCGCAGAAAACCATAACCTCTTCTACTCGTGGTATGTATAAAATATTTAGGTAATCAGCAAAAATGAAGTTACCCGACACCCATGCAAATAAGGCTAAAGCGCCCATGATTATAACGGAGCTTCCTGCTGCAAGGCCATCGATTCCATCCGTGAGATTTGAGCCATTAGACACGGCTGTGATGATGAAAATTACAACGGGAATAAAAATGAGCCACCCAAATTTTGTAGCATCCTCTTTGTCCATCCAAAATAGTAGAGAATCATAATTTAATTCATTGTCCTTGAAAAATGGAATATTGGTTAAATTAGATTGTTCTGGCTCTCCAAAAAGTTCATCGGCTGTGAGTTGCCTTGTATTGCTTTGTGGTGTGTGTATTTGTTGGCGTACAGTGACTTCTGGGCTAAAGTATAGCATAGACCCCACAATGAGACCGAGCCCCACTTGTCCTAAAACTTTAAATTTTCCTGCTAAGCCTGCTTTGTTTTTTCTAAATACTTTGATGTAATCGTCTAAAAATCCTATAGTCCCCATCCATAGAAGAGAGATGAGTAGAATAATGATATAAACATTGTTTAGTTTAGTAAACAAAAGGGCTGGGATAAGTGTGGCAATGATTATGATGAGGCCTCCCATGGTTGGAGTTCCTTCTTTTTCTTTTTGCCCTACAAGCCCTAAATCTCTTACGGTTTCGCCCAATTGTTTCACGCGTAAATAATGGATGATTTTTTTACCAAAAAATAGAGCGATAAATAGAGAGGTAAGTACAGACATCGCCATACGAAATGTCGTAGAGCGTATCATGTTGATGCCTGGCACATCAATGTATTGGTGGATGTATTCAAAAAAGTAATAAAGCATTATTTCATCTATTTATTTAAAATTTCAGTGAATTCTTTTGCAATCAAAACATCGTCAAAAGGATGTTTTACGCCTTTAATTTCTTGATAGTTTTCGTGACCCTTGCCTGCAATTAAAACAATGTCGCCACTTTCGGCCATGTTAATCGCTGTTTTTATAGCTTCTTTTCTATCCGTGATTTTTAAATATTTTCTGAAGTTTTGTGGCTGAACGCCCGCCTCCATTTCGGCTAAAATCACCTCAGGGTCTTCGCTTCGTGGGTTGTCTGAGGTTAAAATGGCTAAATCTGCCAATTCGGATACGGCATCGCCCATTTCGGGTCTTTTGCTTTTATCGCGATCGCCACCGCAGCCAGCCACGCAAATCAATTTTTCGTTTTTGGTACGAATTTTTTGAATCGTACTGATTACATTTTCCAGAGCATCTGGCGTGTGGGCGTAATCTACGATAATAGTAATATTGCCTTTTGATTGAAATGTTTGGAATCTTCCGTTTACATTTTTAAGTTGGCTTATGCCTACCAAAACTTCATCTTTGTTCCAGCCAAGTTCTCCAGCAATTGCATAAACGAGCAATAAATTATACGCATTGAAATTTCCTACAAGCGATGTCCAAACTTCTTTGTTATTGAAAGTGAGAAGCATTCCCGTAAGTTGGTTTTCAATTACTTTAGCTTTGTATGGAGCTTCTGTTTTTAGCGCGTAGCCAATTTTTTTAGCCTTGGTATTTTGGAGCATGATTTCTCCGTTTTTGTCATCGAGATTGGTGATGGCAAAAGCAGATTTTGGTAAATCATCAAAAAAGCGTTTTTTAACTTCTAGATAATTTTTAAAAGTCTTATGATAATCCAGATGATCATGCGTGATGTTTGTAAATCCCGCTCCGCTGAACTTTAGCCCTTCAATTCTATGTTGGTCGATACCATGAGAGCTCACTTCCATAAAGGCGTATTCGCATCCTTCTTCTACAGCTTGTGCCAAAATTTTGTTGATTTTTAAAATATCTGGTGTTGTGCGCTCACTTGGAATGCTATTTTTATGGATTTTGATTTCTATGGTAGAAATCAAAGCGCATGGGTAGCCAAGTAATTCTCCCAGAGAATATAGCAAGCTGGTTGTTGTGGTTTTCCCATTGGTGCCAGTGATGCCTACTAATTTTATTTTTTCGGAAGGATTATCATAGAAATTAGCCGCCAATTTTCCTAAACTAATCGAAGTGTCTTTGACTTGAATATAAGTGATTTCAGGTTTTAAATCTTTGGGTAAATCTTGGCAAAATATGGTTTTTGCACCTTTTTCTATAGCGCTGTCGATGAATTTGTGCCCGTCTGATAGGCTGCCTACAATAGCCACAAAAACATCGTTTGGCTCTACTTTTCTCGAGTCAAACTGAATGCTACACACATCTTTAGCCATTTCTCCAAAGCTGGCTATGATTGGTAGCTGATATGTGAGTTTTTCTAATTTCATAAATGACTGAGTGCTAATTGAATGTGAGTTCCTTTTTTAATTATTGTCCCTTCTGGGAGTGATTGGTTTACAACCTTTCCCATGCCTGTGTAGCTTACTTTGAGTCCTGCGTTTTCTAATGCTGGAATTACTTCGTAGGCCAATTTTCCTTTTAAATTCGGAATTTTGTTGTTTTTTAGTACAAATCCGTGTGGATTTTCGCTGTTTGCTTTTTGTATTTTGTTCTCGGCAAAATATGTTTTTGGGGTGTTTATATAAACATAGTCTGCTATAGCTTTAAAGATGGGCCCCGCAACGGTACCACCATAAAAACCTTTTTTGCGAGAGGGCTTGTGTACCATAACGTAGCAAGAATATTTAGGTGCGGCTGCAGGGAAATAGCCACAAAATGAGGCTCGGTACTGTATAGGCTGATTTTTTATCCAGTATTCAACGCGTGCAGTTCCTGTTTTTCCTGCTGATGGGTACTCTTTATTGTTGAATGAGCGACCTGTTCCGCGTTTCATTACGGAGGCGAGCATGTTTTGCATTTTTCGAATGGTTGAATCCTGTGCCATTTTTGGTACGCGTATGGTGGGCTCAAACTTTTTAATTAATGCGCCTTTTTTGCGAATTTCTTTGACAAATAAAGGTTTTAGCATTACACCATTGTTGGCAATTCCGTTGTAGAAAGTGAGTATCTGCAATGGAGTAATTTTACTTTCATAACCAAATGAAACAGATGAAAGCGATTGTTTGCTCCAAGATTTTTTGTTTGGATCAGGGAAGAAAGGTTTAGCTTCCCCTGGTATGTCCACGCCAAGTGGTTCTCCCATTTTCCATTCTTTGGTTATGATATTCATGAATTTTTCAGGTTTATCTTGGTATGCTTTTGTAATCACCTTAGCTGTGCCTATGTTAGATGATTTTTCTAAAACCTGACGAACATTGATGGTCCCATATCCATGAGAGTCGCTAATGATACGCCCATATAGTTTGGCTCTTCCTCCTCCCGTTTGCACTGTGGTGGCGGTGTCTACAACTCCTTCTTTAAGTGCTGCGAGCAGAGATAAAGTTTTGATTGTAGAGCCTGGTTCGCTAGCTTCGCCTACAGCAAAATTTTGAATGTCCGCATAGTTTCCATCCTTCAGGCGGGTTAAATTTGCGATGGCTTTGATTTCACCTGTTTTAACTTCCATAATTACAATACAGCCATATTCAGCTTCGTATTGTGTAAGTTGATCATATAGAGCGTTGTAGGCTACGTTCTGTAGCGGGATGTCTATAGTGGTTACCACATCGTATCCCTCTTCTGCGTTTATTTCAGTGCTCACATTGATGGGCTTCCAATTGCCTCCTCCCATTCTTTGCTCAAGTCTTTTTCCGTCTTTGCCTGCAAGAAGCTCATTGTAAGCACCTTCAAGTCCTACTTTGATGCTGTCTTTTACATAACCAAGCGTTCTTGAGCCTATGTCTTTTACTGAGCGTTCTCTTACGAGTCTTTCGTCTACGATAAGCCCTCCTTTAATTTGTCCAGCGTTAAAAATAGGGAAAGTTTTTAGCCTTCTAAGTTGTTGAAAATTTATTCCTCTGGCTAATTTTACATATTGTTTGTTTTGCGCTTTGGCGTTAAGTACAAGTTGAGCGTAATAGTTGGCAGGTTTTCCAAACAGAACATGTAAGGAATCGCTTAATCCATTAAGTTCGGTATCGATTAAATTTTGGCGCATTGCCTTGCCATCGATAGCAATGTCATAAATTTTCACAGATGTAGCTAGGAGGCTTCCGTCTGCGGCATACAAATTTCCTCTTTGAGCAGGGATTACCGCTTCGCGGAAATTTGTTTTTTCAGCAAACTCTTCGAATTTCTTTCTTTCGCTTGGGTCTATTTGTAAATTGGCAAGCTTGTAGCCCACCCCAAGAGATATAATGGCTAGCCCCACGGAAACGATAATTCCTCTAAATATTAAATTTTTCTCTTTGCTAATCATTTATTTTTCAATCATTCTATAAGGTTGAACGGTAGAGTTCTTGATGCTGTCTTTGATTACAATCTCTGCTACATGGCTACGCATTTGGTGTTGCATAAGTTGCTTATGCACGAAAGCGTATTCTGATTTTAGATTGGAAACATTGGTTTGTAGTGCTTTTATTTTCACTACTTTTTTATCGGCATAGTGTGAGCTAATGATGCTAATCAGGGCTAGACCTGCTAAAAAAGCCATAAATTTCCAATGTTGAAAAGAGCCTTCTTCTACCAAGAATTTACCTTTCAATATATCTTGAATTGTAACCTTTTTTTCTGTCTTATTTTTAGCCATGATTTCTAATTCCTATTCTTAATTTAGCACTTCGAGCGCGTGGGTTTTCTTCAACTTCTTCCTCACTAGCCAAAATCACTTTGGATTGCAATGGCTTGAATGGAGCATACCAATTGCCGTACAAATCGCGCTCGGGTTCACCTTGAAACATTCCTTTTTTGATGTAATTTTTAACCAATCGATCCTCGAGAGAGTGGTAAGAGATCACGACCAATCTACCTTCTGGCTTAATGATGTCTTCCATTTGCATAAGCATATCTTCAAGCGCTTTTAGTTCATCGTTTACTTCAATTCTTAAAGCTTGGAACAGTTGTGCTAAAAGTTTGTTTTCCTTGTGTTTTGGGATCACGGGCGATAGCACTTCTTTTAAATCTTGCGTCGTGTCAATCGGGGTATTTTTTCTCGCGGTGGCGATAATATTTGCCCATTTAAACCCTTGCTTAATTTCGCCATAATTTTTAAGAATAATGCCTAAATCCTTTTCCGGATATTGGTTTACTACTTCCCAGGCTGATTTAGATTGGTTTTGGTTCATGCGCATGTCTAGTCTTCCTTCAAATCGGGTAGAAAAGCCACGCGTTGCGGTATCGAATTGGTGCGAAGAAACGCCTAAATCTGCCAAAACGCCATCAACTTGTGTAATTCCGTAAAACTTCAACTGATTTTTGATGAACCTGAAATTAGACAGAATCAATTGAAAACGAGAATCTTCAAATTGATTTTTCACGGCATCCAAGTCTTGGTCAAAGGCGAAAAGTTTTCCATTTTCGTTCAATTTTTCCAAAATTCCGCGCGAGTGTCCTCCACCCCCAAAGGTGCAGTCTACATACACGCCTTCAGGCGTTTGAACGAGTGCTTCTATGCATTCATCAAAAAGTACTGGTTTATGGTAATTCATCTCCTAGGCTGCCCATTACATCTTCTGCTAATTCGCCAAAATCTACCTCCTCATTGTTGATTTCAGCTTCATACAAATCTTTGTCCCAAATCTCGATAATGTAGATGTAAGAGGATAGCACTACATTCTTTTCAATCTTTGCATAATTCACCAAGTCTTTAGCAATTTGTAATCTGCCATTGCTGTCTAAATCTACTGATTTGGCACCAGCTGTGAAACGGCGGATGAAGTCGCTGTTTTTTTTCACAAAAGGATTGAGCTTGCCCATTTTTTCCATTACGCGATTCCATTCATCAATGGGGTGGAGCTCAAGGCATGGTTTAAACACAGAACGTTTCAAGATGAAACCTTTTTCTAAGACGTCTTCTAATTGCTTGCGCAAGTCCATAGGAAGGGCTAGACGCCCCTTGGCATCTACTTTACATTCATATGAACCGATTAGACTTGTCATTACCTAAATAAATTTTTTCCAAAAATAAGAACTTTCTGACAAATTGCACCACTTTTTACCACAAAATCCCACTTTTGTTGAAAACTTTTATTTCACTCCGTTTTTGTAGCTATATTTTTGATTGTTAATATTTAGTAAAAATTAAATTCAGAAATATTATCACTAGAAAGTAATCTTTCTGTTTTATGCAATTTTTGTGTTTTAAGTGAGCTAGATTAGCATTAAAAAATGGTTAAAAACAAAAAAAAATGTAGTTAATTCGGATTATGTATGATTTTTTACATATAAAATCTTATCTTTGTATAGATGAATTATACGGGCTTATGCTATTCAATATAAAGAAGAAAAAGAAATATAACTATATCGAGGAGGGGGAAGGCCACCCGCTCGTGCTTTTACATGGTTTAATGGGCGGACTTTCAAATTTTGAAGCACTCACAAAGTATTTTGTGGCTAAAGGTTATAAAGTTTATATGCCAGAACTACCTATTTATTCGCTTCCAGTACTTAGCACTAATGTAGCTAGTATAGCTAAATATGTTACAAGGTTTGTGCAAGATGTTGTGAAAAGCCAAGTTACGCTTATAGGTAATTCGTTAGGGGGGCATGTGGGGCTTGTGGTTTCGCTGGAGCATCCAGAGCTTGTACATTCGCTTGTTCTTACTGGAAGTAGTGGCTTGTATGAAAAATCTTTTGGAGAAACTTTCCCTAAAAGAGGGAGCTATGAATATGTGAAAAAGAAATCAGAAGAAGTATTCTACGATAAAAGTATAGCCACCAAAGAAGTGGTAGACAGTGTTTATGAAATTGTAAACGATAACTCGAAAGTAATCAAGACTTTATATATCGCTCGCAGTGCCATAAAGCATAATATGAAAGATGTTTTGCATAAGATTAAAATGCCAGTTTGCCTTATTTGGGGGAAACAAGATAATGTAACACCTCCAGATGTAGCTGTGCAATTTGAAGAAGGCCTGCCAAATGCTCAACTGTTTTGGATTGATAAATGTGGCCACGCCCCTATGATGGAGCACCCACAGGAGTTTAATGAGATTCTTGATAAATGGCTTAGCGAAACTGTAAAAGATTAATAAAATTATACATCAAAAAATAAAATTCCTTAAGCACTCCTTTTTTAAAAAGTAGCCTTAGGGGATTTTTTATATAACAAAATTAAATCCATTAAGAAAATGAAAATCACATCGGCTAAATTTGTAGAAAGTAATTCAGACTGGCGAAAATGCCCTGCACCCGACAAACCCGAATATGCCTTTATCGGTCGTTCCAATGTGGGGAAATCCTCGCTCATAAACATGCTGGCAGACAATAAGAAATTGGCCAAAACTTCGGGCACGCCAGGAAAAACACAGTTAGTTAATCATTTTTTAATCAATGGAGAATGGTATTTGGTGGATTTGCCAGGCTATGGATATGCCCAAGTGTCCAAAAAAGCACGTAAAAAATTCAGCGAGTTGATCACGGGATATATTCTAAACCGAAAAAACCTCATCAATTTGTATGTTTTGGTAGACGCAAGACACGACCCGATGAAAATCGATTTGGAATTCATGGAATTTTTAGGCAAAAAAGGAATTCCGTTCAGCATTGTGCTTACTAAAATCGATAAATTAAGCAGTTCAGCATTGGCTAAAAATTTAATGAAATACCAGAAAAAAATGTTGAATACTTGGCAGACTTTGCCACCTTTTTATAAAACATCGGCCACTTCCAAAGTGGGAAAAGAAGAATTGTTGAATAATATAGATTTGTTTAATCAGCAATTAAATAAAATAGATTTTGCCCAAATTGTAAACAACGAAAAACCATCAGAAAATGAAATTTAAGCTCTTTAATTTATTAATTTTAGTTTTTAGTTTAAGCATTGCGCAGCAGATTCAGCCCACGCCGCAAAAAGAAAATTTCAGCGGAAAAACAATTGCTACGCCCAAAAGATTTTCGGTAAAAGGCGATAAAGGTGCGCCAGAAAGTGTTCAGTATTTTTTGAAATCAGGCGAAATTCCCAATGGGCGAAATGGATTTAGAATTGTATTAAACAAAAAATCAAATTCAAAGGATTTACCCAACAAAGCCGAAGCATACGCTTTAAAAATCGAAAAAAACAAGGCTACCATTTCTGCGCGAGACTGGCGCGGGATTTATTATGGATTGCAGACATTCAAGCAATTAGCCAAAAATCAGAATTTGCCTTTGGGTGAAATTATAGATTATCCCAATGTGGCATTTCGTGGTGTGGTAGAAGGATTTTACGGAAACCCCTGGAGTTTTGAAGACAGAATGCGACAGCTTACTTTTTATGGCGAAAACAAAATGAATACCTATATATATGGTCCCAAAGATGACACCTACCACAGTTCGCCAAACTGGAGAAAGCCATATCCGCCCGAAGAAGCGCAGAAAATCAAAGATTTAGTAGAGCAGGCACATCAAAACGAAGTGGATTTTTATTGGGCAATTCACCCAGGGAAAGACATCAAATGGAATGCGGAAGATAGGGATAATTTGATCAAGAAATTTGAAGCCATGCATGCACTCGGTGTGCGTGCATTTGCCGTTTTCTTCGATGATATTTCGGGGGAAGGAACCAAAGCCGACAAGCAAGCGGAGCTATTGAATTATATAGATGATCATTTCATTAAAACCAAAAAAGATGTGCGCCCGCTGATTATGTGCCCTACCGAGTACAACAAAAGTTGGTCTAATATAAAAGGTGGATATTTACCAACTTTGGGTAAAAACCTGAACAAAGATATCCATATTATGTGGACAGGCGATCGTGTGATTGGCGATGTAACACAAAGTTCGCTCGAGTGGATTAACAAAAACATCGAAAGAAAAGCATTTTTCTGGTGGAATTTTCCTGTTTCAGATTATGTACGCGATCACTTATTGCTCGGTCCAGCTTATGGGCTAGATACCCGAGTGGAAAGCATGCTTTCTGGCATGGTAACCAATCCTATGGAGCGTGCCGAAGCATCCAAAGTGGCGATTTATAGCGTAGCAGATTACGCATGGAATGTGCCAAAATATGATTCCATAAAAGCGTGGGAGCGAGGGATAAAAAATGTATTTCCGACCGATTTTGAAGCCTACAAATTCTTTGCAGAAAACAACGCAGATTTAGGCAAAAACGGACACGGCTACCGCCGAGATGAGTCTTGGAATTACAAAAAATTGGCTCAAAAAATCATTAAAGAAATTGAGCAAAATAATTTAAGCCCAGAAACTTACCAAGAGGCAAAAGCCTTTTTTGATAAAATGATTCTTTCTGCAGGAACGCTTATGGCAAGTCAAGATAATCCGTATTTGATAGATGAAATCAAGCCATGGCTATCTCAATTCAGTTTGCAGGGGCAAATGGGATTAAACGTTTTAGCCATGCAACAAGCTTTGCAAGCTGATGACGCTCAGGCATTTTTGAGAAATTATTATAGTGCACAGACCGATAAAACGGCGATGTTCTACATTGATCATGCCGAAAACCAAAATCCATATCAGCCAGGCGTGAAAACAGGAAGTTTGGTCATTCAGCCGATGTTAGACAATGCAATGGTAAGTTTAGCTAAAAAGTATAATCAAAAATACAATGCCAATTTAGCCGTGCAAGTGAATTACAATCCGCACCAGCCAGACACCAATATTGAGCAGCTGAAAAATCAACCATTGGTATTAAACAATCGAACGCTGAATTATTCGCCATCGCTCGAGGTCGTGAAAATCAAGCCACAAGGCTACATCGGGGTGAAATTGCACGAGCCGCTAAAAGTGGAGCAAATTGTGCTTAATTTTGGTATTAAAAACTTTGATTGGGGGCAAGTTCAATATTCAGAAAACGGACTGGAGTGGACACCAATTGAAGGGCAATGGAAAGAAACAATTTGGTACTCAAGATTGAATAAAAAAGCTAAATTTGTACGATTCGTCAATACTTCGAACCAAGAACAAGAAATGTATTTCAAGCGATTTGAACTCGTAGTAAAATAATATTTGTTCACCAAAAAACATCAAAAATCCGTATTTCATGAAATAAGAAATACGGATTTTTAAGTTTTTATTTTAAGTGATTTGCATAATTTGTTTGATTAAATGCTATATTTACAGAGAAATATGTTTTTGGTTAAAATTTTAATTAAATGAAGAAAGCCCTTTTGCTCATCAATGGAGCGCCGCCCAAAGAACCGATTAATGTAGGAAAATACGATGCCATCTATTGCACCGATGGAGCCTATGAAAAAGCCTTAAAAATCGGTTTGAAACCCGATGTCGTCGTTGGTGATTTTGATTCTATTTTAAATATTGATATTCCCGATGTGGAAGTCTTGCATCGCCCCGATCAAGATTTTACCGATTTTGATAAATGCCTGCAAGAATTGGAAATTAAGGGATTTACAAGCATCGATGTCTTTGGTGCTACGGGGCTGGAGCACGACCATTTTTTAGGAAATTTGACCACGGCGAGCCATTTCAAAGATAAAATGCGCATCAGTTTTCATGATGATTATTCCGTATTCTTTTTTTCGCCCAAAGTTTTAAAGTTAAATGCCGTGAAAAATAGAATGATCTCATTATATCCCTTTCCGCGTGCCGAATCGGTGGAATCCAAAGGCTTATTTTACCCGCTAGGCGGAATGGATTTGGATATTTTGGGCAGAGTAGGAACACGAAATCACGCCAAAGATGATGAGGTGGAAATTAGTTTTAAAAAAGGCGAAATGATAATTTTTGTGTCAAAATATCTAAAAAAGTGATTTTTTATAAATTAAATTCATTAATATTGTAAAGTATAATCCGCAAAACGAAATGTACACTTTTTCAAAACGAAATGTACATTTTTTAGTCGGATGCAGACACAGCAAAGATAGACAAAAGCCCTCACAATTGAGGGCTTTTTTATTACACATTTAGCTCAAATTTCACTTTATCACCTTTTAGTAGGCTCTTGGTTTTCTCCAAATTATTCTCGTAAATGTGGACATTTCCAATATTGAGCGTGATTGACTTCAACGGTAAATCAATTTGCCGGCTAATCAAATACAAGTGGTAAATATCAGCTGGCAGTCCTAAATTCGCATCGCTGGAACGCTGGTAAGCCGAGACCACTAACTTGCCTTTATCTATCTGGAATTGCACCAACGAAAGGCAAAGTTGCTGATTGCTTTCTACGCCTGTTTCGCCTAGAAATAGCACATAATTTTTACTGCTCCGTTTTTCTCTATTAATTTGCTCAATTAAGCGTGGTAAACGCTCAAAATAAGTGGGGTAAGAGTTTACCAGTATCGGTCCGCAATAATCCCACCAGTTAATGCCTTTTTCTCGGTAGCGCTCTGTTAATCGTTCTCCCTTTTGAAAGAGTTCTAATTCATTCTTGAGCTTCATTCGGGCGATGCCATGCCCCTCAAAAATTTCAAGCAAATCGGCAGGTTTGAGTTTCAATTGCTCATCCAAAAGATAGCGAATTTCGCCTTTTTTATTTCGTTGCGTTTTTCCTTTTCTGAGGATTTTTTCTAGTGTTTTGTGGTATTTATTCATCTTCCTGTTTTTTATAGTGATACATTATATCTTGGTAAGAAGTTTTATGCGTAGGGCAATTGGTCATAGCCGTACAAGTGGCATATTTAAATGGGTTTAGATTTTCACTCGTACGCGTACCAATCCACTGGCAGAGCTCCACGACTTGGCTTTTATTGCTGGTAAAATAAAAGAAACTCGAACCTTGTAGCGTTTCCAACACTTCCAAATAATCTGTGAGCTTCCAATATTTGTTGCTGGCATAAGTGGCGGTATCGGTGCTTAAATAAGGTGGATCGGCAAGAAATACCACATTATCCAAATCTTTATACTTCTGGAATAAATGGCGGTAATCCTCGCTTACTACTTCAATGCCTGCGAGGTAATCGAACGCCTCGTCAAAATTGGTTTTTCGAATGGTATTGTAAAGGCTATCGTGTGTAAAATGCTTTAATTCGGTACCATAATTCATTGAAAATTTTAAACTCCCCGAAAGGGTTATCCAATCCACAAAACCGCGCTTATCGGCTCTTTTCAGCACTTCTAGTACTTTCTCTTTTTCTTCGCCTCTGATGATTTTTCCGCGTGGTGTTTTAAGATTTAAAGCTCGGAGTTCCTCTAAAATCTTATTAGTTTCTGGAATGGCTTTTAAACGCTTTTGAAAGTTATCAAAGTCGTTATAAATTACCTTAGCCTCTGGGTGTACGCACTTCACGGTGTGGCTTAAAAGTCCCGAACCTCCGAACAAATCCACATAAGTGGCATCGCTCGGGTAGTCTTTTAAAGCCGCTTTAAAATGTTTTACAAAATTCCGCTTTTGCCCTTGAAATGGCAAGGGTGCTGATTTAAATTGTTTTCTTTTCATTGTCTATTTTTTTAATTGTTTTTATATTTGCCGTCCGACTCAACAAAAACACAAAAAAAGCCACGCAGGTACAGAAGACTTTTAGTCTTCTGTACCTGCGTGGCTCGTGTTTTAAATTGAGTCGGATCTATTTAAAAGCGGAGGACTTTTTTTTACTTCTCGTCCTCCAAAAAAGAAGTTTTAAACGATATTTAAGTTCTATTTAAAAGCCGTTTAAACGCTTTAAAAATACCAGTACTTGAACCTATGTAAACAATACCAAATAATATAACTGCCCAAAGCAAGTATTTAAAGTTATTAGCCAGTTTGATATTGTCTTGCTTTTGCCTTATTGTTATTTTTTCAAGTGCTGAAATAGAAACTTGCTGGTGCTCCAGCCGTGTTTGCAGTTCGCTTATTCTGCTATATAGCTCGTTACTATGCTTATGATTTGAGCTATCTTTTTGGCTTTTTTTCTCCGTATAAGTAGCGTTTTCTGCTACAATTTCACGAAATGGTTTGCCCTTCCGATATTCCGTTATCCGTGCTGGTTTCGTGCTATCTTGCGAGCTTAGCGTGAAATCATAACCAAAATTTAATAGGCTACTCAGTGAGTTATCCGTTTTTTCCAGATAACTGAAATCACTTTTATTTAACCTAAGGAATTGTTCGTTTTGTTGCACCTCGGTGAATACACGGCTCTCCATTTTTGCCGTTTGTGTTTTGCAATTTGAAAGCAAAAAACACAATAGAATAAATATTACATTTCTCATCCTTTCCATCTTGCCTTGGTTCCACGAATATCATAATGCACAAATGTGGGATAAATGCCTAAACCGCCCTGTTTCATTTTGCCGTTGTAAATTAGCTTTTCAATGGTTGAGGCAAGTTTTTCAGGCGTTATGCCCTCCACACGAATATCGGCTGCCTTTCCTTGCAAATGTTGGCTATTTACTTTGCCGCCAATTCGGCGGTTGTGCGCCACGCTTCGGTAACCAGAGTTTACCATTACAGGTTTGCCGAGAAAGTCGCGTAAAACTTGTAAATTCTTGGCTAGCGCCTGCAAGTTTTTGAGCACAAACTCGGGTGTCGTGCTTCCGTCGTGGCTCTCAAATTCTTTTAAATCAAAATCTTTGCTTAATCTCATAACTTCAATTGAATTAAATAGTTAAAAAATACGATAGGGTTAATGGTAGCGGTAACATCGCCCCAATCAAACAAGCCATAAGCTAAATAGTCTCTTAGCTCGTTGAGAAAGGCAAAAGCAACGGTTACAAAGTAGCCAATTAAAAGAGCTCCCCACCATTTAAAACCTAACAGGAGTAAGGCATAGGCGACAACAAATGTTATCGCCAAGCCTACTGCACTGTGCAATGCTTTGTCTACTGGTATCATGCCGAAAGGTCTCCGCTAAAGGTTATCGCAATAATATATAAAATACCAAATAGCAACTCGCCGTTTAATGAGTACATGAGCGACCTGCCGTCGGTTATTTTAAAGGATTTCACCCAAGCCAAGCTCACCAAATACCAGAAATGCAATGAAATCACATAAATAGTAATGGCGTAGGCCAAAGCACGCCAAAAGTTCAGCGGTGCGGGGTCTATCCAATTCAGCCCAATGGCGTAAATAAAGCCAAGAATGATACCTTGCCCAATAATTCTCGTTACAAGTTTCACGGGGTTAAAACCTCGAAAAATCTTTTTCAAAAGTTTAAATAATTCTTTCATATCTGTAAATTTTAAATGTTATTTTTTTGTTTTAGTTCATCGTTTTCGTAAGCCTTTCGGCAATGGTTGCGCTCGATGAGAAAGAGCAAAGCATTAAGCACGGCACCTGTTCTGCTCATGGTTCCGTTTACTTCTTGCATGCCGAGGTCTGAGCTTAGGCTTAATCCGCGTTTGCCAAATTCTTTACCTTGCTTAGTTTTGAGGGCGCAGTTCCAAAGCGCGCGGAGCTCCGAGCAACCGAATACATCCCACCTATAAGCACTTTCACGGAAATAATCTGCCATGCCCTTGAAAGCGTTTTTAAAGCCTTTTTTTCGGCAATCCTTGGCGAATACAATTGCCACATTTATAGGCGTAAGTGCCAGCACCAGCACAGGCGCGATAATGAAAATTAATAGGTTAATCAGTGTTTTCATCTTCGTTGAATAAATTATTTATGTCATCAAGGTCGATGGACTTCTTCAAAATATCAATCTGCGAGGCTTGCCCTTTAAACACCACCTCGGAAAAATAATCGTAGGCATCTACCATTAAATTTTCTTCATCTTCGCCTTTTAAAGGCTCTCCAGTTCGCAAATCTCTCTTTACTACTTGATAAGTATTGTCCACTGTCCAAGGTCGGTGACGCTGGCGCGTTACATGCGTGAACTTAGGCAGGTACTCGCCTTGTTGATTAAAATACTTTGTTTCGGCATCGTGTTCTATTATCTCGTATCGCTGCGAAATGCTAATCCCGAAATAATCAATCACGCGGATTAATCCACTTTTGGGATCGTTGCTAATCTGATGCTGGAATTTCCCTTTGAAAATCTCTTTGTTTTCTTCTAAGTTTATCGGTGTTTTCATATTTCTTATTTATAAATAGTTCCTAGTATAGTATTTCTATCAATGTATGTTAGATGAATTTTAAGCTCAACATTTGGCTGAAAAGCCTCTTTATTTGAGTATTTAATTTGTGGAATATTAGGCAGGGCATCGCCGTTAAAATTAATCAAGGCTTTTCTTCCGCTAATAGCTCCCTCTAGGTCTAACTCAAATGTAGAGAGTGAACCTGTTTTGTGCGAGCTATTATTCACGCCATAGATTAAAGCGCCAGTATAGCTAGCTGAGGCAAATCCACCAGTTCGTATCGGCTTAAACACTATTTTATTTTGGTCATAACTTCCGTAGTGGCTTGGGGGAAAATAGCCTAAATCTTCCTCCGTTGTGATTTTGCGCCATCTGTCATATCCCCAAACATTACTATTGCAACGAAAATACAAAGTGCTGAATCTCGCCTCATACATGGTTGATGAAATAAATTGAGTGGCACTAGTTGCATTTCCGTAGCTGAAAAGCATTCCCCTACCAAAAGGAAATGGATTATTTTTTACTTCTCTTTTTTTTACGCTAAAAAAACCTGTTTTACTTCTATCAAATTTATTAAGGTCGTCTTCGTTAAAGTCTTGCGTTTGACCATAATCTGAGGTTAGTCTAGTTTTCTGCCAATTGCTCGCGTCTTTTTGGGCAAGAGTACCCTTATTGTCCAATACCAAAACCTTAGAAAACTGCGTATTGGCGCTTTCCTTTTCAGTTAGATTTTTAACATCCAAACGCCCTTGCACATCAATCTCACGGATAACGCCGCTTTCAATGGTTTGATTTGCTTGAGAAAGCCCAAAATATTCACTTGAATCACTAGTAATAATTTCTTTCCAACCACTCCAATTTCCGTAATAGTTTCTTATTCTATAAAACATTTTTGTGTTAGTGTGAATAGGTAAAATTATTTGCGTAATAGACTTCGAAAAGGCACCTTTTCCCATTTCAGACAATACGATAAGTTTATGATAATCATAAGTGAAGCCCTTTTGCATAGTAGGCAAATGAAATTTTTCAGCCTTATTTGGGTTATTTCTAATTATATATAAGCCTGAGTCTACCAAATCATCAAGGTCTTTATTATAAAGAAGTTTTAAAGCTGTTCCGTCCTCTTTCAGAAACTTATATCTTGCATCTTCTCTATCTAATTTATTATTTAAGGCATCAGCAAGCCCCGCAATATTTGAAACATCGAGATTTTGCAAATCTTCTTTATTTTGCTTGATGAAAGTGACAATTTCTTGCAATTCATCCAAGGTGTCATCGTTCACTTGGAGGAGCTGGTTAATTATATCCACTCTGCTCTGAATAGACGCCACGCTTGAGTTGGTGCTTTGCAAGGCGGTTTCGTCAGCTTTTAAAGCGATGGCCTCTTGCAAATCTTCTTTTGCATTTGTTAAATCACTTGCCTCGGCTTTGCTTTCAATATCCGCAGCCGTAAGATATTCCAGCTTCTTTTTCCACTTGGTAGTTTCAGAGATATTAGAAGCATCAGCATTGGCTTTGTTATCTATTTCATCACCAAACATTGCCGCCTTGATTTCTCCTTTTTCTTCGGCAGTGGTATGGTTCATCGTATTGATGAACTTTTGAATGCTGAAAACATCCCCCTTTTCAATATTTACGGTGATTTTCCTTTCGGTTTTATTTACTTTAACTTTCATGGGCTATGAGTTTTTTAATCGTTAGTTTTCCCTCCAAAAATGTGATTATATCGCCGTTGTTTTTTTTCATTTTCAGCGCATAGGAATAGATGCCATCGGGCAAATTTTCTCTTTGCTTTTTTTCAATTATCAAATTATTGTGTTCAATGGAAAGCCCCCGCCCAATGGTTCTAAGTTCTTGGCGATTGCCGTTCAAATCTTGGGTTTCCATATAAAACTGAAAGCCACTTATATCTACGGATTTTCCATCGCCGTCTAGGAGGTTTATCGTCCACGCGGGCGAGGTATCTCCCTCTCTAAACACTAAGTCTAATCGGGCGGTGTCTTTACTGCAATTCATTTTCGCTTGTTTTTTGGTCGTCTTGTTTTTGTTTTTCCTCGCGGAGCATTTCTAAAACGCTTCCCATTAAGTCCTCACGGTTTTTAAATATTCGTATTAGCTCCTCAACGCTTTTGTCAGTCTTTCGCCGGAGCTTGTCCTCGGCCTTTTCATAGACTGATTTCACTTCGGTAAATACTAAGGCAATGGCTCCAAGTATGCTAAATAGCGGTATCAGAGGGAGTGGGTGTGGAAGTATCACTGGTGTAATCACATCGAGAAAGTCAAACATCAGCGCAAAGCTCATCATCGAATAATAAAAAACGAATTTATTGATGGTTCTGCGGTATCCCTCGCTCGTGCGTGCCTCGCCCAGCTCACGGGCTTTTTTCAGCCCTGCGGCGAAGTCTACGGCCATCGCAATTAAAACGACCACCCACACGCTTATCACTAGCCATAGCTGTGTAATGAGCGCTTCGTAATTATTGTTTAATAAATCTAGTATCATAGCTTATCTTCTTTCTTGAATTAAGTAATAATCTCCATCGGCATAACGAACTTTTACGCTGTCGCCACGGGTTAAATAGAGATATCCATTACCGCCGTAAATAATTCCGCCATCGGAGTTTAGCATTTGGGCATCCGGTGCCCCTTGAATGGTAATTCTTCCAGTGGCTCTTTTCGTTACTAAAAAGTTAAGCTCAAAGCTCACTAGCTCATTGTAGCTATCCACGGCTACATTTCTTTTAATATCGCTTGTGCTTGGTAGTGTAATGGTAATATTGCCATTCACTTGGTTAAAAACAAAATCATGCGTTTGCCTATAATTATCTTTTACTACATTATCGTATGCACGGCCAATATAACCAGTGCTGAAAAGCACTTTTTGCCCTTTTTGATACAATCTGTCATTTATTTTTGTGAGACCGCTAGTAATATCTAAGGCTATATTTTCACTATTTTTTATGCCAGATATATTGGCTGCATCTAGCCTCAGAGCCACAAGCCTGCGCCCCTCTCTTAGCCGCATGGTTCGAACCACAAGCCCTACATCTTCATAGGGCAGGTCGCGCTTGTTTATTTGTATTGCGCGCCAGCCTGCCTCGGCTGAGGCATTCATTATTTGGGTGCCTCGGTTCTCTATGTATGAAAATTCATTGCCCGTACCGTAAGAACCTAAGCTACTTTCATCTATTCTAAAACCTCCCACTTCTCCAGCCGTAGAAAATAAACTGCCATTTTCCAATACTCGGAAAGGGGCATTGTCCTTGTTCTCGGCGGTGCTGCCCGCCCAAAATCTTACATCATTTCCCTCACCTTTTTCTGTGGTGCCACTAATGCCTGCATTGGACTTGCTCTCCCCGCTGGCATCAAGGCCACCTACTTGCAAAACACCGGTACTAATCACATCACCGTCAATGGTAGTGCTTAAAAAGTCTGTTACTTTTTGCAAACGCTCTGTGCGTGAGTAAGCAATTTCTGTGCGTTCTCTGGCATTCCAGTTTAGCTTTTCGATTGAACTGGTTAAGTCGGTAATTTTAGTCCGATAGTCCTCAAATTTCTCTTTAATTCTTTGGCGTTCGGCATCGCTTACACCCTTATCTGCAATGGCAGAGGAGATGAGACTACTTAACTCATTAAAGCTATGCTCGTAGGCATTTTTAGCATTAAGAATTTCTGCATCGCTTACTTTCTCCAAAATCTTCACTGCCTGCTGATTAATTCCGGTAAACTCACTTTTTAAATTTTCCAGCATCATTTCTATTGCCTTGGCATCGGCCTCGGCAATAACTCCGTCCAAAATGGACTTATCAATATTCCCCTTGGCTATGCTTATATTTGTCAATGATTGGTCTACATAGTTTTTGAGCTGGCTAAGCGCTGGGCTATCTGAGGCAAATTGCACTTTGGCGTTTATTTCTATTTCGTCCTCTTTAATATCTATCCAGTTATTGCCATCTTGAGAGGTAATTCGTCCTGTGGTTATTTCTCCGCCATTGATAGCCGTAAATCCAGAAATCAATTTAATTTTTCTAACCTCTTTATCTTTCAGCGTGGAAATATAACCTAGTTCAAAGTGGTAATAATTCCCATCACTAAGCGCGGCTATTTTCTTGCTTGTGCATAGAATAGTCCCGCGGTTGCCATTGCGCTCACATTTGGCATATATATAGCTAGCCTCGTTGGCTTTGAGCGTGTGGCTTCCTTGCGCAATATTCCAAGTTTTTGGGCTGTCGGCAATGGTGTAATGTATCAAAGTTCCAGCGGTGTTTTTCACCTCATTGGCGGAGGATTGGAAAATAATCACATCGAACAAATCAAACTGCTGCAAGGGCGCACCTACGGATAGCATCTTTGTTTCAATGCTTAACGGCTTAATTTTCTCTGGTTTGAAATAGCCGTCAGCATCAAATGTATTGTTTTGAATTTCCTGCATAGTTTCGTAGGCTTCTGAAATTCTTTGCTCATTTTTTCGCTGCTCTGCAATGATGATATTATCTCGCTTTTCTTTTTCTATGTAATTGCGCACTAACTGCGTAATGGTTGCTTGCTCGGCAATTTCAAAAGTGGTCAAATACGGATTATTAATATCTCGCGTAATGCTTACCACACGAATATCCGCATCAAGCCCAAAATCCGCATCCTTGAAACGAATGGTATTCCCTAGCTTTAAACTAAAATTGATTTTCTTTAAATACAGCGGATCTGGCACGATACCATAAACAAATCTTTGCTTGCTGTTTTTGTCCAAATACTTTTGTGCCGCTGCTTGCAGTTCTCTTTCAGCCGCTAATACATAAGCCTCCGGCATCATAATATCTACTAAAATGTATTTATCGCCCACGCGTGGCTTAAATTGCGCGCTTGGAATTTCAAAGGCTTTTTCCTCTTTATTTTTCAGTAAGGTAAAGGCTTTGGTTTTACTGTTAAATCCACCTTTTTGCACTTCTAAAATATAGCCCGCCAAGTCTCCAGTTTGAAATATTACCTTAGCCGAAGTGCCAGCTATCAAGTATTTCGAGCCGTATTGGTTGTATTCGTTCAAGTCAAAATCAAGCGTTTCGTCGGCAAACATGCGGGGTTCATTGTCAAAAACTTTGGTTACTTTACCCACACGCTTAGGGTAAATCTCATCAAAGTTCTGCAAATGCTCCACCACACCATAGAATGCGGTATTTTTCTCCAAATAAGGCACGGGCATTCTAAGTCTTTTTTGCCCACTTCGGTAATTAGCCGGCAAATTTTTAGCCCCGCCTTGCGCATACAAGCGTGTTACTAAATTAGCCTCGGTGTAAGGGTTGCGGCTAATGCTTTTTATGCCTTTGGACTTGCCGTACTCCAGCCTGTACCCAGAAGACTGCGTGCGGTTCTCTAAATGAATGCTTTTATCGGCACCAATCCAAAGTTCAATATCAAATTCTTCGGCAATGCGGGTAAGAGCTGCAAGGCAATTGTAATCACTGAAATCAACGGTTTTGGTCTCCATAGTGGACACCTTGCCAATGCGCCAGCCTAATTGCCCCGCTCTGTTAGTGTTTGCCACGACAAGCTCTAGCATTTTGGACGCCGTGCCTGTAATAGAAAACTCCGAAACGGTAAGCTGATTTTCGTGGTCGTAAAAGAAATATTTAATCTCTCCTAATCGGTATTTAACGCCGTTAAATGTAAGGTTATAACGATACTGCCGAGTGCTTATCTTCTCCACACTGGGTTCTTCTACGATATAGTAATTCTTATCATAAACGCTCACGCGGTCGCCAATCTTAAAGAGAATAAAATGATTTAGCGTGAAGTCCATCGTTAGTGTTTCCTCGCCAAAGATTTTCTCCGTAAGACTGCCGTTAGCTCTCACTGTAGCAACAACATCATTATTTCTGTATATTTTATATTTCATTTTGTAATACTTTAAAGGTTAAATCAAATTTCACAAAGACTTTTTCTACATTTTTAAGGCGTTTTAAACTGATTTTAAAACCACTTGATTTCTTATAAAAAACTTTGTAAGTTTTGTCGTGGTCAAAAATGTAAAGCGACAATTCGCCTGCTTTTTTAAGCTCATTAAAAAGTGCTGTCCTGTACTGCCAAAACTGCGCGTGGTTGTCGGCCAAGATGCACATTTTAAGCGTTACTTCTTTGTCTTTAAACTTAGGTTTCGCCAAATCATACTCTCCGCCATTTTCTTCTGCCCAATCATTTTCGTAGACTTCTTTTCGCTCGGGAAATTCCAGCAAAGCCTCGGCACCTGTTTGAATCACAGCGCCCATTTGGGTAAGCAAAACACCGTTTATTTTATCTTTAAAATCCATTGGCTTTCAAATCATTTTGGTTAGACTTAATGGCTTTCTCCACCTTGGAAATTCCCTCATCTATGCTGTGTAATTTCTCTGTATTTTCTGCCGTTTTGCGCGTATTGCGCTCTATATTCATTTGAATTTTAATAAGCTCAGACAAGCGTTCTAGGCTATTTCCGCCGTTGGCTTTGATGATTTTCAAAATATCCATCACATGGAGGCGCAATCCCGCCATATGCCCAGAAAGTATATTGATACTCTCCTGTGAGGCGCCTTTAATGGCACCTTGTAAAGAGTTGGCGTTTTCTTGCTCTTTTATCACATTGAGCCCAGCTTGATTGATAAGCTCCAGTTTCTTCTTCTGCTCCTCCACAATCGCCATATACATCTGGTTAAAGCTGTCGCGCTCTTCCGTGCTAATAACGCCATCGCCTATCATCTTCTCTAATTCTTCGTGCAGGGCTTGTACTTTCTCCTTGAAAAAAGTCGTGTCAAGACCTGCCAGCACAGCGTTGCGCAAAAAGCCCTCTATGTCTTCGGCAAAATCGGCGAACGATTTTTTGCCTGAGGCGATGCCTTGTTTAATGCTATCGGCTAGGGCTTGTGCGGTGGTGCCGGTTGCAGCCTCGCGGAGTTGTTTTAAATACTCACGGTTGGCTGCTTCTAGTGAGCCGTACTCATCTTTGAGCTTTTTCAATTGCTGATAGGCTTCTTTGGCATCGCCCGTAAGTGGCTTTTCTGCATTGATTTGTTCCAACTTTTGCAGTAGTTCATCGGTGATTTCGATGTTTTCCTTAGGGATAAATGTGGTTTCAAAAACACCGAGCGCCCCTAGCCTTAGGCTTAATTTCTTTTCAAAAGTTCCAAGGCCTAAAAGCTCGGCAATGCTTTTCTCAACATCTTTGACTTTTGTTTTTTTCCAAAGGCCTAAGAAACCACCGCTTTTATAGGTTACTTTGTCCACAATGGTTTTAGACTTTAAAAGCCTTTTTGCCACGGCATCAATGTTTTGTTTAACCTGATCGGCAGACTTACGATTGGCGGCGATTTCCTCTTTTATGTTCTCGACGCGGCTTTTGTATAAGTCGTTGATTTTAACTTCGTCCTGCAATCGCTTTCTAAGCTCTGCGTTATAGGTTAATTGGTGGTAGAAAATTTCATCGTTCCACTTTTTGAGCTCTTCCCGCGCCTTGCGCTCGCTTTCTCTCACTTTGGCGCTCATATTTAGAAGCCCCGTAATGGCTTTGATGGACTTGGTAATTCCGCCCACAATATCACCACTCGCAAAAGAGGCGGCAGCACCCGCCACATCACCAGCTATATTGAGCAAATCGCCCATAGTTTCCACCGTATCGCCCAAGCCCTCGTCGTATTCTTTTAGCGCGCTGCCTAGCTCATTAAAGGCACCGCCCAATTGTCCGGCAACTTCAGAAACTTTGGCAAACTTTCGCGCCATTATTTCTTTAAGTTGGGCGTTTGTTTTTTCCAATTCTTCCACTTCTTCGGAAACATTGGTAATGCCTTTTTTTTGCATTTGCGCAATACGCTCAATGAGTTCTGCCTTTTGTTGCAATAAGGCTTTTTCCTCAACACCTAAATCGGTAGATGCCTGTATGGCTTTGGCTTTCTCCAGCTCATTTTCAATAAACTTTTTTTGCTCCTCATTTAGCCCATCGCCTGCCTTGTCCAAATACTCCTCCAAGGATTGAATGCGATTGGCCAGCTCTCTTTTGGTAATCCCCACAAGGTTCTGAGACATGCGCTGCATGATAGTCTCTCGCTCGTAGGCTTCGGCATTAATGGCATCGATGGCAGCCTTGCGCTGAAATTCTAACTCTGCCAGTTTTTCCGCCTTTATTTTTTCATTGCTTATTTGCTCTAACTGCTCCTTATCTCGGCGGTATTTTTCTTCTATGGCTTGACGCTTTTCATTAAATGAAATAAGCGCATTATAAGCATCACTAAACTTGCTTTCTTCGGCTTTGTTCTTGTCTTTGTCAAAGCTCTTTTTTTCCGTTTGCAATTTGTTTAGTTTCTCCAATTGTTCTGGAGTAATGGTATCGCCTAGCTCTTTTATTTTGTTAATTTCAGCATCTAGCAAAGCCCCGTAATTCTGATGCGCTTCTACAAGCAAGGCATAGCGTTTGTCGGCTTCTTCTTTCCCCACTTTGGTTTTAAATGCTTCATAAGCGGCGTACATTTCCTTTCTGTCCTGTAAGTCTTTAAAAAAGCTATCATTCTCCTGCTTGGCTTTTACTGCCTTGATTTCACCCGCTCTTAGCTTTTCAATACGCATCAATTCGGACACTCCTAGTTTGGCATTTTGCGCTTCCTGCTTTAATTGATTGTATTTATCTTCAATATCCGCAATTTCTTTTTCCGAAGATTGCATGCGTGATTTTTGGTATTCTCGTTCCGCTTGCTCTATACTTTTCAATGCCGCTTTTTGCTTTTGCGCTAATTGCTGTGCCAATTGCTCCGCTTTTCTTGCGTTGGCTTCTGCACGGCGACGGCGTTCTTCTGCTGCCTTTTTAGCCTCGTCGTCTCTTTTCTTTAAAATACCTGCCTCAAATACTGCTTTTTCCTGCTCTATCTCTTTGTATTTCTCCGAATCGTCTTCGTAGCGTTTGAGCATTTTATTATATAAAGCTCTTTGAAGTTCGTCTGTTTTTCTACCTCTGGCTTTTAATATTTCAATGCGTTTTTTCTCGTTTTCTATCTCTATATCCAAACGCGCATTCATTCTATCTTTGGCGTTAGCCGCTTCGCTTTCATTGTAAGCCTTTTCAAAGCTATTTTTGGCATTTTTAACCAAGTTAGTAGCTTCATTTATTGCGCCCGCAAAATCCAACTGAAACAGTTTAACCAAGGTTTTAAATACGGTTTCATAAAGGGATAAATAAGCGCGCAAAAAGCCCATTACATAAGATTTCAATTTATCTATCTTATCGCCAAAGCCCTCCACTGCGGGGAATGATTTTTTAATGCTTGCCGTAACTTTATCCCAGTTCGCAATTAGCGAACCTAACAAAACTACCACCAAGCCTATCCCTGTGGAGGCAAGAGCAATTCTAAAGGCTTTTAATGCCCCTGTACTGGTTCCGACAACGGCTGTGTAGACTTTTTGTGCGACCGTTTGCGCCTGCGTTAAAATGCTATCATTACGCTTGAGCTCTGCCTGTATTTGTTGCAAGCCTTGCAGTACCGACATGGCCGCCGTTACTTTCATAATGCTTTGCTCCACTTCTTTATTTTCTACACCAAATAATGCAGCGGCACCTTGCGCCATGGAATAGCCCGCAGCAATGGCAGAAGTTGCACGAACTAGCGTATCTAAATTGCTAGTTGTAGATGCCGACGCGTTGATTTCTTGGTTGGTGCGAGCTATGGCATTTCTTACTTCAACGGCTCTATCTCTTAATATTTGATATTCTTTGGAGTTCTGTTTGCCCGCTATTCTAAGCCTTGCCATTGACTGCACAAGTTGCTCCAGCTCCGTTTGCAAATTGACAGATTTCTGCTTGTTTTCTTGCAATTGATTTCCAAAGTCATCAAAGCCACTTTTTCCCGTGTTTTTTAGTTTTTTGATAGCGTTTTCTAGCGTTTCAATGTTTTGGTTTAGCACCTTGATTTTCTCTACATCGGTTTCCTGTGCTAATTCTTCTTTGAACGCTCGAAGTGCATCGCTCATCTGATCAATGCTATTGCCCGCAGTATCATATATTGCCGGCGTTCTGCCCAGCATTCTATTAGCCGCCTCAATATCTCTTTTTAACTCTTGAAACTCCTTAGAACCGCTATCCATGGAACTCATCTTGGCATTAACAAAATCAATAACAACGCCCAGTTGCTCCATTTCATCGTGTGCCTTATTGATTTCTTGGCTTAAAATCTCCAGTTCTTCTGGAGAGGCAAATTGCGGCGTGAAATGTTTATCCGAAATTTGGTCTAATAATCGTCCGGCTTCCTCTAACTTTTGATTAGCCTGCGTTGTAGCTTCCACATCGATGGGCGCTATTTTGGCATTGGCGGCTTCAATGATTTTTTGAATAGCCTCCTGTGTCTTTTTTAATTGGAATTGATACACCCCTTGCTGGGTGGGGTCAAAGGTGTTTTCGATTTGAGCCTTTAAGTAAACAAGCGTCGAGGCGTGCTGTTTGAGCGCTGCACTTTGTGCCTCGGTAAGCGTCGCATTTTTTGAGAGTACCCCAGCGCTGGCAAGTTGAGTATTTATGTATTCTTTAAACTTTTTCTGCGCATCGTCCATACTCTTAGTTTGCTCCATAGCCGCTTTAACCATTTTAGAAAATTCATCTAAAACAGTTTTATTATTCACGGTGAAATCAATCTTAATTGGCTCGAAATCGCTCATTTTATTCTCTTTCTATTTCTTCTGCACCTAGCCATTCGGCTAGTTCATCTATATTATTTAATCTCTTAGGTTCTTTCTTTTTATAGCCTACTTTGGGCATATCGGCAAGCATCATATTTAGCTCGGCAAAAGTGCTTTGCATTACTTCTTTTTTGCTCAAATGCAGTTTGTGGCAGCAATAGCCCACAAAGCCAAAAACGCTATGAAAGCTCTCGCTTATTAACTCGTTTTCTCCTCCGGACTCAGATTCATCGGCTTCGTTATCCTCGTCTGCTGAATTAATCTGATAGTATTCGTAAAATCCTGCACCCCAGAAAAAGCAACCAGCAAACTAAACAGATAAGACATTTCTTCTGTGTTGGTGTGCTTTCTTAAACGCTTGGCAAGTCGTTTAACGCGCCAAGTGATACGCGTTTCATTGCGTATGGCCATGGCGATAATTTGTGAAATCTTACGCCCTTTGGTAGCTAAGAGCTCCAAGGCATTTTGCAGGCTGATTTCATCTTCTTTTAGATGAATACCTGTTTCTAAGAATGCCTCACAGATTGCAATTTGGCACGCAATGCAAGGAACTTTCAAGGTTTCAACGCTAGTTTTTCGTCCAAATATTCTCAAATAAAAAGGAGCGGGGAGTGTCATTTCCACGCCCCTTTTGAGTAGAATTTTAGCCGCTTTAATTTCCGACAAACGCTCCATTATTATACTGGCTCTTTAATGCTGATTTTTGACAGCGGTTTAAAGACAATTTCCAAGAGTGCAAGCTCTTTTTTCTTGAGCTTTAAGTTCAATCTTGCAAACACCTGTGTTTTCGGAATTTTAATCACATGCCCCGTGTCTGTGGTAATCTCCAAGGCTTTAAAAATTAGCTCGCCGTCGCCCTCTTTCCATTCGTTAGATAGCGAGGTTCCTCCTTTTATTTTTTTAAGGAAGTCCGCCGAATAGTCATAGGTACTAACCTTTATATCTCTTTTTCCCTTTTCGTGAAAACTCACAATTGGAATATCATTTTGGTCGCAAAGCTCATCGGTAAACGAGCCTTCTTCCTCTGTCATCTCAAAGGTATCCCGGTAGGTTTTGAACTCCGTCAATGAAGACGGCATATCCGTTTCATTTTTGACATCTCCAATCTTGATGGTTTTTAATCCATATAGTGCTTTTTCTGCCATTTTAAATCTGTTTTAAATGTGTTTTAAATATTGTTTAATCTTCTCTCAAGGCCTCTTTTAATTTCTCTAAGCCAATGTTGTGAGGCGCTTTTTTTCCAAATTTCTCCGCATACATTGCAAGCAGCGAAGCTCTTTCAGCCTCCGCCTCTGATACTTCTGCATTTTCATCTTCATTGGTTTGTTCGCCTTGCTCTGGAGGTGTTGTTTCCTCATCACTTGCAGGAGTTTTCGGAGTATCGTCATTGGTTAAAACTTCCTCTCTTTTGAAAAAAGAAACTTCTTTATTCTCCAAATAATCTGCATGATTTTCAGCTTTTTCTTTTTCATAAAAGCCCATACCGTCAGAAGTGATATAAACTTCTTTTAACTCTGAATAGTTGTTAAATAATTTTTTAGCTTCTTCGATTAAAACGATTGCTGTGATTGCTTTTAGTTTACTCATAATTTGATAGTTTAAAGCAGTGGGCTTTTGCGCCCACTACTGGGTTAATGTTTTTAGGCATTTGCTTGCTTTAATACGCCCACGCCCTCGAAGTCTTTGCGTTTTGCCCTTCCGCCAATTCTGACAAGGAATGAGTAAATATCGCCGTACCACTGAGGATCTTTCACGCGCTCAAAGGTTTCAAGGTCTCCGATGGCTTTTTCGACCATGTTCTTGTTCCAGAAAATAGCCGCCTCGCTGTCGGTAGCTTCTACCACGGCACCAAAGGCTTTGAAGTCTTTATTTTGCGCCATGACAAATACAGAAGAACGCACCAAAATATTAAAGCCCTGCACCTTGTAAATAACGCCCTCTCTGCGCTCTTGCTCGGTTACCGACTGCATATAAGTAGCCGTTAGCTGACTATCGGCAGGGAATAAGTCTAAAAGCGCATTGGCTGGGAGTAAGGCATACATATTGCCCTCGCTCCACGCTTTCTGTGAGCGTAATAGGTTCTGCATTCTCTGCAAATCGCTGAGTGTCCATTTTTTGCGCTCGCCCGTGGCGTTTTCCAATAAGGTAGTACCATTGGCTCCGGTGGTCTCTAAAATGTTTTTTTCCGGCAAAGACTTGTTGTCTCCAATTGGCGAAACTACCATATTGGTAAGCATTCCCTCTGCCACTTCCTCGGATAAATTCGCAATGTCTTGGTCTAAGACGGAACGGCGTTTATCGTAGCTAAGCTCCACGGTTTCTGCGTGTGGAATATGCACAGGGTCGGTAGTGTACTCGTCGATTTGGTACAATACCTCTGTATCCTTTCTCTGCTTCACATCAGCGGGCAAAGTCTTACGGTTTTTTACCACCTTAGATGGCGCACCAGCCTGCGGGATATGCACGATTTTCCCCGCTAAAATGTTTTCTGAGGACACATCGGAAATGTGATTTAAAAAGGTATTATCCTGTTTTAATTTTTCCTCAATGGTTTTTTTCCAAATTTCTCTTTCTAATCCCATAGTTTCTTTTTTTAGTTAGTTCCAAATTGTTGTTTTTTGCGCTCGGCAAAGTATTCCGGATGCTCGGCTTTGAGCATAGCCAAGTGATTACCCTTGTCTAGTTCGTCCCAAGTCATCTTGTCAAATTTTGCCAATTTGCTCTCGTTATCTTTTAATTGCGCGGTTATGCTTTTGCGCTCTGGCAAGGCGGCAAGTAATGCCATTGCTCCCTCATAAGGCATTGCCAAAATCGGTGCTTTCCCCGCCTCGTCTAATTTCCCAGCCTTAACGGCTTTGTCTACTTCGGCGGTGAGTACTGCGGTTTGTCTTTCGGTTTCAGCTTTTTTCAACTGATCAATTTCTGCCTTTAAGGCTACTTTCTCTGTTTCCGAGGCAGTAAGCTTTGCCTCAATGCTTTTAACGGCACTCAAAATGGCCGATTCGTTTGCATTTTCTTCTAGCTGTAAATGTGCTGTGAGTTCTTTCATTTCATTTTGTGTTTTGATATATTGATTTTCTACTTGTAAACAAATGGCTTTGATTTCTGGCTCGCTTAAAGTTTCGCCATTTTGATTGTATAACACAACGGAGGCGGCATTAGAGGGAATGGCACAGATAGAGGCCTCTGTTAATTCACACTTAGTAAGGGTAAGCACTCCATTTTCCATTACCATATCTTTTGGATTGAAAGTGAAACCCATACTGCAACCTTTGAGAACGCCTTTCTCCACCTTGCGCACAACTTCTTTTCCGTCCACATCCTCTGTGTCAAATTTGGGCGTAGCTGTAAGCAAATGCTCCTCAACCGATACATCCTCCCAACTTCCTAATACATCTTTTGTGTTATTCCTGTGGTTATTTAAGCACACAGGATTAGACAAAAAACGCTTTAAGTTTATTCCAGCGGTTTTAACTCTAAACCCGTAGGAGTTCGTTACTCGCTCATCGTTTAATATGAATTTCATGGCTTGGTATTTTTTCGTTTACAGGGCAAAATTCAATCAAACGAAACGGCTAAAAAAATTAGCTTTTTATCATAGTGCTAAAATCAATGTATCATACTCTTAAAATAGCACTATCATAAAATGTCGATTTCTCAAACATTGATATATAGTGGAATTTTGCCTTAAAAGTTTGACAGTATGGCAAAGAAAGGACGATTGACAAATAAGGAAAGAGAGCAAAAAAAAGAGTATGCTAAAATGCTCTTTTTGCAAGAAAAAAATATCAGCATCAGAGAATTGGCCGAGCGCGTGGGCGTAGCGGTAAACACGGCCTCCGAGTGGATTAAATCCGAGAAGTGGGAGGGCTTAAAGCGTAACATTTTACTCACACGCCAAGAGCAACTGGTGCAAATGCAAGATGAGCTTGCGGAAATTAACGCTTATATTCAAAGCCAAGAGGAGGGCTACCGATTTGCGGATTATAAAACCGCCCAAATCAGAAATCAGCTGATTAAAAATATCAAGGATTTAGAAACGAAGGCTTTGCTCCCCGAGATGATTAATGCACTCACGCAGTTCTTGGATTTTGTGCGCGTGGAAAATTTGGACGACGCCCAACTATTGGCAGACTACACCGACGCATTTATTAAATCAAAACTTTAAGGCTATGCTTATAACCAAGAGATTAACACCCGAAGACCGCAAGGCGTTAGAGTTTTGGGAGCGATATTATACCAACCTACGCCAAAAATCCAGCGTGGATTTATCCGAAACCGCCACGGAAATTGAACGCAGAAAAAAGCGTTTAGAGGCAAATCCCGAGGAGTGGTTTAAATACTATTTCCACAAGTATTATAAATGCGAACCGGCGGCATTTCACAAAGCCAGCACCAAGAGAATTACCGAAAATATGGAATGGTACGAGGTGCGCGCATGGTCGCGTGAGCTTGCCAAATCAGCCCGCGCTATGATGGAATTTACCTACTTAGCCCTTACAGGTAAAAAGAAGTTTATCATCATTGCCTCGGCGACCAATGAATCTGCAAAACGCCTTTTAACGCCGTTTAAAAGTGCTTTTGAAAGTAACACGCGGATAATCCACGATTACGGAATACAGCAAAATCACGGGCATTGGCGCGACGACCAATTCACGATAAAGAAAGGGGCAATGTTCATTGCCGTAGGGGCTGGAAATGCGCCCCGTGGAGCAAGAAATGAAGAAGTGAGACCGGATGCCATTTTAGTGGACGACTTCGATACGGACGAAGATTGCCGAAATCCCGACACCGTGGATAAAAAGTGGGCGTGGTTTGAAAAAGCGTTATATGCCACTCGTTCGGTTTCAGAACCTATCACGGTGCTCTTTAACGGAAACATCATTGCCGACTATTGCTGTATCAAAAAAGCCATAGAAATGGCAGACCACACCGATATTATAAACATACGGGACAAAAACAACAAATCCACTTGGCCTCAAAAAAACACCGAGGAGCATATCGACCGAACATTGTCCAAAATATCGGCGCAAGCGGTGCAGGGCGAATATTTTAATAACCCTATCAGCTTAGGGAAAGTGTTTAAGGAGATAAGCTATGGTAAAGTATTACCACTCAAAAAATACAAATTCCTTGTTTCCTATACCGACCCCTCTTACAAGAAAAACGGAGACTTTAAAGCAACCGCCTTGGTGGGCAAGTACAAAGACGAGTACCATGTAATTGATATGTTTTGTCAAAAAAACACCACCGCCAAAATGCTGGAGCACCTTTACGAAACCTATAAGAAAACCTCCAGCGCGGGCGTATCTGTGTACTATTACATTGAATACCCTTGGATTGACGACACGCTAAAACGAGAGATTAAAAAGGCGAACAAACGCTATAACATAACGCTCCCGCTGAAAGCCGATGAGCGCAAAAAGCCCGAGAAGTTCTACCGGATTGAGAGCAATTTGGAGCCGCTTAACCGCAATGGCAAGTTAATATTTAACGAAGAATTGAAAGGGCGAGAAGATATGAAAGAAACGGAGTTCCAATTTTTAGCCTTGTCGCCAAAATCTAGAGCGCACGACGACGCTCCAGACGCCGTGGAGGGTGCCGTATGGGTGGTTAATCACAAGAATTTGACAGGGAACCACACGCCCAAGGTGTATCAAAAAGCCAAGAACAAAAAAAGATATTAAACCATGTTTATAGAAATTGAAGAATTAAAGACACATTGCCGAGAGGCAAAGCTTAAAAGAATTATTGAAAACGACGAGACCATTGCGCTCGCTGCGCTGGATATGGCCATTGATTTTGCTTCTTCCAAACTGATGAAAACCTACGACACGGGGGCTATTTTCTCTGCCACGGATTGCGACAGAAGCCCGCTACTGGTTAAGTTTATTAAAGACATTGCCATTTGGGAAATCATCACACTGGCAACGCCTAGCATTGACTACGAAGATAAGAAATTCCGTTATCAAGAGGCCGTGAATTGGCTTACCGCCGTCTACAAAGGAATGCCTGCTAATCTGCCCCGACTAATGGAGGAAGAAAAAAGCGTTAAATCATTTTCCTATCATTCAAACCCACCGCGTAAAAACTACTATTAATTATGACTAAAATTGGATTTAAACAAAAGAATAGCCAAAAAAAGACTTTAAACATTAGCCAAGTGCTAGTGGTAAAACCCGAAAGGCACAGCTCCTTAGATATTGAAAACTGGATAACCGCTATCTCGCAGGCTTATCGTGGCAGGCGTCAAAAGCTCGTGGAGCTTTACAATAACTTACTAATGGACGGCGTACTATACGAAGCCATGGACAAGCGTGTGCGCGCCATAACCAATGCCAATCTCACCTTTCAAAAAGACGGCAAAGAGATAGAGGAGCTTTGGGACTTGATAGACACGCCCGAATTTGAAAAATTGCTCCGTGAAATTTTACTTTCTAAATTTTACGGCAAATCCATCGTGGAGTTGGATTTTTCAGATGGTTTTAAGGTTCAAAGTATCGACCGCCGACACATTGACACGCTGCATAAGTTAATTTTAAAAGACACCTCTAGCGATGAGGGCATTCCTTACGAGGATAACGATTTCATTTTAAACATTGGCGACGACAAAGACTTAGGGATATTTGCGCGCACGGCACCTTACGCCATATTTAAACGAAATGGAGGTGCAGATTATGCGCAATTCTGCGAGCTGTTTGGCATTCCGCAGCTTATCGGCAAGTACGACCCCGACGATGAAAATGGACAGAAAGAAATGGAGGAATCATTTAGAAAAAGAGGGGCGGCTGCAGATATGGTTTTAAGCAATAAAAGCTCGGTAGAAACCTTGCAAACTAGTCAATCCAACGGCGCGGTGCATCGTGAGTTTTTGGAGCATTGGGACAAACAAATATTAATCAGCGCACAGGGGCAAACGATGACCACCACCGACGGGACTTCACTCGCTCAGGCAAAAGTGCATGGCAATACGGAAAACGACTTAAACAAAGCCGATAAAATCTTTGTGCGTCGTTTCTTAAACAAAGAGCTTAAACCACGCCTTGAAAAAAGAGGTTATCCCGTAGCGGGCGGTTTCTTTAATTTCATTGACGAAAAAGAAGATTTAAAAGCCATAGACAAATTAAGTGTTGCCGAGCGTGTAAATCAGCTTACCGCCGACGGTGTAGATGATGATTACTTCTATGAGGAATTTGGATTGCCTCGAGGGGCTAAGAGCAAAGAACGGGAGCAAGAAAAAGAGCGTGCAGAAACTCCAGAAGAAGAGGAAATCCAAACAGATGAAACCCCTAAGAAAAAGCCCAAAAACAAGCAAAAAAACACGCCCAAAGTCAAAAAAGTACAAGCGAAAGAGTTATCCTTATTTGACAAGCTAAAGGATTTTTTCGCCCAAGCTCCTCGATAGAACTTAGCCTATACGAGGAGCTGGATTGGCAGGCTCTAGAAAAAGAGTATAAAGGTTGCTGTGGGCAAGTTGAGCAAGCCCATCTTTCCGCTGGATTTGATACCGAATTTAGGCAGGAATTTATAAAGCTCATGAAAGAAATGTATTTGCAAAAAAACAAGCATTCTTTGCAGCATAAAGGTGTCGTTCGAGCCACTTTCAACAAATTATGGCAAGGGGTAGAGGCGGAAATAAAACCTATCATAAATGAGGATTTGAAAATTGAAAATGCTCCATTTATCCAAAAAATGAAAGACAATGTTTGGGAGTTTTCTATGGCTAAAAATACCGCTGACAATATTGCACTAAATAACGCACTTATTTCTCCAAATGGAAAAGTGAGAAGCTGGAATGAGTTTAGAAAGGAAGCTCTAAAAATCATTGACCGCTCCGCTCGTTATTTAAAAACAGAGTATAACACAGCCGTAGCTAGTGCGCGAATGGCGGCAAAATGGGAAAGATTTCAAAGAGAAAAACACATATACCCTTATGCTAAATTCTTTGTCGTTCAAGATAACCATACCTCCGATATTTGCGCGCCTCTGCATGGTGTAGTAGTGCCGTGGGATCATCCATTGCTTAAAACGCATTTTCCTCCCAATCACTTCAATTGCCGTACAGATGTGGAAGCCGTAAGGTATGAGGAACCTACGCCGAACGAACAAATAAAAGCACCCGATATTCCTCAAAATTTCAGAAATAACATAGGGATTACCGGAAAGATATTTGCGGAAAATAGCCTGTATTTTGAAAAGCTAAATGAATACTTTACAGAAGACGAACAAAAGGTTATTCTAGGAGAATTAATGTCGGAAGAACAAGCCTATGTGGAAATATACCGAAACAAACAAAACAGAAGTGTATTAAAAAACAATATAAATTCTGATATAAGTGATTATCCTATTAACCAGTATTTAGGTAGGCTTATTGTGAATAATGATACCGATCTTGAACTAAGAATTAGGTACCACTCTAAAATAGCTGGAGAAAGAAACCCAGAGTTTGAAGCTAAGCAATTAGGCTTAACTTATATTGGAGACGCAACCAATAGAACCAACGGAACCAAACCGCAAAACTTTATATTAAATTCAGTACAGAAATTGCACAAAGGAGAACAATTAGGAAACTTTGACGATGTGTTTTTAATATTAAATTTTGGTGGAAATGAAAAATTTTCAGCAAGGAACATTAATCGTGCGGGAGCAAGATTACATGAGAGTTTTAAGAAAAACCCAAAATTAAAATTCGTTTATTTAATAGCAAATAAAAAAGTGGAAAAAATAGATAGACGAGATGCTATTGCCAGTGAAGTAGATAAGTTTAGAACTCTTTTGCATTCACTTTTAAGAGACTAGAGCGAGTTAAAAACTCGCTCTTATCTGTGTTCGGCTTGGTATTACCCGCACCAATGTCTTGCAAATGTACAAAAACTAAACCAAATAATAAAAAAATGAGTAGAAATTTAGAGCAGGTGATGCGTGCCATAGAACAAAGAACGCATCAATTTTTAGATGATTTGCCAATTATAATAGCAAACGAGGCTTTGCTTTTCGCCAAAGAAAATTTTGACCAGCAAAGTTGGCAAGGAAGCAGCGTAGAGCCTTGGGCTCCGAAAAAAGACAAAGAAAATGAAAGGAGTTTGCTTGTCAATACCGGTAATTTACGACGAAGTATTGATAAGGAAAACGCCAAAATAGAGCCCAAATCCAATGGGGTAACGATAACTATCGGTAGCGATGTCCCCTATGCCCGCGCGCATAATTTTGGGTTTTCTGGCGTTGTAGAACAAAATGTGGGAGAGCATCGCCGAAAGTCTAAAAAAGGAAAAGAATACTTTGTAAAAGCCCATAGAAGAAATATGAAAATGAATATCCCTAAGCGACAATTTATCGGAGACTTTAACGATAGCCCTATTTTTGCCGATAAAATTAAGGAAATCATAAAATTAGAAGCTAAGAAAATAACGAATATTTAAACCATGAAAAAACTCTATTTAAAACTCTTTGAAATGCTAAAAGAAATCCCAGAAATAAATTATATTGATTTAAACTATGGGCAGCTATTCGAGAGCAAACCACCGCTGGATTATCCTGCTGTATTGATTGGAATTAATATTGTAAGCTCCGACGACTTTCATAATGTTTTCCAGCAAATAAACGCAGACTTCACGCTTACTATTGTGGATAAGCATTGGGATGCGGACTCGCTAACCGAGGACGAGCGCAGAGAACAGGCATTGTCTTATTTAGATTTATCTGAAAAAATATACAGAAAATTGCAGGGCTACGAGGACGCGCATTTTGAGACCTTTTCACGCATAAGCGTTACGGAGCAACCTTTGAGAAAAGGTTTAAGGATAATTGCCGAGCGTTATTCTTGTGGCTGGAAGGAGGATTGTGCCACACCATAAACGGGTATATTTTGCGCAATGCCGGCACATCTACACCTTGGCGCTCCAGCCTATATAGATTACTAGAATGCTTGTTAATAATGGCATTTATACGATTTTGAGTAAGGTCAAATTCAAGGCTTAAAGCCTCCATACAACGCGAATATTTATACTTCAAAATGTGGGAGTAATAATAATAGCGCGCCAAGAGTTTCTCGTTGCGATAACGGAGTAGCCCTGTATTTCTACCTTTTGAATTGATTGCCATAACACAAAAATAAAAAACCCTAAGTTATTACGCAACTTAGGGTTTAATTTATAGATTTGTGTTATGGAAGAAAAACAAAATGATTGGACAGAAATTTTAGCTAAAAAAATGGTAAACGAAATCAGAAAGAAAATGGGACTACACTTAGAATCAGCACCAAATGAAAAAAAAGAGGAAAGCTCAACATCAAGTTTCGGAATAGATTACGATGCTATTGATGACGATTTTAGGAATGTTCTTAAAAAAAATATTTGGAAATTTTCTGCTGCTACAACTTACGATGAGTGTATTTATCTCAATAGTGTTTTAACTCGTCAAAATGGTAGCGTTCGTCCATGGCACGAATTTAGGCGGGAGGCTTTGAAGAAATTAAAATTTCCTTTGGATGACAGTGTGCAGGTAGAATATAATACAATTATTACATGGTCAATGATGAGCAGTAAATGGCAGGAGATACAAAGGGACAAACATTTATTCCCCTTTGTGCAGTTTAAAGTTACCATGGACGACCAAACCTCCGAAATTTGTGCCCCGCTAAGCAATGTTATCGTACAGGTAGATGATCCGTTTTTGCAGTATTATTTCCCACCTAATCATTTCAACTGCCGTACCGATGTAATTAAGCTGAGAAATGCCACACCAACGCCGCAGCATTTGTTACCTAAATTAGAGATATCTAGCATTTTTCTCAATAATACTTTGAATTATTTCACAATAGATGAGAAAAGCGTATTCAGAGTACCAATTTCCGATGAAAATTTAAAAATTTTAAAAAGACTATTCATATCTGAATTATAAAAAAGCCGCTCGAATTTATCAAGCGGCAAAAGATAAAAATTTAATTAAATTTCCCACACTCGGTTATTTATATAAGTTTCTGGGTAGGCAAGTGCCGTTCCGTCGCGGGATTTTTGGCTTTTGTAAATACTTATATAGTTTAAGCACTGGGTGCGCTCGGTGTCGTTTAGCGCGTTCCAAAGTTGCTCGCAGCGTTTTTTCTTGCCCGCAAAGTTGCCGTATGTCTTCCAAAACTTCTCAAAGCTCAAATCGGCGGGCATTTCTTCTATCTTGCCGTACTTGATGGCTTTTTTCATTTCCAGCATTTGGCTAATGTGTATCGGCGTTGCCTTTTTCAATAGTTCTCCGTGCAGCTCTGTATCCATTTGCGCTTCATTCTTTAATATTTTTAAATAGCCGTTTTCTGCGTAGTGGTAGGTGACGGAGCCTTGAAATTTAGGACTTGTCATTACAAAAATTCTTTCGCTCATGGTTGTAATTGTTCAAAAATTTGAGAATTAATCATTAAAACGGAATGTTTTTCATAAAAAGAATCATGAGATAATAGCTCTCTAACCCTCATTAGTACCTCTGAAAGCGCGTAAGCTTCGTAATATTTCAGAATAAGCTTAAATTCTTTCTTTTGTGGTTCATTTCTCTTTTCCACTTGCTTTTTCAAAAGCTTAGTAAGTAGTTCATCAAATATGCTTTGCACCGCCATTTGCGCTGGAGCTTTCCCAGTTATTGTTGGCACTTCTTCTAGTGCAATAAGCATAGCATTTAAATGCGCTGGATTTAGTTTAATTGTTACTTTTTTCATACTTCCATTTTACTAATTGATTTAAAACATAAATCACCTTACTAAGCTCTTGTTTTGTCATTTGACTAAGAGGCTTATTCACGGGGCAACGCTTAGAAATAAGCCAAGTACCGAGCTTGTTTAAATCTACAAATTGGGTTTTCCCCTCTTGCACCCAGCCCATTTGATGCGCAAGACTTAAAATAGCCTTATGCTGCGAATTTGCCTTTGAAAACATAGCATAAAAGCTATTGTTTGGCTCTTTTCCTGTATTTAGGTAGCGGATAAGCTCATAGGCTTGGCGCTCGGTTAAATCTTTAGAACTCTTAACGACAAAGCCCGTAAATTCAGATATAAAATTTAAGCGTTCTTCTCGGTCTGGGAACCGCTTGCTACAAATCGTTTGCAGCTGCTTGAGTTGTTGTGGTGTAATGGCATTCATTCTCTAATTATAAAAATAGTATCAATAAATTCGATTTTCTCGGCATTTGGAAAGCGTTTCGCTACCATTTCTAGGCTCTCTGCTGCAACATACTTTTCGTAGCTAGTTCTATCTACAAAGTCGGGTTCTGATAAATAAATTTTGTATAGTTTCATTGTGCAATATTTATTTCATATTTATAACCATCTATCCCATCGGGAAAGCGCCTAAACACTAACTGCCCGCAATATCTCACCGTGTAAATTTTAACCGAGTAAAACTCCACTGCCTCGTAGGCTATAGTTAAATTCGTCTTACAAAATTCATAATTTCTAGCCTTCAGCCATCTACTCAAGATAGCTATCTCTTTCCTCTCAATAGCTTTATCTATAATTTGTTCAAATTTTAGTCTTTCTATTTCTATTTTCATTTTAACTTATAAGTTTTACTATCTATTCTTTCATATTTAAATCCAAGGTTAAACTTCTCCTTTTCCAACTTCTTGGCTTTAGCCAAGGCTTTCAAGGCTTTGTCTCGCTCCAGCTTTCTGACAGCTTCTGGAGTAAGCGGAATGCCGTCAAATTTCAGTGCTTTTTCTTTTACTCTTTTGCGTGGCATAATAATGTTGTTGTTATTTTAATTTGTCCCCGCCGTGGGCGCCATCCACGGAGCCGTTGCTTGTCGGGGTAACTATGAAAAAAATTAAACTTATATTTTGTTTAAAAAGTCGTTGTCCTCATCGTCGAAATCGGAGAAAAAAACACCGAGTATAAAGCCTGCTATCACGAAAAATGTCGCTATAAATCCAACCCACGCCATCACGCTTCGTATTTTTCGTTTACTGGAAATAAATCATCTACATTCGTTCCCTCTGGAAAGTCCACTGATGAAATCGACAGCGGAATGTTTACTTTTTTGCCCTGTGCGTCGGTGTAGCTAGCGTCTACGAAAAAGGCACTGCGCTGTGGCTTGTAGGCTTGTCTGATAATATTTACAGCGTCGGTAAAATTATCGTTGTTAAAATCCTCCGCTAGCTTGGTAAGCTCCAAAACGCGTGAGGCCTTTAAATTGCCTTTGGCATCTTTTTTTAAAAGTTGGTTCACGGCGTGCACGAGCTTTCCAGTAGCTTCATCTTTTGCCAAAGAGGCAATGAACTCACGCACTTTGTCTATACCCGCCGTAACGGTATCGTCCCAGCCGTCAATAATTCGGAAGCCATAAGTTATTGTATTTCCGTGATCATCGCTAAATGTGTGGCTTTGCTGCGTATCTTTAACGCCATAGGCATTGCATTTCAAGTCTAGCAGTGCCTTTAGGCTTTCAAATACAAATAACTTGATTTTCCCAATGTTTTCGCTTAACATTTTTAATGGCTCTACAATTTGCGGAAGTTCTCTGTTTACCAACTCCTTGTAGACTTTTCGTTCATCGGCTTTCTCTTGCTCTCGGCGTTTAAGTTCCGCTGCCAATTCTTCTGTGGTTAAATTTTCTAAGCTCATAAATTATATTCTTTTTTAATATTATCTACTGTTTTCGCGGCTTTTTCTTTGTCATAGCTATCATTAAAAACTTCATTCATCATTTCTTCATTTGGCACTTCTATCTTTATTTCAGCAGTTGCCTCTGATAGGATGAATGTAATTCTAATAAAATACTTCCCGTCTTCTATTGTTTTAGTTATCAGTATTTGTCCGTGTTCTTCTGTTTCGTGTAGAATTGCAAATTTTTCCATGGTGTTTATTTTTCAGTTATTAAATTGGCTATACCATTTATTTTCATGTAGGCACATCTTTCGATTGAAATTTTATAATTTTTAGCTTCTTCATCGCCGCCTAATCCACGCTTAACGCCATTAATTATGTGATTTCTTGCCTCTTGCATTGATAGTGCTCGCACAATAAATCTGTAATAAAAAGGTTTATACTTGAAACGCTTATCTCCATCATATACAACCTTAACTTTAATGTCGTAATGCTTTATTTTATTATCTCTTCCCATGATTAAATATGTTTTAAAATTGTTTTAAAAATCGTTTAAATGCTGTTTTTTCTTCTTCGGTGGGCGTGTCAAATGGCGTTACCCATTCGCCCTGTTCGTTCTGAATAAATGCTTTGCCATTTACTACATAATACTGGCTATGCACGCGCTGAATTTTAATTTTATTGCTCATAACTATTGTTTTTAGGTTTCCAATTTAAATGTCTAATTTTCCAGTGTGTGTCATTTATTTTCATTTTCAGCTTATGGGGCGTATCGGGTTCAAGCCCTGCGAAAATTCTCGCTCGTTGTCTGTGGATATACATGCGTTCCCAGCATGTAAATACTTTCTCGCGCTCGCTATCGTAGGCAAGTACGAGCAGTAGGTCTCCTAACATTTCTTGCATAATTTTTTCTCTTTTTTGATTTCGTTTAATATTGCTGATGAATACATGCGCACGCTATTTTCATCGTACACGGCTCCAATGTATGTTTCTAAAATATTCCAAAAATGATCAGGCTCGTCTAGCTGATTTATTAAGTCTGCGTAGTCCTGTAAAAAAGGCTTTTCTACATAGGCGTGCCACATATCGTGAAAGTAATTAAGCATTAAATCATTGCTGTAAAGCTCGCGTATGGTAAACATCGTGTTTTGGCTTAAAAGCTGACAATACTTGTAAAAATGCTCATCGCGCCAAATGGCATAACTGCGGTAATTGAGGTGTAAAATTTCGTGTATCATAGTGGTTTTATTTATCCTTTTTGTAACAATTTAAGTTCTCTTTCTCTTGCTTTATTTGCATTTATAATGTAGGGCGTTAATTCATCGCCACCAATCCTTGTTTTTTCTATATAGGCCTTAAAGTCTACTACTTTAATTATACTTTGTGAATCCCATTTAATAGCATCGGCAATGGCACCTTTGGGCTCTCCTTTCTGCATCTGAGAAATGAAAATGAACAATGTCTCTGGAAATCTCTCTATTAGCTTAAAATAATCCGTGTCCTTTTTGCCTCTGAATACATACTGTACGCTATCCACAAAAACGACTTTAGGCTGTCTTTTTCTGTCTAGTCGCTTTACCATATCATCGTATTTCTCTTTTTGCATTACATACTTTCCAGCGACTTCTTTTAGATTATTCAGATTGACAGAGCGTTTAAAACTGGCTCTCAAGCCTTCTTCCGCTGAATTATAAAACACCCTTTCAAAGCTGCACAAATACTTCATCAACTGGAGCGCGTAGGTTGTTTTACCATGTCCAGAACCGCCATAAATTAAAAGGCTACCTGTGCGCTCTGGCTTACCTAAATGCCGTCCCCACTCTCCTGTAAATTCAAATTCGTTAAATCTTGCTTTTTCAATATCTTCGTGGGTATAGTAGCGCGGTATTTCTAATTCACTTTTAGCCATTATTTAATAATCTTTGTTTTTCAATTTCAATTCTCACTTTTCTTAGACTACCTTTCGTTTTTGCAAACATTTGCTTTGGTGTTAGCGTCGAATGGTTAGCCTTTGACACCTGTGCTATTTGTTTTAAATAGAACTCCTCCAAAGCTTCTTTTACATCGGGGCTCACCTTTTTAAAATCGTTACCGTAGCGGTCAAATATTTCGGTGTAGCCCACTTTGTTTAGGTTCTTTTGCCGGTTGATTTTTTCTCTCAGACCATCAGCACCCATCATATACCAGCCACATGCGTACTCGGTAGCATTCCATAAAGCTTTTAGCTCTAAAAACGCAGGATAGTCCAAATCTCCAGCCTCATCTAATATCACAAGTGGCATTTCTAATTGCTTGATATAAAAAACAAGATCCTCATAAACATCTGCGTATCGTCCTGTATAAATTATCCCAAACTCTTGCGCTATTTTTCTAATGAGTTTCTGCTTACTTTTCACTTGTGAACAATCAATGTATATAGCATTGCGATTTTCTTTTACATACTGTTTTGCCGTGTGGGTTTTTCCGATACCTGCCAAATCACAAAGGATAGCCGAGATACTGCGCGTTTGGCAGGCTTCTAATTGACTATACACATACTCGTATGTTTCAGTTTTCACGGTAACCCATGGCGTTTCTTCTTTTAACTGAACGCCTAATCTTCTAGCTATGTTTATCCATTTCGCGTCGGCCAAAGAGTAGTCTACATCTCCACCCGTGAAAATTTTAGAATACTGGCTAGAATTTACGCCTAATGCCTGTGCGTGCTTTTCAGCATTCTTGTAATTTGGTAAATTATTTTTAACGGCTTCAATAATTCGTTTTTTTAGCTCTGTGGTTATCATCTGTTATGTTTTTATAAATCGTTAATTGCTCTATTGCGTTGGTTTATTGTTGTTTCGGTATAGGAGTACTCTAATTCTTGCGCTTCCTCAACTACTTCAAAATCCACATCTATGGTAGTGGAGGGCTTCATTGTTCCGATTTTTGGCAATTTTTCCTCGCTTAATCGTTTGGTCATTGCATCAAACTTAGTAATGTACGCCATCGCTTCTTGGTATTTTTTCGCGTCTTCATCTGTCCATTCCACATTAGCTCGGTTAAACACAGGGACTGGCTCACAGGTGCATAAATATTCGCCATTTTGATACAAATAAACTTCTTTCACCTTACCATCTTCACGCATAAAGTAGGCATCTACTTGATAATTATTTGGGGCTAGCATAGAAAGCACCTGTGGCGTTGGCAGCTGGTATTTCTCATATTGCACACTCACATATTGGTTTCTTCTTATCGTAGTTTGGGTGTGTTCCCCAATAAATTGCGCTAAAAGAGCTTTGTTCAATTTTGGTAAATTCGGATTTACATTTTCTAAGAAAACTTCAAGGCGAGTTTTACCTTTATATTTTCTTTGGTTTGAGTGTAGCTCGTTATTATACAAAGTTTGTTCTTCCAGTTCCCACGCCACGATTTGCTCATAAGTAGCTTTTGCCTCTTTGTAGTTATCGTTTGCCTCGTCAAATATTTTTTGACGAGTTACGCGATTGCTCTCGTTACGTGAATAGTGGCGCCCTACATTCTGGTGTCTATCTTTCTCCACTCCGTATTTTTTGATGCGGATAAAGCCCTCAGCCTCTTTTTCCTGCGAATTGGTAGGGTTACACCAGCGGACAAATGGAAACAATACACCTGCTTTCATTAGCCCCTCCGAAAAGTCGCTCACTAGATGTTGCTCCACCTCCATTTGCATCGGAACGCCCAACCCGTAGCTTGTAGTAAACTGGAACATATTGCGAATGCAGTCTAAAAACAAATTTTGATTTTTGCTTTTGCTATGGGCTATTCCTATCATCGCCCCAGAGAGCGAGTCAAAGGCATAATACGCCATCACTTTTGAGCCATCGGGCAATTTGTGGTGCATTATATCGCGGTCGTCCAGCGTGATTTTACTCATACTAAACAGCGGAGCGTGTCGGTGCACATGTGGGCGCGATTTTTGGCTAAAATCATAGGCGCCGTTACGGCATTTTTCTATGATGATTTTATTTTCTGGCTTATTCAAATAGTTATTAATGGTGCTTTCGGAAAGTTCCACCATTTGCCCATTTTCATCGTAGAAATCCTCACGATTAAAGATTTCGCCTGTTTGCGCGTCGTAGGCTTCAAGCGCCCCGCCCATAAACTGCAAATACATATCATGAGTACTGCTCATATAGGGTTTATTTGGCATACAATAAAGCCCAATAATTAGGCGTTCAATATCTTCGTTTACCTTGCGAGCATTCACTCCGCCCTCGCCTTTATGAATAAATGCCATATATCTATCTTTCAGGTATTGGTTGTACTTTCGTTGCAAACTGCGGGCATTGCTCGGTAAATCATACTGCCACTTTTCGGTATTCAGACCATTTACCGCTTCGCTAATGTTTTTCCAGATTTGTGTTTTCTTTTTTCCAAAGATTTTATTGCTTGCCACTCTATCTTTAAAGATGGTTTCAATAGCGTTTAAAATCATAGCAGAAGTTGCCTTTTGGCGTTGCTTTTCAAACTTCAAAGGCTTGCCGTTAGGCTTTCTATGCTGAGCAAAAAAATCAATAGCTTTTGGGTCGGGTAAAATGTATTTTTCGAGCTGATTTCTTACTAAATTATCCTCAGGCCTGCCCAATGCACGCACGCAATATTCTTTTAGGTTGATACCTTTTACCACTGGCAAATCGTGAAAAGACACCCACGCTTGGTTGTCTTGCCCACGCCCCTCTTTGGTACGGACTAGCTTTCCTCTGCGGCATAAAACCTTATAATAATCATAGGAAATTATCGCCCAATCCTCATAAAGTAATTTGGCTGGTATAGACACTATGTTATTTTGATATGCGTACATGTTTCTTGTTTAATCTTCGTTTACCGCTTTAATGATTTTCTCGACTAAAATCTCCCAGTCTTCCTCAAAGGTTCTCAGCGATTTCATCAGTTATTTTTTAATGCGTTTTTTATTTCATCTTCGTCAAAACCCAAAAGCTCCATAATAAGAACTATTTCGTGGGGTAGCTTTCCTGCTCCCGATAAGTAACAAGCTACTTTTTCTGCGATTTGTTCCAATCTTTCGTATGTATTCATTTTCTTTAATTTTTAAATTTCTTTCATATTGAGAGACTTCCAACCCAAAATTGATGCTATCACATTATAGCAATCAGCCAATTGTTCTGCCGATACATTTTTATATTGCTTATCCATTTTCTTTATTTTTAAAACATTTCCACTTGTAGCACTTGGGGCAAGGCTTGTATTTCTTTTAGTTTCTCTTTGCCCTGTTTAATAGCAAGGAGTGCCTCAGCGTATAGCTTGTTGATATACCAGCCATTGGTGCCTTTGTAAAAGTGCTCTGGATGCTTGCGTATGCGTGCGTTTCTTTGCCCAGAGCTCACCGAGTAGCCATTTTGCAACAGCCACCAGTCATAAGGCAAAGCCTCCATACCAAAAACATTGATAGCCTTTGGCATTTGGATATAATTTTTAAGTTTTTCACCCTCCAAAGCCTCCCAGCGAAGAACTAGCCTCGCCCTTGCCTCATCGTTGAACTTGGTAGCGATATATAAGCACTCGGTTTTTGTTAGTTGATACTCTGGCAGTTTTCGCCCTGTGCTGTCGGTGTATTCACTGAGGGAAAAATTTCCCCCAGTAACATTTCTCCAACTTCTTTCCATTTTTCTAATGGATTTTAATACATCATTGTGTGGTCTACCAGCAATCTGAGCAATCTCTCTACTGCTCATTGTGCCTTTAATGCTTAAATTATTCATAACTAAATGCTTTGAAGTGTTTTATTAATTTCTATTTCAGCCTTTTTATAGTCCTCACAAATCTTTATAGAAGTGTCGCTAGTTCTGTCTCCACGCAGGCTGGCGTAGATGAAGTGGGGCGAAGTGCCGTACTTTTTTCTAAGCATCAGTATAATATCCTTGTTATAGCTATTATACTCTTTCATTTGTTTTTTTCTATCTTTGCTCATTGCTTAAAGTGTTTACTATTTTTTTACACGGCAAATATAAAGAATATATTCTGTATTAAACAAACAAAATGAAGAATATTTTATCTAACATAAAGGAGAGGGTGCTTTATTTATCTGAAAATGTAGAGGTTACTAAGCAGGAATTTTTTAGAAAGATAGGTATTACCTATGGAAATTTTACTGGAAAAAAGAAAGAAAGACCGCTCAATTCAGACGCAATAGAGAATATATTACTCATTTATCCAGAAACTAACCCCGAATGGCTATTAACAGGCAAAGGCGAAATGCTTAAAACCCCAGCAAAGCAAGAAGAACCCACCCAGCAAGTGGCAGAGCCTATTGCTATTTACCAAAAAGCACCTATCCCCCCAGTGCCATCACACTGGGAGAGGCAAGTTGCATCCCTACAAAAAGAAGTTGCTTACCTACAAAGAGAAAACCAGCATTTGCAAGAGTGGCTAAAAGATAAAGACAAGGTAATAAAAGCCTTAGAAGAAAAAGAGAGCCGTCGCATCCAAGAATTAGAGGAGGAGATCGCTCGCCTTACTCAAGAGAACCACGCCATTAAAAGCCAGCCACAGAATAGAAAAACAGGCTAACATTTGGGTAATCTGGGTAAAAAATTAGGTGTATTTTTCCACTCCAAAAATCAGCAACTAATAAAAACACTTGTATATTATTAAATATCAATGCTTTAAGGTGTTTTTAATCATATCCAAATAGGCATTAATAAGCACTTTTATTGCACTTTTAACGCTTTTTAACGCGTTTTCACCCATTCAATCAATACGAAAATGCCCCACAACTGCAACGCCAACTGCAACACCAACTGCAACACCAACTATTTAAGAGGGGTATTTTTCTGTTTTTCTTGTATCGTATTTATTGGTTACACTTCCACCCATTTCAGCATTATAATTAGGGGCTATAAAAAAGCCCCAAACAGCGTATTTAAACGCTTTTAGGGCTATTCTCTAGGTTTCACCAATTAAGTAATATATAAATCATTTTAATCGCTATTAAATAGAGTTTCAAACTTCAATTAAATCGCAATTAAACGCAATTAAGTGTACTTTTCATTTTAAACAAAAAAAGCGGGCAAATCGCCCGCAAACCCTTTATTTAAGTCGTTTTCGTCGGCTTTTTTCTTTCTCTCTCTTTTGTACATTTCATTTTACCCCCCTTAAAAGGCGAAATTAATTTAAATTCAAAATTATGAGAAAAGTTATTTTAATATTCATGGCAATTTTTGCTTTGGTGTCTTGCAAAAATGATGACGATAGCGCTAAAATGATTGAGGTAGATGAGTTTAGAAATGTGCCTGTTGTTTCGGTTGAGGCTAAAAGAATCATTGTAATTAAAGAACAATTGAACATAGATGTGGCTTTTAAATACAATCCTGCCTGCGAGAAATTTTATACAATTAATTCAGAAGGATTGACTTATACGCCCGTGGTTCAAAATGCGTCTAAGAAAAAATGTAATGGAAATGAAATTACCGAGCATAAAAGTATAGGATTTAGCACGGAAACTCCTGGTGTTTATGATTTTAAATTTTATGCGGGCACAAACGACCAAGGCGAAAAGCAATACATCACCAAGACGGTGAAAGTGGTGACCAAAAGAATTAGATTATAAAATTTAAAAATGAAAAATTTAATTTTAACCCTTTTTGCGATTTTTAGTTTGGCATCGTGTATGAGCAGCGACGATGACAGCAAAGTTACCGAGACTTTTAGAAACGCCTACGCCACGGAGTTGAATGTTTCGCCCATTGGGAAAGTCAATCAAAATATCAATATTAGTTTTAAAGTTCCGTATCATTCTGGCTGCGAGGAATATTATCATACAAATACAGAAGTTAAGGAGGGTGTTTTTTATATTTTTCCCGTGGTGAAAAATAATGGCAAGAAATGTGATGGGAATACCATAGTTGCAACGCAAAATATTGGCTGGACTCAAAATAAAAAAGGAGTCTATATTATTAAAATTCCATCTGGGTTTGATGAGCCTGGCGAGGTTAAATATTTGACTAAAGAAATAGAACTAACAGAATAAAATACAAAGTATGAAAAAATTATTATTAGCGATGTTTTCGATCCTAAGTTTAGGATTGACATCATGTTTAAACAATGATGATGGCCCTCAAAAATACCAAGGATATGCTATCGTTACCAATGTAGAGTCTCCTAAAACTGGAGTAGTGGGGAAGGATTTGACTTTTAATGTAACTTTTCAATTGAACTCTACATGTGCAAAACTTGTAGGCATCAATAGTCAACTTTTGTTTCAAGATCCTTCGCAAGAACACAAATATGCCGGGCAGATGGAGGTGGTGCCTGTGGTGGAATCAGAAGATCCTAATTGTTCAAATTCAGGAGGGGGTACCGTTACAAAAGAGTTTAAAGTGCTACCCAACGCGCCAGGGCTTTATCATTTTAAATTTTACAAAGGGGTGAAAGGAGAAGGCAGAGAAGCAAGACCGCAATTCATTGAGGTGGATGTACAAGTAAATATGGCTCCAGATAAGACTGAGTCTGAAAAGCCAGCCTAAGCTATAAAAATTTAATTCAAAACGAAAAAGGAGAAACTAAATGAAAGTTTCTCCCTTTTTTTTATTTTTCAGTCACAAAAATCATTTCGGTTACAGCTTTACTGAAAGTATGCAATTCGTTATCGATTAAAACCACCATACTTTGGTCGAAATTATGTTTTTTTTCAATTTTCAATTTTTTGCCCAAATGAATTCCAATTTCGTCTAGAAATCTTAAAAATTCTTCCGATGAATCTCGCACAGATTGCACTTGTACCCATTCGTCTTCATTGCATGTAGCCAGTGCTTTGGCATCAATTTCAGGTATTTCCCCATTTTTGTTTGGAATAGGAGCACCATGTGGGTCAATGCTTGGGTGGTCTAGGATTTCATCCATTTTATCAAAGAAAATTTTAGATTTAATGTGCTCTACCTGTTCTGCGATTTCGTGTACTTCGTCCCATGCAAAACCCATGATTTTAACCAAGAACATCTCGGTCAGTCGGTGTTTGCGCACCACGAGAGCAGCCTGTTTTTTACCCTCATCGGTTAAATAAATGGGCTTATAACTTTGGTAGTGTACCCAGCCTTTTTCGGCAAACTTTTTCATCATCCCCGTTACAGTGGGCATTTTGATTTGCAAAAGTTTGCTGATATCGTTGGTGGATATCGCCGAATCTTTGTTTGAAAGATACAATAAGGTTTTTAAGTAATTTTCTTCGGTACGCGAATTCATATAACATTAAAAATAATACTACCATACCCAAAAATGGATATGGTAGTTTTTTAGGTATGCCACGAAAATACTATTTATTTAGTAATCTCGCAAAATTTTAGCTTAAATCCGTAAGTCCTAAATATTGTTGAGCCACTTTATAAATCTCTTCAGAATTTTTAGAAATTCCCGAAATATATCGGTTTGAAAGGATAATAATAGTGAAATCATCTTTTATGTAGCGTGCAAAAATACCTTGGTATCCGTGCCACCAGCCTGTGTGATATACATATTTTTCGCCGTTTGGATAGCATTTAATTCTCCAACCCAAACCATAATTTTTAGCCACAGACCAATCTCTTGTTGGGGTAAAGGCATCTTGCTTTAATTTTTCGTTGATAAAATCATTTTTATAAAGTGCTCTATCCCATCGGAATAAATCTTCTACCGTGGTGAAAATTCCTTTATCTCCATACACACCATCTTGAAATGTATTGTTGAAATCGGAGAAATTAGCTTTGTAGCTTTTGGCAAAAGAGAAGTTGTAGGTATCCATCGGGTCGTACACAAATGAGTTTTGCATATTCAGCGGCTCAAAAATGTATTGGCTCACGAATTGCTTATACGGCATTTTGGTAATGCGTTCAATGAGTAGTGCCAGCATCGCAAAATTTGAGTTACAATAGCTGAAACTGGTGCCTGGTTGAAAATCTAACCTCATCTTCTTATTTCTAAACATAGCGAGCAACTCCTCATTATACATCGGGGCACTGGAAGTCCAGTAGCGCGTAGAGAATTTCAAATACTCTGGCAAGCCCGAGCGGTGCGATAGCAGATGCTGAATGGTGATATCCGCATAGGGAAACTCCCAAATGTATTTTTGAACGGGGTCTTTAATATTCAAAAAGCCCCTTTGTTCGAGCCACAAAATGGAGGTTCCTGTAAAAGTTTTGGTAATCGATGCAATTTGGGTGGGCGTTTTAGGCGTATTTCTCAGCCCGATAGCTCTATTCGAAACGCCATACGATGCCTCAAAAATCAGTTTTCCCTTGTGAGCCACAAGCACCGTCCCATTAAAAGACGGATTTCTAGCGCCTATGTTCATCTGCTTAATCTCGTTATGAAGCAGAGAGTACACCCCCGCAATTGTATCGTGAAACTCTAACTTCTCAATCGGAGTTTTGTAGTTAATTTTCACTTTAAACGGCGCCTTTAATTTGGCAGAAACCAAAGTTCCTCCGCTCAAAAATAAAAGTAGGCTCAGCGCCCAAAATATAGGTTTTAGTCTATTCATCGTATTCATTTGGTTTTAGCTTTCCAAAATAACGGCTTTGTTTTGTTAAGTAGCGGTAAAGAAAAGTTAAATAAATCTTACTGTGATTTATATCAAAGAAAATTATTTAGCTCATTTTTTGAAAAAAGCCAAAGCTTCGCTCACGATAAAATTGCTTCCTCCAATGAAAATAAAATCATCATTTTGAGCTATTTTTAAAGCATGTTTTAAAGCCAATTCTGTGCTTTCAAAAAAAGATGCTTTAAAATCATCGGAAATCAGATTTTTCAGTATTTCAATAGGCATTTTTCTCTCCACATTTGCCTGCGTGAAAAAATATTCAAAATTCGATTTTTTAGGTAATAATTTTAAAATTTGCGAGACATCTTTATCTGCTACAAAACCTAAAATTATGTATTTTTTAGGGGCTTTAATTTTTTCGATTTGATTTGCAATTTCTTTAAATCCAGCAGGGTTGTGGGCGGTGTCTGTAATGCAAAGAGGCTTGTCGAGCAATTGTTGCCAACGCCCCATAAAATGACTGATTTCTGCCACATGATTTAAGGCAAATTTCGTTTTTTCATGATTTAAAGCAACAATCTTTTCGTGAATGAGTGGCAGTGTAGCACTTAGTGTTTGTAAGTTTTTAGCCTGATATTTTCCTAATAAATCCGTAGAAAAATCATTTTTTGGTAAATTCTGAGCCCAAATAATAGGAGCATTTAATTCTTGTGCTTTTTGCTCAAAAATAGGCTTGGTTTCGGGTAAATATTCCCCGATGATGATGGGCGTTTTAGGCTTGATGATGCCTGCTTTTTCAAATGCAATTTTAGCCAAAGTGTCGCCTAAAATCGCAGTGTGCTCAAGTGCGATGTTGGTGATGATTGAAAATTCTGGCTGAATGATATTGGTAGCATCAAGCCTACCGCCAAGCCCCGTTTCTATGATTGCAACATCTACTTTTTCTTGTGCAAAATAGCTAAACCCCATAGCCACTGCAACCTCAAAAAACGAACAGCCAAGGCTTTGTATAAAATCCTTATGCTGAGCCACAAAATCGGTAATAAATTCCTTTTGAGTATTTTCGCCATTGATTTTATTTCGCTCGCCAAAGCTGAGCAAATGCGGCGAAGTGTGCAAGCCCACTTTTAAATTATGAGCTTGTAATACAGCACTAAGCATATGCGCCGTACTCCCCTTGCCATTAGTCCCCGCGATGTGAATGCTTTTAAACTGTGATTGTGGATTGCCTAAATATGCACAGAGCGCTGTAATTCTTTCAAGCCCAGGCTTGTAGGCTTTACTCCCTTGCTGCTGAAAAAACACTAAATCATTTAAGAGCCAATGTGAGGCTTGCTCGTAAGTCATTTATTTAAGATTTACAAGGTAAGTTCCACGGCGCCCGTCCTCACCTGGGTAGGCCGTTACATACTTTAGGACTAACTTTTTAGCCGTGTCGGCTAAACATTGGCTTTGCGCAGGGCGTGGTGTGGCGCGTTTAATGCTCCCGTTGGCATTTACTACGATGTCCACCATTACGCTTCCAGAGGCTTCACAATTGTGGGATTGCCCCTCTGGTACGCGGGTTTTCCAATTCTCTCCTATGTTTTTCCCTTGGCTAGAAGTTCCTTTGGGGTCGCCGTAATTCCCTGCCGAGCCACTCGTACCTTGTCCGCTTGATTTATTTTTGCCAATTCCGCCTAAAATGTTTTCTAATGCAGATTTCCCTTGGCTATCGCCTTGTGGCTGAGAGGCTGTTTTTTTATTCTTTGCCTGCGTTTGATTGGCTGATTCTGTGGTAGCCTTGACTGGATTTTCGCTAGCTACGGGCAATTTTTTAGTCGTGGTTTGGGTTTTAGATTTTACAGGTGAATTTTTCGCGGGGGCAGATTCTGCTTTTATAGGCTTAGGAGTGGGTGCGGGGGCAGATGTTTTTTTCACAGGAGTGGGCTCTGGCACTGCTGCCTTTGCTTCCGTGGCTGGCGCAGGTTCTTCGAGCCCCTGCCCTAGCTCGGTATTGCCATAATTTATTTCCTCGGTCATAGGTTTTGGCTCTTCTACCATAGCGATTTCTATCATAAGAGGGGCTTGGTTGTTTTCTTTTTTAAACTCAAAGTTTAATAATAGTAGCAACAAACACAAAATGCCCACCACGGCAGTGATGAGGAAGCTTTCTTTTTTGGCTGTGATTTCTTTTCTACTCATTAGGCTCGGTGGCTAGTACCATTTTATACTGATTGCGATTGGCTATGTCCATCACATACACGATGTCTTTGGTATAGGCTTTCTCCTCGGCTTGAAGAATGAAGGCTGGCTCCTGATTTTGCTTAAATAGATTTTTCAGCTGTGGCTCTAATTGGTCTTTTGCCACGGGGGTTTTATCTATGAAGTATTGCCCTTGATTGTTTATGCTTACGATGAGCTGCTTATCCTGTGCTGGGGCGCCATCGGCTTTGGGCAATTGGAGGTTTAGCACATTGGTGGAGACCATAGTAGATGTAAGCATAAAGAAAATAAGCAATAGGAAGACAATATCCGTCATAGACGACATACTGAAATCCGGGCTTATTTTATTCCTTCCTCTGATATCCATTATTTCACCACGGGTTTATTGATTACTTCTAGGAACTCGGTAACGGTGGATTCCATTTGGTGAACGCTTTTATCCACCTCCATTACTAAAAAGTTGTAAGCTATATAGGCAGAAATCCCTACGACTAAACCTGCCGCCGTGGTAAGCATAGCGGCATATATTCCGCTTGATAGCAATTTGGCATCTACCTGCCCTGCGGTGTTTGCAATCTCGGCAAAAGACATTATCATTCCCACCACGGTGCCTAAAAACCCAAGCATTGGCGCGGCTCCGGCTATGGTGGCAAGGTAATTTACATTTTTCTCCAATTTGTATACTTCTAGCTTTCCAGTGTTTTCAATAGCTTCGCTGATTTCCTTCAATGGGCGCCCTATGCGGAGGAGCCCTTTTTCAATCATTCGGGACTCTGGTGTATTGGTACGCTTGCAGAGCTCGATGGCTGCGGGGATTTTATTTTCGTAAACGAAATCTCTTATATTATTAATGAAGTAATAATCTTGTCTAGATTGTTTATTAATGCTTAAATAACGCTCAAAGAATAGGTAAACGGTAAAGAGTAGCAACAGGAAGAGGATGAAAATTATGATTCCGCCAAACCAGCCTCCTTGCTGAATCATTTCTAGTAGAGAGACCTCTGTGGTCTGCGAAGCGCTATCTGCTAAGATTTGCGCCAGTGATAATGAATCTTGTTGTTCCATTCTTATTGTGTTTTTAAGCTACAAAATTAAGAAATGTCTGCATTCCTTAGATAAAAAAAATGTTATAATCTTCACAAAGTCAGAAAAAAGAATAGGGACGAAAATGGTAGTGCCTTTAGCCCTGAAATTTATTTGACTTTATTGAGTATGTAAGTAGTAGAATTGTCTTGATTATGCGCTTTGCTTTGTAGGAAGTAAAGTTGATTTTTATTTAATCGGAAAATATCTTTGTCGTCTAATGTGATGATATTATTTTCAACAGAGTAGAAACCATTTATCACCTTAGAGTGGTGGTTTCTGTCCTCTTTTAAGCGATAAGAACTATCTTCTTTTAGTGTCAAAACAGTTTTTACCCCGTTTTTACAACATGAGCAAGGAATTTTGCCAATGTATGTGCCAAAAAAATTATTGGAACCGAGTTCAAAAACGTCACTTTTAGGGCTTAATACGATTTCGCCTGATTTGGTTACAATCACTTCTTTATGAGATGTTTTGCATGAGAACGCTACTAAAAAAGTACTCATTAAGCAAATTATCATATTTTTTTTCATTCCAGATTTGTACTTTTGTAACAAGTACCTAAATAAGCAAACTATATGCCAACTCATAAATATAGATTTGGAATTAACAATTATACACTATTTTTTATTTTATGCTTGATGAGTGTCGGAGCCTTACATGCGCAAACCGATAGTATTTCAGCCAAGTTAATCTTTGAGCCTAATTCGGATTTAGTGCAGGTAGAACAGCATTTTGATTTGCCTTTAAGAATTGATGAGAATCAGGTTTTTATATATGCTTGGGTGAATGCTTATAGAAGAAAATCGGTGATGAGTCGTGTCAAATTAAGAGGCGGAAACGAGAAATTGTATTTTGCTAAAAATAAAAATTTAGGTGGGATTTATGATTTGAAAATATATGATAGCAATGGGAAAATCATTGAAGATGATGCTAGATTAAATGCCGAAGTTTTTAAGCTCAAATTAAAACCTCAAAGAAAGCGTTTTCGTTTTTTTGCCAAATATAAAATAAAACTACCCGCGGATGGTTTTACGGGCTATGGGTATAATGAGAAGAAAGAAAGTTATTTCTTTAAATATTTTCTTTTGCATCCAGGGTTCTACGAAGATGGAAAATTCAGGTGGCAGAGTTTTAAAGATTTAGAATCTCTAAGCTCAGAGAATACTTATTATAGAATAAAGGTTGTAAATAATACTAATTCTACTATTTTTACTGATTTGCAGTCGATTGGCGGAGGGGTGTACGAGGGTGATAATCGATCCTTTTTTGAATTAGCTTTGCTGAACCCTAATCAAATTACAGAAATTAATGTAGGAAATCAGAAAATCATTTTTCAAGAAAAAATTCCTTCTAAAGATTCTTTGATATTGAAAAAAGTATTGAGCAAGCAGCTGAATTATCTTCAAGAATATCTCCCTCCCCTTAGCGAGCCTCTATTTGTTTCTAGTAAATTATTGGGCAAAGAGAAGCAAAACTTTATCGATGATGTGAAAATTCCTCTTTTTGGGAAATATAAAATATATCAAGATAGTACCCGTTTAGATTTAAAATATTTGCCATCTATAATCTCTGCATATTGCGACAGAAGCATTTCTGTGGACAAGCGGGGAGATCACTGGTTGCTCAATGGTTTTAAAAGCTATTTGGCTCTTCAGTATCTAAAGAGGTTTCATCTGAATACTCCTATTGCTGGAAAAGTGCCAGAAGATTTAGGTATTTGGAAGATACATCCACTGCATTGGTATGAGTCGTCCAAGTTTGGGTATATAGATCGTTACCCGCTTTACCACAGATACTTTATGAAGCAGAATATAGATCAACCTATTGATACGCCATATGATCAATTGCGCTCTGTGAATCAAAAACAAGTAAGTTCCATAAAAACGGGATTGGCATTTGATTATCTAGCGGAATATTTGCCTAAAAATGAATTTGATAGGATTTTCAAGGAAATGATTGAAACAAAGAAAGGTGATGTTTTGACCAAAGAGTATTTCAAAGATTATTTAATGAAGCATTCTAGCAAAGATTTAAATTGGTTTTTTGATGAAATGATTAAAGAATCAGGTGGGTTTGATATGGCAATAGTACGAGTCAAAGATTTGCCAGATAGTACACAAATCAAAATTAAAAATAAGAATGAATTCGGAGGGCCTACACAAATTGTAGTTTCGCGTGATAGCATTGATTTATACAAAACATGGGTGCAATCTAATAAAAAGAAGTTTGCGGTGAATATACCCAAATTAGATTACAATACCATTACGCTAAAACATGGGGATTACTTCCCTGAAACAGAATTGTCAAATAATGTTTTTAGAAAAGATAAGTGGAGAAAAACGAAGATAAAATTAAGTCCTGTGGGGGATATTCAAGTGCCAGAATTTCAACAATTATTTGTTTGGCCAAATGCAAATTGGAATAATTATGATAAATTACAATTAGGAGTGAGGCTTACAAATGAAACCGTTTTTCCGCAAGATTTTGTTTTCAAAGCTACCCCTATGTATAGTTTTGGCTCTGGTAAAATTGTTGGTGGCGCCAGTTTCCTATACAAGTATTTGTTATACAAGAGCAATGTTTTTCGTGAGATAGATTTTTACGCAGGTACAGGGCTAGGGCACTTTCAGCAAGGTCTGGAATATTATAAATACAGTGGGGGCGTTAATTTTAAATTCAAAAAAGATGTTTTAAGCACAAAGGATTATTATGTGCAAATTGGTTTTGAGGATATTCAGCGTCAATTGCCTCAAGAGCCCAGCCTTATAGAGATAGATTTGAAAAGATATCAATTGCTTAATACCCAGCTAGTGTATAGGAATTACCAAACAATCAGTGAGTCTACAGGCCGAATGAATGTACAATATTCCAATAAATTTGCAAAATTATCTACAGAGTTTTATCATCGTTGGAAATTAAGCAAAAATCGTAGAATGGGCGTTCGTGCATTTGCTGGAATATTCTTTAATCATAAATTTAAAGCAACAAAGTTTTATGATTATGGCTTGGATCGAATTACAGATTATACATATTCTTATAACTTGCTCGGTCGTTCGGAAGAAAAGGGAATTTTAAGTCAGCAATTCGTTATGGCAGAAGGAGGTTTTAAGTCATTATTGGGAGCCAAAGCCAATAAATTAATGTTCACACTGAATTTGGAGTATCCCATCATCAAAATGCTGGATGTTTATGCGGATGCTGGTATGTATCAAAATAAGGATGATAAAGCACACTTTGTTTACGATACAGGTATAAGGCTAAGCTTGGTGCCAGATTTTGTAGAATTGTACTTCCCTATGCAGTCTACTTTAGGTTTTGAGCCAGCTATGCCTCAATATTTTCAGAGAATCAGATTTTTGTTAAATATAAATCTGAGCCGAATACGAGGTTATTGGCGGGAACGAAAACTACAATTGTAAAAAAATAATCCTTCAAATTTTTGAAGGATTATTTTGTATATAACAAATTAAAATCTAAATAAAAATGATCAATTTTAATAAGAAGAACGCTTAAGCATCTTTATCTGAAACCAAGCGGAATCCTTCGCCATGGATGTTTACAATTTCCACATCTGGATCATCTTTCAAGTATTTTCTCAGTTTGGCAATATAAACATCCATACTTCTTGATGTGAAGTAATTATCCTCGTTCCAAATACGATTCAGCGCAATTTCTCTTGGCATTAAATCGTTTTCAAAAACACAAAGCATTCTTAAAAGCTCGTTTTCCTTTGGAGATAATTTATATTCAATACCATTTACATTAAGATGTCTCAATTTAGCATTGAATTGGAAATTTCCAATTTCAAACTCATCTTGTTCAAATTTTTCTTCATTGATTCCATTTCTCTGTACAATTGCCTTAATTTTATAGAGAAGTACTTCAGAATCAAAAGGCTTAGTCACATAATCATCTGCGCCTAATTTATATCCTTTTAGAATATCTTTTCTCATGTTTTTAGCAGTAAGGAAAATAATAGGCATATCATGATTAATGTCCTTGATTTCTTTAGCCATAGTAAATCCGTCCTTTCTAGGCATCATTACGTCGGTAATCACAAGATTGAACTTTTCCTCTTTGAAAAGTCGTAGACCTTCGTCTCCATCGATTGCATGTTTTACATCGAAATCGTTGATTTGGAGGTAATCTTTGAGAACAGTTCCAAAGCTAGGATCGTCCTCAACTAATAGTAGTTTTATGTTGTTATTGGCCATAATTAATTAATTTATTGATAATTTTAAATAAAATGTTGTTCCTTTTCCCTTGTGGCTTTCAACTTCAATGATTCCTTTGTGCAAATCCATGATGTGTTTAACATAAGCTAAACCTAAACCATGCCCTTTAACATTGTGAATGTTCCCTGTTTCTGCTCTGTAAAACTTCTCAAAAATTCGGCTCATAACATGTTTGCTCATGCCCATTCCCTTATCTTGAATTTTTATCACATACCACTTATTATCTTCAATATAAGTAGTTACAGAAATTTCAGGGGCTTCTGGAGAATATTTTGTAGCATTTTCCAATACATTCAAAATGATATTTCCCATATGGAACCCGTCAACTGAAAGTTCACAAGATTTAACATTATATTTTTCAAAAATTGTGCCATTTCTGTTTTCTACAATCAGTCTTATAGAATCTACGCTATCTTTTACCAAATCGTTCATCTCCACCATAGATTTATCCAAGACAATTTCACGTCTTTCAAGTTTAGATATTCTCAAAACATTTTCTACCTGTTGGTTCATGCGTTTGTTTTCCTGTTTAATCAGATTGGCATAGTGCTTAATTTTTTCGGGATTTTTGGACACTACGGGACTTTTTAACGCATCCGCTGCCACGGAAATTGTAGCAATAGGTGTTTTAAATTCATGAGTCATATTGTTCATGAAATCCGTTTTCATTTGAGAAATTTGCCTTTGTTTTACCATGATGTATATGGACACAACATACACGCATAAAATCGTAAGTGTGAAGAAGATAGTAAGCGTAGCTAATCCCGAATAGGCTGAGAGGATTGTGCCTCTTTTTTGTGGTAGATATACCGAAAGGTAGTAGCTTACTTTGTTTTTAGAATTAGAAAAAAGTGGAGTCAAAAAATTATCGTTTTCCTGAATATATCCGTTTTCTTTAAGTGCCACGCTAGTAGAATCTGCGTTCAAAACAGCCAATTTAAATTCCGTGCTCACGTTCCATTTTTTTTGATAAAAAGAGAAAATGGAATCAATGGCTTTAAAATCGATGCGTTTGCTTATCGGAGTGTTACCTGAGTATAGTTTTGCAAAACGCTCAATAGTATATGTGGCATCTTTGAATTCGTTTTCTAAATCAATTGGTAGGGGCTGAAATCCTTTTAAACTAGAATGTTTTTTTACTTTAATGGCTTTTTCAGATGAATATAGTTGCGTAACTTTCAATGAATCATTGTGTATGCCCGAAATAGGTAGTTTAATCTTATCCATCATATAGCGCGTGATGTAGACATACTTTACATTAGCCGAATCGCTCTCAATTTGTGAGGTGATCACTTCTGGTTTTTCAGCACTGTTGCGCATGGTTTTCCGTGTGGTGTTGAAGTATTTGTAGTAGCGATCTACCTCGTGCTGGCGTACAGCCATTGCTGTTTCGTCCAGTGCACGATACACACGGCTATCGAACTCGCTTTCTTTGGCGTCAAAAGCTTTTTTGAGCCAATATAATTGCACAATGATGAGTCCCACGAGGGAAATTGTCATTAAAACAATTAATATTTTAAAAAATTTTTTTTTCATTTCAATATTATTGATTAAAAGATGAAAGGTGTGATATTTTACACAATATTAGGCAATTTGTGTAAGAAATCAAGCGTTTTGTTTTTAAATTCCACTAAATTGCCTTTATTGTCAATAGTGTAGTCTGCCAATGATTCTCGTTCTTGGTCGGTCATTTGCTTTTCAATGCGTTTTATAATGGACTCTGCAGCGGCTTGGTCTCGCTGAGTAGCTCGCTCAATGCGATTTTCAATCGGAGCCGAAATCGTTAAAACAAAATCACAATCTTTATACGCGCCAGACTCAAATAAAATGGCCGTTTCTTTAAACACAAAATCCGATTTTTGTGCATTTTTCCATTGTTTAAAATCATTGGCCACCGCGGGGTGCATCAGGGCGTTGATGCGTTTTAGTTCTGTTTCGTTAGAAAATATGATTTCGGCTAATTTTTTTCGATTGAGCGAATTTTGGGTATAAATATTTTCGCCATACCATTCAATCAATTGTTGTTTGATTTCGGGTGATTCTTCGTATAAATCTTTCGCTCTTTGGTCTGAATTGTACACGGGAAATCCCGCTTCTGCAATGAATTTTGCTACAGTAGATTTTCCAGAGCCGATTCCTCCCGTGATACCGATAATTTTCATTTTTTAATATTTTTTAAGCTAGAAAGCATAGCCAATTGCCCACACCACACGCAAATTCAGCCCGTTGTTGTTTTTCCCAAAGCCAGGAATAGCGATAGGGTCTATGTCTTGGTCGGTTTTCTTGAAAAGCAAAATGTTGATCCCCGTATTGGCATTGATGTAAAAATTGGAGTTTCCGATTGGCACGCTAGTGCCCACAAGTGGTTCAAACCAAACGGCTGTTGCTGAATGGCTTGGGATAGAAATGCTCACTGGCTCTTCGCGATAGCCTTGCACGGGCGCTTCGCTAAATTCTTGATTGAATAACGAAAAACCAACGCGACCGCCCATATAGAAATTCATGTTTGGGTTGTCTTTGTCTTGGCTCACAATCCAGTTGGCCCCTGCATTGGCGAAAAATCCGCTAGATTTGCCTTTCCAGCCCACTTCGTCGTAGTCCGATTTTTCGTAGCCTGCCTCTGCCGCGGCATACCATTTTTTGTGAACGGGCACCACTACGGTGGCTTCGTAGCCCATTTTATCGGTGAAAAACTGCATGGCCGGTTGTGCCAAGTCTATTCCTACAAAAATTTTTTTTCGCTCTTTTTTTTCTTGGGGCTTCTTTTCTTGTCCCAAAACCGACGAAATATTAATAAGTAAGCAAAATGTGAGCAGCGCTTTGGTCAGTAACTTCATGTTGTAGAATTTCTATACTTTTGATAAATTTATGAGAGCTTGAGGTAGCAGATAAATCAGAATACACCGCCTTAAAGCCGCAGGCTTTAGATACATATTCTGTGCTGTATTTGTATTTAATTTTCAGCACATCAAGAAATTGGTCGGTTGTTTTTCTTCTAGAGAAAATCAAATTGGTTTCGGTGGTGGGCTTGAGTGGCAAGGGCACGCTTATAGAATCTCTTCCTGCGCCGCCCGCAATCAGTGTGAATTCATCTTTGGCATCTTGTCTTAAGACATAAAGGGAATCCATAGTTTCGCCTGGGTTTGCGGTATTTTTTAGTTTAATGATTAGCTCAGGGGTTTTGTTTTCGGTGCAGATATCGTCTTCTTCGCACGCCCAGAAAATAAGCCCCGAAATCATCATTAAAAATATGCCTAAAATGTATTTTTTCATGATTAAAGGTAGATTTAAATTTTTTCTAAAAGTACAACATTCTCCACATGATAAGTCTGTGGGAACATGTCCACTGGCTGAATTTTTACTACTTTATATTGCTCTTTCATCAAGGCTAAATCTCTCGCTTGGGTAGCGGAGTTACAGCTCACATACACCACGCGTTTAGGGGCAATGCGCAAAATGTTTTCTACCACTTTAGGGTGCATGCCGTCTCGTGGCGGGTCGGTGATGATTATGTCTGGCGTTCCGTTTTGTGTTACAAATTCATCGGTAAAGACATCTTTCATATCGCCACAATAGAAAGTGCAGTTTTCGATTCCATTGGCAGCGGCATTTTCTTTGGCAGCGGCAATGGCTTCGGGCACCGATTCTATACCCACTACTTTTTTAGCTTTTTTAGATACAAATTGTGCAATGGTTCCTGTGCCTGTGTATAAGTCATAAACAAGCTCTTCTCCTGTGAGTCGAGCAAAGTCGCGTGCTACTTTATACAATTCGTAGGCTTGTTCAGGATTGGTTTGGTAAAAACTTTTTGGGCCGATTTTAAAATGCAAATCTTCCATTTTTTCGGTGATGAAATCTTGCCCTGCAAAAGTTTTAATGTCTAAATCATATACCGAATCATTGCCTTTTGGATTGATGGCGTAGAGCAAACTCGTGATTGATGGAAATTGCTCTAAAATATGATTTAATAGATTCTCTCGCTCGGTTTTATTTTCTTCAAAAAACTGAATCAATACCATGACTTCGTCTGTCGTGGTGGTGCGAATCATAAGCGTGCGCAAGAATCCTTCTTGTTTCACGGGGTCAAAAAAAGCTAAATTATGTTTTTCGGCATAATTTTTAATCGCCAAACGAATTGCATTGGACGGGTCTCTTTGTAGCCAGCATTTTTTAATATCAAGGATTTTGCTCCACATGCCAGGGATGTGAAATCCGAGCGCATTTCTATCGGTGACTTCTTTGTTTTGAGCGATTTCGTCCTCGGTGATCCATCGCTGATTAGAGAAAGAAAATTCTAATTTATTTCTGTAAAAATATTTTTCTTGTGAGCCTAAAATTCGTTGAGCACCCCCATCGATTTCGATGCCGCCTATGCGGGTAAGGTGATCGTAAACTTCTTTTTCCTTGTAATGTAGCTGCGCCACATATTTCATGTTTTGCCATTTGCAACCACCACACACGCCAAAATGTTCGCACTCGGGCTCGGTTCTGAATTCGGAAAAATCTTGGACAAATACAGCGGTGCCTTCCATGTAGCGGCGTTTTTTCTTTAAAATACGCACATCAACGGTGTCCCCAGGCACGGCATTACGCACAAAAATCGTTTTGCCATCGGGGGCTTTTCCTATGCTTGCGCCCTTGGCACCAGCTGTTTCAAGATAAATATTTTCTAATATTAAAGGTTTTCTTTCTTTTCTTGCCATGATACAAAGATATGCCAAAATTTGGTTGTACTAAATTAATGTTTTCCAAAATAAAAAAAGCCGAGCAAAAACTCGGCTAAATATGCTTTTAATTATAATTTTTAAAAATGGTAAGCAATGTTCAATCCTCCGGTGAAATAAGCTTTGGCAGGGCCTGGGTTCACATCAGTAACGGTGTTTTGTGTGTATCCATTGCCAGCATCATAATCACCTGCTGCATTTCCTACAAAAAGATAGGTGTAATTGATTTGATTAGTTAGGTTATTTCCTAGCAAAAATATGTCAAAATTCCAATTTTTGAAATTTCCACGATATCCCAATTTAGCGTTATATTGACTGAATCCTTTTGCGCTTATTGTATTTGAAAAGTTGGTGTATACATCGCTTAAATAGCTGAAGGTATTTGTCATGTAAATGCCTATAGGGCTATCAATATCTAGGCCTATGGTGTATTTTGTAGATGGAACGCCTACCACTTTTTTCCCATTGAAATTTTTCCCGTTGTTAGTGAAATCGGTGTATTTAAAATCATAAAGAGAAAGGTTTACAAAGGGTCTTAATCGATTAACGAATCCTTTAGCCAGATGAGTATACCCTAGTTGAAATTCCATTCCTTTATTGTGTTGTTTTCCCGTATTGGCGAAGTAGCTGTATGCATTGTTTTGCTCATCACGAGCTGAGAGCATGGAGAGTTTTTTGTTAATTCGCATAGTGAATAACGAAATTTGGTAATCCCATAATTGATTTTTACCGATAAGTCCATGTGCCATTAAGTCCCACATGTATGCGTGTTCAGGTTTTAAATCATCGTTGGTTTTGCTTATTCCTTTGATGTACGCTGTAGCAGCTGTGGGAGAATTATATCCCTCGCTATAGCTTAAGTTTAAAATATGATTATCTCCGATTTCTTTTTGGATTGCTAGATGTGGGGTGGCAACTATTGAAAAATCTTTATTTATAGATGCATCTTTTTTTAATTTAGGTAAGAGACCAGGGAAATGTAGTAAATCTTTTCTTTGGTAACCTGCAATGTTTGCACTAACTCCTGTAATTAAACTCAATTTGTAAGGGGTGTAAATCCATCGATTGGAAAGGAAAAAAGAGCTATTGTAGTTATTGTATTTGAAATATCCCCCCTTGCTGATGTCTTTTGTTTGGAATCTGGGGGAGTTAGGGTCGCTACCGTCGAAGCGGTAGTTTGAGATTAAAGGAAGAGATTTAGTGAATTCAGCACCAATTTGTGTAATTGTTTGAAATTTCTCATTCCATAAATAGTTCGCTGTCCATCCGGTTCTAGCTCCGTAAGTGGGCTGTTCAGATGTTTCGTAGGCTCCAGCAGCGGCTCTTTCGGTATCAAGATTGTGGTAAAAGATAGTAGTGTTGCTACTAATGTTTGGGGTTAGTTGCCATTGATGATTTATTATTGCTCGTGAAGAGATAAAATGGTTATGTCCATTTCTTCTCGTATAGGCGGCGTTTCCATTGTCAATCCCAGCGTAATAATCTCCATAGGAAATTTGCCCATCAATACCTTGAAAGGAATTGTTGTGCGAGGCGTAGATATTGATGTTTTGATTGGGGCTTAATTTAAAGTTACCTAGAAAAGCGTAGTTGTTTTTATTGGTTTTGCCTCGAGGTCGGTATCCATCGCTTTGAAGATGACTATAGTTTAAGAGCATAGAATAATTTTCTGATTTGGCATCAATACGAGTACTACTACCAAAGGTTTTAAAGGAACCAGTTAAGGTGTTTTGTGATATTTTAACTCCCTTTTCTTGATTTGTGTTGATGATGAAATTTACAACGCCTCCTGTTCCTCCTCCGTATAATGCGCTAGCAGGACCTTTTATTACGTTCATTTGATTGATAAGTCCAAAATCCAAATCCTCTAGAATTGTAACTCCGTCAGCACTCGTTATAGGAGCGCCGTTTAAATAGAATTTTACACCCCAGTTGTTGAATTTTTGATCATTACCATACCCTCTTATCACTACACGCTGTCCGCCAAATTGTGTTCTTTTATCTACTTGAACACCAGGAAGTGTATTTAGAGTTTGTGCCAAATCATTCGGGTTGTTCCGTTTTAAGTAGGCTTGGCTAAGCACATCAGTAGTTTGAGCATTTTTAATGATTTCTATCTTTTGTGAATTCTCTTTACTCTTACCCTCAATCAATAGAGAGTCTAGTTCGTAATGTTTAGGTTGTTCTTGTGCGCTTAAACTATAAGCTAAGCAGAGAGACAATCCAGTGATGATTGATTTTTTCATGTTTCAAAAATATTTTATATATATTTTTCTTTTATGGAGTGCAAAGATATCACAAGAAAAAAATAATTAAAATAAATGTAATTTTTTTTCTGTATAATTGAATATTTTATTGCAAAAAAAAAAAACTAGAGGATCTTTCGTTTTTGGTCTATAAATGTGTGAATTTGATTATAAAAATGAGTTTAAATTTAGCGTTTGAATGATAATAGTGATATATTTGCGCCCAAATTGTAATAGTAATGAAAAAGTGTTGTGTATATCTTTTTGTTTTTCTTTTTGTAGTAGGTGTTAGAGCGCAAAGCGTGGGAGATTTATATGATCCATACACGCCAGAGTATTTTGCGGGGAAAGATCCTGCATGGTTGCAAGACATTCAAAAGAATCCTCGCGGGGTGAATTTCTATGAAATGGAAAAGAAATACCAAGAATGGCTTGCATCGGACCCCGACGCGAAGAAGAAAACACTAGACAAAAAGCCAGCGGTGAACTTTTACCGTAGATGGAGAAAGGCCTATGCCCCCTTTGTAGACTCAAAAGGTAACATCGTTTTGCCTACTAAAAAAGAATATTTGGCAAAGATTGACCAGCAAAACCGAGCCAATGCCTCTAAGACACCTTCAGGAAGGTTTCAACGCTCAACATCCTCTTCGACACCTACTAATGTATGGAAGAATATAGGTCCAGATAGAACAGCAAGAAATAACGGATTCGATTATATGAAATCCTATGACTACCATGCCAGTGTCTTTAGAATCGATGTGTATAAAAAGAACCCACAAATTTTATATTGTGGAGCCGAAACAGGTGTAGTTTTTAAAACGACTAATGGGGGTGAAAAATGGGTGGCGTGTGATCCTGTTTACAATTTCGGATATATGATCACTGCAATCACCATAAATCAAGAGAATGCTAATGAGGTATGGGTGGGGTCAGACTTAGGACTTTTTGTTACTACAAATGGAGGAGAGTCATTCGAGAGAATAGATGGAATAGGAGAAAGAGTAAATAGTATCAAGGTAAATAAAGATATTATTACCATTGCTAGCAAAGAGGGATTTTATGTTTACAATAAAGCTACAAAAAAAATAAGAAAAACATTTAACGGGATTTGCTACGACCATGAGATTAAGCCCGATCAAAAAGATAAAGTTTATTTATTAGCACAGAAAAATGGAGAATACGAAGGGAAACTTTATACCTCGATAGACAGTGGGTTGAGTTTTGACAGGGGGGAAGCCATTGTAGCCAATAAGCAAATAAAATTTGGTCGTTTAGCCATAAGCTATGCACCAAAAGGTGGAGATTATGTATATGCTTTGGTTAATGTTTTTGATTATTCTTCCATGTCTCACGGGGTGCCCCGTATATTACAAAGTAAAGATGCAGGGAGAACTTGGGAGGACAAGACAGTGAGAACAGAAAATATAAGAGAGAGACAGAATACATTTTGCCCATCAGTTGATGCCAAACAGGGAGGGCAAGGCTATTTTGATATGATGATAGGTGTGTCGGATATAGACCCAGAGCATGTGATCTTTGGATTATGTAGTGCTTATCGCTCTACAGAAGGAGGGAAAGGAGGATATATTGCCAATGCAATTGGTGGTTATTGTAATTTTTCAATCCACCCAGATATGCAAGACATTGCCATAGCAGGAAACCAAGTATGGATATCCAACGACGGCGGTGTGAAATATTCTTCAGACTTTTTTAAAAGTAGAGATAAAGCAGAAAATCGTGTAAATGGAATATATGCCTCAGATTTTTGGGGCTTTGGGCAGGGCTGGAATGAAGATGTGATGGCTGGCGGAAGATGGCACAATGGCGATGCGGTAATGATTAACAACAAAAGTTATGGCCATGGAAAAATATCTGTTAAAGTTGGGGGAGTAGAACAAGCAACAGGTTATGTAATGCTTAGTAATCCTAAAAAAGTATATTTTACCGATGCAGGTATGTTTATAATGCCTGATGAAATAAGTGGAAAAGTAAAGCCTAATTATATGACATTTAACTCAGTGCCATACGAATCTTTGAAAAGTAATGGTTTTTTAGGCTTTGACCCCCGTTATGCAAAAAGAATACTGTTTCATCCTGGAAATAATTATTATGGTGTGATGAGCGCAACACATAAAATAGTTGAAACAACTAACGATGGAGAAGATGGTAATTTTAAAGAATTGCTCAATACCGATTTTAATGAAGATGGAACAGAAGCGATGCAAGAAAATTTCTCGAACATAGTTTTTGCTCGTTCTAATCCGAATACCATTTACGCCGCAGGAAATAGACATATTTACAAATCGAAAGACAATGGTGAAAATTGGGAAATGCTAAACCCAATACCTAAAAATTTAGGGTTTCAGTATGGATATACTGGTTCTCCAACTTCTTTTATTGATGTAGATCCCCATGATGAAAATAAAATATGGGCAGTGCAATCAGGCACAGAAGGAGCCGTATTTTATAGCAAAGATGGTGGTGAAAATTGGATAAATCCGCTAGATGATAATATGAAAGATAAGCTATTTCGATGGGTTATCATAACAGGAGATGAGTTGGAGGGCGTATATTTAGGCACAGATGGCGCTTCTAAAATCTATTATAAAGATAAGACGATGAGTAATTGGACGGATTACTCTTCAGGATTTCCGTCAGCTGCTCGTTTGACTCGTTTGGTACCATTCTTTAAAGAAGGGAAGCTAAGAGCAGCCACTAGCCAAGGAATTTGGGAGGCTCCGTTGTATAATCAAAACTTTAAGCCAGTAGCACAGCCCATTGCCTTAAACCTAGGGGGAGCAGAGTTGGCCAATGCTAATCAGGAAGTGCAATTTGATTCTTACTCTATTGTAAATCAAAATCATGCTAAATGGGAGTGGTCTTTTAAACCTCAGCCGTCTTATGTTTCAAATAAAAATGTGCGAAATCCAAAAGTGATATTCAAATATAATGGAAAATACGATGTAACATTAAAAATAACTACTCCTAATGGCTCGCACGAGCGCACTATCAAAGAGATGATTGTCGTGAAAAATGGAGAGGAAAGATCTAATACCCCACAACCTCCTCAAAATCCAGAACCGCCAGTGTCTCCAAATCCACCAAGCGAGCCAACACCGCCTGAGATTGAAGGGCTAAGTGGATTGAAATTCGTGGTTGTAAATGCAGATAACTTTACCCTCACCTGGGATATGCCAAGCAACATAAAAGGAGTATCTTATTACGATGTTTTGATTGATGGTGAAGTGAAAGGTGCAACTAAGACAAACGAGATTACCATTTCTGGATTAAAGCCTTTAACCACCTACAAGGTTAGAATCGTTGCTCGAAAAGCCAACGGAGATCTTATTGCACAAAGTGAGACAATTACAATGCAGACACTTGAAGGAAAAACACAAAGTAAGCTATTATTTTATCCAAATCCAGTAATCAATAAGCAGTTGTTTGCCAAAGGAGATAATTTAGCCCAAATCAAATGGATTAAAATCTACGATATGCAAGGCAAGCTAGTGCGCGAAATTCCTCAGCCATTTGCCAGTGGCGATTCCGTGAGTCTCGTGGGCTTGGCTCAGGGCGTTTATATCTTAACCACGCCGCACCATTTTGAGAAAATTATAGTCCGATAAGGATTATCCATTTTATCATACGCCTAAGCCGCACGATTTTCATTATCAGTTAATCGTGTGGCTTTTTTTAAACGGTAAATTATGTTTAAAAGAACAAAAAAATCAATTAAAAAACACACTATGCGCGCGGCTCTCCGCCTTAGCCTCGTAGGAATAGAAAAATCGCAAGTAGGAACGCATTTTATTGCGAATTTATCAAAGAATGGCGTGTAGAAATAGAAAAATTTATAAAAACAATTAAAACCAACAAAAATGAAGTTATCTATAAATAAAGTTATAAAAAATAATTTCTTTTTTTCTCTTTTGATTTGGTTCTTATTACACCTATTACATATAAATGTGAGTCTTTTTGAATATTGTTGGGAAGAAAAATTGTATTGGATGGAAATGAGAACAGGCGTAGGAGGGCATTGGATAAATCAAACTTCATTTAATTTTTCTGATTATAAAGAATATGGACCAAAAAATATCAAAGACATTTTTTTTCCCTACACATATAGGCAAGAAGATGTTTTATTATTACTATTATTATTGATTGTATTATTTTTTTGTTATATTGTATTCCCTACTATAACAATGCTATTCAAAAAAAAGAATCAAAAGAAAATGTTTATAATTATTGATAGTATTAATTTTTCAATATATTTATGGTGTGCTTTTATAGGGCTATCAGACAAGCCTATGATAGGTGTTATTCCAATATACATATTGTTGCCTTTATTTTTTTGTATTCTACTATGTTTTAGAATACGCCAATATAAAAAGAAATTGATATTTTAAAATATCCCAAAAAATATGTTTATCAAATCAACAAAAATGAAGTTATCTATAAATAAAGCGATAAAGAATAATTTTAAGTTTTTTTTACTCGCATACACACTCTTGTATTTTTGCCTTATTAATTTAAAAATATTTGAAGATTATTGGGATGAAAAAATATTTTGGGAACATAGAGCAGGAAATTGGACAGCCTATTCAGGATTTTCTACAAGTGATTTTTTTAAATATAGTATCTTGACCATAAATGATTTTACTCCTTTTTATTTAGCTGGAACGAGGATTGGAATTTTTTATATTATGATTCTTGTACTTCTTTTTGTTTTCTACATCATAAACCCAATAATTTTTTGTTTTTTTGCTAAAAAAAAAACAAAAATATTTATTTATTGAACGATTTGATTTTTTTAATACTATATACTTGTGTTCTCATTTTTTTCCTCAGTATTTTTTTCCCTCTAAGTGTAGGTCTTATTCCTTTATATATTTTTTTTCCGATTAATTTTATTGTCTTGACTACTTTTAGAATTTGCCAATACAAAAAGAAATTGATATTTTAAAATATCCCAATATAAAAGAAGAATGTACGAAAATAAAATAAACAATTATGAGTGAATTAATTACACTGATGACTTTTACCAATGATTTTGAGGCAGAAGTAGTAAGAGCGCGCTTAGAGGCAGAGGGCGTGAGCGCCTATTTGTTCAACGAAAATTCAGTCTATACGCTGGGTTTTACAATTGGCAATTCAGGAGAAATTCAGCTGAAAATTAAGGCAAAGGATTTGGACAAGGCAAAACATATTTTGGAAAAAAATTTGTAGAAATGCCAATAATTTGTAATTTTGCCCATCGATTAAATAACCTCTGACGAGAATCGTGAATGTTGTTTAACGCTAAAACATTTAATTTATTATCAAATGGATCAATTAGTAAAGTACGTAGAAGATAAGTACGTAGCCAAAAAGGATTTCCCTGAGTTTTCAACAGGAGACACCATCACAGTTTATCAAGAAATTACCGAGGGCGGTAAAACTCGTGTGCAGTTTTTCCGTGGCGTAGTTTTACAAAGAAGAGGTACAGGTGCTACTGAAACTTTCACTGTAAGAAAAATGAGTGGTGAAGTAGGAGTAGAGAGAATTTACCCAATTAACTTGCCTGCTATTCAGAAAATCGAAGTAAACAAAAGAGGTAAAGTTAGAAGAGCTAGAATTTTCTATTTCAGAGGACTTAGAGGTAAAAAAGCTAGAATTAAAGAAGCTTAAGATACTTGAATCTATTTGTGTAAGCAAAAAATTCTGCAAACCATGGTTTGCAGAATTTTTTTATGCCCAAAAACTGAATCCTTTCAAAAAAAATGTAACTTTGTGCTATGACAATACAAGAAGCTCAACAGCAAATTATAGATGATTTTTCTTTTTTCGAAGATTGGCAAGACCGCTACGACCATTTAATAAGCCTTGGGAAGTCCCTGCCCCCTATGCCAGAGGAGGATAAGCAGCCAGAGAATTTAGTGCAAGGTTGCCAGTCCAGTGTGTGGCTCAGCGCTCACCTAGAAGGCGGAAAAGTGCGCTACACTGCTGATAGTGATGCCATTTTGCCCAAAGGCATCGCGGCACTTTTGGTGCAAGTGTATTCTGGGCATACGCCACAAGAAATCTTGAAGAGCAACGAAGATTTCATCGCAAAAATCGGATTACAAGAGTTTTTATCGCCCACGCGCGCCAACGGACTTTTGGCAATGATTAAGCAAATTAAATTTTATGCCATCGCTTTTGATGCTAAAAATGCTTAAGCCCCAAGAATGATGCAGAAAATTTTAGCCTTTCGCCTCTCTGCGCTAGGAGATGTTGCCATGACGGTGCCAGTGATTTTAGCCGTTTTGGAGCAAAACCCACAAGTGGAAATCACAATGGTAGTCCCCAGTATGTTGCACGATTTTTACCCCCAGCACCCAAGATTGCGTTTAGTGGATTTTGATAAAAAAAATAAGCACAGAGGCCTTGCAGGAATCTATCATTTTTGCCAAGAAATCACCCAAGAGCCATTTGATGCCTTTGCCGATTTGCACGGCGTATTGAGGAGTTTTGTTTTAGGTTTTTTACTAAAAAATGCAGGCGTAAAAATAAGCAAAATCGATAAGGGGCGTTCACAAAAACGAATGCTCACGCGAAGATATCACAAAATCCTAAAACCATTGAAACATACTACTGAACGCTACGCGGATGTATTTAGAAATCTAGGGCTTAAGGTAGAATTAAACCATGAATTAAAAAATCATTTATTTACGCCACAGCCTAAACTGGGCAATGCGGTGGGAATTGCCCCTTTTGCCAAGCATAAGGGTAAGCGCTACCCACTTAATGAGATTTTACAGCTAATATTGCACCTCACTCAGCGTGGCAAAAAAGTATATATCTTTGGGAGCAAGCAAGAGGCCGCGAGCTTAGATGGAATTAAAGACCCAAACATTGAAATCGTTGCAGGGAAGTTAAGTTTTAAAGAAGAGCTAAAACTCATCAGTCAGCTAGATTGTATGCTCAGTATGGATAGTAGCAATATGCATATGGCATCGCTAGTGGGCGTGCCAGTAGTCTCCGTTTGGGGCGCCACACATCCGTATGCAGGCTTTATGGGCTACGGGCAGAGTGCTGAAAACGCCGTGCAGGATACGGAGCTAAATTGTCGCCCGTGTTCGGTATTTGGCGATAAAAAATGCTTCCGAGGCGATTGGGCTTGTTTTGATGCCATTACGCCCGAGGATTTAAGTATTAAAATAGAGAAATTATCAAGTTAAAAACATTAATTAGTAAAGAAAATTAGTTGAAATTCAAAAGTATGTACATTAGAAGTTTTCTTTTATCCATTTTCTTAGTTTGTAGCGCGTGCAAGGAAGTTTCAAAGCACATTCAGCGCGAGGAGAGCATTCCGCAGAGAGAGACCTTTAAAGTAATCGGCATCTCTGATGGCGATACGGTAAAACTTTTAATCAATGGCGTGGAGCAGAAGGTGCGCCTAGCCCACATTGATTGCCCCGAGAGAAGGCAGGCTTTTGGGAATGTGGCTAAAAAAGCAATTTCTGATTTAATTTTTGGGAAAAATGTTTATCTCGTTTGGGGCGGTGAAAAAGATAAATATGGGCGGTTAATCGCTGAAATCATCATGGAAGATAGCACTAATGTGAATAAACTTTTAGTGAAAAAAGGTTTGGCTTGGCATTTTAAAAAATATTCTAAAAATCAAGAATATGCACAATTAGAAATCGAAGCTAGACAAAATAAAGTAGGGCTTTGGAGCGATGAACACGCAATGTCTCCGTCTGATTTTAGAAAATTAAGTCGTAGAAAAAATTAGAATTTAATGCTTTTTTGCTGATTTTACGACCAAGAAAATAAAAATCACTTGCACGATTACATACACCCAAGTCGGGATATTGTAGCCTAAAAAGTCTGAAGTAGGCTCCCAATGAAATAGCATATACACCAAGTTGAATGCTACAAGTGTTACGATGATAGCTCTTAAAATACGCATTTTAAATCCATTTTTTCATTTTGAAATAGCCCAAAGGAGCCACCATAGAAATTAAAATCCCTAACAAGGCAAGAGGGTAGGCATATTTTTCATTAAGTTCAGGCATGTATTCAAAGTTCATCCCGTAAATTCCAGCAATCAAAGTAGCTGGTGCAAAAATCACGGTCATGATGGTAAATACTTTCATGATTTGATTCTGTTCCATGTCTACCAAACCTTGGAAAGTGTCTTGCAAAAACTCCAAACGATGAAAGTTAAACGACACATGCTCAAGCAGTGAGCTAAGGTCTTTTAGCATAATCGTGATGGTTTCGTAGAAATCGTTCGGGAAAATTCGTGATTTATTTAAGGAAGAAAGCACACGCTGCATCTCCATTGAGTTTTCTCGAATTACCATGCTTTTTTCTTGTAGATTGGTAATTTCTTTCAATAAATCGCTGTCAAGTTTTTCCTCTTTTACCAATTTCTTGGTGAGTTTAGAAATTTTTTCAGTAATCAACTCAATGGAATCCGCCAAATAATCAATTCGGGTGTCCAAAATCATCAAAAACGCTCGTTCGCCTGTTTGGGGTTTGAGCATTCGCACTTTGCGAGAAGTGGCTCGGAAAGTTACATATTCATTATCTCTTTCTGTGAACAAAACATTGTCTTTCAAGATGAAAGAAACGGGTTCTAGAAACTCCTCATCGTGTTTATTATTGGTAAAGTTCATATTGATACCGATTTCTTCTTCGGTTTCAATGTATCGCGAACTGAGCTCAATCTCCTCCGATTCTTGATCGGTAAAGAGCTCGATATTAAACACTTGCTCGATTTTCTTTTTTTCGTCCTCTGTCGGGTCGATCAAATCCACCCAAAAAATATGTTCTTTGTCTTCGGCATTAAGCTCTGCACTCTGCACAATTCTTCCGTCTATTTTAGAAAACAATTTTAACATAAGCAATGTTTTTTTTGGGTTGGGCAAATTTACAATCAAAAATTTAAAAACGGGTAGGCATTTAATTATTATTTACCTAATTTCTTTTTAATCTCATTGAGCTTCATCAGCGCTTCCACAGGCGTGAGGGTATCAATCTCAGTGCCCTCGATTTCCTCGCGGATTGAAACCAAAATAGGATCGTCTAATTGGAAAAAACTCAACTGAACGCCCTCTTGCGCCGCGATGTTTTTCACCTTTTCGCCCTGTCCTGCGTGTGCGTTTTCTAGCTGTTTTAAAACCTCCTTGGCACGGCTAAGCACAGCTTGCGGCATACCTGCGAGCTTGGCAACGTGAATACCAAAACTGTGCTCACTTCCGCCTGGTTGCAGTTTTCTTAAAAACAAAATGGTATCCTTGGTTTCCTTGATGCTCACATTGTAGTTTTTGATGCGTTTAAAGGATTTTGCCATTTCGTTTAATTCATGATAGTGTGTAGCAAAAAGTGTTTTGGGTTTAAATTTACTTTGATGCAAAAATTCTGCAATAGACCACGCAATCGAAATCCCGTCATAGGTACTCGTTCCACGCCCAATTTCGTCTAGGAGAATTAAACTTTTTGGGGTTAAATTATTCAGAATTTGAGCCGTTTCGTTCATTTCTACCATAAAAGTACTCTCGCCCATGGAAAGATTATCCGAAGCCCCTACACGAGTAAAGATTCTATCCACGATACCGATGTCTGCCGCCTTTGCAGGAACATAGCTTCCGATTTGAGCCATCAGAACAATCAAGGCAACTTGCCTTAATAAAGCCGATTTACCCGACATATTGGGACCTGTAATCATCATGATTTGTTGGTCTTTGTCGTCCAAATACACAGAGTTTGAAATATAAGGAGAAGAGGGCGGCAATTGCTGTTCAATCACGGGGTGGCGTCCCTCATCGATATGCAAATGGGTATTTGTGCTTAAGCTCGGTTTTACATAATAATTTTTTTGTGCCAAATGCGCAAAATTGAGCAAGCAATCAAGCCTTGCAAGTGCATTGGCATTTTCTTGCAATTTCGGAATCAAAGGCATAATTGCAGCAATTAATTCTTGGAACAATTGCGTTTCAATTTGCAGAATCTTCTCTTCCGCACCTAAGATTTTTTCTTCGTATTGTTTTAGCTCTTCGGTAATGTATCGTTCGCTATTTACCAGTGTTTGTTTGCGAATCCAGTCGCTTGGCACTTTGTCTTTGTGCGTGTTTCTCACCTCGATAAAGTAGCCAAAGACATTATTGAAATTGATTTTTAAGTTAGGAATGCCTGTATTTTCAATCTCGCGGTTTTTCATGTTTTCGAGATATTCTTTTCCATGGCTTAAAATATTTCTTAATTCATCTAATTCTTGGCTCACCCCTTCGGCAATCACATTTCCTTTGTTGATGAAATGTGGTGGATCATCGGTCAGAGCTTCCGTAAGTTGCTGATGAAGATGTGGCAAAGTGTCCCACGAGAAGGCGGTAGCCTTTAATTTCGTAGGATCATAATCTTGCAGAATTTCGACAATATTTTGTACCGAAGCCAGTGCGTCCGTCAGTTGAGTTAATTGTTTTGGCGTAATTTTGCCCGTAGCGATTTTAGCACAAAGTCGTTCAATGTCGGGCATGTTTTTAAGTTCCTCTGCCAAAGGCAACGAAACTTCGGGATGCTTTAATAAATAATCTACGGTATTTTGTCTTAAAACAATAGGTTCTACTTGGCTTAGAGGTAAAGCCAACCATCGGCGGAGCATACGCGTTCCCATAGGGGTAAGCGTATGGTTTAGAATGTCTAAAAGCGTTACCGAATCGGGGTGAGGCGAGTTGAATATTTCTAAATTTCGCACGGTAAACGAGTCTAGCCACATGAAATTATCATTGGCAATACGCTGAAGTTTATTGATGTGTTTTAAATCAAAATGATGCGTTTCGTCAAGATACGCCATCACGCTCCCCGCGGCAGTAATGGCAAGCGGCATGTCTTCCACGCCAAATCCTTTGAGCGATTGTGTGCTAAAGTGGCGTGTAAGTTTTTCATAAGCAAATTCGTATTGAAATGCCCAATCGTCTAAATAAAACCGACTGATCGTGTGGGGCAAAAAATCGATTTTTTTCCTTTTTTGATGGATGATTTCGCTTGGCGAAAAGTTTTGAATTAGTTTTAAAACAGCTTGTTCGTCGCCCTCTTGCAGAAAAAATTCGCCCGTAGAAATGTCGAGCAAAGCCATTCCGTAGAGGTTTTTTTCTTGATGAATGGAAAGCAAAAAGTTGTTGGAAGATGAGCCTATAACTTGGTCATTCAATGCCACACCAGGGGTTACGAGTTCGGTTACGCCGCGTTTTACGATTTTTTTGGTTTGCGATGGGTCTTCCAGCTGGTCGCACACCGCTACACGATAGCCTGCACGCACCAATTTTGGCAAATAGGCTTCAATCGAATGGTGCGGAAATCCTGCCAATTCTATATGAGAAGCAGAACCATTGGCTCGTTTAGTGAGCACAATGTCGAGTACCTTTGATGCTTTGATGGCATCTTCGCCAAAAGTTTCGTAAAAATCGCCTACTCTAAACAGCAAAATCGCATCAGGATATTTCGCCTTGATTTTGTTGTATTGCTGCATGAGCGGAGTTTCCTTTTTTTCTTTTTTTGCCATAAAACAAAAGTACTTATTTTTTGTGGAAATTAGGCTTTAATCTTTAATTATAGAAAAATCAAATTATTTCACTTTTAGGGCGCGTGTAGGCGTGATGCGTTTAATCAAAAGACTTGGTAGCCACAAGGCTAAAATGCTGATGAGGATACTGCCTAAATTTACCAAAAGTATCATCTGCCAAGATAAAAACACCGGGGCTTGCGAAATGTAATAATTTTCGGGCGGCAATTGCACGACACCAAATTCGCTTTGAATCCATAAAAGTATAAGTGCAATGCTGTTTCCTGCAATGAGCCCTGGGAGCATGATAAAAACGGCGTAGGCAATGAAAATTTGCCTAATTTGTGAATTATTGGCACCCAAAGTTTTTAAAACTCCGATGGAATGAGTGCGCTCCAAAATTAAAATTAAAAGTACCATCACCATATTGATTACCACGACAAAAAGCATGATAAATAAAATGATGAAAATATTGGTGTCAAAGATTTTAATCCACTCTTCAATTTCGGAGAAGTGGTCGGTTGCGGTGAGTGCAATTAAATTATAATTGATTAAATTATTTACTTCTTCTTTTATAGGATTCAAATCTTGGTCTACATCGGGCACAAAAAGCTCATAGCCACCCACCACATCGGGAGCCCATTGATTGATGCGTTGCACCTGCTTCAAATCCCCGATTACATACAATTTGTCAAATTGCTCAATATCGGTGCTATAGATGCCTGCCACTTTAAACTTTCGATAAATCGGTTTTGCCTCAGGATTTTTTTCATTGATGAAAACCATGACAAAAGTGCTCCCTACTTTTAAATAAAAGTTATTGGCAATTTCTTGCGAAACAACAACTTCATCACTGATTTTATTAGGATTGAATTTCGGAAAATGTCCTTTTTTTAGAAATTTTTGAAACCTTACTGTGTCGTATTTTGCGTCCACGCCTTTAAAGAGCACACCATCAAAACTCTCTTTAGAGCGAATAATTCCGCTTTTTACTGCATAGCTCTGGATGTGTTCTATGTTTTTTGACGGGAATTTGGGATAATAATTAGGATTAAGGTGTAAGGTGTCCGAATCCATCGAAAGATTGCTGTTGTAGGGTGTAATGGTGAGATGCCCGCCAAAATCCGCCAATTTTTGTTTGATTTCCTTTTTGGCACCAATGCCTGTAGAGAGCGTAATTAGCGCGACAATGATACCGATAGCCACCGCAAATTGCCCAATGCGTACAATGTTTCGCGAAAGACTCTCTTGCGAAGTTTTACCCCAAGCGATTTTATATGCAAAATATCGGCTAAATTTCAATGTGTTGTAATTTTTATTAGGTATTAAATCCCACGATTATTATCTTTGGAAAATCAAAAATTTTATTATGCGGTTCAAATATACATTTTTCAGTTTATTTTTACTACTAATTTTTTGTAAAGCGCAAGAAAAACCATCGGTGGATACTCATTTAGTAACAAAATGTTTTGAAAATCCCCAAATTAAAGTGGGGGCAGAAAACACCAAAGTGTATTTGCCACTGTTAGTCAATAAGAAAGTTGGGGTAGTGACTAATCAAACGGGGATTTTGCCCAATTATGGCGATGAGCATTTGGTGGATTTTCTTTTAGCCCAAAAAATTAATGTAAAAAAGATATTTTCGCCCGAACACGGATTTCGTGGTAAAGCCGATGCCGGAGAGAAAGTGAAAAGTGGAATAGATGAAAAAACGGGTTTGCCCATTATTTCATTGTATGGCGATAACCGAAAACCAAAACCTAGTCAGTTGCAAGATTTAGAGGTGATTTTATTTGATTTGCAAGATGTAGGCGTTCGTTTTTACACCTACATTTCTACCTTGCATTATGTGATGGAAGCCGCTGCAGAAAAAGAGATTCCAGTCATCGTGCTCGATAGACCAAACCCTAATGCGCACTATATCGACGGGCCTGTGCTGGAGCCAGCATTGCGTAGCTTTGTCGGCATGCACGAGGTGCCAATTGTGTATGGGATGACGATTGGAGAATATGCCCAAATGATCAATGGAGAAAAATGGCTTAAAAACGGAATTCAAGCGGATTTAACGGTGGTCCCGTTGCAAAACTACACGCACGACACGCCTTATGATTTGCCTGTGAAACCTTCGCCTAATTTGCCAAATGCCCAATCTGTGAACTTGTATCCAAGTCTTTGTTTTTTTGAAGGAGCCAATGTGAGTGCAGGGCGCGGAACCGATAAGCAGTTTCAAATATATGGTTCACCTTATTTAAAAGGAGAGACTTTTAAATTTATGCCCAAGCCCAACGAAGGCGCCAAAAATCCAAAATTCAATGGTAAAACTTGCTATGGCGAAGATTTAAGCAATCATGAACGACTCAATGAAATCAGCCTGAAATTCCTTTTAGACGCGTATAAGAAAAACACCAAAAATCCATTTTTTACCGTTTTTGGTGGTTCTTATTGGATTGATAAATTAGCGGGGACACCATCGCTTAGGAAACAAATCATTGCGGGCTGGGACGAAGCCAAAATCAAGAAAACTTGGCAAAAAGGTTTAGAGAAATTTAAAAAGACCAGAGCTAAATACTTGTTGTACCCTTGATGGAAGATAAAAAAGATTTTTTTGAAAAAGTTTATGAATTAGTCAAGCAAATCCCTAGCGGGCGTGTTGCTACATACGGCGATATAGCTAAAAGAATCGGTTCGCCACAGTCGGCTCGGGTCGTGGGTTGGGCGATGAACGCAAGTCATGGATTGAGCGAGGAAATCCCTGCTCATCGTGTAGTCAACAGAAATGGACAGCTCACGGGAAAAGCCCATTTTGCACATCCCGATTTAATGCAAAAAAAACTCGAAGCCGAAGGAATTCAAGTAAAAAACGATGAAATTGTAAATTTTAATGAAATCCGTTGGGACTTTAAAAATATAAATGAGAATAAATGAAAAAAAATAGTATTCACGATATTGATATCGATTTAATCGAGATGACACTCGATGTGATGAAATACGCCATTGCGCGCATCACAGACACGGAGCCACATTTGGGGCAGTTTAAATCCGAGAAGAAATTAAAAGAACTAGTGGGTGAGACTATCACTAAAGATGGAATAGGAGGAGAGGTCGCTTTAGACAAGTGGAAAAAATACCTAGCGCCAGCCTGTGCGAGTGTTGATCACCCAAGGCATTTAGCCTTTGTGGCGGCGTCGCCGTCAAGAGCTTCGATTATGTTTGATTTAATCGTTTCAGCATCATGTATTCATGGGGCGTATTGGTTGGAAGGGGCAGGAGCGATTTTTGCCGAAAATCAAGCGATGGAATGGCTGGTATCGCTTACGGGTATGCCTGAAGGAGCTTTTGGCGTGTTTACCTCTGGCGGGACGGCGGCAAACCTCTCCGCGATTGTAACGGCGAGAGAGAACTGGCGTGCAAAAAAACCTGAAAATAAGAAATTACAAGGTTTAATTTTAACCTCGGCAGGGGCGCATTCATCGGTGAAAGCCATGGCAAAAGTAACCGATGCCGAAGTGAAAATCATAGAAAGCGAAGAAAGAATGGAAGGAGTTGCACTCCAAAAAGCCATCGATGAATTGTCGGCAGAAGAACGCCAAAGGCTTTTTGCAGTCGTAGCCACGGGCGGAACCACCAATGCAGGAATTGTAGATAACTTGGAAGAAGTGGCTGCGGTGTGCGAGAAAGAAGGGCTTTGGATGCATGTAGATGCCGCGTATGGCGGTGGTGCCTTAGCTTCGGATTCGGCTAAGCACTTGTTTAAAGGTATTGAGCGCGCCGATAGCGTAACCATCGATCCGCATAAATGGCTTTTTGCACCGTATGATTGTGGAGCGATTATTTACAAAAATCCCGAATTGGCAAAAGCCGCACATGCGCAGCATGGTTCGTATTTGGAAATTTTTGATGATCCTGGGGCTAAAGGCTTTAACCCTACAGATTACCAAACTTCGCTCACGCGTAGAGCAAGGGGGCTGCCTTTGTGGTTCTCGCTTGCCATGCACGGAACCGATATGTACAAAAGATCGATTGAGCGAGGCTTGGAATTGGCACAAATTGCCGCACAAAAAATCAATGAATTGCCCCATGTGGAGCTGGTGAGAGAGCCTGGATTAAGCTGTGTGCTTTTCCGCAGAAAAGGTTGGCAAACGCAGGATTATAAAGATTGGACTTACGCCAATATTCAAAAAGATTTTGCATTTGTAACACCCACACAATGGACCAAAGACGGAACTTCTGAAACCGTGGCGCGTTTCTGTTTCATCAATCCAGATACCACGGAAAAAGATTTAGATTTAATTCTGGAAAGTGTGGAATAAATAAAAAACCCGCATTTTGCGGGTTTTTTATTTACATTTGATTTGATGAATTATAACCAAAAGTTTCCACCTTCAGGATCTAATTCGAAAATTAAGTCATAATCTTTTTTGATGTCTTCTACCGATACGCCATAAGCTTTTGCGGCGTCTGGGAAAAATACATTTTCTTTTAATTCTTCCGTTTCTTGGAAATTAATGCTTGAATAAATATCAACAGGGATAGAAACATATAAATCGCTATCGTAGATGCCAGGAGCTGGTTTGTCATTGTAAGCATATGGCTCGTTTTTGTTGTTTTTATTCAGTTTGTTTTCAACCTTAAAGTGAGCTAATAAGATTTTTAAATCAAAAGTATAATAAGGGTGATCTTTAGGCACTGTAAAATATCCTTTTAGCCCAATTGGGTCGTAGGCATTTGGGTTGTTGCTGTCCCATGTTCTCTTTTTCAACTCAGGTCTTCCTTCGTTAATAGATGATTCAGAATCTCTATAAGTGTAGGTCATTAATTCATCTTCGTTGATTTCTTTGTTCCCGTGAGTAGGTTTAATGTTTGTTAAGTAGAAAAAGTGTTGGTGAATTTTATCCATACCATCTTTAACAAATTCTGAATTCATCAGCTCTCCCGACTTGTTGTAATAATTGATAAGAACGGCGTAAGAGTTTCCTGCCAAGAATAAAATTGGTTTGTCTGTGCTTGGTACTACATTTCCTTTTTCATCTTGTGTAAATGATATTTTTTGCTCTCTTCTGAAGAATTTAATGGTTTCGGGATAGTCTGGGTCGCCATGGAAATTAGCCCCGTGAAGGTGACCTTCTTTAAAGGTGATTTCCACTTTAGACCACTCATCATGTCCTTTGTCTTTAGTTACATCAGTTGGCGTAGGCGCGCTGTCGTCGTTCACGCAGCTAAATAGTGCAGTAGCTGCGAAAATTACTAATAAAGCATTTTTGATTTTTTTCATAATCTTTTTTGTTTTAGATTGGTTATTAATTATTTTTAAAATTTATATACGATTCTTGCTTGAATGTTTCTTCCCATGTCGTGGGCAAAAAATCTAAAGCGGTTGTTGTAGTCCTTATACAATTTGTTGAACAAATTATCTGCGACTAAATAAACCTGAAAATTGTTATTTTTAATTTTGAAATCTGCATTTGCCGAAGCTTGGAATAAATGATAAGCAGGCGGAGTGATTTCAACTAATTTATTCACATAATATGCATCAAAAGGCATTTCGTTTGCCGCAGTATAGCGGTTTTGTTTTGCTGTAAATCTATGCTGAATGCCAAATGATAAAGACTTTAATGTTTTCTCAAAATCCTTGTGCCACACTAGCTCTTGGCTTATGTTGGTAGGCGGAATGTTGGGCAAATAAGTATCGGTAGTTTTATTTTTAGCCCAAATAAATGCAGCCGTTGCACGATAATCTAGTTGTGGAATGATTTTGTAAGAAAAATCCGCATCAATTCCTGTAAACACCGCATCAGTTTGTTGGTATTTATAAATAGGATAAATCCCAGAAAACAGCGTTTTGGTTTCTTGCGTAGGCACATTAAAAATATAATTCTTAATATTTTGCCAATAAAAATCAGTTTCAATACTAAATTTTTTAGTATGAAAATGTACTGAACTCACCCATTTCAGTCCACGCTCGGAGTTTAAGTTTTTATCCCCTACTTCAAAGTTTCCTGCACCGTGATGTAGCCCGTTGCTGTATAGCTCATTCACTTGTGGGGCGCGCCACGCCATGCCTACATTAGACTTAATGTAGAATGTGTGCGTAGGCTGATAAGCTAAGCCAAAACTATAGGTAAAGTTCCCGAAATTTCGGCGTCCGCCATAAAAGTTTCCATACAAATCATAGCCTTTGGAATCCATGTCTTTGTAATCATATCTTGCTCCCATTTCTGCACTCCATTTTCGTTGAGCGTATTTTTGAATTGCATAAATCCCAAATATTTCAGATGCGAAATTAGGAATCAGTGGCACGGCTTGCGTGCTCGGATTGTTGTAATTTTCTTGATAAATGTAATTTGCGCCCAATGAAGATTTCCAATAGTTGGCATACTCTTTATGCCAACCGAAATCTATGGTGTGCGTTTTAAGTTCCATATCTACGGCAGGGATTTTGGTGCGTGTTCCACGGCGGCGGCTATATTCTTGTCTGTGATTAAACTGAAAGGCATATTGCAAATCAAATTGCCCCAATTTATCTGATTTAAAGTAAGTTTTAATTTTGGCTAAATCATGCGAAACGGCTTGTTTGGGAGCCTCGATTTCACGATTGAAATCATAAGTTATAGCAGGTTTGCCTAATGAATAAGCCCCATAAAAATCGTCTAAATTCCCTGCGTGCGCTGCGTAGAAAATGCCCAAATCTGTATTAAATCGACTGTAAAATGCTTCTACACCATAATTGTTATAATCTAAGCCTAAAGTTGCTGAAAAATCGTATTCGCGGCTTCCTGTGTTGTTTAAATAGTAATCAGCGGTTTTTAAGTCTCCCGAGTTTTTAGCGACTCCTTGCACGCGCCACGCAAAATGTGGGTGAGATTTTAGGCTACCTTCCATTTTTCCAGAGAGGCTATATTTTTGCCCGTTGCTCTCATAGCCAGAAGTTAAATTCCCCGAAAAATCTCCATGATAAGGTAAATCTCCCGCCGAAAGCAGAATGATTCCGCCCAAGGCATCGGCACCATATTTCACGGCATCGGCACCTTTAATAATAGTAATTTTTTTTGCCATTCCAGGGTCGATTTCAGGGGCGTGGTCTGCCCCCCATTGTTGGCTTTCGAGGCGCGAACCATTATTCATAATCACCACGCGAGTTCCTTGCAGCCCGTTGATGATGGGTTTAGAAATCGTTCCACCCGTTTGGAGCATACTCACACCTGCCACATTTTCAAGGATTTTGCCTAAATCCTTTCCTGAGTTTTTTAAGATTTTATCTTCATGAATATCAGAGCTAGCCTGTGTGATTTCTAAATTTTGATTTTTCCCTTGTGCCACCACGCTTGCCAGCTTTTGAGCTAGTGGCGTGATGAATAGCTTTTCTGGGAGCTTTTGGCTAAAAGTATCTTCATAGGTTTCATAGCCGTTTTTTTCAATCTTCACCGAAAGTTTTTGAGCAGGTGAATAGCTGTACACGCCGTGGTCGGGCGTGATGATTTGATTGTTGATGATGAGTTTTGCATCAAAAATCTGCTGAAAATTGATTTGGTCATAAATTTTCACTTCCAGTTTTTGTGCTGAAAGAAAACTAAAAATCAATAAAAGGTATGTGGTTAAATGTAGTTTGTTTTTCATGATTTAATGGCAAGTGCAATTTGGGTTTAGGCAATGTACTTTTTCGAGTTTTTTTACGAAATGAGCGGCGGTAGACTTTCGAATGTCGTAAATTTTGCTGATACTCGTGGTGTCTACATTTTTGTATTTAAAGTATTCAAAAGCAATAAAAAATGATTTAGTCAGCCCGAATTTCACTTTGTGAAAAATCGTGTGAGCCGTAGGCGATTCCGTGTAGCTGCACTTGTTGCAGGTTCTGGAGTGGTCTTTGCGCTCTTGGAATGCCGTGTGGTGGCATTTGTGACACTCAAAACCTTCTTTCCATTTGTATTCTACTAGGAATTGCTTGCAGTCTTCGTCGCTCTGAATCATGTGGGCAAAATCCACTAAATTCGTCTCTAAAAACACATTTTCCAAACTCTTCATGCTCGCAAATATATGTATTTAAATGTAAAATAAATTTACTCTTTTATAGATTTGTCAAATATTTAACAGCTATGTGCATTTATTTTTGCGCATGGCTACTTTTAGAGGCTCGTAGAGGTTTCTTGATAAAGTGGTAAGGAAGGCCTTTTTTCTGTTAATTGCATGAGCTGCGAAAAATTTTTATTTTTAGTTAATTATTCAAAAAAAAATAAAATATTTCTTGGTTTTTATTTTTTATTTTTATATGTTTGTGATATTAATTTAAATATATAAAAAATGAAAAAGATGTTATTGTTATTTGGAAGCATTTCATTGGTGGGATCTTTATTGTTTTCTTCTTCTAGAGTCAATAATGAGATTCAGCATTATACAATTGCTCCCAGGGAGCTTGTTGAGTCAATAAGCCCTTCTTTTGCTGGGTGGGCTTTTGTTAGTCAGGATTATGTTTTGATTGTTGATACTCCTACTAAATCAATTAAGGATATGGAATAGCCTGTAAGAGAAGTGGGGGCTAATGATTAGCTCCTGCTTTTTCTTTTTTTATCATAATGATATGAAGAATTTTTTCTTATTATTGTTTTTTGTCTACATTATTAATACGCTGTATGTGAATGTGCTTTTGTTCTCTTTTTCAATGGGTGAAAAAGAAAATTTAAGGTTGAATTTTTTCGGCTCTGTGTATTTGTCTATGTATGATGGGTATACTTATCATAGCTCTTTACATGATGGGTTTGTTAAAGTTGCAAATTTAATAGGGGTAGATAGAGGGTATGAATTTTTTTCGCCTAATGTGAGTAATAGTAAGGTAGAGTTATTAGTTGTAGTAAATGGGGAGAATAAAAATATTTTGATGAAATCTTTTGAGGGAAAAGTGAAGAATGAAACCTTCAAATATTTGATTCTCCCAAAATTATCAAAGAAATGTTTTCAAAGAAAGTTTTACAATTCTATAGCAAATCATATTCATAAATCTTCTCAAAAAATAGATTCTGCTAGTTTTAGTATGGTTATTAAGAAATTCTCAGAAATGAAATCTGATTACGAAATTCAATGTGACACCATTAATTTTTTCAAAACTTATGCAAAGTAGTGTTTATGCTAAGATAAATCATTTCTTTTTTGAGACAAAGGTTTCTCTGAGATATAAGAAAGAAGCTATTGCTATTTATTGCTTACTTAATTTTCTTTTTTTGTTTCCCGATTATAGTTCTATTATTTCTAGAAATGGTATTATAGAGGGTTCTTTGAATGGTCTTTTTTCAAATTCTCAATTAACCCCATTTGCTTTAAATTTCATGGAGGTAAAGGAAGATATCTTTCTTCTTTTGTTTTGGGGCGTATATGCTATTTCTTTACTGATGATACTTTTTAGAATAAAAGCTCTTTTATTTTCGATCATAGCGTGGTTATTTCACTTGATGATTGTTAATGCCTCTTATTTCTTTTCTTATGGAGCAGACTACTTTATTACATTTATTCTTTTTGTTAATATGCTATTCCATTTGTCAAGCTACTTTCCTTATCTCAAGAGTTTTACCATTCGTTTAGTACAGATACATTTGTGTATCGTCTATTTTTTTGCTGGATTTGGGAAGGCTTTGGGGGTTGATTGGCTTAATGGTAATGCTATTTGGTATGTACTTAATAACTTTTCACAAGATTTTGTATTTAATATTGTTGATTATGGTATGAAAGAAATATGTTCATATTTATTTCATATGATTTCAATTGCCGTTGTTGTAATAGAGATTTTTTATCCCCTTTTTATGTATCATAATGTTAAGTCGAAAAAAATAGAACTTCTTTTTATAGTATTGCTCCATGTAGGAATTATTATTTTTCTACATTTTTATACCTTTGGCTCTTTGCTAATTTTATTAAATCTTATAGCATGGACAGAGGTAACTAAAAACAAACAGATGAAAATCATTTAAATATAAAAATATAATATGAAACGAATTACTTTAAACTTTTTGGTTACTTTTTTGCCTTTTGTTGCAGTTTTTGCACAACAAAAAGAATTTTTTGAAGAAGGTGTAGAGGTTGAATATCAGAGAAAAGAACTTTTAGACCCTGATTTTGTTCTGTCTACTATGCCAGCTGATCTTAAATTAGAGAAAGGAAATGTTGTAAAGCAAGAATTAAAAGCGGGCGTTTTTACGGATTATGTGTTGAAGTCTAATATTGAGAATAGTACATTTCACATTGTTCAGAAATTGGATAACAGCCAGAGTTCAGAAAATTTTATAAAAAATTTACTCCAAAATGCTGACAAAGGCTCGCTTTATAAGGATTTTAAAGATCATTTGTTCCTTAAAGAGTTAGATGCTGGTTTTCAGCAATTTTTGCTAAAAGATTCTTTGATGGATTTTAACTGGGAATTAATTAATGAATCTAAACACATATTGGGCTATAAGGTAAAAAAAGCCATTGGAAAGGTTGGGGAAATGGAAATTATAGCATGGTATGCCCCTAAATTGCCTATAAAAGATGGGCCTGATAGATTTTGCGGTCTTCCTGGTTTGATTTTAGAATTGCAATATTATACTAGTTCTAAAGTAGGAGTGGAATATCTGGCAAAAGCTATTCAAATTTCAGAAAGCATAAAAATAGAAAAGCCAAGTAAGGGAAAAGTGGTAACTAGCGAGGAGCTTAAGGCGGAGTTTAAAAGGTTTAGGGAAAAACAAGCAGAAATGCAAGGAGAGGGAATTGAAGATAAAGATTGAGGTTATTTAAGGGTTAAATTAATATAAAAACTCGCTATTCCTAATAAAATAGCGAGTTTTTTATAATTAAATAATTTTAATTAAGCGTTTTGTGCTTTAATCAAGTTGAGTGCAGAACCTGCATTAAACCATTCAATTTGACTTTGGTTGTAGGTATGGTTCAGCGTGATGATGTCTTTTGAACCATCTTTGTGCACCACCTCCACATGCAATTGCTTGTCTGGCGCAAATTCGTCTAAATCTATAAAGTTGAAGGTATCATCTTCTAGAATTAAATCGTAATCAGCCTCATTGTTAAAGGTAAGTGCCAGCGCGCCTTGTTTTTTAAGGTTGGTCTCGTGGATTCTTGCAAAAGATTTCACGATTACTGCAACTACGCCCAAGTGTCTTGGCTCCATGGCAGCGTGCTCTCTAGAAGAGCCCTCGCCATAGTTTTGGTCGCCTACTACCACAGTCGGAACACCTGCAGCTTTATACGCTCTCTGAACATCTGGCACGGGGCCGTATTCGCCTGTCAATTGGTTTTTAACAAAGTTAGTCTCTTTATTGAATGCATTTACCGCACCGATTAAGCAGTTGTTTGAAATATTGTCAAGGTGTCCGCGGAATCTCAACCATGGACCCGCCATAGAGATGTGGTCGGTAGTACATTTTCCGAAGGCTTTAATTAAAAGTTTAGCTCCAGTGATGTTTTTGCCGATTGGTTTAAATGGCGTTAAAAGTTGTAATCTTTCAGAATTTGGATCCACTACCACTTCTACATCGCTACCATCTTCTACGGGAGCTTGGTAGCCTGCATCTTCTACGGCAAAACCTTTGGTAGGCAATTCGTCTCCTGTTGGTGGGTTTAATTTTACCGCTTCGCCATTTTCATTGGTAAGCGTATCGGTAGTTGGGTCAAAATCCAAACGACCAGAAATCGCAATCGCCGCTACCATTTCAGGAGAAGCTACAAAAGCGTGTGTATTTGGGTTTCCATCGGCACGCTTAGAGAAGTTTCTGTTGAACGAGTGAACGATTGAGTTTTTAGGGGCGTTTTTAGGATCGCTGTATCGTGCCCATTGTCCAATACATGGGCCACAAGCATTGGTAAAGATAGTTGCGCCCAAATCTTCAAAAGTTTTTAATAAACCATCGCGTTCAGCAGTGTATCTAATTTGCTCAGAACCTGGGTTGATACCGAAATCCGCTTTAGGTTTTACCCCTGCTTCAAGTGCTTGTTTAGCTACTGAAGCCGCACGGGTAAGGTCTTCGTAAGAAGAGTTGGTGCAAGAGCCAATCAATCCCCATTCTACTTCTAGTGGCCAGCCATTTTCGGTGGCTTTTTGGGTCATGTCTTTTCCTGCTTGTGTTCCTAAATCTGGCGTAAACGGTCCGTTTAAATGAGGTTTTAATTCAGTTAAATCAATTTCAATAATTTCATCGAAATATTTTTCAGGATTTTGGTACACTTCGGGGTCGGCTGTTAAGTAATCTTTGATTTCGTTGGCAGCATCAGCCACATCGGCGCGATCTGTAGCTCTCAAGTAACGCTCCATAGACTCATCATAACCGAAAGTAGAGCAAGTAGCGCCGATTTCTGCGCCCATATTGCAAATGGTGCCTTTACCCGTGCAGGAGATGGATTGAGCGCCCTCGCCAAAGTATTCAACGATAGCACCTGTACCGCCTTTCACGGTGAGGATTTCGGCTACTTTTAGGATTATGTCTTTGGGGGCTGTCCAGCCATTGAGTTTGCCTTTTAAGTGAACACCGATTAATTTAGGAAATTTAAGCTCCCAAGGCATGCCTGCCATTACATCTACGGCATCGGCACCACCTACACCGATTGCTACCATGCCTAGTCCACCGGCGTTTGGTGTGTGAGAGTCGGTCCCAATCATCATTCCGCCTGGGAAAGCGTAATTTTCAAGCACCACTTGGTGAATGATTCCTGCACCTGGTTTCCAGAAGCCAATGCCATATTTATTGGATACGGATTCTAGGAATCTAAAAACTTCGTGCGATTGGCTTAGTGCGTGTTGGAGGTCTTTGGAAGCGCCTTCCTTTGCCTGAATTAGGTGGTCGCAGTGCACCGTTGTAGGTACGGCAACTTTGCTTTTTCCAGCTTGCATAAATTGCAAAAGTGCCATTTGTGCAGTCGCATCTTGGCACGCAATTCTATCGGGCGCAAAGTCTACATAAGACTTTCCTCGCTCGTAAGTTTCAGTTGCTTCGCCTTGAGATAAATGCGAATAAAGAATTTTCTCGGCATGTGTAAGCGGACGCCCCACAACTTCTCTTGCTTTGTCGATTCGTTGTTTGGCTCTGGCATACACGCCTTTAATCATATCAATATCAAATGCCATAATTGTTGTGTTTTTTGTATTTTTACAAATTTAAAATTTATGATTAAATTTAAAAGTTTTAAGCGCTTAAATCTATTTAAAATTCGCTTTCTTTCCCATATTTAGAATCATTCTATTTATTTCTTCAATTATTTATAATTAAAAAATGGCTCAAATTCGGTTTTTGGCTTCAAAGTGTTGAGCCTGTGATTTTAGTGAAATATCAAAAAATGCATTTTTAAGCTTTTTTGAATGGCTGAAAATTATTACTTAGTTTTGTAATCTTATATTAAAGATAGAATCATGATTGAAAGTATTTCGGTGCATAAAGTGGGCAACAAAACCCTAGACGATACATTAATTATTTCGGATTTTCCTGTGTTGGTAGATGGCGAAGATATGCCTATGCTGGAATCTTATTTTACCAAACATTTTAAAAGTGAGGAGCTTTTTCATTTTGATAACTCAGAGGGAGGGAATGAGGTTTTTGCTGAGGTTGCTAAAGTATTTGAAGATCCTGAATATGCGCACGAGGCTTCGGAAAAATTGGCGCAGCGTCTTTTTGATTATTCAGAGCACCCGAGGATTAAGCCGGGAGAGTTTTATCTCGTATATTTTAGCTCTATCGAGTACCGAAATGAAATCGTGCAAGCCGTGGGGCTCTTTAAAACCGAGACGCACGAGCAATTTCTGAAAGTGTATCCTAAAAATGAGGGCTATACCATTGAATTGCACGAGGGGATTTCAACCAAGAAAATAGACAAGGGTTGTATTATTTATAATACAGATAAAGAAGACGGCTATCGTGTTTATACCATAGATAAAGCGACAGGCGGCGAGGAAGCGCATTTTTGGGTAGATGGATTTTTGCAGCTTTCGCAAGTGGAGAATAATTACTTTAACACGGATTATGTGATGACAACTTGCCGAAATTTTGTAACTCAACAAATGCCTGAGGAGTTTGATGTAACGCGCGTGGATCAAGCCGATTTGTTGAATCGCTCGATTGATTTCTTTAAACAGCAAGAAAAATTTGAACACGATAAATTCTGCAATCAGGTCTTTGGTAGCGATGAGCTGATCGAGAGTTTTGAAGGTTATGTGCAGCAATGTAACAACGATTTTGAGGTGGGGTTAAAGGATAATTTCTCGCTGGATAAAACGGCGGTGAAAAAACAAAATCGCTTGTTTAAAAGTGTGATTAAATTAGATAAAGATTTCCATATTTATGTTCATGGCGACCGCAAGAAAATAACGCGAGAAGAAGACAGTAAGGGGAAATATTATAAAATCTATTTCGAAGAAGAAAAGTAAAAAACATAAAAAGGTTGAAAAAATTGATTTTCAGCCTTTTTTCTTTTAATTAAAGTCCAAACACGACAAAACTCATACGTCCAAAAGTTGAAAAATTCATAAAAAATTCGTTTTTTAGAGGGCTGAAAAAACTTGATAAATGAAAAAAATAGGATTTTGGCTTGCAAGCCTTTTATGGGTAGCGAATCTTTCTGCGCAAAATCGAAGCAATACTTTGCTCGAGAAAGATTGGCGTTTTACCCGACAAGATGATGCTTCTTTCTCAAACGAAAAATTAAACGATAGTAAATGGCAAAAAGTGCGTATTCCGCATGATTGGGCGATTTATGGTCCGTTTGATATCGAAAACGACATTCAGCGCACAGCCATAAAGCAAGACGGACAAAAAGCGCCTATAGCACACGCAGGTAGAACGGGCGGATTGCCGTTTGTGGGCGTGGGCTGGTATCGCAGAGCTTTTGATTTGCCTTCGTTTAATGATAATCAAAAGGTCTACATTCAATTTGATGGGGCCATGAGTCATGCGCAAGTTTTCGTCAATGGCAAGAAAGTGGGTGTTTGGCCTTATGGATACAATACTTTTTATTTTGATGTTACGCCATTTGTGCATAAGGGCAAAAACGAATTGGCGGTGCGCTTGGAGAATAAAACCCAACAATCTCGCTGGTATCCTGGTGCGGGATTATACCGAAATGTGCATTTAATCACGACGAATAAAATTCATATCCCGATTTGGGGCGTGCAAATTACAACGCCTGTGATTAAGAAAGATTTTGCCAAGGTTGAAATTAAAACCCAAGTAGACAAAGGTGGGCAAAAATCAGGCACTTTCTGGGTGCAAACTGAAATTGTGAATCCGCAAGGGCAAGTGGTTAAGACTGAGAAAAAAGAATTAGACAAATATGCGGTAGACAATACCATTCAGCAAGATATTTATGTAGACCGCCCAGAATTGTGGGATACCGAACACCCTAATTTATACAAAGCGATTACCAAATTATACCATAATCAAAATTTAGAAGACGAGTACACCACGACTTTCGGGATTCGTAGCATTGAGGTGAAGCCAAACGATGGATTTTATCTAAATGGTAGAAAAATTATGATTCAAGGCGCTTGTATGCACCACGATTTAGGCCCACTAGGGGGCGCAGTGAATGAGGCAGCCATTCGCCGCCAAATCCGTATGCTCAAAGATATGGGAGTAAATGCAATTAGAACTTCGCACAACATGCCTGCGCCTGAGTATGTGAAACTTGCCAACGAGATGGGAATGATGCTCGCGGTGGAAACTTTTGACGAGTGGGGTATTCCAAAAGTGGAAAATGGCTATCATTTAGAATTTAAAGATTGGGCTAAAAAGGATTTAGAAAATGTGGTGAAACACTACCGCAACGACCCAAGTGTGATTATGTGGTTCATCGGAAACGAAGTGGAGGAGCAAAGCAATCCGCAGGGGGCTAAAGTCGCGAGACAATTGCAAGATATTATTCATCATTTAGACAAAACCCGACCTGTTTCTAATGGAATGGACAGGCCAGACCATGTACTGAAAAACAATATGGCGGCAACGCTTGATGTAGCGGGATTCAACTATCGTCCGCACAAGTATCAGGAAGAGTACAAAACCTTGCCGCAGCAAATCATTTTGGGGAGCGAGACTGCTTCCACTATCAGTTCGCGTGGCGTGTATAAATTTCCTGTGGAAAGACAATCAATGCCTAAGTATAAAGATCAGCAAATTTCATCATACGATTTGTCGCACTGTTCATGGTCAAACTTGCCAGAAGATGATTGGATTGTGCAAGAAGATTTGCCGTACACCATTGGCGAGTTTATCTGGACAGGTTTTGATTATTTAGGCGAGCCTACGCCCTATTATTCAGAATGGCCGTCGCATAGCTCGTATTTTGGAGCCATTGACTTGGCGGGGATTCCAAAAGATAGATTTTATTTATATAGAAGCCATTGGAATAAAGGAGAAGAAACCTTGCACATTTTGCCGCATTGGAACTGGAAAGGAAGAGAAGGGCAAATTACGCCTGTTTTCGTTTACACCAATTATCCTACGGTAGAGCTATTCATCAATGGGAAAAGCCAAGGAAAACGAACCAAGCAAAGTGTGGATTTAGACGCAAGCGGAACCGATGAAGCGAAAAAGAATCTCGAACGCCAAAAACGCTATCGCCTTATGTGGATGGATATCAAATACGAGCCAGGAACGCTCAAAGTAGTTGCTTATGATAAAGACGGGAAAGCCGTGGCAGAGAAAGAAATTCACACGGCAGGAAAGCCAGATCATTTCAGAATGACGGTGGAGAATCCAAGCATTAAAGCCGACGGGAAAGATTTGTCTTTTGTAACGATTGAAGTGGTGGACAAAGACGGAAATTTGGTGCCAGATTATAACGAATTAGCGAATTTTAAAGTCTCTGGAGCGGGGACTTATCGTGCAGGAGCCAATGGAGACCCTACTTGTGTGGATCAGTTTCATTTGCCAAAAATGCACTTTTTCAATGGAAAGTTAGTGGCGATTGTTCAAGCGAAAGAGGTGGCAGGCAAGGCAACACTTGAAGTAAAAGCCAAAGGTGTAAAGACGGGCAAAGTAAATGTTGAGGTAAAATAATCAATGTTTTAAAATAGGTAGAGAAAGCTCAAAAATTTGATTTTTGGGCTTTTTTGATTTTAATCATAATTAAAAATCGATTTTTATTTTTTAACTTTAAACCCAATTTTAAATTTAGATATGAAAATCAGACATACAATTTTAGCGTTGGCAGGTCTGCTGTTTTTTACCCATTGCGAGAAAAAAACAGCATCGACTGAGGAGAAAAATGCCGAAAAATTAGATTTAGTACAATATGTAAATCCGTTCATCGGGACGGGCGAGCATGGGCACACTTACCCTGGGGCTACTATGCCGTTTGGGATGTTGCAGGTGAGCCCTATCAATGGCGTGAGTGCTTGGGACTGGTGTTCGGGGTATCATTATTCAGACAGCATCATTATCGGTTTTGGGCATTTAACCTTGAGCGGAACAGGGATTGGGGATTTAAACGATGTGAAATTGATGCCCGCTTCTGTGACGGTAGATTTAGCACAACTTAGCGTAGGGAAAGACAAGCAGTATCCAGAGAAATCAACCGCTTTGCGCGATATGTTGCCTTATAAATCTCGCTACTCGCACAGCAACGAAACCGCTACGCCAGGTTATTATCAAGTATTTTTAGAAGATCCAAAAATCAATGTAGAGCTCACCACGGGAAAGAGAGTGGCGTTCCATCGTTATACTTATGCTGATGGCGCGGAGCAGAGCGTGGTGTTTAATCCAGGTTTTGCCATCAATTGGGACGATCCTACGCATATGCGTTTAACCCAAAAAGATGAAAATACCTTGGTGGGTGAAAGATTCAGCACAGGCTGGGCTAAAAATCAAAAAGTATTTTTTGCCGTTCGTTTTAATAAACCAATCACTGAGTTTAAAACGCATATGCAAGGCGAAAACATCACTTCTGCGCAAGCTTTCTTTAATAATGAAAATAAAGAACTTTTAGTAAAAGTGGCACTGTCTTCGGTGAGCACCGACAATGCTTTGCAAAACATGGCAACCGAAGGAGAGGGCTTCCCGTTTGATGAAATTAGAGATAAAGCCAAACTCGCTTGGAACGAAGCCTTGGAAAGTATAAATGTAGAGAGCGACAACAAAGATTTAAAAACGATTTTCTACACTGCGTTGTATCATACCAAAGTCGCTCCTGTTACTTTCTCAGACGAAAACGGCGATTTCCGCTTGGAGAACGATAGCATTGTGAAAAAAGCCAATTATACAGCCTATTCTACTTTCTCATTGTGGGATACCTTCAGAACAGAACATCCGTTGCTCACAATTACAGATCCAGACAAGGTGGCAGATATGATTAATTCTATGCTAGCATATTATCAGGTGCATAAATTATTGCCTGTTTGGACTTTGTACGGAAACGAGACCAACACCATGACGGGGTATCATTCTGTGGCGGTGATTGCGGAGGCTTACCTAAAAGGAGTAACAGGTTTTGATGCCGAAAAAGCATACGAAGCTATGAAAGCAACTATGATGAGCGATGCGCGCGGATTGGATTTGTATAAAAAATACGGCTATGTGCCTTATGATAAATTAGACGAATCGGTAACTATTACTTTGGAATATGCTTACGACGATTGGTGTTTGGCACAAATGGCTAAAAAACTAGGCAAGGAAGAGGATTATAAATATTTCTTGAATCGTTCCATGGCTTACAAAAAATTGTTTGACCCAAGCGTGGAATTTATGCGAGGAAAATCTGCCGACGGGCAATGGAATCCTGTTTTTGATCCAAAACACTCCAACCACAGAGAGCACACCGACTACACCGAAGGAAACGCTTGGCAGCATAGCTGGTTTGTGCCACAAGATGTCAATGGATTTATTGCTTTGTTCCCAAGCAAAGACGCCTTTACCAAAAAGTTAGAAAATCTATTTACCGAAAGCTCTGAAATTACGGGAGAAAATGTTTCTGTGGATATTTCTGGACTTATCGGGCAATACGCACACGGAAACGAGCCAAGCCACCACATTGCTTATTTGTTCAACAAAGCGGGGCAGCCGTGGCGCACACAATATTGGGTAAATCATATTTTAAAAACTCAGTATAACACCACACCAGAGGGTTATAGCGGAAACGAAGATTGCGGACAAATGTCGGCTTGGTATGTGATGAGTGCGATTGGCTTGTATCCGATGAATCCAGCCTCTACCGAATACGAAATCACTTCGCCTATGTTTGCTAAAACCACGCTTAAAGTGGGCAACGGAAAAACCTTCACAATCGAATCGAAAAACTTTTCAGATAAGAACATTTATATCCAGAAAGCAACGCTAAACGGCAAACCTTTGCAAGGCACTTCAATCACTCATGAGCAAATCATGCAAGGAGGAGCTTTGGTGCTTGAATTGGGTGCAGAGCCGAACAAAAGCGGAACTTTAAACTAAAACACTTCCACGAAGCTTTTAATCTTAATTAAAGGCTTCGTTTTTTATTTAATTTAAAACAAAATGAATTTAGTTAAAACAAAAAATCCACTAAAATGGGTGCCTACCGTTTACTTTGCGATGGGATTCCCGTTGATCACCATTTCAATGGTTTCGGTGGTGATGTTCAAGGATTTGGGCGTAAGCAACGATGAAATTGCACGCTATACATCACTTTTGATGTTGCCTTGGTCGCTCAAGCCACTCTTTAGTATCATTATGGAACTTTTCGGCACCAAAAGAAAATATCTCATTTTCGCCGAATTTATCTCAGCCATTATGCTTGGAGCCGTGGTTTTTGCCTTGCCGTTACCCAACTTCTTTAGAATAGCTATCGCCTTTATGGGGGTGATGGCAATTAGTGGCTCGGTGCACGATATTGCAGGAGATGGAGTTTATATGGAGCAACTCGATACCGAAACCCAAAGCAAATACTCGGGCTGGCAAGGTGCTTTTTATAATATGGCTAAAGTCTTGGCAAATGGTGGTTTGGTGTTTTTGGCAGGCTGGCTTTCTTCAAATTTGGGCTTTTCTCCTGTAGAATCTTGGCAGTCTGTGATGGTGATAAGCGCAGTGATTATGGCATTGGTAGCGGTGTACCATATTTTCGTTTTGCCAAAAGATGTCAAGCAAAAGAAAGAAGGTAATTTAGAAGAAAATTTGCAGGAATTATGGTTTATTCTCAAAGATTTTTTTACCAAAAAACATATTTTGTACTATTTGTTTTTCATCCTATTTTACCGATTTGCGGAAGGGCTGGCGATGAAAGTGGCGCCTATGTTTTTAAAAGATAGCATAGCCAATGGCGGATTAAATTTAAGCAATGAATCATATGGATTGATTTACGGAACTTTCGGAGCCGTGGCATTTATCACGGGTTCGATTTTGGCGGGGTATTATATTTCTAAATTTGGGCTAAAGAAAACTTTGTTCACACTCGCTTTGGCATTCAATATTCCGTTTGTGGTGTATTTGCTTTTAGCGATATTTCATCCGCATAGTTTGTATATAGTTTCCATCGGGATTATTTTTGAATATTTCGGTTATGGCTTTGGTTTTGTGGGGTTAATCCTATTTATGATGCAGCAAATCGCACCAGGCAAGTATCAAATGACGCACTATGCCTTTGCTAATAGCATTATGAATCTAAGCGTTTTGGTGCCAGGCTATGTAAGTGGATTGTTGAGTGAAAAACCGACTCAAATTATAATTTTAGATAAATTAAATCTTACGAATTGGGTGCCGCAAGAATTCTTAGGATATGAGTTGTTTTTTATGCTCGTGATGGTGTTTACTATTCCAGCTTTGCTTATGACATGGTTTGTGCCATTTACTTATGACGACGAGAAAAAATAACAACAATAAGTAAAAACATAAAAAATCCCGATTTTCTTTAAAATCGGGATTTTGTTTTATTTTTTATAGCCAAATCGCTCCAAATCCGAATCCTTTTTTCGCCAGTTTTTGCGCACTTTCACATATAATTGCAAGTACACTTTCTTCTGAAAGAATTTCTCAAGAGCCAAGCGGGCTTCTTTACCCACTTTAGAGAGCGAGCTGCCTTGGTGCCCAATCAAAATTCCTTTTTGCGAATCGCGCTCTACATAAATATCTGCATCGATGCGAATCATGTGTAAATCTTCCTTAAAGCGTTCTGTTACCACTTCCACCGCATAAGGAATTTCTTTTTGGTAATTTTCCAAAATCTTTTCACGAATGACTTCGTTCACGATAAAGCGTTCAGATTTGTCGGTCAATTGATCTTCAGGATAATATTGTGGGCCAAATGGCAATAAAGCTTTAATTTTGTCTAAAAGTAAATCAGTGTTAAATCCTTCCAAGGCAGAAATCGGTAAAATTTCGGCTTTTGGCAATTGTTCATGCCAGAAGTTTACGGCAGATTCCATGGCTTCTTGGGTAGATTCGTCTATTTTGTTGATGAGAATAATGACAGGAATATTTAATTTCTTCAACTTTTCATTAAACTCCTCGTTCAAAAGCTCTTTTTCGTTCGGTTCCACCACATAGAGAATAATGTCGGCATCTTTGAAAGCTTCTTCCACAAAATTCATCATGCGCGATTGCAACTCATAAGCAGGTTGTAGCACGCCCGGTGTGTCCGAGAACATGATTTGCATCTCGTGTGTTGTTACAATTCCCATGATGCGGTGGCGGGTTGTTTGCACTTTGTTTGTGATAATAGAAAGGCGCTCGCCCACCAATTGATTCATAAGCGTAGATTTTCCTACATTGGGATTTCCTACGATATTTACAAAACCAGATTTGAAATTCTTTTGCATGTGGCAAAGGTAATTAAAACCAAAATGAAAAAAAATTAATTTTTTTAGATAAAAAATTTGCAGAATCAAAATTCTGTTTTATATTTGCAATCCGTTTGAGAGATATGGCGTCAAGCGACACGCGAAAATAGCTCAGTTGGTAGAGCGCAACCTTGCCAAGGTTGAGGTCGCGGGTTCGAATCCCGTTTTTCGCTCAACGACAAATTTAGTTCATTAAAATATTTTAAGGCATAAGCCGCCCGGGTGGTGGAATTGGTAGACACGCAGGACTTAAAATCCTGTGGCCATTAGGCTGTGCGGGTTCAAGTCCCGCCTCGGGTACTAAAAAGTCAGCTTTTTTTATTTATTAAGGCTGGCTTTTTGTTTTTTTTATAAAGTGTGAATAGTGTGTTGTTTTTTTTAACACGAAAGTCAGTTCAATTATTTGTTGGCTGGCTTTTTTTTGTTTTGTAAAATCCTAAATGATTATGAATCCTAAAACTAGATTAATTTTCCTTATTGGAGCGATTGCGGCCATTGGACCATTTACGGTAGATATGTATTTGCCCGGTTTTCCTGCCATTGCTAGAGACCTAAACACGACCGAAAAAATGGTTTCTTATACTTTAACGAGTTATTTTATCGGAATTTCTATTGGGCAATTGTTTTACGGACCTATTTTGGATAAATTCGGAAGAAAGAAACCACTGCTTTTAGGGCTTACTTTGTATTTAATTTCTTCTGTCGTTTGTGCGTTGTCGCCACATGTGTATATTTTGATTTTAGCAAGATTTGTGCAAGCGCTCGGCGTGAGTGTCGGTATGGTGGCGGGGCCAGCCATTATTCGTGACCAATATGGCGCGAGCGAAGTGGCAAAAATGCTTTCTTCGGTTTTATTGGTCATGGGCGTGGCTCCCGTGATTGCTCCGTCGCTCGGGAGTTTCTTTATCTCGCATTTGTCGTGGCGATACATTTTTTATTTCTTAACCTTGGTTTCGGGTGTTTTGATTTTAAGTTTAAAAATGTTTTTGTCTGAAACGCATGGCTACCAGCCGCATATGGATTTTAGAATTCGCCCGATTTTGTATAATTACTACACCGCTTTGAGGCAATCTAAATTTGTGAAATATACGCTAGGCGGTAGCATTGCCATGGCAATCATGTTTGCCTATGTGTCGAGTATTCCATTTATTTTGATGAATATTTACAAGGTTTCGACTGGGACTTTTGGGATTATTTTTGCGTGCAATTCGGCAGGTTTTATTTCGGGAAGCCAACTCAATCGTTTGCTTTTGAGAAAATTCCAATTGCATAATTTAACCCGAGTAATTTCGTTTGTGCAGCTTTTGGTTTCAGTCACATTTTTAATCTTGGCTTACAATTTTGAGTTGCCGTTGCCTGTGTTTTTAGCCTTTGTTTTTGTCGTTTTGTTTTTGTTGGGCTTTATCAATCCAAACGCCACCGCCTTGGCACTCGAATCTTTTGAGAAAAACATTGGCGTAGCATCTGCATTAAACGGAGCCGTGCGTATGGCCACCTCAGCACTTACTTCGGCAATGATGGGCGTGTGCTACAACGGAACACAATATCCGCTCATTTGGTTTATGGTTGTGCTGAGTTTATTTGGTTTCATTTTCATTGCGTGGGCACGTCGTAGTAGTCTGGCTTAAAAGTTTAATCAAATAGACAGAAATTTAAATTTGAACTAAATTTTCTTTCAATTCAGATGAATTTTATTAAATTTGTTAATCACAACATTTAATAAAATAATCGCTATGCAATCATTTGATGTTACCGTAATCGGCTCTGGTCCTGGGGGCTATGTAGCTGCCATAAGAGCCGCACAATTAGGTTTCAAAACGGCTTTAATCGAGAAATATAATACCCTTGGAGGAACATGTCTAAATGTGGGGTGTATCCCGTCTAAATCCTTGTTGGACTCGTCTGAACATTATCACAACGCACACAAAAACTTCAAGGAACACGGCATTGCGCTAGATAATTTGTCGATTGATTTAGCTAAAATGATTGAGCGTAAAAACGCAGTAGTTGAGCAAACTACCAAAGGGATTGATTTCTTGATGGATAAAAACAAAATTCAGGTTTTTAAAGGTTTAGGAAGTTTTAAGGATAAAAACCATATTTTGATACAATCTGAAGGCGAAACCCAAGAAATCGAAACTAAAAATACCATTATCGCAACGGGGTCAAAACCTGCGAGCCTTCCTTTTATCAAAATTGATAAAGAAAGAATCATCACTTCTACCGAGGCTTTAAGTTTAAAGGAAATTCCAAAACATTTAATCGTAATCGGCGGGGGTGTCATCGGTCTTGAATTGGGCTCTGTGTATCAGAGAATCGGGGCAAAAGTGAGCGTGGTAGAATATGCCGATAGATTAGTCCCTACTATGGATGGTGATGTGTCTAAAGAATTGCGCAAAATCTTGAAAAAACTCGGAATGGATTTGAACCTTTCTTGCAAAGTTTCAAAGGTAGAAAGAACGGGAGACGAGGTGAAAGTAGCATTTGAAAATAAAAAAGGCGAAACCGAAGAAATCACAGGCGATTATGTTCTGGTAGCCGTAGGGCGAAAACCTTATACCGAAGGGCTTGGGCTCGAAAAAGTAGGCGTAGAAGTAGACGAGCGTGGGCGTATCGTGACCAATGAGCATTTAGAAACCAATATCGGGGGGATTTATGCAATTGGCGATGTGGTAAAAGGAGCCATGTTGGCACACAAAGCAGAGGAAGAGGGCGTGTATGTGGCAGAGCGTTTGGCAAAACAAAAACCACATATTGATTACAATCTCATTCCAGGCGTAGTTTACACTTGGCCAGAAGTGGCGGGAGTAGGCAAAACCGAGGAGCAGTTAAAAGAAGAAAAAGTAGCGTATAAAGTAGGTAAATTTAATGTAAGAGCTTTGGGAAGAGCCAGAGCGAGCGGAGACATCGATGGATTTGTGAAAGTGCTTGCCGATGAAAAAACAGACGAAATTTTGGGCGTGCATATCGTTTCGGCAAGAGCTGCGGACATGATTGCAGAGGCTGTGACTGCAATGGAATTCCGAGCTTCGGCAGAGGATTTAGCAAGAATTTGCCATGCACATCCTACTTACATGGAGGCGGTGAAAGAAGCCGCGCTCGATGCTACTGAAAAACGCGCTTTGCATAGCTAAAAAACATCGAAATTTATATTTTTTAAGGACGCTGAATAATTTAATTATTCAGCGTTTTTTTTGCTAAAACTAAAATTTAGATTAATTTTATTTGGACTTAATATAAATAATGGGTAATTTTGTGCGTATAATAAACAATTAAAATTATGAAAAAATCAATTATTTTAGCTTTAGTAGCTAGTTTCGTTGCTTTTACAAGTTGTAATAGTAATGATGATGAAAACAATCAAGTGGATCCTTCAATTAAGAAAGAAACAGTAAGTGCCACGGATGCTGATTTATTTAATAAGGAATTAAAAAATTTAAAATCAAATCCACAGTTTCAAGCAGGGAGCGAAAATGTTAAGAAGGCTGCCGAAATTAATGCAATGTTTGGTGACAACACTCCTGAGCAATTGGTGGAGAAATTTAAAACTATTAGCCCTTATGTTGGTCAATCAAAACAGTTTGAGCAATGGTTGCAAAAATCAAAAGAAAATCAAAAAGTTGTTGCTGTAGATGGAAAAGCTGGGTATTTAGGCAAAAGAATTGTAGATGCTAAAGGGGTAGAGACCTTTATGCTTTATAAAAAAGGCATTACCGGAGGATTGCAAATTCACAACATAAGCGATAGAGTCTTGAAAATCAAAGCAGGTAAAGATGTTCAGGCAAATCTAAATGAATTATTAGGTTATCTTTTGGGGGTAGATGATTTTACATTGGCTACAAACAAGGAAGGAAAATACAAATTAATTGTAAATAATGATGAAAACATAAGACCTAAAAACGAACTTTTACGCTATATAAATCAAGTGAGCGAAAATCCAAAAACACCCATTTTGGCAAATATAGTTTCTGCGGTAAATGTTGCAACTAAACAGGGTGTTGACTCTAAAAAATTAAATGCAAGTTTAGATGTAATTTCAGAATCAGTAGCTAAAATTTTAGCTTTGAGAGCAACCCATTATTTTGATGAATATTCAGACGATTTGAAAAGCGATGAAAAACGAGTTACGGCAGTACATGAAATGTCTGAAGGTTTAGGTTTTGTTTACGGATTACAATTCACTTACAATCCAAAAACAGGGAAGCCATATTTTACCAATGAAGAGGTTTTAAATTATATAAATTCTGTGAATTTCTGGAAGGCAGAAGAGGCGAAAACCAAATTAAGTAATTTGGCAAATGAATTAGCTAAAAGATTAAATTTTGATCGAAAAGACGCTTAAAGCAGATTGAGAAACCATATCATAAACGCCCTGAATTTATTTTTAGGGCGTTTTTTTGATATATGTATCAGCTTAAGTAAAAACCAAAGCATAAAAAAAATGCGTATCTTTGCAAAAATTTGAATATGGCAAATATTGTAGCAATCGTTGGGAGACCCAATGTAGGGAAATCCACTTTGTTTAATAGGTTATTGCAACGCCGCGAGGCGATTGTAGATAGCGTGTCTGGGGTTACCCGAGATCGCCACTACGGCAAGTCTGACTGGAACGGGAAGGAATTCACCGTGATTGATACGGGCGGATACATCGAAGGATCGGACGACGCATTTGAAGGAGAAATCAGAAAGCAAGTAGAATTAGCTATTGAGGAGGCAAGCATCATCGTTTTTGTGGTGGATAACCAAATCGGGGTTACCGATATGGATAAGCGTGTGGCGTTGTTGTTACAACAAACCACCGATAAACCTATCTTCTTGGCAGTGAACAAGGTAGATAGTAATAAAAATATATTAGATGCGGTGGAATTTTACGAATTAGGTTTCGAGAAATATTATACCATCTCTGCAGCAAGTGGAGGTGGAACAGGTGATTTGCTCGATGCGATTGTAGAAGCTTTGCCAAGCGATGAGCACAAAGATCCATTTGAAGGTTTGCCAAAGATCACGATTGCGGGTAGACCTAATGTGGGGAAATCCACTTTAACAAATGCTTTGCTAGGAGTGGAAAGGAACATCGTAACCGATATTGCGGGGACTACGCGAGATTCTATCGAAACACTATATTCAAAATTTGGACAAGAATTCGTGTTGATCGACACGGCAGGAATGCGTAAAAAAAATAGAGTAGAAGAGGATTTGGAATTTTATTCCGTGATGCGATCCATTCGAGCAATAGAAGATAGCGATGTCGTGATTTTGATGATTGATGCCGAGCGAGGGATTGAGTCTCAAGACATGAAAATCTTTAATTTAGCTCAAAAAAATCGAAAAGGAATTGTAATTTTAGTCAATAAATGGGATGCCGTGGAAAAGGAAACCAATACCATGAAGGAAATGGAAGCGGCGATAAAATTAAGAATTGCACCATTTACCGATGTGCCGATTTTGTTCATTTCAGCATTAACTAAACAAAGAATTCACAAAGCCATTGAAACTGCAGTGCGTGTGTATGAGAATCGCAAGCGAAGAGTAAAAACCAGCCAGCTAAACGATATTTTATTGCCTATCGTAAAAGCTACTCCGCCACCTGCCACCAAAGGAAAATATATCAAAATTAAATATATCACACAATTGCCGACTAATACGCCACAATTTGCCTTATTCGCGAATTTGCCACAATATGTGAAAGAGCCGTATAAGCGTTTTGTGGAAAATCAATTGAGAAAACATTTTGATTTCTCTGGCGTGCCGATTCAAGTACATTTCAGACAGAAATAATAAAAATTAAAAATCCGCTAAAAAGCGGATTTTTTTATGTCTAAAAAAACAGTTTACAATCTGTTTCGTTCTTTCCTTTTATTTTGAAAGAATTTAATCACTACATAGATAAAAACAATAAGCAGGATAAACATCCAGAGATTATCTATGCTCGCAAGCCAATCTATAAATTCCCAATTGGTGCCATTGGATTGCAAAAAAGTAGCGTTTATTGTTTTTATAATTTAAAATTTATTTTTCAAAGTTAATAAATGTTCTTGAAAAATCAAGGATTAAAATTCCATCATTTCATCGCCGCCCATATCTTCACGATTGCTACGCTCTCGTTTCTTTTTCTGATTGATTCGGTACGAAAAGCTCAAGCTCACGCTTCTCGGACGCCACTGCATTTCCATTTCAGAGAAATAATCCTCGCCGTAATTTTCTACCCGTCTTTTTCTAGAATTTAAAATATCTCGCACATTGAGCGTGAGCGTTCCGTTGCCTTTTAGCACATCTTTGCTTGCACCTAAATCAATGCTATACGAGGCTTTGCTTTTGCCCTGTGCATTTCTCGTAGGCCCGCCATAGAATGCGCTAAGCTGCATTTCGATTTTACTTGGCAGAGTAATATTGTTTGAAATTCTACCAAACCAATTAAAGGAATTTTGGCTTAAATCATAGGCTTTTTTTGAGATTGGATCGTTGTAAACGGCTTCCATTTTTGATTTGAAAAAATTAAAATTGGTAAACATTCGCCACCACCTTGCAAGGGGGGCAGATAGGGTGAATTCCGCTCCTAAGTTTTTTTGATTTCCCACATTCACAGGTTGGGTAATGAAAATTTGAGCTCCATCAAGCTCTGCTTTTCGCCTGAAAATATTCACTTCATCTTGGCTGTATCGGTAGTAAATACTTGGTGTAATATTGATTTTACCAATCTGAGTGATGTATGATAATTCGTAAGAATCATTAAAAGTAGGGTCTAAATCTGGGTTCCCTATAAAGGTGTTTCTATCATCAGAAAAATTACTAAATGGACTTAAAAATCGCCCCATAGGCCGGCGGATTCGTCGGCTATAACTAATTTGAATTTGATTTTTTTCTTCATTATCTAAACTATAATTAAAGGTAGCTGTTGGGAACCAGCTCGTGTATTTTTTGTTTTTTCCGCTAGCGTTTTTGGATTGAATTTTAATATCTGAAGCCTCCATTCTAAGGCCTAATAAATAAGAAAATCTCCCGAATTTATTTCCCCATTGGGAATAGAGTGCTTGTATGTTTTGGTCGTAATCCAGCACATCGGCAAATCCTGGTTTAATAATCCATTGTGAGTTTTCAAGGCTCTGCACCCAGTAATCGCTATTATTGCTTTCCCATTCGCCTTTGTAGCCAAATTCAAAACGAGATTTCTCTCCCAATGGGAGCACATAATCTAGTTTCAAAAAATTTCTAGTTTGGCTCTCTTTGTTGCTTGTAATTTGATTAGTTTCAGTTTTATTTCCTAAAATACTTTTACCTAAGATATTAGAATTTTCATCTTCTTTGCCATACGAAGTGCTCGCTGCAAAATTAAGCTCGTGCCCATTTTTGTTAAATTCATGTTTTAAGGAGAAGTTAGCCTCCGCCGAAGTATCAAATTCTTTTTCATTCTCTAAACGCTGGCTTTTACCACTTATCACTCCGTAAGCGAAATCCTCGTAGTTAGAGGTGTTTGTGTTTTTACTTTCGTCGTAACGGTAATTCCCAGAAAGAGAAAGGCTTGTTTTTTCAGTTAGATAATGGTCTACGCCTAAATTCACCCCAGTAGAAAGTCTTTTTCTCTTCATATCACCTTTTTGCATCTCCATGCTTTTTTCTTTTCTCTTTTCATCTAAAAAAACATTCGTAAAACTTCTCTCTACATTGGAATTATCATATCTAAAATTGGGATTAAAAAAGAAATTCCATTTTTGAGTTTTATAATTTAAATTAGCACTAATTCCCGCTTGCTCAGGTATGCCGAGCGAGGTGTTGAAATTAGCATTAAAACCTTGATTTGCTCCTTTTTTCATTACAATATTAATGATACCAGCCGTGCCCTCGGCATCATAGCGTGCACTTGGATTAGTGATTATTTCCACACGCTGTACGGCATCTGCTGGCAGATTTTTGAGAGCATCGCCCACATTAGAAATTCCCGTCATGGCAGAGGGCTTCCCATCAATCAAAACGCGCAAATTTGTATTTCCTCTAAGCGAAATAGTCCCCTCTCCGTCCGTCCACTTGAACAGAGGGTACATTGTTTAGTGCATCGGAAACTGAGCCCCCCTTCACCGTAGGGTCTCGTTCCATATCATACACGCGCTTATCCAGCTCCAAGCGGTAGAGTGGCTTGCTCCCCATGGCCTTCACCTCGGAAAGTGCAATGCTTTTTGCCTCAATTTGAATAATGCCCAAATCGGTATTTTTGTTAAAAATTTTCTCTTTTTTAATCAATCCACCATGCGTAGGCTGAATACTCATTTCATAAGTTCCCACTGGAATTTCTACTTTAAAAGAACCATCATCTTCGGTATAAGTTTCTTTAAAAATCTTATCGCTTTTTATGTTTTCCAGCGTAATATAGGCGTATGCCAAAGGTATATTTTCGGAATCTCTAATTTGCCCTTTCACCTCAACATTTTGTGCAGAAATTGCCACACAAAATAACATCAATATTAAATTTACTACATTTCTCATATTTAAAATTCAATCATTTAAGGGTGCAATATAGATTATTTCACATGATTCTAAAAGGGGATGGCAATATTTGAGAAAATTATAACATATTTTAAGCTATAAAAAAAATAATATTTAAGACATTTTTCCTCATAACCAGGGTTTCCTATGATTCGCAAGCATAATGCTACTTACTATTTGCTACAAAATCGTATATTTGCCTTTCAAATTTTTAAGTCTTACAACATATGAAATGTGGAATTGTAGGTTTGCCCAATGTTGGGAAATCAACTTTATTTAATAGCTTATCAAGTGCCAAGGCACAATCAGCCAACTATCCGTTTTGTACCATCGAGCCCAATTTGGGAACAGTGCAAGTGCCAGACCCAAGACTTGCAGTGCTTGAGCAATTAGTGAATCCGCAACGCGTGCAGCCTGCCGTGGTAGAAATTGTGGACATTGCAGGTTTGGTAAAAGGTGCGAGCAAAGGAGAAGGATTGGGAAACCAGTTTTTGGCAAATATTAGAGAATGCCAAGCCATAATCCATGTTTTGCGTTGTTTTGATAATGGAAACATCACCCATGTGGAGGGAAGTGTCGATCCGATTCGTGATAAAGAAATCATTGATTTAGAATTACAATTAAAGGACCTAGAAACCATTGAGAAAAGACTAGAAAAAGCAAAAAAAGCAGCTAGAACTGGAGACAAAGAAGCTACACTTGTAAAAGAAGTTTTGGAGAAATGCTACGCTTGTTTAGAAGAAGGAAAGAATACTCGCCAGCTTGAGTGGAGCGATGCAGAGCAACCTGTTTTTGATGAGTTACATTTATTAACGGCTAAACCCGTTTTGTATGTGTGTAATGTGGACGAAGCCGCTGTGAAACAAGGCAACGAGTATGTAGAAAAAGTAAAAGAATTTGCAGCCAAAGAAGATGCCCTCGTTATCATGCTTGCGGCACAAATCGAAGCCGATATCATGGAGCTTGAAACTTACGAAGAGCGACAATTATTCTTAGACGAATTGGGCTTAGAAGAGCCAGGTGTCAATCGATTGATTCGTGCGGCGTATGATTTATTAAAACTTCAAACTTATTTTACTGCGGGGGTAAAAGAAGTGCGTGCATGGACTATTCACAAAGGAGATACAGCACCACAAGCTGCGGGGGTGATTCACTCAGATTTTGAGAAAGGATTTATTCGTGCCGAGGTAATTCATTTTGAAGATTACGAAAAATATGGCTCAGAATCTAAATGCCGTGAAGCAGGAAAATTAAGCATCGAAGGAAAAGAATATGTGGTGCAAGACGGCGATGTGATGCACTTTAGATTTAATGTCTAAAAAAAATATAGCAAATTATAAATTTTTAAGCCTTTATCCCAAAAGATAAAGGCTTTTTTCTTTTAAAAAAAATGCTTAAAAATCGATTTTTTTATTTCAAATATTTATAGAATTGCCACATCACAATACCCGCGCACACACTCACATTCAGCGAATGCTTAGTACCCGATTGTGGAATTTCTAAACAAATGTCGCTCAAGTCCACCACCGATTGTTGCACACCAGAAACTTCGTTTCCGAGAATTAACGCGTATTTTTCGCCTTTTTCTGGGACAAAATCCGTGAAATCTGTGCTAGATTCCACTTGCTCTACGCACACAATTTTGTAGCCTTCATCTTTTAATTTTTGCACGGCATCTATGGTTTCTTTCTCGTATTCCCAAGTCACACTTTCGGTGGCACCGATGGCAGTTTTGCGAATCTCCTTATTGGGCGGCGTCGCCGTAATGCCACAAAGCACCAGTTTTTCAATCACAAAAGCATCGCCCGTTCTGAAAACAGCGCCCACATTGTGCATACTTCTTATGTTGTCTAAAACCACCACTAGCGGAATCTTGGGCGCATGCTCAAAATCTTCTACGCTAAGTCGGTTTAGCTCATCTACTCGTAGTTTTCTCATGGGTGCAAAGATACTTGTTACACAAGATTTACAATCAATCTTATCGTATTTTTTAATTCAAATTCATAGAAAATAAATTTAAAATATTTTTTATTTAGTTTTATTCTAAATAAAAATAAATATTATATTTGCCATGCAACAAAAAAAAAGAGATATGAATTGGAGAAAAGTAAGAGAATGGTTTAGGATTATCCACCTCTGGGCAGGATTGATTGGTGGAGTTTTCATTTTTATACTTTGTTTTACGGGAAGTATTTTGGTGTTCAGAGATGATTTAACCAAGGCGATGAATCCTTCGGTTTTCAAAATTCAAGCATCAAGAGAAAAACAGAAAATCGAACAATTAATCCAAAAAATTGAAACAAAAACCCAAAAAAAAGTGGTTTCTTTTGAGCTAAATAAGCAAGCAAATGCGCCTTTTACTTTTATGCTAAAAGATAAAAAACAGCCAAAAGGCCGCCCTGAAAGCGTGTTTGTTAATCCATACACAGCCGAGATTTTAGGCAATGGCAAAGAGCTAGTGGGAAATGATTTTTTTATGTTTAATTTCAAATTACACCGTTGGCTACTTATGCCGATGGATGCTGGTCGCCCGATTATGGGGGTTGCAACTTTACTTTTTGTTTTGGGGCTCATGACGGGAATGGTGGTGTGGTTTCCAAGAAATTTAAGACATTATAAAAATGGTTTTAAAATCAAATGGAAAGCCAATTGGAAAAGGATTAATCACGATTTTCACAATAGTTTTGGGCTGTATTCGTTGGTGTTTCTTTTCGTAATGGGGGTTACGGGGCTATGTTGGTCGTTCACTTGGTGGAAAGATGCGTCGAGTTTTGTCATTGGGGCAGAAATCTTTAATCGTGAAAAAACAGAAATTCAAGTACCTGAGCAGGGCGAAAATTTAACCTTAAGCCAATCAGTAGAAAAAGTCAATCAGCATCTTTTATATGAGTATGATATTTTGCGTTTTTCGGACTTTAATCTTGAAAATAAAGCCTTATCGGTAAATGCGTATAAAAATGGTTTTGCGGCTATCAGTTTACCCGATACTTATTATTTCTCGCCTAAAACGGGCAAAGTATTGGAACAACAATTAATCAAAGATTTAGCATTTAATGCGTTTTTGGCTAAATCCGTGCACGATTTGCACATGGGTAAATTGTATGGCACTTTCAATAAAATCCTTTTTCTGTTGTTTTCTTTAATTGGAGCATTATTACCTATCACAGGGTTTTTAATCTGGTGGAACAAAGGAAAAAAATTACGATAAAATTTAAACACTACAAAATAAATATTTTATGAAACACATGAAGATTACATGCCTATTTTTTGCGCTTATGGGGATGAGCGCAATGCAGGCACAGCATCACAAAGGAAAGATACAACATCACAGGCAAGTAGAGGGCGAATGCATCGTTACAGGTACTGTGCGTAATGCGCAAGGGGAGCATGTAGGGGGAGCCGTTGTCCGTGCTAAAAGTGATTTTGGTAGAGAAGAAATATTAGTTAAAACCAATGACAAAGGAAATTATAAATTGCGACTTTCAGCGGGGCAGTGGGTGATTTTTCTCTACAATCAAAAAAGTGAAAAATATGAAATAAATCTTCGTCCAAATGAAGTGAAACAGCTTGATTTGTTGGTAGATAAAACTATTGCCTTGCAAGGCGTGGAACTTTTTGGCGATAGGCACAAGCAACCAGAGAAGTTAGACGAAATTACTAGATTACCGCTTAGTCCGCAAGAGAATATTCAGACAATTACCACTATTTCAGAACAAGTAATTGATAGGCAAGGGATTCTGAATATAGCCGATGCTACACGAAATGCCCCTGGTGTATATACATATGCTACTTTTGGAAACCAAAGAGAAAGTTTAGGTTCGCGTGGATTCCGCGGAATTCCTGTTTTGAAAAATGGCGTACGCGTACATTCAGATTTTAGAGGGCAAGGAATTATAACCGATATGGAAGGTGTGGAAAGTGTGCAAGTTTTGAAAGGAGCTACTGCTGTAACACAAGGGTTTGGGCTAGATTTAGGCTCTGCCGGTGGTGTAGTGAATTTAGTAACAAAAACACCGAAATTTAAGAATTTTGGCGAAGTATCTTTGCGTTATGGAAGTTTCAATACGATTCGCCCAACGCTGGACATAAACCGTGTTTTAGATAAAAATAATACTTTGGCATTTAGGCTAAATGGTGCGTATGAACATAGCGATGGGTACCGAGATGAAAACACTTTTAATAAATATTATTTTAATCCATCATTGAAATGGAAACCTACAAAATCATTAGAAGTAACGCTGGAAATGGATTATCTCGACGATAAAAGAACACCAGATCCTGGAACCATCAATTTATCAAAAGATAATACCAAAAACGAAATTTTAGACTTGCCAAAAAGCAAATTCTTAGGATTTAAAGACAACGAATCTTTAACCAAAAACTTGACTTATAGTGCTAGAGCAAAATATGATTTAAACAAGCACTTGTACTTGCGCGCGGGATATTTTGCATCGCATTTAGATTTAAATGGTGTGGGAATCAGCTTGAAACAAAATTTGGACAAGAAAACCAAGGAAATTAAAGGTAGCCCTTACGAAGTAACGAGAGCTTTGACCAAATCGCCAAGAATTGACGATAATAAAGTATTTCAATTGGATTTGGTGGGGCAAAATTTCCAAACTGGAATTGTGAAGCATTTGTTCCAAGTGGGCTTTGATTTTAAAGAAAGCCAAGTGGAAACTACAGCGTTCAATAGTGTGGTGATCGATAAAATCAATGTGAATGATAATGTTATTTCTAATAGTTTGCCAAATGGTATTCCTGCCTTTGCAGAAAGCGGAAAAGGCGAAACTTATGCCAAAGAATTGGGCGGAATGGCACAATATGTAATGCAGGTGGAAGATTATCTGCGTGTGTTTATGGGCTCTCGCTACTCTCACTATACTTCGCATGATAAGGTGAAGGGTAATTTAGTGGAAGGAAATACCATCAATCCAATTTTTGGAATTTTGGCAAATCCGATTAAAAACATAGGGGTTTTTGCTTCGTATACAAATATTTCAGATCCAAGAAATTCAGCGCGTTTAGACAAAAATGGAAAAGAGCTAGGGAATTCCGTAGCTACCCAATGGGAAGCCGGATTGAAAACCGAATGGTTCAATAAAAGATTAAGATTTAATGCTACCTATTTTAATGTTCAGAACAAAAATATGATTATGCAAGAGGTGACCATGGATTCTAACGGAGTTTGGCAATTTGAGCCCTATTACTTTAAAGGTGGCGACGATACAAGACAAGGAATCGAGCTGGAGTTAATTGGTCGTATTTTACCGAATTTAGAAATCATGGGAGGCTACTCTTATCTAGATGCACAGTATAAAAACAGTACGCGATTTGTGAACGGAAGTGCGCCAAACAATACGCCGCACAATGTGGCTAATTTCTGGACAAACTATACCTTTAATCAAGGAGTGCTCAATGGTTTGTCGGTGGGGGCAGGTGTTTACTATTTAGGCGATAGACCATATAACGATTATACCCGAAAAGGTATGCAAATTCATGGAATCGATGTAAAAGCTAAACCTTGGCATAACAAAGCATACACTACAATAAATGCACAAATTGCGTATAATACGCCAAAATTTGGAATTCAGTTTTTTGCCAATAATATTTTGGATGAAATTGGATACAACGCATACCGAAATGTGTATATCAATCGAATTGATCCGAGAAACTTTGCCGCAAAACTGACTTTTAAATTTTAATCCAAAAAAATCCTATTTTTTTAACTGACAAAATAACATTAATTTTGTATTGGTATTAAATATGCTAATTACAATTTTATAAATATTAAAAACTAAAGAAATAATGGATTTCGGAAAAGAATTTAAAAAATACGCAGTCAAAGGGCAAGGGATCAGTAGCCAAACACTTCATGATTTCGAGAACAGCCTTACGCCATACATTATAGAAGAGCGCAAATTGAATGTAGCGCAAATGGATGTTTTCTCTCGTTTGATGATGGATAGAATTTTGTTCCTAGGAACAGGAATCGATGACCAAGTGGCAAACATCATCACCGCGCAGCTATTGTTCTTGGAGTCGGTAGATGCGAGCAAGGATATCCAAATGTACATCAACTCTCCTGGGGGTAGCGTGTATGCAGGACTTGGAATTTACGACACCATGCAAATCATTAAGCCCGATGTAGCGACAATCTGTACTGGTATGGCAGCTTCGATGGGAGCGGTGTTGATGTGCGCAGGCGAAAAAGGAAAGCGTTCAGCTTTGAAACATGCGCGTGTGATGATTCACCAGCCAAGCGGTGGCGCACAAGGTGTGGCAGCAGATATGGAGATTAATTTAAGAGAAATGCTTAAATTGAAAAAAGAATTGTACGAAATCATCGCAAACCATTCAGGGCAAAGTTTTGAGTGGGTGGAAAAAGCATCAGACAGAGATTACTGGATGACTTCTTACGAAGCTAAAGAAAAAGGCATGATCGATGAAGTGCTTGAGCGAAAAAGAGCTTAAACTTAAATTTTTATCATATGTATTAAAAAACGCCGTTTCAATGTTGAAACGGCGTCTTTGTTTTTAAGAAATTAGGACTAAAAAACTTTAAAAATTAAATTACTCCTAATTCTTTTCCCACTTTTTTAAATGCGGCAATGGCTTTGTCCAAATGCTCCTTGGTGTGCCCCGCAGAGAGCTGAACACGGATTCTTGCTTTGCCTTTTGGCACCACAGGGTAGAAGAAGCCGATGACATAAATGCCCTCATCCAAAAGTTTATCAGCCATTTCCTGCGAAAGTTTAGCATCATAAAGCATCACAGGCACAATGGCAGCATCTCCATCAGGAATATCAAAGCCCTTAGCCTTCATTTCGTTGCGGAAATATTCGGCATTAGCCATTACTTTATCGCGGCGAGAGGTGTCTTCTGTAAGCATATCTAAAACCTCTATGGCAGCTCCCACAATGCTAGGGGCTAGCGAGTTTGAAAATAAATAAGGTCGGGAGCGCTGTCTTAGCAAATCAATGATTTCCTTTTTACCAGAGGTGAAACCGCCCAGCGCACCGCCCAGCGCTTTGCCTAGGGTGGAGGTGATGATGTCTACACGCCCCATTACACCATTCGCTTCGTGCGTTCCGCGGCCAGTTTTCCCGATGAATCCCGTGGCGTGAGAATCGTCTACCATTACAAGGGCGTTATATTTTTCGGCTAAATCGCACACCCCTTTCAGATTTGCCACGATACCGTCCATTGAGAAAACGCCATCTGTTACAATGAGCTTAAAGCGTGCACCAGCCTCATCAGCGGCTTTTAATTGAGCTTCTAAATCCTCCATATTGTTATTTTTATAGCGGTAGCGCATCGCCTTGCAGAGGCGCACCCCGTCTATAATAGAGGCATGGTTTAATTCATCAGAAATAATGGCATCTTCAGCTGTTAAAAGTGGTTCGAAAACACCACCATTAGCGTCAAAACAGGCTGCATATAAAATTGTATCTTCTGTGCCTAAAAATTTAGAAATCTTATCTTCTAATTGCTTGTGTATATCTTGAGTTCCGCAGATAAATCTTACTGAAGACATGCCGTATCCGTGGGAGTCTATTGCTTGTTGAGAGGCTTTCATCACTCTTGGGGTGTTGGATAAACCCAAATAGTTGTTTGCACAGAAATTCAAGAGTTTAGAGCCGTTTTCTAAAGTGATTTCTGCCGCTTGTTGAGAGGCAATGATGCGTTCTTTTTTGTACAACCCCTCGTCCTTGATTTGGTTGAGGGTACTTTGCAAATGTTTTTTAAATTGATCGTTATACATTTTTTTAGCTTTGAAATGAGTGTTAAAGTTAAAAAATTAAATACAATTAAATGCAATTTTCTCGAACGGATTTTTAACGCTAAACCGTGTAAAATCTACATTTTGCAGTTGTTTAGCGATGAAGATTAGTATTTACAAAGGTTAGAAAATCGTGGAAATTTTGAGGTACAATTCCATGTCCGCTCAAGTATTCGTGATAGATATTTTTGATTCCGAGTAAATTCAGATTTTCAGGCGTTTTTCTTGCCCATTCAATTGGGATTACGGCATCTTCGGTTCCGTGAGAGATAAAATATCTGATTTTTGAATAATCTTTTGGTCTGAAATTTCCAATAATATCGCTTGCCCAGTATCCACTAAGCATAATTACATTTTTGATGTTTTCTGGCGATTGAATACAGAGTGCATTGCTTAAAATTGCACCTTGGCTAAATCCGCAAAGCCAAATATTTTCTGGATTTAAATCATAGGTGGAAATTAGCTCAGAAATACATTTTTTGATCAATGCAATGGCTTGTCTCGCTTGTTCTACATCGTTGAATTTTTCTAAATCCGTGAAATTGATGTCATACCATGCATAGCCACCAAAACCTAAATCAATAGGTGCTCGAAAAGCCACAACGCAGAAATCTTCTGGCAATTCGGGCGCAAAGGAGAATAAATCGGCCTCGTTGCTGCCGTAGCCATGAAGTAGAAGTAAAAGTGGGGCATTGGGCTTAGAGGATTTTCTAATTAAGTAGGGTAAAGATAAGTCGGTGTGTAGTTTCATGATTTTTTAGCTAAATATTTTAATTGAAAGATAGGCTAAAGTAATAAAACTTTCGGTTTCACTTTATAAACTAAAGAAAGATTTTTAAATTTGCGAAGAAAATAAATTGTTACTATGAATAAAAACATCAAAATTTCGATTGCCGTTTTATTGTTTTTGGCTGCAGGATATTTGTTTTACAACGAAGAATATGGATGGGGTGTGATTGTGTCGCTGCTTACGGCAATTCCGATTTTCTTGTATTTTAGAAATGAATATATACTTTTGGCTTTTTGGGAAATGAGAAAACAAAATTTGCCAAGAGCTAAAGCTTGGTTAGATAAAATCACTTCGCCAGAAAAACAATTGATTCGCAAACAAATGGGGTATTTCCATTTTATGAAAGGAATCTCTACGGGGCAAGAAAACTTGACGGGCTCTGTGGCAGAAATGCGCAAAGCTTTGGATTATGGATTGTCTTTTGCTCACGATCGAGCTATGGCTAAACTGAACATTGCTGCAGGAGCTATGTCGCAAGGGCGTAAAAACGAAGCAAAAAGATGGCTAGATGAGGCTAAAAAAGAAGATAAGCAAAATATGCTTACCGAGCACATCAAAACCATGGAAGAGCAAATGAAGCGCATGAACATTGGTCGCAATATGCAAAACCCTAACATGCGTAGAAGAGGAAAGTATTTTTAGGGAGAAGTTTAATTACAATAAATGTATAGGCACGAATCAATTTTACTGATTCGTGCTTTTTTTGTTGGTTTTATTGAATAGGATTCTTAATTATTTCCTTATGAGGGTTAAAATATTAACTTTTTTAGTGTTTTTTTTCATTTAAGTTGTTATAATTAGCATTAGATGTGTATGTGTTTTTTACATTTGCAGGCTAAAAATTAAATTAATATATAAAAATGAGGTCAAAAACTTTGTGGGTTTTTATGTTTTTTCTGGGATTTTTGAGTTTTTCTTATGCTCAGGAAAAAGAGATAGAAGGAAAGGTGGTTGATGACAAGAACTTTCCCTTGGTTGATGCCTACATTTTTGTTACAGGCAAAAATGAGGGTGTTTACACGAAAGAGGATGGGACTTATCAAATTAAGGCTAAACCTGGAGATGAAATCAATTTTGAGTACATAGGATTCAATCCTGTGAAGAAAAAAGTGACAGAAAAGACATCAGTCATTAATGTTACAATGAAATCTGGTGTGGTGTTAGATGAAGTGGTAACAACGGGTTACCAGAAAACAGACCGAAAACTATTTGCTGGAGCAGCTACAAAAATCAAAGCTGATGATGCTAAAATTGATGGGATGGTAGATGTAGGCCGCATGATGGAAGGTCGTGCAGCGGGAGTAAGCGTTCAAAATGTTTCTGGAACTTTCGGTGCTGCACCAAAAATTAGAGTGCGTGGGGCTTCTTCAATTTATGGAGACACCAAGCCCTTGTGGGTAGTAGATGGTGTTGTTTTGGAAGATGTGGTGGATGTGAGCCCAGATCAATTATCTTCTGGTGATATTTCCACCTTAATCAGTAGTTCTGTTGCTGGATTGAACGCTGAGGACATTGAAAGTTTCCAAATCTTAAAAGATGCATCTGCTACAGCACTTTATGGAGCGAGAGCTATGAATGGTGTAATTGTAATTACGACCAAAAATGGTTCAAGCGGGAAGGTAAATATTGATGTGAAATCTGAATTTAGTATTAAAGCAAGACCACGCTACAGCCAATACGATATTTTGAATTCTCAAGACCAAATGTCTGTGTTTATGGATATGGATAGAAAAGGCTGGCTTACGCACGCAGATATGATGAGAAGCAAAGATGCTGGGGTGTTCTTCCAAATGTATGATGCCATCAATGAATATAAAAAACAAAATGGCTACGGACTTATCAACTATCCAACATTCAGAGCAGAATATTTAAGAAATTATGAATATGTAAATACAGATTGGTTCGATTTGTTGTTTAATAATAGTTTGCAGCAAAATCACTCAATCAGTTTCAAAGGCGGTTCTAAAAAGTCTAAATTCTATGCTTCTACAAGTTATTTGCACGACGAAGGATGGTCAATTGCCGATAAAGTAGAACGCTACACCGTAAATATGAAAGGAACCTTTGATATTAATGATAAATTAAGTTTAGGAATCTCAAGCAAAGGTAGCTACAGAGATCAGAAAGCACCAGGGACTTTTGGTCGTGAATCAAATGCCGTGACAGGAACTTATAGCCGTGAATTTGATATAAACCCGTTCTCGTATGCTTTGAATACTAGTAGAACAGTTACCCCATTTGAAAAAGATGGTTCGTATCGATATAATCGTATGAATTATGCCAAATTCAATATTTTGGAGGAATTTAAAAACAATTATATCAACTTAAATGTTTTAGATTTAAACATTCAAGGAAATTTAGACTATAAAATCAATAAGAAATTAAATTATTCATTTGTAGGAAACATTCGTTATGTGAAAAGTACTACGGAGCACCGCGTGACAGCAGAATCAAATGTTGCAAGAGCATACCGTTCAAATGAAGATTCTACGATTGAAGATAATAACCCTTATTTATGGAGTGATCCAGAAAAACCAAATGAAAGACCAATCGTTGTGTTGCCAAAAGGTGGATTCTATAATAGGGAAGATCATTTATTGAAAAATTTCTATTTCCGTAATATTTTAGAATATAAAGACACCTACAACGATGTTCACAGCGTGAACGCGATTTTGGGGCAAGAAATTAAATCAGCAGATAGAAACACATCAGGATTTGAGGGGTATGGAATTCAGTATGATCGAGGTAACACCGTATTTACAGATCCTAATTTAATGAAGAAATTAACCCAAAGCGGATTCCCTTATTTTGGTATTTCTAATTCTTATGACCGATTTGCGGCATTTTTTGCAAATGGAGCGTATAGCTATTTAGGTAAATACATCTTTAATGCAACCGTTCGTTTAGATGGAAGTAACAAGCTAGGAAGTGCCAAAGATGCACGCTGGTTGCCAACATGGAATGTGAGTGGTAGATGGAATGCTAAAGATGAAAAATTCTTGCAAGATGTAGATTGGTTATCTCAATTAAACTTGAGAGCGACTTATGGTCTTACAGCAAGTATGGGCCCTGCAACCAATAGCCGTGCCGTGTTTAGAAGTGGTATTACCGTAGCACCGTTCCCTGATGAAGTACAAAACGGTTTGCGCGTTGCTAGTTTAATGAACTCAGAGCTCACTTGGGAAAAACAATACGAATTAAATGTTGGTTTTGATTTAGGTGTTTTCAATAATAGATTAAGTGTAAGCGCAGATTTCTATAAAAGAAATGGCTTTGACCTAATCGCATCTGTAAAGACAAGTGGTATCGGTGGAGAGCTTTGGAAATTGGCAAACTACGCAGATATGAAATCTCACGGATTTGAATTTAGTTTAAATTCAAGAAACATTAAAAATGATGATTTTTCATGGAATACAGATTTGACATTTGCTTATAACAAAAATGAAATCACCAAATTGTACGGAGAACCAAGCATCCTAGGCCTTACAAGAGCTGAAGGTGCAGCGAAATTAGGAGGACCTGTAAGAGGGATTTATTCAATTCCATTTGCGGGATTGGACTCTCAAGGGATTCCTACTTTCTATACACAAGATGGAAGTATCTCAAAAAAGATATTTTTCCAAGATACCAAAGTGGATCATTTAATATACGAAGGAAGTGTAGATCCTAAGGTTACAGGCGGATTCTCTAATAAGTTTAAGTACAAAGCATTTGCATTAAACCTATTTTGTACTTATCAGTTTGGAAACAAAATCCGTGTTTACCCAAGTTTCCACGCAAGCTATAGCGATTTAGATGCTATGCCAAAAGATTTTAAAAACAGATGGCTGATGTCTGGAGACGAAAATAAAACCAATATTCCAACGATTTTATCTAAAAGATATTATGAACTTTACGGAGGAAATAGTATGGAAGCCACTTACAACGCATTCAACTATTCAGACCAGCGTGTGGCAAAAGGAGATTTTGTGAGATTAAAAGAAGTTTCTCTTTCTTATGATTTACCTAAAAAAATAGTCCAAAAATCGGGAATTTCAAATGCCAATATCAGATTATCTGGCAGCAACCTTTGGTTAATTTATTCAGACAAAGCCTTGCAAGGCCAAGATCCTGAATTTTTTGGGGCAGGAGGTGTTGCACTTCCTGTAGCTAAGCAATATACCGTAACTTTAAGATTAAGTTTATAAATTAAAAAAAAGCAATTAAATGAAAATTACTAAATATATATTAGCCGTTTCACTGCTTCCGCTTACTTTTTCATGTGACGGATTCTTGAGTGAAATGCCAGATGATCGAGCGGTAATAGATTCTCCCGAAAAAATTGGAGAATTGCTTACTTACGCTTATCCAGCACAAAACCACCAAATGTTTTGTTATGCGATGAGTGATAATGCAACTGAGAAAAAACGAAGCTCAAGAAAAAGTACCATTATGGAGGATGCTTACAATTGGGATGAGTTTAGAGATACTATGCAGGATACACCAGAAAGCTATTGGAGTGCGTGTTATGCTGCGATAAAACAAGCAAATCATGCGCTAGACGCAATTCAAGATCGCGTGAAAAACGGAGAAGTGCCAGATAACTTAAAAGCATACTATGGCGAAGCACTAATTGCAAGAGCTTACAGTCATTTTATGTTGGTAAATTTATGGAGTAAATCTTATAACCCATCAACTGCAGGAGGCAATTTAGGGATTCCATATGTGAAAAAGCCAGAAACCAATGTTTTAACAAAATATAACAGAGGAACGGTAGAAAGTGTTTATAAAGACATTCAAGCAGATATCGAAGAAGGCTTGAAATACATCGACGATACAGCCTACGAAAACAAAAAACTACATTGGAACAAAGATGCAGCCAATACATTTGCAGCAAGATTCTATAGTGTGATTGGTGATTTTAAAAAAGTGTTGGAGCTCACCAATAAAGTTTTGTCTACAGATCCCGCAGGGCAACTTAGAGACTTAAATGGAGAATACGCTTCGATGGATATCAACGAGCTGATTTTGCAATGGAGTAAAGCAGATGAAAGAGCCAATTTGCTTACCGTCCCACAATATAGTAACTGGTTTGTATATTTATTTGGTTCTTATCAATACGGAATGAGCACAGAAATGTACAGATTCCTTTTCCAAAAACCATTTGTAGGAGGAAATTGGGTTTGGGATCCATACGGTAGCGATCCAGATATTTTTATGATTAAATGGGGCTTTCACAGGCAGCGTGATGGCGTTAATAGCGGCACGGGATACTATATGATAATGAATGCTTTAGTTCAAATTGAAGAAACATTAATGTTGCGAATGGAGGCGAATACAATGCTTAACAATTTTGATCAAGTAGAAAAAGATATGAATGCTTATCTTAGTACGAGAATCAAGAAATATTCAATGGAGAAAAATATAGCAAATTATGAAAAAATTGATAATTACTATAATGAGGCGAATATCCATTATGGGCTAAATCCTTTTTATGTTTTATCTGATAAGCAGCGTACCTATGTAAATTGTATTTATGATTTAAGACGACGCGAATTCTACTATACAGGTAATCGCTGGTTCGATTTAAAAAGATTTAATTCACGCGTAATGCACTATTATAAAAATCAAAGAGAACCTGTATTTTTAGAGGCAAATGATAATCGTAGAGAATTACAAATCCCACAAAGTGCACAAGCACAAGGCATAGAAGCAAACCCTAGATAAAAAATTAGATTATTATGAAATTAAAATATTGGATTTTAACCCCACTTTTGTGCACATTCTTACAAACCTGCGATAGAGGAGAAGAATTAAGAGAAGAATCCGTAGTCACGGTAGAAAAAGGTCACGAAAGTGAATTTGATAAATGGCTTTATGAAACATTCACTAAGCCCTACAATATTGAAGTGAAATGGAAATGGGACGATAATGAAATCGATAATTCCTTCCATGTAACCCCACCACGAAAAGAAAAAGCGGAACAAATCATGAAAGCCGTTTACAAAATATGGATAAAACCGTATGAAGAAGTGGGCGGTGAAGATTTTATTAAAACATATGTGCCAAAATTAATTTATTTGGTCGGGACACCACAATACAATGAGGACGGCACCAAAACCCTCGGCCTCGCCGAAGGGGGGCGCAAAATTACCCTCTTTGATGTAGATTCGTTTAACAATTTAGATTTAGAAAGTATGACGGGAGCATTCCACACAATGCACCACGAGTTTGCCCACATTTTGCACCAGAAAACAATGTACCCTACCGAGTATAAGGCTTTAAGCAAAGGGAAATACACTGGCGCGTGGTACAACTTCCAGATGAATGAAGCTAATACATTGGGCTTCATCTCGCCATATAGTATGTCCAATGAAAATGAGGACTTTGTGGAAGTGGCGGCCACCATACTATCTACCGTGCAAAATAGCAACGAGCCTGTGGATAGAAATGTGCCAGAGAAAGACCAATATGGACATGTTACAGGAAATATCATCACTAAAAAAATGTCTGATTTTCAATTAAAACTATATATGTTTGGAATCAGAACCGAGCAAAAAAGCGACGGGTCTCTAAAATTGGTGCAAGATGAAGGTGCGCCAATAGGATTAGACATCATGCTGAAGAAAGTGAAAATTGTCTCTAACTACTACAAAGATGTTTGGGGAATTGATATTTTCAAACTTCAAGGTAAAATTGAGCAAGCTACCAATGATCTGATTTTAGAAAATTTACAATCAAACAACGCACAACCATGATGAAAGCATTTAAATTATTTTTAATCTTATCGGTAATTTCATTGTTTTCTTGTCAGGATGATTCTTTTGACAATAAATTTGATCAATTACCAGACGAAAGAATCCAGACTACGCTTAAAGATTATCAAGAAACATTGATAGATGCACCATTTGGTTGGCAGTTATTTTATTCTTTAGGAGGAAACTCGGAATATATGGCTTATCAAATAGCGTATTTCAATGAGGATAATACAATTACGCTGCATTCACCAGATTTGGCAAAACCTACAAGCTCAGAATATAAATTAAGAGCCGAAGCGGATATTCAACTAGTGTTTAATACTTTTAATGATAATCTTACCATTTTCAGTTATCCATCGCCGAGATCACCGTACGGATTTGGAGGGGATGTAGAATTCAATGTAAAATCTGTAAATGAGCAGAAAAACGAAATTATTCTCGAAGGAAAAGTATATAAAGGAAAATTAATTCTCCGCAAGGCTAAAGAGAGATTTCAAGATTTTGCCAAACTTCAAGAATTTAAAAAATTATTGAATCAAGAGCGCACAGAGCGCCATATGAATTTAGCAATTACTTCTGGTCTTGAAGGTGTTTCAGAAGCTGAGCCATTTTCAATCGGGTTGGATTTAAGTTCAATTGCGAGAGTAGGAGATTATGCATTCAATTACAAAGGAGCGTTCAGAGAAGGAAGAAAAATGCTCTATTTCAGTCACTCCGGAATGGGCTTAAGTTCTCCAATTGTGATTGATGGTCACGAGATACAATTCTTTAGATACAATAGAGAGCGCAAGCGCTATGAAATTGCAGATTCGGATTTAGAAGGTTATATTTATTGCACACAGCTGCCAGTTTATTTTGTACCTGGTGTAGTAGATGAATTTTTAGATCACTACAGCCTTTGGATGAAGGCTAGCTTTGGAAAAGTAAACCAATTGTATCGTGAGATGAAGTCTGAAAATGAGGAGGTAAATTCCTTGGTGATTGTCACAGATTACAAACGCCGTATCCCCAAATTTGACGAAAAAGGTTCGCCTATTCTTGATGCGTCATTTAATCATGATTACGATTATGGTGAAAAATTAGGCAATGGACTTTTATTCTCATTCGAAAGCTATGAGCAGTTTTATTTCTATTTTGTTCCGATAGAAATTGAAAAATTGGAAAGCGACAGATTACGATTTAAACTAAATAACCAAAAAGGCGTTTGTTATAGAAAAGGTGAAAAAGGAGCGCCAGTTTTAGCTCCTGAAATCGGAGAGAAAATTGCAAAAGGACCAAAATTTCAAACATTTTTGAATTATTTATGCAACGAAAAAGGTTGGTTTATTAAGCGTACTGTTGAGGCAGGGCAAATCGACTGGGATTTTGTATCTCAAGACAACCCTAAAAATGATTATTTTTATACAAGATTAAAATAAAAATCAATGAAAAATTTAAAATTCTTAATAATTTCATTTTTTGCATTTTCATTCGTTTTTTCATGTAAGGACGACGATAATGGAAAAAACAATGAAAATGATAATTCAGCACCTAGCCAAGCGGTGCTGCTTTATCCGTCTGAGGGAACCAAAAAAGTTTCCGATGTTCCTACCTTTGAGTGGCAACCTAGTGAATCATCAAACGATGATGAAATCGTGTATGAATTGTATGTGTCAAAAGACCCCTCTTTTGCACCCGAAAACACAGCCAAAGCGATAGATATTCATACCAATAAATTTAGTTTTCAAAACTATACACTCACGAGAGGAGCCCAATACTATTGGAAAGTTGTGGCTTATGGTACAAATAAAGCAAAATCAGAATCTAAAGTATTTAGCTTTAATACAAAAGATGTTGATTTGAAAATTAAATTATTGTCCCCCGAGAATGGAGTTCTGCTAGACAATCATATCGCAGATTTAGACTGGTCAGTAGAGCGAGAAGAGGGCTATACAGATGAGGTAACTTATTCCGTTTTTATCAGAAATGGTTCAAGAGACTTCTCGAATCCAAATGTTAAAAACCTTACCGAAACCAGTAGAAGCATAGGGGGGCTTTCTGGTAATGGAAACTACTACTGGTCTATCCAAGCCATAGATGCAAAAGGTGGGATAGTTGCACAGAGCGAAACATTTTATTTTAAAACCAAAAATATACCACCTACATCAGCATATTTGCACACAACTGTGAAGCAAATTGTAAATGAAAATAACGAGCTAAGTGCTGAATTTAAATGGATGAAATCTGAGGATGATGATAGGATTTTAACAGATGATGGATTGCGAAAAGAAAAAATCACGTATGATTTATATTTGAGTAAAAACACTAATTTTTCATCAAGTGATATTGTTGCCAGTGATTTAACAAGTTTAACATTCATAGCAACAGATTTGTCATACGACACTGATTATTTCGCTAAAGTAGTATCAAAAGATGAGAATGGAGGAGCTACCGATAGCAACATTGTCGAGTTTAGAACTCGTAAAGAGATCAAAACAGGCACACTTGATATAAAAGAAGGAACCTGGAGCGATCCTAAAGATGGGAAAGTTTACAAAACTGTAACAATCAACGGAAAAACATGGTTGGCAGAAAATTATGCCTATGTGCCTTATGTAGACCAATCTTCCAGCGATAAAATTAAATTATGCTCGGTTTATGGTTTAGAGAATCCAGCTACAAAAGAAGAGATAGTAAGCCATCCAAATTATAGAAAATATGGAGTTCTTTACACCTCAGATGTTATCGAAGATTTAAATCTAGATGGCTGGCATGTTGCAACCGATGAGGAGTGGAAAGAGCTAGAAAAACTAAGTGGTATGCAAGAAAGCGAAGTCAATGCCCAAGGCTATAAATACCGAGGGAAAACAATGCATAAATTTGTAAATGAAAATGAAAGATTTGATTCATTTAAAGCTACAAAACCAACCAATGAGATTCCTTTAAATATTGTTTATGGTGGATATTTCAGATCAAATTTCAGAGGAAATATATATACAGGTGTGAATGATTTTATCTATATATGGACATCAACTAAAGATAAAACATACAATCTACAAGGTAATTTCTACCGTGCATTTGCTTACAATCGCTTTGCTGTAGAGCGAGATGTGAAAGGTGGAAGATACAAAATGTACATCCGATTGGTAAAAGATTAAAAATCGAAAAAAAAAAAAGCGACTTTTTTAAGTCGCTTTTTTTTTTTTTCGATTACCCAGATGAGGTAAAAGTCATTAATTCTTCTAAAGTAGGCCGTGTATTTATCTCTTTTTTCGACATCTTCTATCCAGCAATTTATCGGTTTGTTGGCCACTAATTCAAAAGGTTCCACTTTATAATGGTTTAAGAAATTCCATAGATTTCCGCCGTTAATTTTATACAGCCCCTCTTTAATCCCCCAAATAATGTGGAGATAATCAGCTAAATCTTGATTTCTTGGAATCCAAAAACCTTCATCAGGTCTTATAAATTTAGATTCTATATTCAAAACTTTGTGGTCTCTCTTTTTTTCGATGTCAAGACCAATAGCTTTACGCCCTACTGCGATAGATACTTTTTGGTACGAATGAGAAATAGAAATTTGCTTATCAGAATTCAGATATGGTTTTCCATTCTTGTTGTAGAATACATCTGCACGGATATTAAGAGCGTGCAAACAAGCCTGAAGCCCTAAATATTCCCTGCCTTGTTTTTCTGGGAAATTTTTAAATTTAGCTACTTTTTCGCTTGGTAAATTCAGCTGATGGATGAGCTCTTCGGATTTTTCAAATACATCCCAAGTAACTATTTCAAAATCATATTCTTTTACATAGTCTATAACGGGCATAGTTCAAACCTAAAATGCTAAATTAAAATATATTATTCTAAACCAAAAGTTTATCGGCTTATTTAGAATAAAAATATATAGTAAAATATTGATATTAGTCATTAGCAAAGCACTCAATTAATGGTTAAATTTGCAATCAATTAAAAACAAAAGATAAAATTTAGATTTATGGCTCAAGGATTGTTTAATTCGTCCATTGGTAGAAAATTTGCCATGGCACTTTCGGCAATGTTCTTGTTGATTTTTCTTATCGTGCATTTATTGGTGAATATGCTATCGGTAATTTCCCCAGAAGCTTTTAACGAAGCCTCTCACTTTATGGGGACAAATCCACTCATCCAGTTTTTATTTCAACCTATTCTAATGTTGGGCGTAGTGTTCCACTTTGTAATGGGATTTATTTTGGAAATTAAAAACAAAAAGGCGCGTGGACCGGTAGGGTATCAAGTAAATAATGCGGTAGCAAATTCAACTTGGATTTCAAGAAACATGATTATAACAGGTGGCTTTATTTTGCTGTTCTTGTTATTTCACTTTAACGACTTTTGGGTACACGAAATGAACTACAAATATGTAGAAGGATTGCCAGCAGATCCTAATCGTTATTACCCTGAAATGCTAGAGATGTTCTCCAGCCCTATAAGAGTTGGTGTATATGTTGTAGCGTTTATTTTACTAGGAATGCACTTAATGCATGGATTTCAATCATCTTTCCAATCGCTGGGTGCAAATCACAGAAAATACAACGGATTCATTAAAGCCTTTGGAAAAGCGTATTCAATCGTGATTCCATTAGGATTTATTTTCATTGCATTGTTTCATTTTTTTACTCATAAATAAAGCACAGTAGAACATGAATAATATATTAGACGCAAAAGTTCCACAGGGAGATATCGCTCAAAAGTGGGCTAATCATAAACAAAATATTCGCCTTGTAGCACCTAACAACCGTGATAGAATCGATGTGATTGTCATAGGGACAGGTTTAGCGGGAGGTTCTGCTGCTGCAACTTTGGCAGAGCAAGGGTATAATGTAAAAGCATTTTGCTACCAAGATTCACCAAGACGCGCGCACTCAATTGCGGCGCAAGGGGGGATTAACGCTGCTAAAAATTACCAAGGAGATAACGATAGTATTTATCGCTTGTTTTACGATACTGTAAAAGGAGGAGACTACCGTGCGCGCGAAGCCAATGTGTACCGTTTGGCAGAGGAGTCTGTAAACATCATCGATCAATGTGTGATGCAAGGAGTTCCATTTGCAAGAGATTATGGCGGATTGCTAGACAACCGTTCATTTGGTGGTGTGCAAGTTAAGCGTACTTTCTATGCTAAAGGGCAAACAGGTCAGCAATTGTTACTTGGTGCGTATTCGGCTATGAACCGCCAAATCAACTTAGGCCGTATCAAAATGTACAACCGTCACGAAATGCTAGATTTAGTAATCGTAAACGGAAAAGCAAGAGGTATTATCGCAAGAAACTTAGTTACAGGTGAAATCGAAAGACATTCAGGACACGCCGTAGTTATTGCTTCTGGTGGATACGGAAATGTTTACTTCCTTTCTACCAATGCTATGGGATCTAATGCTACTGCTTGTTGGAAAATTCACAAAAAAGGTGCTTTCTTCGGAAACCCTTGTTATGTGCAAATTCACCCAACTTGTATTCCAGTGCATGGGACTAATCAATCAAAATTGACTTTGATGTCTGAATCTTTAAGAAACTCAGGAAGAATCTGGGTGCCTAAAAAGAAAGAAGATGCAGAAGCAATTCGTGCAGGACAGAAAAAACCTGTTGATATCAAAGAAGAAGATAGAGATTATTACTTAGAAAGAAGATACCCAGCATTTGGTAACTTAGTGCCTCGAGATGTAGCGTCTCGTGCTGCCAAAGAAAGATGTGATGCAGGTTTTGGTATTGAAAATAACGAAACTAAAGAAGGCGTTTTCTTAGATTTCTCTACAGAAATTCAGAAAAAAGGTAAAGAATCTGCATTCGCTAAAGGAAACCACAATCCTTCACCAGAAGAAATTACTAAACTTGGTAAGCAATGGGTGGAAGAGAAATATGGTAACTTATTCCAAATGTATGAGAAAATTACAGATGACAACCCATATGAAACTCCAATGAAAATTTATCCTGCTGTACACTACACCATGGGAGGTGTTTGGGTAGATTACAACTTGATGAGTACAATCCCAGGTTGTTACGTAATTGGTGAAGCAAATTTCTCAGATCACGGAGCCAACCGTCTTGGAGCTTCTGCCTTAATGCAAGGTTTGGCTGATGGCTACTTTGTATTGCCGTACACCATTGCAGATTACTTGGCAGATGATATCAGAACGGGAGCTATCCCAACCGATACCCCTGAGTTTGATAAAGCTGAGGCTGAAGTGAAAGAAAGAATCAATTTCTTCATCAATAACAAAGGTACTAAATCAGTAGACCACTTCCATAAGCGTTTAGGAATGATTATGTGGAACAAAGTGGGTATGGCTAGAAACGAGCAAGGATTGAAAGAAGCAATTTCTGAAATTCAAGCGTTGAGAAAAGAATTCTACCAAAATGTATTTGTGCCAGGTGAAGCAAACGACCTAAACCCAGAGCTAGAAAAAGCATTGAGAGTTTCAGACTTTATGGAGCTTGGAGAGCTTATGGCAATGGATGCACTTGATAGAAATGAAAGTTGTGGAGGACACTTTAGAGAAGAGTACCAAACTGAAGAAGGTGAAGCATTAAGAGATGATGTAAACTATGCTTATGTTTCTGTTTGGGAATACAAAGGTGAAGATATCTCTAAAGAAGTACTACACAAAGAGGAATTAGAGTTTAACTATATTGAACTGAAACAACGTTCATACAAATAATCAAAAAGAACAATGGCTAGTAAAACTATAAATATTACACTTAAGATTTGGCGTCAAAAAAACGCTAAAACAAAAGGAAAAATAGAAACTTACAAGTTGAACGATGTTTCTACCGATAGCTCTTTCCTTGAAATGCTAGACCAGCTGAACGAGCAATTGGTAAGCGAAGGGCAAGAGCCTGTAGCCTTTGACCATGATTGCCGTGAAGGTATCTGCGGAACTTGTTCATTGTATATCAATGGGAGACCACACGGGCCAGACACAGGAATCACTACTTGCCAGCTTCACATGAGAATGTTTAAAGATGGAGAAACTATTTATATCGAGCCTTGGAGATCTGCGGCTTTCCCAGTGATCAAAGACTTAATCGTAGATAGATCTGCATTCGATAGAATTCAGCAAGCTGGTGGTTACATCTCTGTAAACACTTCTGGTAACACTACCGATGCCAACGATATTCCAATCGCTAAGTTTGATGCAGATAGAGCATTTGATGCTGCTGCTTGTATTGGTTGTGGTGCTTGTGTGGCAGCTTGTAAAAACGGCTCTGCTATGTTGTTTGTAGGGGCAAAAGTTTCTCAATTTGCTTTGTTGCCACAAGGTAAAGTAGAGGCTTCTCGCCGTGTACAAAACATGGTTCAGCAAATGGATTTAGAAGGTTTTGGTAACTGTACCAACACTGGAGCTTGTGAAGTTGAATGTCCTAAAGGAATTTCTTTAGAAAACATTGCAAGAATGAACCGAGAGTACTGGAGTGCTAAGGTAGGTTCTGAGCAAAACCCAGATTAATCTAAAAATTAGAATTTACATAATTGTTATTTTTTAATTGGTATTATAAAAAAATCCGTTTCAGAAATGAAACGGATTTTTTGTTTTAAGACTTAGAGCTATTATTCATAGCTCTCGGTCGGTGGGCAAGTGCACATCAAATTTCTGTCGCCATAGGCATCATCAATTCTTGCAACACTCGGCCAGAATTTATTATCTTTCAACCATTCAACTGGATATGCTGCTTTTTCGCGAGAATAAGGCAATTCCCATGCATCGGCTGTAAGTAGCGCATTGGTGTGCGGTGCATTTTTAAGCACATTGTTGTCTTGCGCAAATTTACCTTCTTGCACTTCCTCAATTTCTTTTTTGATAGAAAGTAGCGCATCTACAAAGCGGTCAAGCTCGGCTTTGTCTTCAGATTCGGTAGGTTCAATCATTAAAGTTCCAGCCACTGGGAACGAAACGGTAGGAGCATGGAAACCATAATCCATCAAGCGTTTAGCAATGTCTCCAACTTCTACCCCCACGCTCTTAAACGGACGGAAATCGATAATCATTTCGTGTCCCACGCGCCCGTGTGCGTTTTGGTATAAAACTTTATAATCTTTTTCAAGCTTAGTTTTTAAATAGTTGGCATTCATAATAGCGCCAATGGTACTTTTGGTTAAGCCTTCAGCTCCTAGCAAACGAATGTAAGCATATGAAATAGTCTGAACCAAAGCAGAACCATACGGAGCAGAAGATACAGCATCCAATGCTTCACTGCCATCTATTCCTGTAGAAACAAGTGGATTGCTTGGCAAGAAAGGAACTAAATGTTCTGCCACACAGATTGGTCCTACACCAGGCCCTCCGCCACCATGCGGAATAGCAAAGGTTTTGTGTAAGTTTAAGTGACAAACATCGGCGCCGATTTGTCCAGGATTAGTCAATCCCACTTGAGCGTTCATATTTGCCCCGTCCATGTACACTTGCCCGCCATTGTCGTGAATCAATTGAGTTACTTTTTTGATGTCGTCATCAAACATTCCGTAGGTTGAAGGGTAAGTAACCATCAAAGCGGCAAGATTTTCTTTGTTTTTCTCCACTTGAGCTTTTAAATCCTCAAGATCAAATGCCCCTTCTGGCGTATTTTTTACTACGACTACCTTCATTCCCGCCATTGTAGCCGAGGCAGGGTTTGTTCCGTGAGCACTTTCTGGAATCACAACTACATTGCGATGCTCCTCTCCAATGCTTTTTAAATAAGCTTTTATTACCATCAGACCTGCGTATTCTCCCTGAGCACCCGAATTTGGTTGAAGGCTTGTATCTGCAAAACCTGTGATTTCAGATAAATAATTTTCTAAATTATGAATCATTTGCAAATACCCTTGTGTTTGATCACTTGGAGCAAATGGGTGAATACCGCCAAAAGTAGGGAAACTAAGCGCAAGCATTTCTGCCGCAGCGTTTAATTTCATGGTACAAGACCCAAGCGGAATCATAGATTGGTTCAATGCTAAATCTTTTCTTTCCAAACGCTTGATGTAGCGCATCAATTCAGTTTCTGTGTGATAAGAATTGAAGTTTTCATGCGTTAAGAAATCCGTTTTTCTCAATAAATTCTCTGGAATAGTATTTTCTATTTCTTCTGGAATTGCGATTTCGTAGGTTTTTCCTTGATATTCTGCCAAAACTTCAATCAATTTTTCCAAGAACTGAGTCGAAGCCACATCGGTTTCATCAAGCGCAATGCTGATAACTTTGTTGTCAAAGAAATTTAAATTAAGCTCTTTTTCGTTTAATAAAGATTTTAATTTTTCTCTGTCGATGTTTTCGGCATTAATATATAAGGTATCAAAATAATTTTGATTTAAAACTTCATAGCCAAGCTCTTTTAAAACTTTAGCCAAATAAGCCGTGCGTGTATGCAAAGTATTGGCAATAAATTTTAAACCTTCTGGCCCATGATATACCGCATACATTCCTGCCATCACTGCCAGTAAAACTTGCGCCGTACAGATGTTTGAAGTTGCGCGTTGGCGTTTGATGTGTTGCTCTCTAGTTTGCAATGCCATACGCAAGGCTTTTTTGCCCGAAGCATCTACCGAAACGCCAATGATTCTACCAGGAATTTGTCTTTTGTAATCCTCTTTACAAGCCAAATACGCCGCGTGCGGACCGCCGAATCCCATAGGAATTCCGAATCTTTGTGTAGAGCCCACGGCGGCATCTGCGCCTAATTCGCCTGGAGATTTTAATTTAACCAAGGCTAAAATATCTGCAGCCATTACCACTTGCACATCATTTTCGTGTGCTTTGGCAATAAATTCAGAATAATCATAAATTTCCCCTTGTTTTGCAGGATATTGAACAAGCGCACCAAAAACTTCGTCCGAAAATTCAAAATTTTGATGATTTCCTACTTTTAATTCGATGCCCAAGCCCCAAGCTTTGGTTTTTAAAACAGCCAAAGTTTGTGGATACACATCTTCCGAAACGAAGAAAACATTGGCATTTTTCTTAGATTTTGGAACACTCGCCCAGAACATATGCATAGCTTCTGCCGCTGCTGTTCCTTCATCTAAAAGAGAAGCATTGGCAAGAGGCAGCTGTGTTAAATCCGAAACCATCGTTTGGTAGTTTAGCAATGCTTGCAAGCGTCCTTGTGCAATTTCTGCTTGGTAGGGCGTATAGGCGGTGTACCAGCCTGGGTTTTCCAAAATATTGCGCTGAATAACGGCAGGTAATTGTGTGCCATAGTAGCCGTATCCAATATAGGATTTGTATAATTTATTTTGCTCCCCCAGCTGAGCCATATGCTGTAAAAGCTCCATTTCGCTCATGGCACGAGGCAATTGCATAGGCTCCTCGCTCTGGATATCCTGCGGCAGTGTTTGCGCTATAAGCTCCTTGGCAGAGCTCACCCCTAGACTTTTTAACATGGCTTGCAAATCCTCGCCATGCACGCCATTGTGGCGCAGAGAAAAATCATTTGTATTCATCGTGTTACTTTTAATTTTAAATGAAAGCATAAAAATACATAAATTTGTGCATTATAGCGCAAAAAAATATCGACTAAATTAATGATTTTTATGGCTAAAAGGATACGCATTATTATTCAATTTTTGGTTTCTACTCAAATCTGGGTATCTTTCTGTTTTGTTGCGCTAGCGATGTTTTTCCAGTTCGCTATGTTTGGTGAGATTTTAAAAATCAATTTTTTGCTGTTTTTTTCGTGTCTTGCCGTGTATAATGCCGCCTATCTTTTGGGCGAAAATATAGCCAAAAACCTTTTTTTTACCATTTTAGGGATAGTCGGTGTTTTGCTAAGTCTATATTTTTTGTCGCTTAAAATCGAGAGTTTTTTACTTTTAATCTTATTATCAATCATCGGTTTGGGCTACACCTACGTCAATCTCCGTTCCGTCCCATATCTCAAGATTTATAGCATCAGTCTTGTGTGGGCGCTATCCATCGTGGGGGTGCCGGCCATTCAGCATGGCGTGGGGGTAGATTTTCATGTAATTTCTATGTTTGTTATATGCTTTTTGTGGGTTTTGGGGATTACGGTGTCCTTTGATGTGCGCGATATGCATAGCGATGTTTTCTCGCTGAAAACATTGCCACAAGTGCTCGGGGCGGCAGGTGCCATGTTGGTGGCTCGCAGTGTATTGTTTGTTTCTGTGGTGTGCTTCTCTTTAGTTGTTGGGTGGAGTGTGGCGAGTATAGCCTTTGGGCTGAGCCTTTTGGTTGCATTTGTTCTCTTAGATGTAGCCAAATTAGGCAAGGCATATTATGTGAGTTTTGGGGTGGAAGGGCTTTCTATGTTGCCTTTGTGTTTTTATTTAGCGTTAAATATGGTTAAAGATTTACCTATTAATGTATTTCATGCGCATATTTCAATTAATTGAAATGCAAGTAGTTATATTATATATGGGTATTAAGAAATAGAAATGATTGAATTAAGGAATTTTTTTAAACTTTAGATGTGCCTTATATTTGCACAGTTTGTGAAAAAAAATAGAACAGAAATATGAAGAGAATTTTAGTAGTAATCGCCACAGCATTTTTAGCTACGCTAAATGCACAAGTGCATGTGGAGAGAGCAGAAAGCAGACCTAGTGGGGAAAGTGCTTTGATTGACTTTCCCGATGGGACAAAAAAGGGACTTATCTTGCCTACTGTAAAAGAGCAGGTTACGCAAACAGGTGCCTTGGCATTTGGTGAGGTAGATGGTAAGCTAGAGGTGTATTATGTAAATAGTAACGGAACTCAGATTTTAAGTCGTGATACCTTTATTGAGGGTGTTCCTAATGAGACTTTGGGCGGTAAAAAAAATGAAAAATTAGATATATCGGTTTATGATAATCCAGAGCAAGAGCAAGGTGTTATCATAGGAGATTTACAAAGTGAGGCCAAAGGGGTTTTGATTTTTGAATCTAAAGATAAGGCGCCTGTGTTGCCGCATGTAGAGTCTCCTGCCAAAAACATCCCATCTCCAGAGCCAGGCACTATATGCTACGACACGGCAACGGGGCAAGTAGCGGTGTTCGATGGGGCTAATTGGTATTTCTGGACAAGACAAGGATTAGAAAAATAATTAAAAATTTAGAAACAAATGAAAAAAATATATATACTTTTTGCCTTGATTTTAGGCATATTGGTCAATGCTCAGAATAATGGAGAGTTGCCATTTGCAATGAATTCAGATCCATGTACTGGTGATAGTGGAGGGGGGTATTTTACTTTAGCGGATTTTAATACATGGGGCTGGGATTTTACTGATGAAAACGGATATCCAGTTGAATATGAAAATATTGCAGAACAACAGATCCAAAGTATAGATTAATCTAATGTAGAAGAGAATTATGACGGGAATGTTGTATCTACAGAATTTAATGTATCTTTAGATGAAAGTGGTGGGGTTAATATAAACTTTTACAGAGGAAGAGTTCCTGGAACAAATGAGCAAGCTTATACTTTTATGGTGAAAATGGTTTTATCAGATGGGAGAATAATCACAGCAACACACGATTACAACCCAGATAATCCATATTCTTGCCAAGGATACGAGGCAACATATGAAAATGGAAAAATTAACGTTTCTTTTAATGCAGGAACTAAGGAGGCTGATTTTACCTTTGAGCTCAGAAGAAAAGACAGTGCTGATATTATTAAAACAGAGAGTAAAAACAATGCAAAAGATAATCTTTCGTTTGAGATGGAAGTTGGTAGTTTAGAGCCAGGAGAATATGAATTGGAAGTTTCAACTTCAACATATGATTGTGTTGGGCATTGTACAGCATCTTTTAAAGTCAAACCACTAGCATGCAGAAAACCACCAATGCCAGGAAATCCAGAAGGGGGGGGAGTAGGTATTTCTAGCTTAAGCAGAAATGAGCAAGGCACAGAAGAGTGGCTAAAACAATATAACAATGGCTTTATTGCACTAGAGTCTAAAAGCGGAGGCTTGGTATTGCCACGCCAAAAGACAATTGAAATACAAGCAATCAAAAATCCAGTAGATGGTATGCTAGTATTTGACACCGATGAAAATTGTATCAAGCTATATACTCAGAGTGCTTGGGGCTGTTTGGTGCAAACCTGCGATGAAAAATAAGATAGGCTAAAAGCTTAATAATTAAAGAACTCCAAACTTTGGGGTTCTTTTTTTTTGCTTATAAATTTAAAAAGTGTATTTTATACAATTGTAAAGCCTTGATTTTGAGGGGTATATAAAGTGTTTGAAAAATATTTAGTCTGAAAATGAGGCAAAAACAAATAAAACCCATATATTTGTTGCCTCAAACAAATAATTGATATGATATGAAGAAAACATTTTTACTACTTTCTTTTGCAGTTTTTTCTGCGCTTAATGCACAAGTAGCTGTAGAGAGAGCAGATGTAAGAGGAGATGGTTTGATTGATTTCGTGCCAAACGATGGTAGAGGCTTGGCATTGCCTACTTTAACTTCAAAGCAACTTACTACACAAGTAGGAGCTATGGCATTTGGTGCATATCCAGATACCAAAGGTCAATTGCAGGCAGAAATCTATTATGTAAACAATCAAGGGAAACCTGTAGTTTTAAGTTCAGATGCTTTCTTAGGTAAGCCAGACACAGGTGGAAAATTCAACGGGAAGTTGCAAACACCAAACGCTGCGTTGTCTAAAGAGCAAGGTGTGATTATCGGGAGCTTAGAAAGTGACGCCAAAGGAGTTTTAATCTTTGAATCTAAAGATAAAGCGCCTATTTTGCCGCAAGTAGAAGATCCTGTAAACAATATCCCTTCGCCAGAACCTGGTACGATTTGTTATGATACCAAAAGCAAAAGCTTAGCGGTATTTGATGGAGTGAATTGGTATTTTTGGAAAACAATAAAATAAAAAATGATGAAAAGATTATATATACTTTTAATAATATTGATAAGCACTACCTCTTTTGCCCAAGTTTTATCAAGTATGGTGGGCGGTGGAGTCGTTAGTGGAGCCACTTCTTGTAATGGTTTTTCTGGGCAGTTGCTTTTATCTAAAAGTATCTATACGCCTGGTAATGGCTTTGATTGGACAAGCGAAGGGGGAGAAGCTCCCGATTGGAATGATGTGGTAGGTGTAAATGTGTCTAGCGTAGGATATCAAGAAACAACATATCCGGGGGTCTTCTCAAGAATATGAGAGAACTCAAGCTGAAATTTCAGGACCTCCAGAATGGAATGGTGCAGATAAAAATTTAACAATCCCTTTTCAGTTCCCCGAAAAGATTGCAGATCCATTCAATCTTTATGTTTATGTTACTGTAGATATGACTTTAAATGACGGCACTAGCGTTACGAAAACTTATTATACGCAAATGGATTCTAATTATGTTACAGATTATGATCCGCCTAAATGTGGAGAAATAAACTATAATAGTAGTACAAAATCATTTGACGGAAATGTAGAAATGGGAAGTGCTCAAAATGTACAAGTGTATCTGCTTGAAGAAGGAGAAATTGTCGGGAATTCTGTTTCGTTGAGCAGTGGAGATTCTAATTTTTCATTTCATGTAGATAAGCCAAAGCGCGGCGCTAGCTATAGCATCCGTATTATCGATGACTGTGGAAATCCTATAGAGGGTGAATGTAGTGCTCCCGTTCCAACGCAGTGCGTTAAGCAACCAAAATTTGGAGAACCTATCGGCGGAGTAAAGGTGGGAATCTCTACGCATAATAGAAATTATACCGATAATTGGCTAGAAACCTATAACAGAACTTTTATAGCCTTAGAGTCTAGAGAATATGGTTTAGTATTGCCTCGCCAGACAACACAAGAAATCAATAGTATTAAAAATCCAATTGAGGGTATGCTTGTTTTCGATACAACAAAGAACTGTCTAAAAATGTATGACGGGCAATGGGGGTGTTTAGAGCAATCATGTGACGAATAATTGTAGAAATAAAATTTAATGAAAAAGAGCTTTCAATTTGAAAGCTCTTTTTCATTAAATTTTATTTCTGTACTGAGCTGTCCTTATGTACTTGCTACAGAACCCATGAAAATATAAATTTTAGGCATTTTTATTACTTCTAAACGCCTCCAAAAGTCCATCTACGCATGATTCAGAAACTCCTCCAGACCACATTTTGCACTATAATTGCATAACATCATTGAAAAAGGATGAAAAAACTTTACAGTGTAAAGAGCAGAAAAACAACTAATTAATAAAAACCTGTAAAAAACACAGAAAAAAAGTATGTAAAATATTTGGAGGGAAAGGTAGGAGTATCTATATTTGCACTCCTTTTGAAACAGAAAGGGTCGTTCATTGAGAGAAAAAGATTGAAAAACGAAAAAAAAAGTAATTTTTTTTGGAGGGTAGATAAAAAAGATATTATCTTTGCAGTCCGTTTCAATTTTAGGGTTGTGATGGTGACGAAAAAAAACTCGAAAAATTTTTTCAAAAAAGTTTTGGTAGGAATAAAAAAGTTACTATATTTGCACCCGCTTTCAGAAATGAAGCGAAGGTGAGAAGTTCATTTAAGATTTAAAAGATAGAAGAAAAATAAAAGCCAAGTGTCAATTCGATGAGTTATCAGGAGGTAAACTTTAAGCGTTATAATTACAAAATTTAAGGAATTACAACGGAGAGTTTGATCCTGGCTCAGGATGAACGCTAGCGGGAGGCTTAACACATGCAAGTCGAGGGAGAATTAATTTTCGGATTAAGGAAACCGGCGCACGGGTGCGTAACGCGTATGCAACTTGCCCTTATCAGGAGGATAGCCCGGGGAAACTCGGATTAATACTCCATAAGATTTTGATTGGCATCAATTAGGATTGAAAGATTTATTGGATAAGGATAGGCATGCGTCAGATTAGTTAGTTGGTAGTGTAACGGACTACCAAGGCGATGATCTGTAGGGGGGCTGAGAGGGTGAACCCCCACACTGGTACTGAGACACAGACCAGACTCCTACGGGAGGCAGCAGTGAGGAATATTGGACAATGGAGGGAACTCTGATCCAGCCATCCCGCGTGCAGGAAGACGGCCCTATGGGTTGTAAACTGCTTTTGTATGGGGATAAATCTACTTACGTGTAGGTAGTTGAAGGTACCATACGAATAAGCATCGGCTAACTCCGTGCCAGCAGCCGCGGTAATACGGAGGATGCAAGCGTTATCCGGATTCATTGGGTTTAAAGGGTCCGTAGGCGGGCTAATAAGTCAGTGGTGAAATTTTGTCGCTTAACGATAAAACTGCCATTGATACTGTTAGTCTTGAGTGATATTGAAGTAGCTGGAATGTGTAGTGTAGCGGTGAAATGCATAGATATTACACAGAACACCGATTGCGAAGGCAGGTTACTAAGTATTAACTGACGCTGAAGGACGAAAGCGTGGGGAGCGAACAGGATTAGATACCCTGGTAGTCCACGCAGTAAACGATGCTAACTCGTTTTCGGGGAGAGATCTTCGGAGGCCAAGCGAAAGTGATAAGTTAGCCACCTGGGGAGTACGTTCGCAAGAATGAAACTCAAAGGAATTGACGGGGGCCCGCACAAGCGGTGGAGCATGTGGTTTAATTCGATGATACGCGAGGAACCTTACCAAGGCTTAAATGCATTATGACAGGAGTGGAAACACTTTTTTCTTCGGACAGAATGCAAGGTGCTGCATGGCTGTCGTCAGCTCGTGCCGTGAGGTGTTAGGTTAAGTCCTGCAACGAGCGCAACCCCTATCATTAGTTGCCAGCGTATAAAGACGGGGACTCTAATGAGACTGCCAACGCAAGTTGAGAGGAAGGTGGGGACGACGTCAAGTCATCACGGCCCTTACGTCTTGGGCCACACACGTGCTACAATGGTCGGTACAGAGGGCAGCTACCAGGCGACTGGATGCGAATCTCTAAAGCCGATCTCAGTTCGGATTGGAGTCTGCAACTCGACTCTATGAAGCTGGAATCGCTAGTAATCGCAAATCAGCCATGTTGCGGTGAATACGTTCCCGGGCCTTGTACACACCGCCCGTCAAGCCATGGAAGCTGGGGGTACCTGAAGTCGGTGACCGAAAGGAGCTGCCTAGGGTAAAACTAGTAACTGGGGCTAAGTCGTAACAAGGTAGCCGTACCGGAAGGTGCGGCTGGAACATCTCTTTTATAGAGCATAACGCGCTAAGAGAGGTTTAATCTCGATAAGAGATAACTTTGAGAACGACACTTGCTTTTATTTTTCAGATATCTTTAGATATAAAATAAGAAAGACTGTAACAGAATAAAGAAGTCTCGTAGCTCAGCTGGTTAGAGCGCTACACTGATAATGTAGAGGTCGGCAGTTCGAGTCTGCCCGAGACTACAAGTTACGGAAAAGAGGAAAATCTAGAAGTTGAGAATTGATAAGATTAATTTTTAATTCTAATTCTTGATGAAAAGAGAGAATGGGGAATTAGCTCAGCTGGCTAGAGCGCCTGCCTTGCACGCAGGAGGTCATCGGTTCGACTCCGATATTCTCCACGATTATCTTGAGAGAGATAAAAAGAAGTTCATTGACATACTGAAGTAGAAACAAACTAAAATAGAATAAATTTTAGGAAGTAACGAGTAAAACAAACAAAAAAGAGTTGTATGTTAATTTTTTGCTGATTATTTAGGTAATTGGCAGAGTAGGAAATATATAACAAAGCAAATAAGAATAACCGAGAACAAGAGCGCGGTTAGAAGAAATCGTTAAGGGCGTATGGCGGATGCCTAGGCTTTGAGAGGCGAAGAAGGACGTGGTAAGCTGCGAAAAGCTGCGGGGATTGGCACACACGAGTTGATCCGCAGATATCCGAATGGGGCAACCCGGCAGGTTGAAGGCCTGTCACTCCGTAAGGAGGGCGAACGCAGGGAACTGAAACATCTAAGTACCTGTAGGAAAAGAAATCAAACGAGATTCCCAGAGTAGTGGCGAGCGAAATGGGATTAGCCGAGATTATACGAATAGTGGAATCATTTGGAAAGATGAACCGAAGGGAGTGAAAGTCTTGTACACGAAATGAGTATAATACGTATTAAGTAGGGCGGGACACGAGAAATCCTGTTTGAAGAAAGGGGGACCATCCTCTAAGGCTAAATACTCCTCAAAGACCGATAGTGAACCAGTACTGTGAAGGAAAGGTGAAAAGCACTTTGAATAAAAGGGTGAAAGAGAACCTGAAACCGTACGCCTACAAGCGGTCGGAGCACGTAAAGTGTGACGGCGTGCCTTTTGCATAATGAGCCTACGAGTTACTGTTACCGGCGAGGATAAGGTGTTAAGCACTGGATTCGGAGCGAGAGCGAGTCTGAATAGGGCGCTAAGTCGGTAGGAGTAGACGCGAAACCTTGTGATCTACCCATGGGCAGGTTGAAGCTGTGGTAACACATAGTGGAGGACCGAACCGGTTGACGTTGAAAAGTCTTCGGATGACCTGTGGGTAGGGGTGAAAGGCCAATCAAACTGGGAAATAGCTCGTACTCCCCGAAATGCATTTAGGTGCAGCGTTTAAAAAGTTTATTAGAGGTAGAGCTACTGATAGGATGCGGGGGATTCACCTCCTACCAATTCCTGACAAACTCCGAATGCTAATAAATGATTTTAGGCAGTGAGGGCATGGGTGCTAAGGTCCATGTCCGAGAGGGAAAGAACCCAGAATAACAGCTAAGGTCCCTAAATATATGTTAAGTTGAAAAAACGCGGTTGGATTGCACAGACAGCTAGGATGTTGGCTTGGAAGCAGCCATTCATTTAAAGAGTGCGTAACAGCTCACTAGTCGAGCGATCCGGCATGGATAATGATCGGGCATAAACATATTACCGAAGCTATATCATCGAAAGATGGGTAGGGGAGCATTCTATATTGGGTAGAAGCTAGACTGTAAGGTATAGTGGACTATATAGAAAAGAAAATGTAGGCATAAGTAACGATAAAATCAGTGAGAAACTGATTCGCCGTAAGACTAAGGTTTCCTCAGCTATGCTAATCAGCTGAGGGTTAGTCGGGACCTAACACGAACCCGAAAGGGGTAGTGGATGGCAAACAGGTTAATATTCCTGTACCTGCTCACAGAGAAAGTGACGGGGTTAATTATTGAGTGCGTACTGACGGAATAGTACGTTGAAGTCGTAAGACGATAGTACACAAAGGCTACGGCTGGCGTGATAATCTCAAGGTTTAACCTCCAAGAAATAGCGAGTGAAGCAGCCCGTACCGTAAACCGACACAGGTAGTCGAGGAGAGTATCCTAAGGCGCTCGAGTGAATCATGGCTAAGGAACTAGGCAAAATAGACCTGTAACTTCGGGAGAAAGGTCGCCAGCAGCGATGCTGGCCGCAGTGAAGAGGTCCAGGCGACTGTTTATCAAAAACACAGGACTCTGCAAAATCGAGAGATGATGTATAGGGTCTGACACCTGCCCGGTGCTGGAAGGTTAAGGGAGGATGTTAGCTTTGGCGAAGCATTTGACTGAAGCCCCAGTAAACGGCGGCCGTAACTATAACGGTCCTAAGGTAGCGAAATTCCTTGTCGGGTAAGTTCCGACCTGCACGAATGGTGCAACGATCTGGACACTGTCTCAGCCATGAGCTCGGTGAAATTGTAGTATCGGTGAAGATGCCGGTTAATCGCAATGGGACGAAAAGACCCTGTGAACCTTTACTATAGCTTCGTATTGACTTCGGGTAAACAATGTGTAGGATAGGTGGGAGACTTTGAGGCTGCTTCGCTAGGAGTAGATTAGTCGCCGTTGAAATACCACCCTTTGTTTACTTGGAGCCTAACTCCCATTAGGGAGGACATTGCGTGGTGGGTAGTTTGACTGGGGTGGTCGCCTCCAAAAGAGTAACGGAGGCTTTCAAAGGTACCCTCAGCACGCTTGGTAACCGTGCGTAGAGTGTAATGGCATAAGGGTGCTTGACTGTGAGACCTACAAGTCGATCAGGTGCGAAAGCAGGACATAGTGATCCGGTGGTTCCGTATGGAAGGGCCATCGCTCATAGGATAAAAGGTACTCCGGGGATAACAGGCTAGTCTCCCCCAAGAGCTCACATCGACGGGGAGGTTCGGCACCTCGATGTCGGCTCGTCACATCCTGGGGCTGGAGAAGGTCCCAAGGGTTGGGCTGTTCGCCCATTAAAGTGGCACGCGAGCTGGGTTCAGAACGTCGTGAGACAGTTCGGTCTCTATCTATTGCGATCGTTAGAAGTTTGAGTGGGCTTGACTCTAGTACGAGAGGACCGAGTTGAACGAACCGCTAGTGTATCTGTTGTCTCGCCAGGGGCACCGCAGAGTAGCTATGTTCGGTTAAGATAAGCACTGAAAGCATATAAGTGCGAAACTTGCCACAAGATAAGACTTCTTTTAAGGGCCGTGGGAGATGACCACGTAGATAGGCTACAGATGTACAGGCAGTAATGTCTTAGTCGAGTAGTACTAATTACCCGTAGATTTAACTAACCGCGTTGTTAGAGGTTATTGTTATTTGCTTTGTTTTTTTATTAACCTTGTAGAAGGTAATTAATAGGAAAACAGAGTTGTTTTATAGAGAGAAAACTTTGGTATAGTCAAAAGATTTTTGGGTGATTATAGCGATAGGGCTCACCTCTTCCCATTCCGAACAGAGAAGTTAAGCCTATCAGCGCCGATGGTACTGCGTTAGCGGGAGAGTAGGTCGTCGCCACTTTTTATTTTTTAAGCCACTACTTAATATATTGTAGTGGCTTTTTTTATATAAATTTCAATCTAAAAAAGATTTGAATATATTTTATTGCTTGTTTTAAATTTAATTTATAAATTTGTCGACATGATTAATGCAAATTATAAATTTTGGTGGTGGTGCAGTTCTGATCCTTCAGTGCTGTAATATTGCTATGTTTGTATCAATCAAATTTTAGGAAAGCTCTGATGGAACAATAAAATCTATCAGAGCTTTTTTTGTATATATTATTTTATTCAATAGACAATGAAATTTTTAACTAAGAAATATGAATATCTTACGGATTTAAATACGCCTGTGGGCATTTATTTACGCTTAAGAGATACATTTAGGGAGACTATTTTGCTTGAGAGTGCTGATTATAGTGGTGGTAATAATAGTAAATCAATTATTGCTATTAATCCTATTGCAGGAATTGAATTGACTGCAGATAAAAAAATAGAGTCAAAATTACCAGATTCTGAAATAGAGGTTTTCAATTTAGATAAGCCAATCCCTGCGGTTTTAAACGATTTTAGAAATAAACTAGAAGCGATTAATCCTGCAAAAGAATTTGATTATGCTCAAGGCTTGTATGGGTATATGTCTTACGATGCTGTTCAATATTTTGAAAATCTAGATTTTCAGCATATTTCTTCTATCCCTTTATTGCGTTATCGTTTTTATCAGTATGTAATTGTTTTAGATCATCATAAACAAGAACTTTGTTTATACGAAAATAAAGTGGAGGGCGTTCCTTCTCGCTTGCGTGAAATCCAATCTTTGATTCAGAATCGTGATGTTCCGATTTTTCCGTTTAGAAAAGTAGGAAATGAAACTTCTAATCAAACAGATGAAAATTATTTAGATTTAGTACATAAGGGCATTCACCATTGTTTGCGTGGTGATGTCTTTCAAATTGTATTAAGCCGAAGATTTTCCCAATCATACGAGGGAGATGAGTTTCAAGTCTATCGTGCTTTGCGTAGTATTAATCCATCTCCGTACTTATATTATTTTGATTATACCGATTACAAAATTTTTGGTTCAAGCCCAGAAAGTCAAATTATGTTGCAAGATGGCGAGGCTAAAATTCATCCTATAGCTGGAACTTTTAAACGCACGGGAGATGATAGTCAAGATGCAGAATTGTCTAAAAGCTTGTTGCAAGATGAAAAAGAAAACGCCGAACACACCATGCTTGTGGATTTGGCAAGAAATGATTTAAGCAAGTTTTGCAAAAATGTGCGTGTAACGAAGTATAAAGAAATCCAATGGTTTTCGCATGTGATACACATGGTGAGCGAAGTGAAGGGGGATTTTACAAAATCTGAAAATCCGTTTGATTTAATTGCAGGAACTTTTCCACAAGGAACTTTAAGTGGCTCGCCTAAACACAGAGCACTTGAAATTATAGACCAATTAGAACCCACTTCTCGAGAATATTATGGCGGGTGTATCGGTTTTGTGGGGCTAAATGGAAGCGTGAACAAAGCGATAACGATTCGCTCGTTTTTAGCCAAAGAAAATAAATTGCATTACCAAGCAGGAGCGGGGGTTGTAGAAAAATCAATTCCTGAAAATGAACGAAAAGAAGTGCTAAATAAATTGGGGGCTTTGACCAAAGCGATAGACAAAGCTGAAAAACTTTAATGATACTACCATGAAAATATTATTATTTGATAATTACGATTCTTTTACTTATAATTTGGTACATTACTTAGAAGATATAATTTCGGAGAATGATACCATAGAGGTGCAAAAAAATGACCAAATAAGCCTTGAGGAAATTAATAATTATGATTTACTAGTACTCTCTCCAGGTCCAGGAGTTCCGTCTGAGGCGGGAATTTTAATCGATGTGATTAAAGAATATGCTGGTAAAAAACCGATTTTAGGCGTTTGTTTAGGCATGCAAGCCATTGCAGAGGCTTTTGGTGGAAGTTTAAAAAATCTTTCTAAAGTGCATCATGGCGTAGCCAGTAATTTAGTTTTGGCTAAAGAAAAAACCGTGTTATATGAAAATTTAGAATCACCAATCCCTGTGGGGAGGTACCATAGTTGGGTTGTAAATCCAGCGGATTTCCCAGAAGAATTGGTAATTACTTCTACCGACGAAGGGGGAGAAATCATGTCTTTAAAACATCGTGATTATCCAATCGAGGCAGTTCAATTTCACCCAGAAAGTATTTTGACACCGCAAGGAAAACAAATGATGCGCAATTTTATAGAATATATTAAAGCTAAAAAATGAAAGAAATACTCCAATATTTGTTCAGCTACAACACGCTAAACTACGAAGAAGCAAAGTCCATAATGTTGCAGATTCCGCAAGGCGTGTTCAATGATGCAGAAATCACATCTTTCATCACTGTAATGATGATGCGTAGCATAAGAATCGAGGAATTGAGAGGTTTTTCTGATGCTTTGATAGAGATGGCTCACCCCATTGATTTGGGCACAAGAGATTTAGTCGATATTGTGGGAACGGGGGGCGATGGCAAAAATACTTTTAATATTTCGACTTTGGCATGTTTTGTCGTGGCTGGAGCTGGGCAGAAAGTGGCAAAACACGGAAACTATGGTTCTTCATCGGTTTCAGGCTCGTCCAATGTTATGGCTCATATGGGCTATGAATTTACCAATGACGAAGCCACTTTGCAACGACAGCTTAGCGAGGCTAATATTTGTTTTATGCACGCACCAAAATTTCATCCGTCGTTGGGGAAAGTTGCACCGATTCGTAAAAATTTAGGTTTTCGCACATTTTTTAATATGGTGGGACCATTGGTGAATCCTGCCAAACCTAAGCATTCTATGCTGGGTGTATTTAATTCAGAAATGGGGCGAATTTATAATTACTTATTGCAGGAGCGCGAGGAGCATTTCATGATTGTGCATTCGCTTGAGGGCTACGACGAAATTTCGCTCACGGGCGAATCGGTCATCACCACAGAGAAAGGTACTAAGCTTTTAAATCCGCAAGAGCTTTTAAGCCAAAAAGTAAAAGCCGAAGAATTATATGGCGGAAATACCACCGAGGAAGCAGCGCAAATTTTCAAAAATATTTTAGAAGGAAAAGGGACAAAGGCGCAGAACGAAGTCGTAATTACCAATGCGGCTTTAGCCTTAGAAAACACCAATAAATTCGGAGATTTTGTCACCTGCCGTGCCATGGCAGAGGAAAGCCTCATGAACGGAAAAGCTTTGCAATCACTTCAACAATTAATTAAAAACCAATGAGTATTTTAGATAAAATCGTAGCGCATAAAAAGGAGGAAATCGAATTCGAAAAACGAAGAATCTCGGTAGAAGAATTGATGGATCGCAAGCATTTTCATCGCAAGAGCATGAATTTTGCTTGGCATTTAAAAGAAAATCCTTTTGGCATCATCGCCGAATTTAAAAGAAAATCTCCGTCCAAAAGCGACATCAATATTGGGGCAAAAGTAGAGGATATTGTCCCGATTTATAAAGCATGCGGGACGGCTTGTGTTTCGGTGCTCACGGATTCGCATTTCTTTGGTGGCAGTTTAGAAGATTTAAAAAATGCCCGAAAATACGGTTTGCCTTTGTTGCGCAAAGACTTTATTTTAGATCCGTATCAATTGTATCAAGCTAAAGCCTTTGGTGCAGATGCCGTTTTGCTGATTGCTAATATTTTAGAACGAAATCAAATCAAGGATTTAACCGATTATGCCAAGGATTTAGGATTGCAAGTTTTGCTTGAATTTTATGGCGGCGAGGATTTCTCAAAATATTATAACAAAGTGAAAATGGTGGGCATTAATAACCGAAATTTAAACACTTTTGAGGTAGATTATCAGCACGCAATTCGTATGCGAAACGAGTTGCCGACCGAGGTTTTGAGCGTGGCCGAAAGTGCCATCTACTCGCCCGAGATTTATTTGGAATTAAAAAAGAATGGTTTTGACGCTTTTTTGATGGGCGAATATTTTATGAAAACGAACCAGCCAGAAGAGACTTTTAAAAACTTTATCCAAGCGATTCAACCATGAAACTAAAAGTTTGCGGACTTACTCAAATGGAACAAATCCAAGAGCTTATGGCTCTTGGGGTGGATTATTTGGGATTTATTTTTTATCCTAAATCGCCACGCTATGTGCTCAACCATTTAAGCCTTGAAAAAATCGCCGAAATTCCGTTTTCGCAAAAAGTGGGGGTGTTTGTAAACGAAGATTTAGCCCAATTGCTTAAAATTGTAAATACGGCAAATTTAAATTTGGTGCAATTGCATGGCGATGAAGACGAAATGTATCTCCGAAATTTAAGAGAAAAATTAAATCCAGAAGTAAAAATCATCAAAGTTTGTAGAGTGGGAGAAAATTTAAACTTGCCCAAAAATCATCAAAATATCGATTTTTTGCTTTTTGATACCGATTCTAAAGCCTATGGCGGAACGGGGAAAACTTTTGATTGGCAACTTTTAAATCAAGTAAAAACATACCAAAAATATTTTTTAAGCGGAGGCGTAAGTTTAGATAATTTAGCCCAAGCTAAAAATCTAAACCCAAAACCTTTTGCCTTGGATGTGAATAGTAAATTTGAAGTGGCTCCAGGGATTAAAGACTTTGACAAAATAAAAGAATTAATAAAAAAATTACAATAAACAATGAATTTTCAATCACCAGATAAAAACGGCTATTATGGAGAATTTGGGGGCGCATTTGTCCCTGAAATGCTCTACCCTAATGTGCAAGAATTGCAAGAAAATTATTTGAAAATCATGGAGAGCGAATCGTTTAAAAATGAATTCAATGATTTGCTTAAAAATTATGTGGGGCGTGAATCTCCGTTGTATTTTTCTAAAAAATTAAGCGAAAAATATGGCGCACAAATTTATCTCAAGCGCGAAGATTTAAACCACACGGGGGCGCATAAAATCAATAATGCACTGGGGCAAGCACTTTTAGCCAAAAAATTGGGCAAACACAGAATTATTGCTGAAACAGGCGCAGGACAACACGGCGTGGCTACGGCTACGGCTTGTGCTTTGCTCGATATGGAATGCATTGTTTACATGGGCGAAGTGGACATTGAGCGACAAGCACCCAATGTGGCTCGTATGGAAATGCTTGGCGCAAAGGTGGTGCCAGCAACTTCGGGTTCTAAAACGCTAAAAGACGCTGTGAATGAGGCGTTGAGAGATTGGATCAATAACCCAACCACAACGCACTACATCATCGGAAGTGCCGTGGGGCCTCACCCTTTCCCTGATATGGTGGCGAGATTTCAAAGTGTGATTTCTGAAGAAATCAAAAAACAATTAAACGAAAAAATCGGACGAGAAAATCCTGATTATGTGATTGCTTGTGTGGGGGGTGGAAGTAATGCTGCAGGAACATTTTATCATTTTGTAAACGAAGAATCGGTGAAAATTATCGGAGCAGAAGCGAGCGGACTAGGTGTGGATTCAGGCGAAACGGCAGCGACTACGGCTTTAGGCACGATAGGCGTTTTGCACGGGTTCCAAAGTTTGGTCATGCAGACTAAAGATGGACAAGTGATTGAGCCATATTCCATTTCTGCAGGATTGGATTACCCAGGGATTGGGCCTATGCACGCTAATTTATTTACGCAAAAACGCGCAGAATTTATTCCCGTATCGGATGACGAAGCCTTGAAAGCAGCGTATGAATTGACGAGAGAAGAAGGAATTATCCCTGCACTCGAAAGTTCGCACGCACTTGCGATTTTACCTAAGAAAAACTTTAAAAAAGACGATGTCGTGGTAATTTGTTTAAGCGGAAGAGGAGACAAAGACATGGCGACTTATTTGAAAATGATGAGTGATTTTTAAAAGTAAAGCAAACTAACTTCTCTGATTTATCAATTAGGAATACTTATCTTTGTTTATGAAGAAATTAATAATTACATATGAAAACATCTCGACTAGAAGCCTTTAGCGATGGCGTTTTAGCTATTGTAATAACTATTATGGTATTAGAAATGAAGGTGCCAGAAGGGACGGAATTTGAAAGCCTAAAACCTATAATTCCTAAATTTTTATCTTATATACTAAGCTTTATATATGTAGGAATCTATTGGAATAATCACCATCATTTATTTCAAGCAATAGAAAAAATAGATGGCAAAGTTCTTTGGAGCAATCTCTTTATGCTATTTACTCTATCGCTTATCCCTTTCACTACAGCTTGGGTAGGAGAAAACCACCTTGGTAAAAATCCCGTAACACTTTATGGGGTAAATCTTGTTTTCTGTGCTATCGCCTATGTAATCCTAGAAAAAACAGTCCTGAGTATAGAAGGAAAAAGCTCTAAAATAGGCAAAGCACTAGAAAATAAAAACAAAGAATACCTATCCTTGGCTTGTTACATTATAGGCGTATTGTCTTCTTACCTCTATCCTGCAATAGGGATGATTTGTTACACAATTGTAGCAATCATTTGGCTAATACCAGATCAAAGGATAGAAAAAATATTGAAATAAAAAAAGAAATGAAAAAATTAAACATATATTTTACAGCAGGAATGCCCGCTTTGGAAGATACAGCAGAAATCGCGCGTGTGGCTCAAGTAGCAGGTGCCGATATGCTTGAAATCGGAATTCCGTATTCTGATCCTGTGGCAGATGGCCCTGTGATTCAAGATGCACATATGCAAGCACTAGCCAATGGAATGACGATTGAAAAATTGTTTGAGCAATTAGCAATAATCAAAGATGATGTAACGATTCCTAAAATTTTGATGGGCTACTTGAATCCCGTATTACAATTTGGATTTGAGAATTTTTGTGAAAAATGTGCCGAAAATGGAATTTCAGGTTTGATTCTGCCCGATTTGCCGCCTGTGGAATTTGAGGGAAAATATGGCAAAATTCTTCAAAAATATAATTTGAATTTCACCTTTTTGGTAACGCCCGAGACTTCAGACGAGCGCATCAAATATTTAGACAGCTTAAGCTCAGGATTTGTATATGCGGTGAGTTCATCATCCACCACGGGTAACGCTGAAAAGCAGATTAACAATGAAGCCTATTTGGATAGATTGCAAAAATTAAATCTTAAAAATCCCGTGATGATAGGTTTTGGGATTAAGAATAAAGCTGATTTTGAAAAAGTAACCCAGAAAGCCGATGGTGGAATCATCGGGACAGCTTTTGTAAAGATTTTGCTTGAAAACAAAGATTGGAAAGATAAGGCTAAAAGCTTTATTCAGTCGGTGAAGAATTAAGCGTTTAAGCTAAAGAAAAAAGGCAATTTCATTTTGAAATCGCCTTTTTTATGGTTTTTAAAATTTATTTATTCTTGAATTTTTGAATTCCTTCTTCTAGCCAATTCAAATATTTTTCGGGATCAAGTTCCGCCCCGATAGGTTCGTTGTATCGGTTAAAATCAGGATCGATGATGATGTACAATGGCTGAGAATTTGATTTAAATTCTTTAATCTGCAAAGCTGTCCATTTATCGCCTAAAGTTTTAAGTTTTCTGCCTTTTTCTTCAGAAAAAACTTGTTCAGCTTCTGGCAATTTTTCAAAGCTATCTACATACAAGGAAGCCAAAACCACATCGTTGCTCAATTTTTCTTTCACCTTTGGATTGCTCCACACATTTCCTTCCACACGGCGGCAGTTGGCACAAGTTTTTCCCGTAAAATCAAGCATCACAGGTTTGTTTACCTTTTTGGCATAAGCAAAGGCATCATCTAAATCATGAAAACTTGGAATTTGATGTGGCCCGTAATGCGCATTTGGTGGTAAATCACTCGCTTCGCTTGAAGTCATGCTCACGCTACGAGAAAGTCCCAAGGGCGATTCGCTATAAGTTTGTGGTGGAATCAAGCCGTCTACAATTTTAAGCGGTGCGCCCCAAATACCAGGCAATAAATAAAATACAATCACAAAACTCACTAGGGCAAACAATAATCTCGGTGTGCCGATACGCTCGGTTACGCTATCCAGTGGCATACGGAAAATATTTAATAAATATAATCCCATCACAAAGAAAATGGCAACCCATGCAGCCACGAAAATTTCGCGCTCAAGCCAGTGTAAATCAAGCACCATGTCTGCGTTTGACAAGAATTTCATCGCAAAAGCCAATTCTATAAAACCAAGACAAACTTTGATAGTATTGAGCCATCCCCCTGAGCTTGGCAATGAATTCAACCAGCTTGGGAAAATAGCAAATAAAGTAAATGGCAATGCCAAAGCAAAAGAGAATCCAAACATTCCAATGGCAGGCGCAAGAATTTGTCCGCCACGGGCTGATTCTACTAATAAAGTCCCTACGATAGGTCCTGTACACGAGAACGAAACGAGCACCAAAGTAAGCGCCATAAAGAAGATACCGATGTAGCCACCTTTATCAGCGTTTTTGTCGGCCTTGTTAATCCATTTTGAAGGCAAAGTAATTTCAAACGCCCCAAAGAAAGAAATAGCGAAAATGATGAAAATAACAAAAAATGCAAAATTCAATACAGGGTGAGAAGCTATTTCGTTCAAGGTACTTGCTCCGTATAAAAGGGTAACTAATAATCCCAAACCTACATAAATGGTGATGATTGAAACGCCATAAACAAATGCTTTGAAAATCCCCGATCCACGAGTTTTACTCTGTTTGGTAAACATACTCACAGTTAGCGGAATCATAGGGAACAAGCACGGCATCAACAAGGCAGCAAATCCACCTAAAAGCCCAAGAATGAAAATATCAAATAATCCCTTTTTCTTCTCTTGTTTTTGAGCTTCTTTGTGCGTAGCAGGCGTTACTTCAGGCTTGTCTTGCTGCAAAGTGTCCACCGTAAAAGCACCCGCGTTTTCGTTCAATAAAGCAGAATCTATGGCAGCAGGTTGCGACTCAGTTTGGGTGTTTTCTGCTACGGTAGTTTCTGGCGTTGCATTCGCTGGCGCGGCAGAAGCCTTTAAATCAAAACTAAATTCCTTATAATCTGGCGCAATACAACGAGAATCATCACAAGCTTGAAAAGTTACATCTACGGCAACTTTAGTGTCTTTTAAGGCTTTCACTTCTTGGACAAAGCTCACTTTGTCGCCGTAAAATTTGTGTTGTTCATTGAACGCAGGCACAAATTCATCGTGTAATTTTCCGATTTCTTTTATTTTACCTACGAGCTCATAATCTTTATTTTTCTTCCAATCAAACGAAGTAGGGATTCCCACGCCCCCTTCAGGGTGCTGGATAGAGTAGATGTGCCAGCCGGCATCCATCGTTGCTGTGAAAATTAATTGGTAATTGCCATTTTCAAGCGTTTTTTGCTCCGTCTTCCAATTTACGGGATTGAGCATTTGAGCCAGTGCAAATCCACAAATGATGGTAAATAAAATACTTAGTCTAATTTTTGTAAATTCAAACATAGTTCAGTTTTCTTGTTTATTGTAAATCTTTGGTCTTGGCGCATTCCCACCACCCACATAATCTCATCGTTGGCTGTGGTGAGCACCCAAGTTTGTTCTTTTTGTAATTTATTTAATTTTAAATCTTTAAAAAACTTGCTCAGTTTCTTTTTGCCGTTCATTCCCGCAGGATAAAAGAAATCGCCATTTTGTGGTTTTCTTAATTTCAGCGGAAAAGAAACTTTATCGGCATCAAATGTAATTAAATTTTGCGAATTTTCTATTTGGTCTAAAGTAATTTTCCACGAAAATGGCGTGTGGATTTCTTCATTTAAGGCTAAAAAATAAATTGCATCAAAATCGATTTTTTGATTTTTAGTCAAGATTAAATGCTTGCGATCTTTGATTAAACGATAATTTTCGTTAGCAATTTCGGCACTGTTTTCGGCGTGAATTAGTTTTTCTATTTCTTGTGGCGCTGTGAAGCCGTAAGCTTTAAACAAATGAAAAAGATAGGTGTCTTGCGGAATTAATTCGCTTAATTCTTTAATTTTGATAAAAATCGAATTCTCAGTGTTTTGACTCAATAATTTATTCTTTAATGCTTGAATGTGATTATCGATAATCATCTCGTCTTGTTGTAGAAAATTGATGCTTTTTTCAAAACCAAAACGATATTCGGGGCATTTTGCTTCTAATTTGGGCAAAACCACATTGCGCAGGTGATTGCGTAAATAATCATTTTCTGCATTGCTTTTATCCTCTCGCCACGGAATGTTGTGCGCTACGGCGTACTCCAAAATTTGCTTTTTGGTGGTTTTTAATAAAGGTCGCCAAATACCATGGTTAAATATTTCCATTCCCGCAACACCTTCAATGCCAGAACCTCGCAAAAGATTGATGAGTAGAGTCTCGATATTATCGTCTAAGTGATGAGCCGTTGCCAAACAATCAAAATGCTGTTTTTCTATCATTTCTCGAAACCAAGTATAGCGTAGCTCTCTCGCAGCCATTTGGGTAGAGAGTTTATTTTCTTTTTTAAACGATTTGGTATCAACTGATTTTGTAAAAAAATCAATTCCATATTCTTTGCAAAAAGATTCGACCAAGGCTTGGTCTTGGTCGCAATCTTCTGGTCTTAAATTAAAATTCATATGTGCAGCTGCCACTTTTATATCGTGCGAGTGCAGCAGGTGCAATAAAACCATGCTATCTACCCCACCGCTGGTAGCCACAAGAATTTTCTTATTAAAAAATGTGTCTAAATCAGAAATTAATCCCAAAACTTGAATTTTTTATCAAAATACTCCTCGCGATAAATTTTTAAAAATAGTAGGAAAAGGCTGATTAACAAGGGGCCAAAAACTAAACCTAAAAAGCCAAATAGCGGAATCCCAACAATGATTCCAAAAAGAGTAACCAGTGGGTGAATTTCTGCCAAAGATTTTTGAACCACAATTCTAAAAAGATTATCGGTAGATCCTACGACAATAATTCCGTAAAGCGCAAGCCAAACGGCACTTGCAGTATCGCCTTGGTAGTACATTATCAAAACTACAGGGATTAGCCCTATGGCGGTTCCCACAAACGGAATTACAGAGCCCACTGTGGTGACGGCGAACCAGAAAATAGGTGTAGGGGCATCAAAAATCCAGAAACCGATTAATGCTACTACTCCTTGGCAAAGTGCCACCATAGGAATGGCAATGGCATTTGATTTTACCATTTCTATGGATTCTTTGCTAATACGGTTGAAGTTTTTGTCTCCAAGTGGTAAATAAGATTGGATTTGGTCTTTGATTTTATCAAAATTGATGAGCATAAAGTATAATAGAAATACAAAAATACCAAACACCACAGTCATCTCTAATGTGTTGTTGGAAGCCCCCTGGAGTATTTTAGTAATCAGTGGTTCAGGGTTTGATTCTTTTATTTTACTTGTAATGTCTATGTCTAGATATTGCTCAAGGGCATTGAATTTCTCGAAAAATAATTGTGAGTATTTTTCTGAATTTGTTACGATATCCTTTACGCGATTAGTGAGCAAAAGAGCAATTCCTGCAATGGGTAACAACACAACAATAAAGGTGAAAAGCATTAAAATACTTGCTGCTAGCCAGCGTTTCATACCCCAATCGACCATTTTTTTCATCCAGCCTTTGGTAAGCACAAACATGATTATAGCTCCTAATATTCCAGATACATAAGGAGCCAATTCTTTAGAAATTAAATACCCTAAAAATAAAATACAAGCAATAATGAATAATTGTCTCACCATTTTGTGAGAGATAGGATGTCTTTTTAGCATAATAAAAATGTCATTTTTAGTAATTCGAAGCCAAAGGTAAATCTAATTTATGACAAAATGTCTTGTGAAAGCGGTAAATTTTTCAAAAAAATAGTAAAAAATGAAATGGTATAGGTTTTGTCTTATACTGAGCAATTAATTAAATCAATTAAAAAACGAAATTTAATACAAAAATAAAATTAAGAATATGAGTAAAATAATAGGAATAGATTTAGGTACCACCAACTCTTGTGTGGCTGTAATGGAAGGTAGCGATCCTACCGTAATTCCAAACGCTGAGGGTAAAAGAACAACTCCTTCAGTTGTTGCCTTTACAGAAAATGGAGAAATAAAAGTGGGGGATCCTGCTAAAAGACAAGCAGTAACCAACCCGCATAAAACCATCTTTTCAATCAAAAGATTTATAGGAGATAAATACTCTGAAATTCAAAATGAGGTAAAACGCGTTCCTTACGAAGTAGTAAAAGGTGCAAACGATGCCCCAAAAGTGAAAATCGATGACAGAGAATATACTCCACAAGAGATTTCTGCAATGATTCTTCAAAAAATGAAAAAAACAGCAGAAGATTATCTTGGTCAAGAAGTAACTCGTGCCGTGATTACTGTGCCTGCTTACTTCAACGACGAACAAAGACAAGCTACTAAAGACGCTGGAGAAATCGCAGGTCTTAAAGTAGAAAGAATCATCAACGAGCCTACGGCTGCTGCATTGGCTTATGGTTTGGATAAAAAACATGAAGACCAAAAAGTGGCTGTGTATGACTTAGGTGGTGGTACTTTTGATATCTCAATCCTTGAATTAGGAGACGGAGTATTCGAAGTATTGTCTACAAATGGTGATACTCACTTAGGAGGGGACGATTTCGACGATAAAATCATCGACTGGTTGGTAGATGAGTTCAAAAAAGACGAAGATTTCGATTTAAGACAAGACCCAATGGCGCTTCAAAGATTAAAAGAAGCTGCTGAAAAAGCTAAAATTGAATTGTCTTCTTCTACCCAAACAGAAATCAACTTACCATATATTACAGCGACTCCTTCAGGTCCAAAACACTTGGTGAAAACTTTATCAAGAGCAAGATTTGAAGACATGACTGCTGACTTGGTGAAAAGATCAATGGAGCCTTGTAGAAAAGCATTGCAAGATGCTGGACTTTCAGCTTCTGATATTGATGAAGTAATCTTGGTGGGTGGTTCTACAAGAATCCCTAAAATCCAAGAAGAAGTAGAAAGCTTCTTTGGTAAAAAACCATCAAAAGGTGTGAATCCAGATGAGGTAGTAGCTATCGGTGCTGCAATCCAAGGTGGGGTGCTTACAGGAGATGTAAAAGATGTATTGTTGCTTGATGTAACACCGCTTTCACTTGGTATTGAAACAATGGGAGGAGTGTTCACAAAACTTATCGAAGCCAACACTACAATCCCTACTAAAAAATCTGAAGTGTTCTCAACTGCGGCAGACAATCAGCCAGCAGTAACCATCAGAGTAGGACAAGGTGAGCGTTCTATGTTCGCAGACAACAAAGAAATCGGTAGATTTGATTTGGTAGATATTCCACCAGCACCGAGAGGTGTTCCGCAAATCGAAGTAACTTTTGACATCGATGCCAATGGTATCATGAAAGTTTCTGCCAAAGATAAAGGAACTGGTAAAGAGCAATCAATCAAAATCGAATCTTCATCAGGATTGTCTGAAGCCGATATCGAAAGAATGAAAAAAGAAGCAGAAGAAAACGCTGCCAAAGATAAAGAGGCTAAAGAGAAAATCGACAAGTTGAATGCTGCAGACCAAATGATTTTCCAAACTGAAAAACAATTGAAAGAATATGGTGAGAAAATCAGTGCAGATAAAAAACAACCAATCGAAGATGCTTTAGCAGAGCTTAAAAAAGCACACGAAGCGCAAGATGTGGCGCAAGTAGATGCTGCTATGGAGAAAATTAACAATGCATGGAATGCTGCATCTCAAGAATTATATGCTGCCATGAACGAAAACGGAGGCGCACAAGCAGGACCTACTCCAGAAGCTGGAGCAGAAAACGCGCAAAGCGCAGGCGGAGACGATGTGGAAGATGTAGACTTCGAAGAGGTGAAATAATCCAAAACTAATATTCTATAAAGTGAAAATCGCAGTAAGTTGCCTTACTGCGATTTTTTTTGTTATGTAGGAAATCAATTTGATTAAAATTTAAAATCTGATTTTTGAATGGTTTTGAAGAATTTAATTGAATAGAAAATGCCTTAAAATCAATTTTTTAATAATTTCCAAACAGATGTTTAGTTAATATAAAAAACAAAAAGCCTCAAAATCAAAAGATTAAGAGGCTTTTCTGTACCCGAGGCCGGAATCGAACCGGCACGGTATTGCTACCACTGGATTTTGAATCCAGCGCGTCTACCAGTTCCGCCACTCGGGCTGAAACGGATTGCAAATATACTATTTATTTTTAATTCAGCAACAATTTTAAAAAATATTTTTAGTGCATTTCTTTAGTTAAAAAAATAGACAATCTTAAAACTAAGATTGTCTATTCTGTAAAAATATGATTTTTATGTGTTTATCTCACCAATTTCATTTCTTGGATGAGGTTTTTAGCTCCTGCGAATTTATCAATCACAAATAATACATAGCGAATATCTACCACGATGGTTCTTTGTAATTTTTCTTCGTATTCTATGTCACCACTCATTGCTTCCCAGTTCCCGTCGAATGCAATACCGATGAGTTCTCCATTTCCGCTGATTACTGGCGAACCAGAGTTTCCTCCTGTGATGTCGTTATCTGTTAGGAAGGCAACTGGCATAGAGCCGTCTGGGTTGGCATATTCTCCAAAGTCATCTGTGTTGTGTAGTTTGATGAGTTGTGTAGGAATATCCCACTCTTCGTCTTTTGGTAAATATTTGCGCATCAAGCCTTTTAGCGTAGTGTAGTAATTGCTTTTCACATCGCTTGGGCGTTTTGGGTTTTCTGGTAATCCGATTACTTTTCCTGTGCTCAATCGCATCGTGAAGTTGGCATCTGGGTAGAAAGCTTTGTTTGGCTGAGATGCCATTAATCCTTCAAGGAACAAACGATAGTTTTTAGCATAAATATCTTTAAGCTCTTTTTGATCTGCTGGGACTTCTCTGTATGCGCCATAAAGTTCTTGAGCCAATATATACAATGGGTCGTTTGCTACATCCGTAGGTTTTGCATTTTTAAAGAAGCTGATGATGTTTGCGGAACTTGTAAACGCTGATTGACTAAACACATTTTTCATGTAAGCCGAAAAATCATTGTTATATTCTTTTTTTACATCTTGTAAAAAGGCTGGAACATAATTTTTAGACACATTATTTACATACACTTTCAAAGTAGCCGCAAGAATGTCTTGTTCAGTTTTTTCGTTGTAGGTAGCAAATTCATCTTTTAAGTTTTGTTCCAATTTTTCAAGGATGCGCTCTTTGTTTTCAGGCGTTTGTTGGTTGTAGAAATCAAATAATTCACCAAATTCATACGCTTTTCTAAGCGCGCCACTTCCTTGCAGAATTCCACGCACAAGATAAGTTCTGTTTTTTACAAAATCGTTCCCGTTGGCATAAGTATATTTGATGTTTTCTAAAACTTTGCCATATTTAGCCTTGCGCTCAGGCGTTTGGTTCACCCAATCGGTAAATCTTTTTTCGATTTCGATTTTTTTGCCTTTAGTATTTAGTTTTTTCAACGCTTCGCTCATACCGATTCTGTTTTTCCAATAGTTGTCGATACTAGCGTAGCTAGAAGCATAGTCGATGGCGATTTTTCGGTCTTTGTCCATATTTTCTTTCATTGCACTTCTCGCAGCTCCAGCTGCCTCAATCCAAGCAGGGAATTCAATGTCAAGAGCTTGTTCAATACCATACGAAGTCATATAACGCTGAGTGCTACCAGGGTACCCAATCGTCATTGCAAAATCATTTGGCTGAACGCCAGAAAGTTTAATAGGTAAAGAGTGTTTTGGTTTTAAAGGTACATTGTCTTTTGAATAAGGCGCAGGATTTCCGTCTTTGTCACCATAAACTCTAAAGATAGAGAAATCCCCTGTGTGGCGAGGCCATTCCCAGTTGTCGGTGGTTCCCCCAAATTTACCAATTGATTGCGGTGGCGTTCCTACCAAACGGACATCGGTATAGTCTTGATACACGAAATAGTAGAATTCGTTTCCTCCAAAGAAAGATTTGGTTTCTACGACATATTTTCCGTTTTCGTTGTTTTCATTATCAATGGCTTCAAATTCTGCTTTAATCGCAGCTTGGCGCTCATCTTCAGACATTTTTGGACTTAATTTTTTCAAAATTCTATCAGTAGCATCGCCCATGCGCACAAGAAAACGAACATAGAGGCTTTCAGGCTTCAATTCCTCTTCGTGAGATTTTGCCCAGAAACCATTATTTAAATAATCGTTCTCTGGAGTAGAAAGCTCTGCAATTGTTTCGTATCCACAGTGGTGATTGGTGAAAATCAAACCTTTGTCTGAAACCAATTCACCTGTACAATACCCATTAAAGCTCACCACGGCATCCTTTAAACTTGCATTGTTCACGCTGTAGATTTCTTCTGGCGTAAGGTGCAACCCCTCTTTTTGCCAATCGGTGTACTTCAATCTTTCAATAAATGTCATGAGCCACATACCTTCGTCGGCCCAAGCAAGGCTCCCGATTAAGAGCATTGCGATACTAAAAATAGATTTTTTCATATTTTTTGAAATTATTAAATCGTTTAAGTCAACAAAACTAAATAAATGTAGGTATATCACAAAAAAAATTAGCTTAAATGCTAAATCAAATAAGATTAATGGCTTAAAAATACAAAAATTCAGGATTTTAGGCTTATTTTTGCCTCGAAAATTAATGTAAATCTGCCAGAATGTCACTAAATAAGACTTGGCAAAAAATTTGTCAAAAGCTAAATAAACATAAGTTTATGAACGAAGAAGAAAAATTAACGCCGGAACAAGGTGCAGAAGATATACAAAACGCTGAGAATAACGAATCTGTAGATGCTCAAGAAACTACAGCAAAAGATTTGCAAGGCGAATTGAAAACTACGCTACAGGAAGAGAAAGATAAATTCATGCGCTTGTATGCCGAGTTCGAAAACTATAAAAAACGCTCTCGCAAGGAAAAAGAAGAGTTTGTCTTATTGGCTAATGAGAAATTGCTTTTAGACCTTCTTCCTGTGCTAGATGATTTTGAAAGAGCAATGAAAGAGATTGAAAAATCAGAGGATAGACAATTGGTGGAAGGCGTGCAACTGATTCAGAATAAGTTGAGAGAAGTTTTAAGCAAAAAGCACTTAAAGGCAATGGATGTGAAGGCAGGCGACGAGTTTGATGCAGACAAGCATGAAGCCATTACGCAGATTCCTGCGCCAGACGATAGCTTAAAAGGTAAATTAGTAGATGTAGTGTCTACGGGCTATACCTTGGGTGATAAAGTGATTAGGTATCCAAAAGTAGTGGTAGGGAAATAAGAAGCGAGAAATAAGATATTATGTCTAAAAGAGATTACTATGAGGTCTTAGGCGTTACTAAGACATCAACAACTATTGAAATAAAAAAAGCATACCGCAAAGTAGCATTAAAATATCACCCAGATAGAAATCCAGGCGACAAAGAAGCCGAAGAGAAATTTAAAGAAGCTGCAGAAGCCTACGAAGTCCTAAGCGACGATAATAAGCGTGCTCGCTATGATCAGTTTGGTCATGCTGGCGTGGGCGGTGCCGCAGGCGGAGGATTTGGCGGAGGCATGAATATGGAAGATATTTTTGCCCAATTTGGTGATATTTTTGGATTTGGCGGAGGCTTCGGAGGAGGTTTCGGGGGCGGAGGTGCTCGTGCAAGAGAGCAGCGTGGCTCCAATCTCAGAATCCGAGTGAAAATCAATCTCCGTGAAATGGTAGAAGGCGTTACTAAAAAAGTGAAAGTTACGCGTTTGAAATTAGCCGAAGGGGTGAGCTTTAAAACCTGTCCTACTTGCCACGGTCGAGGTCAGCAGGTGCGTGTGGTAAATACCATGCTAGGGCAAATGCAAACAGCCACAACTTGCGGCACTTGTCGCGGAACAGGGAAAATTCCAGATCATATTCCGCCAGGTGCTAATAATCAAGGTTTAGTAAAAAGCGACGAAACCGTAGAAATCAAAATTCCTGCGGGAGCAAGAGAGGGAATTCAATTGCAAGTACGAGGAAAAGGTAACGATGCACCAATGGGAGGTGTGCCCGGAGATTTGCTTGTAGTAATCGAAGAAGAGCCGCACGATACTCTGCACCGTGACGGGAATAATCTGCATTATGATCTAAATGTAGGTTTGCCAGATGTAGTGCTTGGAGCCGAGGCAGAGGTGCCTACCGCAACAGGTAAGGTGAAAATCACCATTGAGAAAGGAACCCAGAGTGGTAAAGTTTTAAGACTAAAAGGTAAAGGCTTGCCAAGTCTTGAAGGCTACGGAACGGGAGACTTGTTCGTGCATGTGAACGCATATATCCCAGAGAAATTGACCAGAGAACAAGAAGAGTTTTTCAAAAAAATGCGAGGAGACGAGCGATTTGCTCCGAGCGAAGAATGTAAATCTAAATCATTCTTTGATCGCGTAAAGAATCTTTTTGATTAGTAATTATTTTATTGAATAATGTGAATCCGCTTAAATCATATTTAAGCGGATTTTTTTATGTAAAAACCGAGAAAGCGTATTTTTAACAAAAAGTTATAGAAGTGATTTTTTTCATAAAAAGGTAAAATAAAATGAATTTAAAATTTGTTTATTCGTAAAAATATTTTAAATTCAACCAATGAAACACAAAATTATAACAACATGAGAAGTAAAATTTTATGGACAAGCTTATGCTTATTTATGTTCATAAGCTATGCGACTGCACAAATTACAGGAAAGGTTCAAGATGAATACGGACCTGTGCAGGGAGCTCTCGTATCTGTAATGGGAGCAGATGATACGGTAGAGACTGGTGATGAGGGGCAATTTTCGATTCCTGGTAGAGTAGGAGATCGTTTAAGAGTCATTAATCCCATTACTCTGAATGAGAAGTTTTTCGATGTTAAAAAACTAAACATGGGAGTGATTAAACTCTCAGAAAAAGAGATCAACCTTGAGGTTGTAGTAGGGTTCGGTACTCAGAAAAAAGAAAATTTGACAGGGGCAGTGTCTACTGTAGATGCAAAAGCATTAGAGGATAGACCTGTGAGTAATGTGGTTCAAGCATTGCAAGGAGCAGTGACTGGTATGAACTTTTCTATCAACAATGCAGGAGGTGAGTTAGGTAATTCACCAAGTTTCAATATTCGAGGAGTGGGATCAATTGGTAATACAAGTTCAGCTCCATTGGTATTGATAGATGGTATGCCAGGAAACTTTGCTATGCTAAACCCTCAAGATATCGAAAGCGTTTCTGTTTTGAAAGATGCGGCCGCGTCTTCAATTTATGGTTCAAGAGCAGCTTTTGGGGTTATTTTAGTGAAAACTAAATCAGCCAAACAAGGGAAAATAACAGTGACTTTTAATACTAATTACAGATTGAGTTCTCCTCTATTAGTTCCAGATATGTTAGATTCTGAAACCTTTGCAACCTATTGGAATGAGGCAGGAGCTAATTCTGGTACAGGTGTTAAGTTTAAACCAGAAATTTTAGAGAAGATTAAAAAATATAAAAGAGGAGAATTGCCAGCTAATGAAGCAACTGAATGGAATCCCGATCGTTCAGAGTGGTTTAAGTATACAGGAAGCTGGGCAAATGTAAATTGGTTTAAAGAATTTTATAGAGAGTGGACTCCTGCAACAGAAAGTAATATCAGCGTATCTGGGGGAACAGAGAAATTTAGTTTTTATTTATCTGGCAACTGGTTGAATCAAGAAGGATTGATGAGGTATAATAATGATACTTATGATAGAAAAGGTTTTGTAGGTAAATTCTCGGCAGAAATTGCTCCTTGGTTGCGAGTGAACTATAAGTCTGATTTTACTAGAATAGATAATGAGTCTGCTTTGTATCAAGACCCATTGTTCTTCCACAATATTGCTCGTAGATGGCCTACTCTTCCAGTGTATGATCCAAACGGGCATTATATAAATGGTAACGAAATTGCACACTTGTTAGCAGGCCGGTCTAAAAATCAAACGGATCAACTTCAACAACAATTAGGATTTTTATTAACTCCCCTAAAAGGCTGGAATACGCATATAGATTTAAACTATAAATTAACAAATGATTTATGGGAAGGCTATGCGTTGCCAGTAGTTTGGTACGATAATATGAATAAAGAGCAATACGCGTCACTTGGAGTTCGTGGTTATAATGCTCCGGGGGAAACAGGTATTGGAAGAAGCACTGGTAAATCGCAATATATCAACCCAAACATTTACTCAGATTATAGCTTTACTTTAAACAAAGTCCACAACTTTAAGGCTATGGCTGGTTTCCAATCTGAATTAATGAAATATTTGGGATTCTCAGCAAGTAGAAAAGAATTCTACACTACCGATGTGATTTCAATTAATACAACCTCTGGGGACAAGCCTCAGGTGGGAGATAGATTATATTCTTGGGCTACAGCAGGGTTCTTTGGTCGTTTAAACTATGATTTAGATGGTCGTTATTTAGTAGAGGTGAACTTGAGATATGATGGAAGTAGCCGCTACAAAAGAGATTTAAGATGGAATTTCTATACCTCAGCATCGTTAGGATGGAACGTTGCTCGTGAGCCATTCTGGGAAAAATTAGGCGGATTTGCTTCTAAAATTTCAACATTTAAACCAAGATTCTCTTATGGTCAGTTAGGGAACCAAAACTTGAGAGACAACTATTATCCATACTATAGTTTACTTCCTGTAGGAGCTTCAAATGGAAATTGGTTGTTAAATGGAGAAAGACCAAATACCGCAGGTGTGCCTGGACTAATCAGTGGATTGCTGTCTTGGGAAAAGGTAGCAACAACAAACTATGGTTTGGATATAAATATGTTTAAAAATAAATTTGGTTTAGTGTTCGATTATTTCGTGAGAAAAACCAAAGATATGGTGGGACCTGGAGAAACAATGCCAGCTACATTAGGAACCGCTGTGCCTAAATACAATAATACAGATATGGAATCTAAAGGTTTCGAGTTAAGCCTTTCTTGGAATGATCGCTTAAAAAATGGATTTGGTTATGGGGCTAAGCTTAACTTAACTGATAGTAAGCAGATAATAACTAACTATCCAAATGATTTATATGCGTTGAATAAATACTATAATGGGGAGGTGTTGAATAATATCTGGGGATATACCACAATTGGTATCGCTAAAACGCAAGCGGAAATGGACGAACATTTAGCTAAAGTAGATCAAAACAGATTAGGTAGTCAATGGGGTGCTGGAGATATCATGTATGCAGATTTGAACGGAGATGGCAAAATAGATGGAGGGGCAAATACTTTAAAAGATCACGGAGACTTAAGTATCATAGGAAACTCCACTCCTAGATATAATTTTGGATTGAATCTTTACGCAGATTATAAAGGTTTTGATATTAGTATATTCTTACAAGGTACAGCAAAAAGAGATTTGTTGGTTAATTCAACATATTTTAAGGGGGCGAACGAAGGGATGTGGCAGTCAGCAGCATTTAAACAACACTTGGATTATTTCCGTCCAGCCGATACAGACAGTCCATTTGGTCCAAATGTAGATGCTTACTACCCTAGACCATTATTTCAAAAAGGTGGCAAAAACTTCCAAAATCAGACAAGATGGTTGCAAGATGCTTCCTATATGAGAATCAAAAATATGCAGATAGGTTATACTTTGCCTAAACATTTTTCTCAAAAACTAGGAATCAGTAGACTTAGAGTTTACATTTCAGGAGAAAACATCGCTACTTTCACCAAAATGTCTAAAATATTCGATCCAGAAACCACTGGTGGTGGATGGGGAAATGGTAAGTTATATCCTTTGTCAAAAGTAATTTCAACAGGTATTAATTTAACTTTTTAAAATCATAAACAATGAAAAATAATATAATTAAAGTTAGCCTACTTTCTTTAGGGCTACTTTCAATAACAGCTTGTAACGATTATTTAGATCGTATACCTGAATCCAATATATTGCCAGAGCAATATTATAATACAGAAGATGCACTTGCTGCAGCAACCATTAGTTTGTATAATTTTCCAACTAATGGAGGTTGGAATATTGGGACATTCAGTTTTGATAATGGAACAGATAACCAAGCTACTGTAAGAGCTAGTAAATGGTGGCTGCCAGGGGAGGTGCATGTGCCTTCCAGTGGTGGAGCTTGGAGTTTTGGCGATATACGCGATGTGAACTATTTTTTCGACCAAGTAATGCCAAAATATAAAAAGGGAGAAATTATAGGAAATGATGCAAATATCAAACATTTCATTGGAGAAGCTTATTTCTTAAGAGCTTATAGATACTTTAATAAGCTTAAAGCACTAGGAGATTTTCCTATCATTACCAAGACATATAAAGATAACAAAGATGAATTGGTAGAAATATCTAAAAGACAGCCAAGAAATGAAGTAGCTCGATTCATTCTCTCTGATTTAGATAAAGCCATAGAAATGATGAAGAGTGGTAAAGTAGAAGGAGGAAATCGATTAAGCAAAGAGGCAGCACTTTTATTTAAATCTCGTGTAGCATTGTATGAGGCCTCATGGTTAAAATACCATGCAGGAACCGCAAGAGTTCCAGGAGGGCCAGGGTGGCCTGGAGCTAAATTCCATCCGAATTTTCAGTACAAAGCAGGCAGTATAAAGGCAGAAAGCGACTATTTTTATGAGCAAGCAATGGGGGCCGCAAAACAAATTGCAGATAATATTACACTAGTTGAGAGCACTCACCCACAAGCAGGAACAAAAGAATCTTTAGAAAATCCATATTTCACTATGTTTTCTGATATCAATATGACTCCTTATAGTGAGGTGATTTTTTGGAGACAATATAACGATAAATATGTTTCTCATCACACCATGCACTATCTTACTGGAGGAGGATCCTCAGGATATACTCGTAATTTTGTAGAAACCTTTGTGATGAAAAATGGATTGCCAATCTATGCGGGAGGGTCTGGCTATCAAGGAGACGGGACGCTTAGTAAAGTAAGGGCGGATAGAGATGAAAGATTGCAGTATTTTATGGCAATACCAGGAGACTTGCTTGTTTATGAAGGTGTGAGCGAACCCAAAATTGCGGCTATGCCAGATATCCTCGCTTTAGAAGAAGAAAGAGCAGTAACCGGTTATAACGTAAAAAAAGGCCTTATGGGTAATGGTGGAGATTACATTGTGAAAAAAGGAACAGAATCTGGTTCAATCGTGTTCCGTGCTACCGAAGCATATTTAAACTATATCGAGGCATCTTATGAGAAAAATGGAAATTTAAATGCAGATGCTTTAAATTATTGGAAAGCCATAAGAAGAAGAGCAGGTTTGCCAGAAGACCCAAATGTAACCATCAATGCAACGGATTTGAGCAAAGAAAAAGACTTAGCTAAATATTCTGCAGGAAATGTATTAACCGATAAAACTTTGTATAACATTCGTAGAGAAAGAAGATGTGAATTTATTGCAGAGGGTATGCGTTGGGATGATTTGAAAAGATGGAGATCCCTTGATCAATTGAAAACAAAACCTTATATCGTAGAAGGTTTTAGATTGTGGTCTGATAAACCTTATCTAGAAGGTAAGAAAATGAGTGAAATGTATGTTATCAAAGAAGATAATGGTTCCACTAAAACAGCTTTGCGTGCATTACCGGAAAAAAATCCAAATGTATCTGCAAAAACACAAAGTGAATATTTGAGACCTTATCAAATTGTTCAGGCCAATAATCAATGGTATAATGGCTATAAATGGATTCAAGCACATTATTTAAATCCAATCGCACATGACCATTTTGTAAACGCAAGTACAGACCATACAGTAGCTGGAAGTGTAATTTATCAAAATCCAGGCTGGCCAGCCACAGCAGATGGGTTACCTTCTATGGATTAATGATTGTAACAAAACTAATTTAAAAACGCCCTATTTTGCAGGGCGTTTTTTGTAAATAACAGCTTAATAAAAACCCTTATTTTTATTTTTTCTAAATAAAATAAATTTTTAAATTTGTCGCGTTTAGTGATAAGTAATTTATTGAATGGAAAAGAAAAAGATTAATCTATTAGGACAATTTACTAATGTTAGAAAAAATTGTTTTTTACTATTTATATTCTTTTTAGGGCAGTATTTAAGTGCTCAGCAGATATATTCAGGCGTGGTGCTGGATTCTCATAAGCGACCAATTGAGGAAGTCTTGGTAAGTAATTTAAATTCTAAAGAAACAACACTTACCAATAAAAAAGGAGATTTCAGTATTAAAGCGAATGTAGGAGATGTCTTAACTTTTTACCAATTAGGTTTTCAAGAACTATCTTTTAAAGTTAAAAATTTCACCAGAAAGGACTTTGTTCTTAAAGATGAATTCTCCCTTGCACTTAATGAATTTGTAGTTACAGGATACAAAAAAATTAAAAATCGTGTTTTTACAGGAGCAGCAAGCCAAGTAAAAATGAGCGAAATCAAAATTGATGCGGTTCCCGATGTCTCTCGTTTGCTCGAGGGGAGAGTAGCTGGATTAAATATCCAAAATGTTACGGGAACCTTTGGTGCCGCACCTAGAATCAATATTCGTGGAGGCGCATCCATCAATAGTAATGTACAACCACTTTGGGTGATTGATGGAGCGGTGTACGAGGATATTGTAAATTTGACTTTTGATCAATTAGTTTCGGGAGATGCTGTCACGCTTATCAGTTCAGCCATTGCGGGCATCAACCCGTCGGACATTGAGGATGTTCAAGTTTTGAAAGATGCCTCGGCAACCTCTATGTATGGCGCGCGTGCACTGAACGGAGTGATCGTTATTACAACGAAATCGGGGAGGAGAAATGCACCAAATCGCATCAATTTTTCTTATGAGCAGGCAGTGCGCCTTCTCCCAAACTATAATCAGTACGATTTGCTGAACTCGCAAGAAACCATGTCGATTTACAACGAAATGCATAATAAAGGTTATTTTGATATGACTTCGGCATTGATGGGCAGACGAGGCGGAGCTTATTATAATTTGTATAAAAGCCTCACGACTTTTAACGAGGCTACACAATCCTATGCACTAGACAATACGCCAGAAAGCATTGCCAATTATTTAAGAAAGTTTGAATATGCCGATACCGATTGGTTCAACGAGCTTTTCAGAATGCGCCCCACGCACACCTTAGCCTTAAACTTTAGCGGTGGTGGCGAAAATAGTGCTAACTACGCATCTCTGGGCTATTACACAGATGGTGGCTGGAGCATTATAGATAAAACGCAACGACTTACGGCTAATGTGAAAAACACTTATTTCATCAGCGATAAATTCAAAACAAATATTAATATTCAAGGGAATTTCCGAAATCAAAAGGCACCAGGAACTTTTAGACAAAAGAAAAATACAAATATTGGTAGTTTTGAGCGCGATTTCGACATCAATCCGTTTTCTTATGCCTTGAACACCACTCGTGCAATGTTGCCCAATCTTTATTACAGAAACAACTGGGCACCGTTCAATATCTTTAATGAATACGATAATAATTATTTAGATATTAATGTCATTGATTTAAAAATTCAAGGCGAATTAGAATATAAAATTAAGCCTAATTTAGTAGCGAATTTAACTGCCGTAGCACGCCGTGCAAGTACCTCTATTGAGCACACAGTAAAGAGTAATTCTAATGTGATTTTGGCATATCAAGCAGACAATAATTCAGTAGAACTTGCCGAAAACATTTATTTGTTTAGAGAAAATGACGGAAATTATAATTTTCCAAAAGTGATTTTGCCCGAAGGTGGAATTTTTAATAAAACAGAAAATAAATTAAAAAATTACTTGGTGCGTCTATCACTCGATTATGAAAAACAATGGGGGGAAAATGATTTGAAATTGTATGGTTTCAATGAAATTCGTTCAACTAATCGAGACATCAATCCGTTTAGTGGCTACGGAATGCTTTTCGATCGAGCCAATCAAGTGATTACCTCACCATTGGTTTTTCAAAAATTACAGACCGAAAACGAAGTTTATTTTGGATTAAGTAGAATTAAAGACCGAGGTGTAACTTTTTCAGGAAATGCAACATATGGATACGCGGGAAAATACATCATCAATGCGGTGGTAAATTACGAAGGAGCCAATATCTCTGGGCGTGGAGCGCAATCTCGCTGGTTGCCAACTTGGAATGTGGGAACTAAATGGAATTTAGATAAAGAAGAATTTATTCAAAAATTGCCAAACCTTAATACTTTAGCCTTGAGAGCCAGCTATGGTTTCACGGCTAAAATGAGCGAAAGTGCGATAAATTCATTAGCTGTGTTTACTTCAGGCGTTACCAATCGTTATCTTACCAAGGAAAGAGAAAATCAATTATCGCTTTTAAATCTAGAAAACAGAGATTTAACTTGGGAGAAAATGTATGAGCTTAATGTGGGCTTGGATGTAGGCTTGTTCAAAAATAGATGGAATTTCACCATTGATGCGTATCAGAGAAAATCATTTGATTTAATAGATTTGGTACGCACCTCAGGCATCGGCGGGGAATATTATAAATTTGCAAATTTTGCCGACATGGATACTAAAGGGGTAGAATTTACTTTGAATGCTACACCGATTAAAACCCAAGATTTTTCTTGGACTGCAATGTACACCATGGGGTATTACGACCAGAAAATCACTCGACTTAGAAACACGCCAGATACATTTGATCTAGTAGCGGGTACGGGCAAAGGGAATGTTGTGGGGCGTCCGCGAGGAGGGTTGTACTCTTTCCAGTTCACAGGATTAGACCAATACGGCTTGCCGAATTTTTATTTTGGCGATTATCCGTTTCAAGGTTTTGAATTTGCCAAAAGTGCAGGTGCCGATTTCTTGGATACAAAATATTCTTTATCTTATCTAAAATATGAAGGAGCCATTGAGCCAAACCTCACAGGTGGTTTTTCAAATACCTTTAAATATAAAAACTTCGATTTATCATTTTTCATTACCTATCAAGTGGGAAATAAAATCAGATTGCAACCTACCTACGACCCAGGTTTTGCCGATTTGAATGTTTTTGCAAATAATTATTTAAACAGATGGCTCAACCCTGGCGATGAATTTAAAACCAATGTGCCAGTGATTCCGTCTAAAGATTTGATAAAACTCGTGGGCGAAGAAAATATTGAGCGAGCTTATAACACTTACAATTATTCGCAATTGCGTGTGGCAGATGGAAGCTTTGTGCGAATGAAAAACATTTCGCTAGGCTATACATTTAGTTCAGATTTAATTCAAAAATGGAAAATGCAAGGAGCCAATATCCGTTTGCAAATTACCAATCCGTTCTTGATTTATTCTGATAAAAAACTCAACGGGCAAGATCCTGAATTCTTCCGTTCGGGAGGAGTAGCAATGCCAATTCAGAAACAATGTACTCTAGGAATCAATTTAATGTTTTAAAAATTCAAAAAAGATGAAAAAAATCAAAATTCAATATATTTTAGGAGCTCTTTTTTTGAGTTTCGTAATGCTGAGTTGTAATGATTTTCTAGATGAATCGCCTAAATCAGATTACAACATAGAAATCGATGATGTGCAGAAAATCCGCGAAGTTTTGACAGCGGCTTATCCACATGCCAGTTACTATCCTTTTTTGGAACCTCGCACCGACAATGTGGATATTCGCGAAGGGGGTAAATACAATCGTTTGAATGAGGCAATGTTCTATTGGCAAGACTATGATAATGAGGATTTAGATACACCGCTTAATTTCTGGAACGATAGCTACCGTGGCATTGCACAAGTGAATCAAGCACTTGAAAGCCTTAAAAAGTTTAAAGAAAAAACACCAGCAATCACGGCTTTGTATGGCGAAGCCTTGGTGCTTCGTGCCTATTTGCATTTCATGTTGGCAAACATTTGGGCAGACACTTACAATCCTACTACGGCTCAGAGCTTGCCAGGGATTCCGTATGTAACGACGCCTGAGAAAAACGCATTTCCTACCTACTCTCGTGGAACGCTCGAGGAAACTTACAACAAAATTCAAGAAGATTTAGAATTAGGATTGCCTTTAATTAAAGATAATAATTACAAACAACCCAAATTCCATTTTAATTTAAAAGCTGCGGCAGCCTTTGCTACAAGATTTTATTTGTATCACGGCGATTGGCAAAAAGTGGTAGATTACAGCGATTATGTGCTTGGGATAGATGCTTTTAACGCCATTAGAAACTGGAATGAATACAGAGACTATAACTTTTCGGTCAATCATTGGTATACCAATAGCCAAGAGAAAACGAATTTGCTTTTAACCCCGACAGAAACTCGCTGGAATAGAAACTTTAAGGTCGAGAAATATGGTCTAGACTATAATAAAGTGAAAGATTTATTTAGCAATTTATCCCCAAGCCTAGATTTAAGTTTCTACTATGCAGAAAAAGTGCATGGTGTAGAAAATAGCACAGCAAAATACATTAATAAATTCAGAGATTTCTCAACTTTTGAAAGCACAGGATTAAACCCAAAAGGAATCTACTCAGACAATGTGCTTTTTACGGCAGATGAGGTTTTGCTCAATAAAGTAGAAGCGCTGGCTATGCTAGAAAAAAACGATGAAGCCATTCTAAATTTAAGAAGTTATCTAAAAGCAAAAATGTCTTTAGGATTAAGCAAAGAGGAGATTTTGTATGGATTTAAAAATGCTCAAGATTTATACACATCATCTTTTGGAGCAATGTCATTTTTCAAGGCATCGATAGTAGCCTTTGTGTGTGAGCTCCGTCGCAGAGAATTTGTGCACGAGGGCTTGCGCTGGTTCGATATTCGCCGATATCATCTTAGTGTAAATAGAAATCAACCTGGAGATGAGTATAAATTAGATAGAATTTTAAAGAAAGAAGATTATAGAAAAACACTACAAATTCCACCTCTCGCAATAGATAGTGGCTTAACTCCAAACCCTAGATAAAATTTAGTTATGATTCAGATTAAAAATATAAAATATTCAATATTTGCATTGAGCGGTTTGCTATTTTTGGCAAGCTGCGAAGGTTCGGAAGATTTATCTTCCAAAAGCGTGATAAATGTTTCTCAAACGCCAAATTCAGAATTTCAAACTTACTTAAATCAAAATTTTGAAAAGCCATACAATATTGCGGTAAATTACCAGTGGCAGAACAATAGCTCTTTTGATCGCATGCAGCTTTTCCCTCCGAATGAGGCAAAAGCTTATGAAGTGGCAAAAGCCCTAAATGTAATTTGGATCGATTTATATATGCAAGTGGCTGGAAAAGAATTGTTAAAAGAAATGTCTCCTGCCGAGATAAAGCTGTTTGGCAATGCTAATATAGATTCATTTGGCGTTGAAAAGTGGCAGTTGTCGAACGATTCTCCTTTTCCGTTTACAATTTTTAAGGTAGACGATTTTAATAAAAATAATGAGGAATCGATGATTCGTCTTTCAAGAAATGTTCAAAACAATATGGCTAAGCTCATGGCATATCACAAGAAATTTGATTTAGAAGAATTTTCCAATTTAAATTTTAGAAAATATAAGCTAGATGATTTTGGCGAAAAAAAAGAAGCCTCAGAGCTTTCTTCTGTTCCTTTTTATGTTGGCTTTTATAGTTTTTCAGCAGCTCGTTATGATGTGTATGAGGATTTTGCTGAAACAATGAGCGTTTTGCTTTCCTATCCAAAACATGAAGTAGATCAGATGATTGAGTATGCAGCTACACCTGCCGATGATTATTATAAGGAGGTAGAGAGAGCACGCCAAGCCAAAAAAACATTGGAGGCTAAAAGAGATTTTGTGACTAAATACCTAAAAGAAGAATTTGATATAGACATCAATGTATTGAATTTGCAAAATTTAATTAGACTTAAAAAATATGCTCAATAATATGAAAAACAATATTTTAAATAAATTCTTTTGTGGGCTAGCTAGTTTGTTATTCCTGTTTTCTTGTAATCAAGAGGACGATAGCTTCTTCGACCAAACGCCGAGCGAAAGAATCATCTCTGCAAAGGATGATTTAAAGCAAACCTTGGTCAATGCACCAAATGGTTGGGAAATGATTTATTTCCCAAATTTAGCCAATAAATTCAACGACTTGTCGAGAAACCTCATTCGTTCCAAAAGTTACGGAGTTATCTTTGTGGAGCGAGATTATGGACAAGGAGGCTTTCATTTATTGATGAAATTTAAAGAAAATGGAGAGGTGGAAATGCTCTCGGATAAAACTTTCACATCCAAAGAAGAAGTCAAAACTAGCCAGTACAGTATTTCGCATAACTCATATACGCAACTCAACTTTATTTCGCCCAATTATATATTTGAAACGAGGCAAACAAGCTTTTTGTTTTTTAAAAAAGATGCCGATGGTAGCTTGATTTTCTCTACCAATAAATACCCAAATAATACTAGCGAATACATTGTGCTTAAACCTATTCCCGCAGGAAAGGATTGGGAAGAGGTGATGAAGGAAGTTTATGATACTAAATTGCAGTTTGAGCGAAAAAGAATTAAAAACTTAAGTATCAATAATCCTTATGGCGAGGAAGTTTTTGTAACTAATTTTTCAAAAGACAAACATACAGATGTCAATAAACGATACACCGTGTTTTTAAGAAATATGCAGCCTCATGTGACAGTTAGCAAGTACTATACAGGTTTGGGAAGTGGCTATGTGGCAATGGAAGACGGAATTTTGATGCTGCCAGGCATTCAGGTAAACGATAGTGTGAATTTTACGCAATTCAAGAAAAAGGGAAATAGTTATGTAGCTTCTCAAAAAGGATTTCAAGCAATAATTTATTAAAAATAAAAAGATGAATTTTTTAAAATATTTAGGAATAATCATTGCGTTTTTCGCATTTGTGCAATGCAACGAAACGGCGGAGGATTTGCCTGCGGAAGATTATCGTGCACTTTTTGGAAATAAAAAAATGCCCCCCCCCTACATTGGGTATGAAACGATGCCAAAGCTCCCGTGCGAGCCCCAAATTAGTGAGGAAGAATACATTTATCCTGGTAAAGAAATTGCCGAAAAACGAACTTATAAAGTGACTTTAACTTTTTACTATTTGGAGAAAGAATATTATGGCGATGAGGTGAGCTCAAATCCTAATTCCTATATCATGGTTCGTTATATAGATGAACATAAAAAATTGAAAATTTTGCGTACTTATGAAGATGAGGACATTCCAGCAACTTTTAAAAACGATGAAAAATCCGTGATTGAGTTTCAAGCAAATTCTGGATTTCCCTTATATTTAGGAATTTATGGAGCTGGTTATAACAGCTTTCAAATGAAAGCCACGCTGCAAGCCACTTCTACCGATGGTCTGATTGTAACACCAGAAATCAAATATGAAAATAAATTCAGAAACGATGGCTATAGCAACGATTTCGGTTTCTGTGAAAAAATAATTTTACCTTAAAAAACAAATAAATTAGATTTAAAATATTTTATTATGATAAAGAAAACAATTGTAGCCCTTAGTATTTTAGCTGGAGCATTGATGGTGTCATCTTGTGGAGGTGGTTCAGGTAGTGGTTCGGAAACTATTGTAAAAGAAGATGAAAACAAAGATAAAGTAGATTTAAGCAAAGACTATGCTAAATTATTCCCAACCAATGCTTTAAGCGAGGGGAGGCGTGTGATTGATAATTTACTTAGCTTAAATGATTTAGTAGATAGAACAGCATTTTCAAATCAAAAAGAGTTTAATGAAAAATATGAGTTAGCTACAAATTCCCCTTTTGGAAACATTTCAGCCAAATCAATGACTGCATCCTCTTCAGATTTATTTAAAATGAATCCGAATTTGCAACAAAAAGTTCAAGCGAAATTTAATGAAAGCGTGTCGCAATTAATTGAGCTTAATGGTCATAAATGGGATACCGCAGGTGAAGGAAAAGCTGGAAAAGTGGGTTCAGAGATAGGGAAAGATACCCGCTTTGTAAATGGAAAAGGAATTGAAGTCTCAGAATTAGTAGAAAAACAAATTATGGGCGTAATTCTTTTAGACCAAATCCTCAATGAACATTTGGGAGATAAAATAATGAAGAATTCAACTTTGAAAAGCAAAAATACAAATCGTGAGAAAATCGCAGGAAAACGATATACTGAGCTAGAATACCATTGGGATATGGCATATGCTTTATTAGGAAAAGATAACCGCAATGGTAGCCCCGTATTTATTGCCAATTATATGGTAAATGAATTTCAAGGAGCAGAATTTATGAAAGATGTAGACAAGCGAGTGCTTACTGCGTTTAAAAAAGGTAGAAAAGCACTCGCTACGGCAGACTATAGCGAGGTGGAAACTCAAATAGGGGTAATTAGAGAAAGTTTATCTAAATTATTTGCCACTCGTTGCGTTCATTATTTAAAACAATCAAAGCCGAATTTAGGCGGAGACATTACTAGCGGAGAGTACCAAAAGGCTTTCCATGAGCTATCCGAGGCCTATGGCTTTTTGTATGCATTCATCGCTACACGTAAAGCGGATGGCTCTTTTTATATCAATGATTATAAAATAATAGAGTCTCTTGCTACAGATATGATGGGAGCTTCGGGGCTGTGGGATAAAAATAACTTGATTGGCGTTGAAGGCAACGGAGCATTGAACCGAGTGGCTAAAAAGATAGGTAATATCTTTGGCTTTGATTCAGATTTAGTATTATAAGTTTATAGTTCAAGATGAAAATTTTAAGATTTTTCTTATTTCTACTTTTAAGCTTTCAAGTAGTCAATGCACAAGAAAACTTGTTGCCCAACGGCGATTTTGAGCAAGGGCTAGATAATTGGTATTCAAATAAATTTGAACTAAATAATAGCGGTGGTAGAGGTGGCGGAAAGTATTTAAGTACCGAATATTTAAGATTTTATGATTACCCCAACGTCACTACCAAAAAGCTTAAAATAGAAGATGTTGCAGGGCAGAAAATAATCATTAGTTTTTGGGTGTCTACAAACACTCCTCTTGATAAAATTTCAGTTAGAATCGGAGCTACCAAAGACGATGGTAATGAGGAATATAATATGGAGGGGACAAGCTATAATACAATCAATGGTTTTACTGTAGAGGAAGAAGACGAGGGGTGGAAAAAACTAGTCAAAGAGTTGTTAATCCCTGAAAATATTGCCTATTTAAACTCTTTTAAAGTTCAGATACAGCAATCATTTATAAAATTAGACGATATTCAGATTTCCTACAAAGAACAAAAGGCAACCGCCCCAAAGGATTTCAAAGCGGAAGAAGTATCACAGCGTAGTGCAAATCTCACTTGGAAGGCGCAAAAGGGGAAAGAGTATGTACTTGAATTAAATGGAGAATCTTTTGAACTTTCAGAAGGTGTAAATTCTTATAAATTAAGTAATTTGGTGCCGGGAGAGCAATATCATGCAAAAATATGGACTAAAGATGCTCCAGAGCTAGTATCAGAAATTGATTTTGCTACCGATGCAGTTCAAATACAAAAGGAATATGGCAGAGCGTTCCCTTACTTAGAAAATGTAAAAAACAATCGAGTGCCACAAAACTTTAATTATAATATTTTAGATTTAGAAGGCCCTCAGATAAGTAAGGTTAAAGTCTTCTTTAATAATGTAGAGGCGCAAATCGATGAGCAAGGAAATGTAACTTTGCCAAGTTTTGTAGAGGGCGATATGAAAATTGTTGTAACACAAACTAATGAAAAAGAAACCATAATTAATTACTATAATGTAATGATTGAAAAATAAAATTATGACTAAAAATATCAAATTTATAGGATTTTTTCTTTTGCTATTCTTGGGGGTATGGTCGTGTAATTCATCCGAAGATTTCTTCAACACCCCAGAAATTAAGACAGAAGATTATGTCCAGCTATTCGTAGGAGATTCTAGAAACTTAGAATTAAAAGGTGGAAACCAAAAATACGAAGTTAGTTCAGAAAATCCATTAGTGGCAAAAAGCAGTTTGGTAGATGGCTGGCTTAAGATCGACGCGCTAGGCGAAGGCGAAACTAATATTATAGTGAAATCTGGTACCACGCAAAAAAAAGTGCATGTTTCTATTCGAAAAACGGCCGAAATCGGAATTTTTTCTAAAGATAAAACCATTGCAAGCTTTGTGTATTCCTTGCAAACTGAGAATGAGCTATGGCTGATGGATGCCACTAATCCTGCCGACGCAAAAAAAATAGCCTTTGTAAATTGGAATTCTCAAGTGAAGGTGGGAGACAATATTTCACTAAATATTAAAAAATCGGATTTTCCTGAATTTTCAGCTGGTACAATTTCATCAATAGTTGATTTTGTAACGGGAGATAAAGTAGGGCTCAAAGTAGGGGAAATCACTTTAATCCTACCTAAAAATTAAGATTTTACAATCAATTCAATAGATAAATCCTTGGGGCGACTCAAGGATTTTTTAGTTAAATCAAATTTATTAATTAAGTTTGTAAAATATACTTTGTTAAAACATGAAATACTACATCATCGCGGGGGAGGCTTCAGGCGATTTGCACGCGGCTAATCTCATCAAAGAAATTAAAAAAAGAGATCCCAATGCGGAATTTAGAGTGTGGGGTGGCGATTTGATGCAAGCGCAAGGCGCCACGCTTGTAAAGCACTATCGTGATTTGGCTTTTATGGGATTTGTGGAGGTGGTGATGAACTTAAAAACCATTTTAAAGAACATTAAATTCTGTAAAGAAGACATCAAATCTTGGCAACCCGATGAATTGATTTTGGTGGATTACCCTGGGTTCAATCTTAAAATTGCTCCTTTTGCTAAAAAGCTTGGAATCAAGGTAGTGTATTACATTTCGCCACAAGTTTGGGCATGGAAATCAAGCCGAGTACATGCGATAAAAAAGTATGTAGACAAGATGCTTGTGATTTTGCCTTTTGAAAAAGATTTTTATCAAAAATATGATTTTTCGGTAGATTTTGTGGGGCATCCGTTACTCGATGCGATTGCGCAGCGCGAAGTGAGCGATGAGCAAAGCTTTAGACAAAAATGGGGACTCGATGACCGAAAAATCATCGCTTTGTTGCCAGGCAGTAGAAAACAAGAAATCAAAACCAAGTTACCGATTATGCTCTCGGTGGTGAAGGATTTCCCTGAATATCAATTCGTAGTAGCAGGAGCACCGTCGCAAGAGCGTGCGTTGTATGAGCCTTATCTCACCGAAAATGTGAAATGGGTGGAAAATCAAACTTATGCTTTGTTGCAACATTCTTATGCAGCACTTGTAACCTCGGGGACGGCAACGCTCGAAACAGCTTTGCTTGGCGTGCCAGAGGTGGTGTGCTACAAGGGCAGCAGGATTTCGTATGAAATTGGGAAGCGATTGGTTAAAAATATAGAATACATTTCATTGGTCAATTTAATAATGAATCGCGAAGTGGTAAAAGAGTTGATTCAGCAAGAATTAAATTATAAAAATTTAAAAACAGAATTAACTAAAATTCTAAGCGGCGCCTCAAGAGAAAAGATGCTAAAAGATTACCAAAAACTGAGAGAAGTTTTGGGAGGAGCAGGGGCATCGGCAAGGGCAGCAGAAATTATTGTTGATGAAAAATGAAAACATAAAAAAGGCTTTCAACTATAATTGAAAGCCTTTTCTTTTAAAAATCTATCTTTAAGATTAATTTTCTCTCGGGTCGATGGTATTCATCATTTGGGTCATTTCTCTGAACTTCTGTTTTGCATAAGTACTATCGATTTCTACCGCAAGACCAAGCATACTGCGTTGCAAAGACAAGTCGGTTGTGAGGTTTTGTACATCTTCTTCGCTCATATTTTCAAGCCCTACTTGTTTAGCTTTTTCGGCTAATTTATTCAGGCGGTTTTCAAGTGGCGTATAATATTGCTCAAACACTTTTTTAGCCGCAGCAGTATCTTTTTTATAAGTTAAATTATAATCAATCATGTTGGCGGTTGCATATTGCTCTTCGCCAATCAATCGCTGATAATCATTATGAATACTTGCTTTTTCGTATGGTGAAAGCGAGTTGTAATAAGCCATTTCTTCCTGATTCTGTTTTTGTAGAAAATCGGAAAGCGCTTTAGCCTTTTGGTCTTCGCCTAATCGGTAATACAATGGAATGAATCCGTATAACGAAATGCCGTCTGAAAATTCAGTATATGGGATTTTTTCTTGCATCAAAGCGATGAGTTTTTTGGCTTTTTCATTTTCGCTTAATTTTACCAGTGCTTCCCCAGTTCTTAAAACGGCATTTCGGTACGAAAGGATGTTTTGGCGACAAGTTTCGTCAAAATACGCACTTGTATCGTTGAAGTTTGACCATTCGTATTTCAAAATGTCATTGTACATTTGATTGGCGTCGATGGTACCCACTTCGCCATTAGAGCCTTTTGGTGTTTTGATGGGTACAAATTTGTAAGAAAACCCTTCGTATTCTAAATAATCGCCCAAATAGAAAATGTTGGCAGGGTCGAACAATCCTCCACTGGAGAAGTAAATGCTTCTGTCCCATTTATAGTTTGCCATAATGTCTAGCATTAACAATTCACTCTTGAATCCGATTTGTCTGTTAGGTAGAGTTACCACGACATTCGGAACAATTTGTTCTGCTTGGTAAGGGGCTACAATTTTATTTTTAAGTACCGCATTTTTATCTACTGGGATAATGATTTTATTGGTAGGTAAAACATTATCTACCCCACCACGGAACAATTGTTTTAAAACTTCTACTAAATAATTTTTGGTATTATTATCTTTATTCAAAATCCAATTCATGGACTCTTTAGCAGTCATTCCATTCTCGTTGTAGCTTTTAATTTGGTTTAAAGCTCCTAAAAATTCAGGAGAATTTTGCGAAGCATAATCATGCAATTGCTTAAATAAGTCATCATCAATTATGATAATACCCTCGTTTTCTCCTTGTCTGTAGTCTGATTCGGTCATTTGAGATGGTAATGGCATGGCATCATAAGTGCGGCGTTGCGCTTGCGAAATGTTCCATGGCGAACCTAATAAGGTGTAGTTCGCAATTTTCACATCCGTACGGAACATCGCGGTTTCCTGCAAGCCCCAAAGCGGATAAGTATCATTGTCCCCGTAAACAAATAAAATGGAATTTGGGTCTAAATTTACTAAATAATTGTAGGCTAAATCATGCGCAGCACGACGATCGGCACGCGTGTGGTCGTCCCAGTTTTCAAAGCCCATAAGCAATGGCGCTACAAGTGTTAAACCACTTACTAAAAGTGCATTTTTGGCATTTGTTTTTTGTTTTAATAAAGTATAAATGGCTAAAACACTCATTCCAATCCAAGCGGCAAAGACATAGAACGAAGTTACCACGGCATAGTCGCGCTCTCTTGGTTCAAAGGGTTTTACATTGGTGTAAAGCAGAATTCCCACACCCGTTAATAAGAAAAGGGAAATCAGTGCAAAGTTTCGCCCCCAATCTTTATAAAATTGGAATACAAATCCGATTAATCCTAAAATCAACGGAATCGCAAAATATACATTTCGTGCTTTGTTATCTTTAAATCTAGTAGGTAAATTTTCCTGTGAACCACCGACCAAAATATTATCGATGAAATTAATCCCCGTGATGGTGTTTCCTTTGGTAACTTCCATGTTTCCTTGGTAGTCGTTTTGTTTTCCTACAAAGTTCCAGCCGAGATATCTTAAATACATATATCCGATTTGGTAGTTCAAGAAAAACTGAACATTCTGCCAGAAACTTGGGCGTTTAAAATGAGTAACTTGTTTACCCGTAGTAGGGTCATAAGATTTAGTTTGTTCGGCAGGTCCCATGAGTGCCTCGTAATTAGCTTTGGATTGCGGATTGTACATACGCGCAAACCAACCGATTTGGTCATCGTTATACACATAATCTTGTCTGCGTCCTACCACTTCGTAAATGCCTTTGGCTCTGTTTCTTTTATAGATAGGACCTTTGTCCACCATTTTATAAGTGCCGTCTGCGTTTCTTTTTACGCCATTTGGGTCTTGGTGTGCTGTGTATAAAGGACCTACAAAAACAGGCCAATCGCCGTATTGTTCACGATTGTAATAATCCAAAAGCCCAATCGCATCATCAGGGTCGTTTAAGTTCATATGCGGATTGGCATTGGCACGAATCGGAATCACAAGCCAGCTCGTAAAACCAATTAGCATAAATAAAATCGAAAGCACCGCAGTATTGGCGGTTACCCAATTTTTTTGTTTGGTATAATATAGTGCGCCCCCAAAAACGGCCGCAAGAACAATGGTTGCGGCTACTGTTCCCGAATTGAAAGGCATATTTAAAGAATTCACCATAAATACTTCTAAGTTTCCGTAGAAAGCCATGGTGTAGGAGAAAATCACTTTGAACACAAAGACAAACACCGCCAAAGTCACAACATTGGCAATGATAAATGATTTCCAAGTGAATTTGTAATGTCTAAAATAATAAAGGTAGCAAATCGCAGGCACGGTTAAAATCGCCATCAAGTGCACCCCTGTGGATAATCCAATTAATAGTGAAATTAAAACGAGCCAACGGTTTTCTCTTGGTTCACCCGCAGCATTTTCCCATTTGCAAGCCAGCCACAAGAGTAGGGCAGTGAACATGGAAGCCATAGCGTACACTTCGCCCTCCACGGCAGAAAACCAGAACGAATCCGAAAAAGTGAACGCCAAAGAGCCTACCACACCAGCGAGCATAATCACCCAAATATCGGTTTGGCTTAATTCATGAGTTTTGCCTTCTTCGGCTCTATCTTCGCCGATTTTCACCATAATTCTACGCGCAAAATGCGTAATCGTCCAAAAAAGGAATAATATCGTAAAAGCACTACTCAGAGCCGAAAGTGCGTTAATTAAAATAGCGTAAAGATTTCCGTCGCCAAAGGCTAAGCCAGACCACACTGCCCCCAATAGCTGAAAAGTTGCCGCGCCTGGAGCATGCGTTACGCCCAATTTAGACGAAGAAACGATGTATTCCCCACAGTCCCAAAAACTCAATTCGCGCTCCATGGAACTCAAATAAACGATGGCAGCAATGGCAAACATCAGCCAGCCGACCAAATTGTTCAATTTTTTGAAATTCATTCGATTTTATTTATTTGATGCGAAAATAAGAATATATTTTTTCTTAGGCGGTTTTTCTCAGAGATTTTATTGTATTCTACTTTTTTAAAGTAGAAAAGTTTTTTATTTTTGTTTGGATTTTTTAACTTATGTGAATTTAAAAAATTAAGTTTTTAAGTTTAATTTAATTCAATATATGAAACGAATAATTTTAATAGTCCTTGGTGCGTTAAGCCTTTGGGCGTGCGATAAACAACACAAGAAAACCGATGCCGAGGAATGGGGCTTAAAAGGAAAAGTAAAATCCGTAAAATCCGCTAGAGAGTTCAGGTTGTTTAACGAAAAAGGAAATATGAAAAAGGTGGTTTTATATGAAGAAGATGGTAGTATGCGTAGGAAAAGAACTTTAGCGTACGATAATAAAGGTAATAGGATAGAGGAAGTTACTTATAATGCAGATGGTAGGATTATATGGAAGGAAACTTATGCTTATAACGAAAAAGGGAATATGATGGAGGATGCTTATCATAATGCAGATGGTAGGATTATATGGAAGGAAACTTTAGCGTACGATGATAAAGGGAATATGATAGAGGATGCTTTTCATAATGCAGATGGTAGTATGCGTTGGAGAAAAACTTATGCGTATGATGATAAAGGAAATAATATTGAAGTGGTTAGTTATAATTCAGAAGGCAGTATAGGTCAAAAATGGACTTATGCCTACGATAATAAAGGGAATAGGATAGAAGAGGTTATTTACAGACCAAATGATAGTACGAAATTTAAATATGTTTACGATGAAAAAGGGAATGAGATAGAGGAGGTTTGTTATAACTCAGATGGCAGTGTAAGTTTTAAATATGCTTTTGTTTACGATGAAAAAGGGAATAGTATAGAAGTTGTTACTTATAACTCAGATGGTGATATATATAGTAAAGAAAACTATACCTATGAATACGATACCCACGACAATTGGATTAAGAAAATAACCTATAAAAACGATAAAGCCGAAAGTATCGCAGAGCGTGAGATTACTTACTACGAGTAGGTGTATTTTATTTTTTTAAGAGTAGTTCCCACGCCGCAGGCGTGGGAACTTTTTTATAAATACAAGGCTAAAATAAATCCTTCATATATTTTTTGCCTAAAATAAAATATTGAAAAGGCACCAAGCGTTTTGCCCAAAACTTTCGTTGAGTTTTTTGTCTTTTCTTCCAGAAATGTCCAAACTTCTTATAAAAATCCATATGCGCAAAAAAGATGGCTTTTAAATGAGCAAATCCTTCGTATCGCCAAAAGACAATTGCCGTGATTCCGTCTAAAACTAAACGAGCAAAAATCACGGGAAACACTTTATATAAAGGTAAATTCTTGATGAGCATAAAAAGGCTATTTCGGAAGTTTAAATAAGTCTTGCGCGGGCTGTTTTTTTGCAAAGTGCCACCGCCCACATGGTACACCGTAGAATGTCCGCAATACAGAATTTTGTAGCCCAAATTTTGCAATCTCCAGCACAAATCAATCTCTTCCATATGTGCAAAGAAATCAGCATCAAAGCCACCCACTTTCCAGAAAACTTCGCTACGGATAAATAGGCACGCACCAGACGCCCAAAAAATGGGGAGCACATCGTTATACTGATGTTGGTCTTTTTCCAATGTCCAGAAAATTCTACCACGACAAAACGGATAGCCTAAGTTGTCTAAAAATCCACCAGCTGCGCCTGCATATTCAAATTGGTCTTTTTGATTATAATCTAAAATTTTAGGCTGAACAGCCGCCAAAGTTTCATCTTGATTAAACAAATACAGCACGGGAGGCAACCAGCCTTCGGAAACTTCGACATCGGAGTTGAGCAAGCAAAATAAATCTGCCGAAATATGTTTTAGTCCTTCATTGTAGCCACCAGCAAAACCATAATTTTGAGCATTTTGAACGATTTTTACGCTCGGGAAGTTGGTAGTCAAGAATTCCACATCGTCATCAGTCGATGCGTTGTCTATCACATAAATATCCGCTTGCTCGCTATATTTTAGCAATGATGGCAAAAAGGCTTTTAGCCACTTTTTTCCGTTCCAGTTCAGTATTACGATGGCAGTTTCCAATAGTCTATTCCTCTTTTATATTTCCAGCGACGATGACTCCAAAGCCAATTGGCGGGGTCGGTTTTTATGTTATTTTCTAAGGCTTGGTAAAATAAATGTATAATTTCATTTGGCTCAAAAAAATCGTTTTTGGGTATTAATCTTTCAAACGAAAAAATAAAATGTCCTCGCTTGGGAGAAGAAATATTCACATACACAACACCGTAATTTAATTTTCGGGCTAATTTATCAAATCCAATGAATACGGGCGTGGTTTGATTTAGAAATTCTAAGTCGTACTGCACTAAGTTGCAATGAGGGCTTTGATCCGCTACGAACAAAAATGTCGAATTTCCATCATTTGGCGTTTTCATCATCACGCGTGGCGTTTCATTCATGTCAATAGCATGTGTGTTGAATCGTTCACGAGATTGTCGCATGATGTCGTTAATTTCTTTATTGCTGAGTGCGTGGTATACGGCATAAGTTTTCTCTGTGGGTAGATGATGCACCGCCCCGATAAGCCATTCCCAATTAAAGATATGCCCGCAGAGTAGCATGCAATTTTTATTTTCAGCTTTAATTTGGTTTAAAACTTCAAGATTTTTAAATTCAATGCGCGTGTCGAGTTCTCTTTGAGAAATTTTTAACGCTCGTATAGATTCTACGGCATAATCGCACAAATGTCGATTGAATTTTTTAGCTATAGATTGAATTTTTTCGTCTGAAAAAGTAGGAAATGATTTTTTTAGATTTTCAATAACTACTTTCCTTCTGTACCGAACAAAATAAGTCTGGATGAAAAATAAAAAATCAGCAAAAATATACAAAAGCCTTGTCGGGATTAGGGCAAATATAAAAATGATATTTTTAGTGATTTTCGAAAACATGAAAGCAAATGTAAAGAATTAAATTTTAATGCAATATATAAAAACGCTAAATTCAGAAGAATTTAAAATCGAATTTTAACAAAAACTCAATAGATAATATTTGAATTGGCTTGATTATTGTGGATTAGCGAATTTTAATTTAAGCTATTATGAATAATTCGTTGATTGAACAGACCAAGAGTGAGCTTTCTCCTGTTTTGGTGGATAAAGTAAGCAATTATGTAAACGAAAGTAGAAGCAATACATCTCAAGCAATTACGGGAGTGCTACCTTTATTGTTGTCATTTATTAATGAGAAGGTGCAGAATGAAGTTGGTGCTCAGCAGGTATTTGATTTGGCGAAAGACATTGATCAGTCTGGGCTATTTGCCAGCGACTCTTTTTTGCGTGTTTTTGAACAGAATAAACATGCACTCTTAGGAAAAGGGAATACTTGTATTCTTGATTTGCTTAAAGGAAAGGAGGAGTGGGTTTTTGAGAGTGTTGCGCAGTATGCGAATATAAGCAAGGAAGCAGCTAGTGGAGTGCTGGCAGTTGTGTTCCCTTTGATAATGAGTGTAGTGGGTAAGAAAATCACTGGAGAGGGGGTGACGACGCAAGGGCTAGTGGCATTGTTTTCTCAAGAGAAAGATGCCTTCGTAGATGCTATTCCATCGGGGCTGCACGGGTTGGCTGCTAGATTAGGTGTTCAATCTTTGAAATTTGAAAAATCAGCCCAGCCCCATTCAGTCAAAGCAGACGTGTTGCCAAAAGCTGAGCCTAAAATTTCTCCTGCGCCTGTGGTTTCAAATAGCCAGCGAGGAAGTAATAAAAGCTGGGTTTGGTTGCTTTTAATCCCAATTTTGGTGATTGCAGGATACTTTATATATAAGGAGTTTGCTGCAAAAGATGAGAATCAAAAACCGGTGGCGCCTTTGCGTTCAGAAACCTTTGGAATTGATAAAAATGGTGTAATTGTGGATAATAATGTGAATCCAGTACTTTCTGTTGAAGGGGATACACTTAATGTGAAAAATGGAACTCTACAAATAACGCCAGAAAGCTATATTTTATCTAATGGAAATTATGTTTACAATGCTAATGGTGAGGCAATAAAAGTTGATACGACTTTAGTGATAGCTCCCAAGCCATTTATAGCAGGCGTGTATGACGAGGCAACTGGAAATTTTATTTACGATTTAGGCTCTGAAGTGGAAATTTCTCTTAAAAACGGCACCAAATTAAAAGTAGGAGAGGGAAGTATTGAAAATAAATTATATAAATTTTTGAGTGATAGTAATTTCACTGTTTCTGATGATAAAACGCAAGGGTGGATGACGCTGGATAGAATATACTTTGAAAAAGGAAAATCAAGTCTTACGCCAGAGTCTAAGCAGCAATTGAAAAATTTAGTTTTAATTTTAAACGATTATCCAAAGGCTAAAATTAAATTAGGTGGCTATACCGATAATGCAGGCTCTCAGGAAGTTAATCAGCCATTGTCAAACGATAGAGCGCAAACAGCAATGAAAACAATGATTGCGCTCGGCTTGAAAAAAGATCGTGTTTCGGCAGAAGGTTATGGGGCGGCTCACTTTGTATGCGCAACCAATGACACACCAGCTTGTATGGCTCAAAATAGACGGGTAGATTTGCGCGTGACAGAAAAATAAAATCATAAAAAATACTTAAAAATCGATTTTTTAAGTCGTAAAAAATGTTCTAGCTGAGGGTGTAAAATCCTAAGTTAGAACATTTTTTTGTAAAATAATATGCATAAATCTTTGTATATTAAATAAAAAGACATACCTTTGCACACCCTTTAATAGGCGAAGTCTGTTTTTTAAAGGGTTGAGAACTAAGAATATTTTATATATAATATGCCAACAATTCAGCAATTAGTAAGAAAAGGTAGAAACAAACTCACTAAGAAGAGTAAATCGGCTGCTTTGGAAAGTTGTCCACAGCGAAGAGGCGTGTGTACTCGTGTGTACACCACTACACCTAAAAAACCAAACTCAGCAATGCGTAAAGTAGCGCGTGTGCGTTTAACAAATGGTAAAGAGGTGAACGCCTACATCGGTGGTGAAGGACATAATTTGCAAGAGCACTCGATAGTATTGGTGAGAGGAGGAAGGGTAAAAGATTTACCAGGTGTGCGTTATCACATCGTACGCGGTGCATTAGATACTGCGGGAGTTAATGGTCGTTTACAAAGAAGAAGTAAGTACGGAGCTAAACGTCCTAAAAAATAATTTTTAATCCTTAAGAAGAAATGAGAAAGACAAGAGCTAAAAAACGTCACTTACTCCCAGATCCTAAGTTTAACGATACTTTGGTAACTCGTTTTGTTAATAACTTAATGTTAGACGGGAAAAAAAGTGTAGCATTTAAAGTATTTTACGATGCAATTGATATCGTAGATCAGAAAAAAGAGGACGAAGAAAAAGAAGCTTTAGAAGTTTGGAAAGATGCGTTAACTAATGTTATGCCGCATGTAGAGGTTCGTTCAAGAAGAGTTGGAGGGGCTACATTCCAAATTCCTATGCAAATTCGCCCAGATAGAAAGATTTCTATGGCGATGAAATGGTTGATTAAATATTCTAGAGCTCGTAACGAGAAATCTATGGCTCAAAAATTAGCTGCTGAAATTATTGCTGCTTCTAAAGAAGAAGGTGCTGCAGTTAAGAAAAGAGTTGAAACTCATAGAATGGCAGAAGCAAACAAAGCATTTTCACACTTTAGATTCTAATTATAATGTCAAGAGATTTAAAATTTACAAGAAACATTGGTATTGCAGCTCACATCGATGCTGGGAAAACAACAACTACAGAGCGTATTTTGTTCTATACAGGTCGTTCACACAAAATTGGTGAGGTGCACGAAGGTGCAGCTACCATGGATTGGATGGAGCAAGAAGCTGAAAGAGGTATTACAATTACCTCAGCAGCAACTACTTGTACTTGGGTGTTCCCAAAGCATAATGGTAAGCCGCTACCGAATGCACACGATTATCATTTTAACATTATCGATACTCCGGGCCACGTTGACTTTACCGTAGAAGTAAACCGTTCATTGCGTGTGCTTGATGGGTTAGTTTTCTTGTTCAGTGCCGTTGATGGTGTTGAGCCTCAGTCAGAAACTAACTGGAGATTAGCTGATAACTACAAGGTTCCTAGATTAGGTTTCGTTAACAAGATGGACCGTCAAGGTTCAAACTTCTTAGCTGTTTGTACACAAGTAAAAGAAATGTTAGGTTCTAATGCGGTGCCAATCGTGTTGAACATCGGAGACGAAGCTGACTTTAGAGGGGTAGTAGACTTAGTTAAAAACAAAGCTATCGTGTGGCATGATGAAACACAAGGTGCTACTTTTGATGAAATTGAAATTCCAGAAGAATTAAAAGAACAAGCAGCTGAGCTTAGAGCAAAACTCATTGAAGAGGTTGCTGCTTACGATGAAAATCTTTTAGAGAAATTCATGGAAGATGAAAACAGCATTACTGAAGATGAGATTCATGCTGCTTTAAGAGCTGCTACATTGGATATGGCTATCATCCCAATGATGTGTGGTTCTTCGTTTAAAAACAAAGGCGTTCAATTCATGTTAGATGCGGTGTGTAGATACTTGCCAGCTCCAACTGATATTGAAGCAATTGAAGGTACTAATCCAAATACAGGAGAACTTGAAGTTAGAAAGCCCTCAGTAGATGAGCCTTTTGCTGCGTTAGCATTTAAGATTGCAACAGATCCATTTGTTGGTCGTTTAGCATTCTTTAGAGCATACTCTGGTCACTTAGATGCTGGTTCATATGTCTTGAACAATAGATCAGGTAACAAAGAGCGTATCTCTCGTATTTATCAAATGCACGCAAACAAACAAGAGCCTCTAGAATATATCGAAGCTGGAGATATCGGAGCGGCTGTAGGATTTAAAGATATTAAAACTGGAGATACATTGTCCGCTGAAAATGCACCAATCGTATTAGAAAGTATGGAATTCCCGGATCCAGTAATTGGTATCGCAGTTGAGCCAAAATCTAAAGCAGATATGGATAAGCTTGGTATGGCTTTAGCTAAGTTAGCTGAAGAGGACCCAACTTTCCAAGTTAGAACTGATGAGAAATCAGGACAAACTGTGATTTCTGGTATGGGTGAGCTCCACTTAGATATTATTGTAGACCGTTTGAAGAGAGAGTTCAAGGTAGAAGTTAATCAAGGTCAACCTCAAGTTGAGTACAAAGAGGCAATCATGGGTAGTGCAGAACACCGTGAAACTTATAAGAAACAAACAGGTGGTCGTGGTAAATTCGCAGATATCGTGTTTGCTATTGAGCCTGCCGATGAAGGTGTTGTTGGTCTTCAATTTATCAATGAAATTAAAGGTGGAAACATTCCAAAAGAGTATATTCCATCAGTAGAAAAAGGCTTCAAAGAAGCTATGAAAAATGGTCCATTAGCAGGCTATGAAGTAGATTCAATGAAGATTACCTTAAAAGATGGTTCATTCCACCCTGTGGATTCAGATCAATTATCGTTTGAATTGGCTGCGAAGCTTGGATTTAAAGCAGCTGCTAAGAAAGCGAGACCTGCGATTATGGAGCCAATTATGAAGTTGGAAATCCTAACTCCTGAGGAAAATATGGGAGATATCGTAGGCGACTTGAACAGAAGAAGAGGTGTGCCTTCAGGAATGAGCGATAGAAATAACGCTAAAGTGATTAAAGCTACTGTGCCATTATCAGAAATGTTTGGTTATGTAACATCTTTAAGAACTTTATCTTCTGGTCGTGCAACTTCAACTATGGAGTTTGAGAAATACGAAGCTGCTCCACAAAATATAGCAGATGAAGTAGTAGCTAAAGCAAAAGGTAACGAAGAATAATTGAAACAATGAGTCAAAAAATAAGAATAAAACTTAAATCTTACGATCATAATTTAGTAGATAAATCTGCTGAGAAGATTGTAAAAACTGTAAAAACTACAGGTGCAGTGGTTAATGGTCCAATTCCATTACCTACCAACAAGAGAATTTTTACCGTATTGCGCTCGCCTCACGTAAATAAGAAAGCGCGTGAGCAATTTGAGCTAAATTCTCACAAGCGTCTGCTAGACATCTATTCATCATCATCTAAAACTGTTGATGCTTTGATGAAGCTAGAATTGCCAAGTGGAGTGGAAGTGGAAATTAAAGTGTAGTTTTTGTAAAATAATAAAATGAAAAATGTAGAGTAAGCTTTTGGCTTGCTCTGCATTATTATCTAAAAAATAATTAATAAATTATAATGTCAGGAATTATTGGAAAAAAAATCGCAATGACAAGCCTGTACGATGCTAACGGGAAAAACATTCCTTGTACCATCATTGAAGCAGGTCCTTGTGTTGTGACGCAGGTCAGAACTATTGAGACAGACGGATATAGCTCTGTTCAATTAGGTTTCGATGACAAGAAAGAGAAGAATGCTGGTAAAGCGCTTACAGGGCACTTTAAAAAAGCCGGCACTACACCAAAACACAAATTGGTGGAATTTTATGGAGATTTTGTAAATGAGTTGTCTTTAGGGCAAGAAGTGAAAGTTGACTTATTCAAAGAAGGTGAGTATGTGGACATCACTGGAACTTCCAAAGGGAAAGGTTTCCAAGGTGTTGTTAAGCGTCACGGCTTTGGTGGAGTTGGTCAATCAACTCACGGTCAGCACAACAGACTTAGAGCCCCAGGTTCAATCGGAGCAGGTTCAGACCCTTCAAGAGTATTCAAGGGAATGAGAATGGCTGGCCGTATGGGAGGTAAAAAAGTTACTGTTCAGAATTTACAAGTTGTTAAAGTAGACGAGGAAAAGAACCTTATTATCGTAAAAGGCGCTGTACCTGGTCCTAAAAATTCATATGTAATATTAAGAAGATGGAAGTAGTAGTATTAGACAAATTAGGCAAAGAGACAGCTAAAAAAATTCAGCTAGATGATGCAATCTTTGGTATAGAACCAAGCGAGCACACCGTTTATCTTGAAATTAAACAGCATCTTGCAAATAAAAGACAAGGTACTCATAAATCTAAAGAAAGAAGCGAAGTCGCTGGAAGTACTAGAAAAATCAAAAGACAAAAAGGTACTGGAGGAGCCAGAGCAGGTGATATTAAAAACCCATTGTTTAAAGGAGGAGGTAGAGTATTTGGCCCAAGACCTAGAAATTATGGTTTTAAATTAAACAGAGCTCAAAAGAGAGTCGCTAAAAAATCGGTACTTAGCCAAAAAGTTCTTGACAATGCTCTGAAAGTTGTAGAAGATATCAACTTTGAAGCACCAAAAACTAAAAACTTTAACGAATTGTTGAGCAATCTATCTCTGTCAAATAAAAAATCTTTATTTGTCTTGGGAGAACCAAATAAATTCGTATATTTGTCGTCCCGAAATTTACAAAATGTTAAAGTTGTAAACTTTTCAGAATTAACAACTTACGATATTGTAAATGCTGCGGAATTAGTTTTGTTTGAAAGTTCAGTAGAAAAAATTCAAGAAAATTTAAGAAAGTAATCGATTATGAGTATAATTTTAAAGCCGGTAATTACCGAAAAAGCTACAAACGATTCAGAGTTAAATAATCGTTATGCTTTCTTAGTAAATACTAAATCAAACAAGATTGAAATTAAGAAAGCGATACAAGAACTATATAATGTAGAAGTAGTTTCTGTAAAGACTATGATCTATGCGCCGAAAATTAAAACAAGATATACTAAGTCTGGTTTGCAAGTAGGTGCTACTAATAAATTGAAAAAAGCTATTGTTCAGGTAGCAGAAGGACAAGAAATCGATTTATACGGTAACATTTAAGTAAGAGAATTATGTCAGTAAGAAAATTAAAACCAATAACACCAGCGCAAAGATTTCGTATCGTAAATAATTACGAGGAGGTTACTACAAATAAGCCAGAGAAATCTTTGACTAAAGGTAAGAGCAAATCCGGAGGTAGAAATAACTCTGGTCGTATGACAATGCGTTTTATCGGTGGTGGTCATAAACAAAAGTATCGTATCATCGATTTTAAGAGAGATAAACACGAAGAGGCTGAAGTAGTTTCTATAGAATATGACCCAAACAGAACATCTTTTATTGCGCTTGTGCAATATGCTGATGGTGAGAAAAGATATGTAGTGGCTCAAAATGGCTTGAAAGTAGGTGATAAAATCACTAGTGGAGAGCGAGTTGAGACAGAGGTTGGGAATGCAATGAAATTGAAGAATATACCTCTAGGTACTGTGATTTCTTGTATTGAATTAAGACCAGGGCAAGGAGCAATCATTGCTAGAAGTGCTGGTTCTTACGCTCAATTGATGGCGAGAGATGGGAAGTTTGCAACGATTAAAATGCCATCAGGAGAGGTTAGATTAATTCTTGTAGAATGTATGGCTACCGTAGGTGCTGTTTCAAACTCAGATCATCAATTAGTAGTGAGTGGTAAGGCTGGTAGAAGCAGATGGCTAGGTAGAAGACCTAGAACTCGTTCTATGGTTATGAACCCAGTAGATCACCCAATGGGTGGTGGTGAAGGACGTGCCACTGGTGGTATTCCTAGAAATAAAAATGGAATTCCTGCTAAAGGTTATAAGACACGTTCTAAGAAAAAAGCATCTAATAAGTATATCATTCAAAGAAGAAAGAAATAATCTATGGCACGTTCATTAAAAAAAGGACCCTATATTCACTATAAATTAGAGAAAAAAGTCCAAGCTAATATAGAAAGCGGAAAGAAAACTGTTATTAAAACTTGGTCTCGTGCATCTATGATATCGCCAGATTTTGTTGGTCAAACCATAGCTGTGCACAATGGAAAGCAATTTATACCAGTTTATGTTACAGAAAACATGGTTGGTCATAAGTTAGGTGAGTTTTCTCCTACTCGTACTTTCCGAGGTCACGCAGGTAACGCTAAAAATAAAGGTAAAAAGTAAAATAGAGAGCTATGGGAGTTAGAAAACATAACAGTGCTCAGGCATTAAAAGAATCTAAGAAAAGTTTAGCTTTTGCTAAGCTAAACAATTGTCCTACCTCTCCTCGTAAGATGAGACTCGTAGCGGACATTATTAGAGGCGAAAATGTCAACAGAGCATTATATATCTTAAGATATTCAAAGAAAGAAGCATCTGTAAGATTAGAAAAACTATTATTATCAGCAATTGCCAACTGGCAAAACAAAAATGAGAACGCTGATGTAGAAGATGCTAACTTATTTGTGAAAGAAGTGTATGTGGACAGCGCAAGACAACTAAAAAGATTGCGTCCAGCGTCACGAGGTAGAGCTCACAGAATTAGAAAGAGATCTAATCATGTGACTTTAATTTTAGGAAGTAGAACCGAAGAGAATCAGCAATAATTATGGGTCAAAAAACAAATCCGATAGGAAATAGATTAGGTATCATCAGAGGTTGGGATTCTAACTGGTACGGTGGTAGAAACTATGGAGATAAAATTGCCGAAGATGCTAAAATTAGAAAGTACTTAAATGTACGTTTAGCAAAAGCAAATTTATCTAGTATCTATATTGAAAGAACATTAAAGTTAATTACTGTTACCTTAACTACAGCTCGTCCAGGTATCATTATTGGTAAAGGTGGAACTGAGGTAGATAAGTTAAAAGAGGAGTTAAAAAAACTTACTGGTAAAGATGTTCAAATCAATATTTTTGAAATTAAAAGACCTGAATTAGATGCAACTCTCGTTGCTGAAAGTATTGCGAGACAAATTGAAAATCGTATTTCTTACAGAAGAGCGGTAAAAATGGCAATAGCATCTGCAATGAGAATGAATGCTGAAGGTATTAAGGTTCAAGTTTCTGGTAGATTGAATGGTGCTGAGATGGCACGTTCAGAAACATATAAAGAAGGTAGAATACCATTGTCAACTTTTAGAGCTGACATAGATTATCATGTTGCTGAAGCTCACACTACTTATGGAAGATTAGGTATTAAAGTGTGGATTATGAAAGGTGAAGTGTATGGCAAAAGAGAACTTTCGCCACTTACAGGTCTTAAGAAAAATAAAAAATCAGGCGGAAAACGCAGAGAGCGTAGTAAACGCGGTGGTCGTAAAAGATCATAAACCAATAAAGATTTATTTGAATCATGTTACAACCAAAAAGAACTAAATTCAGAAAGCAGCATAAAAATGTTGGAAAAGGTAATGATTACAGAGGTACACAATTAGCTTTTGGTACTTTTGGAATTAAAGCTTTAGAAGATAAATGGTTAACTGCTAGACAAATTGAGGCAGCTCGTATTGCTGCTACAAGATATATGAAACGTGAAGGAAGTATTTGGATCAAAATATTTCCAGATAAACCAATTACCAAGAAACCTCAAGAAGTACGTATGGGTAAAGGTAAAGGAGCGCCAGAATATTGGGCTGCACCAGTTCGTCCAGGACGTATTTTGTTTGAAATTGGAGGAATTCCGAGAGCGACTGCTGAAGAAGCATTACGTTTGGCAGCACAAAAACTTCCTGTTAAAACTAAATTTGTTGTTGCAAGAGATTATAGAGAAGATTAATATAGAGTATAATGAAAGCATCAGATATTAAGGGATTAACAGTAGAAGAATTAAGAGACAAAATTGCTGAAGAAAAAGCAAACTATGATTTATTAAAAATAAGCCATGGTATGTCTCCGATAGAAAACCCAATCCAATTGCGTAATTTACGCAAGATGATTGCGAGACTAAATACGGAATTGACTAAGAAACTAAAAGAATCACAAGCAAAATAATACTGTGATGGAAAGAAATTTAAGAAAAGAACGTGTAGGTTTAGTGAAAAGTAATAAGATGGATAAAACTATCGTTGTTGCTGAAACTAAAAGACAAAAGCACCCAATGTATGGTAAATTCGTTCTTAAAACAAAAACATACAAGGCTCATGATGAGAAAAATGAGTGTAATGAGGGTGATACGGTAAGAATCATGGAAACTCGTCCATTAAGTAAGGACAAAAGATGGAGAGTAGTAGAAATTATAGAAAGAGCTAAGTAATACAAAATGGTACAACAAGAATCTAGATTAAAAGTAGCTGATAACACTGGAGCTAGAGAGGCTTTAGTAATTAGAGTTTTAGGCGGTACAGGTAAACGCTATGCTTCTATTGGAGATAAAATCGTGATTTCAATCAAAGATGCTACTCCAGCTGGAAACGTAAAGAAAGGACAAGTGTCTAAAGCGGTTGTCGTACGCACAAAAAAAGAAGTAAGACGTAAAGATGGTTCTTATATCCGTTTTGATGACAATGCTTGTGTTTTATTAGATAATAACGGAGAAATGAGAGGTACCCGTGTATTCGGACCAGTAGCTCGTGAATTACGTGATAAACAATATATGAAAATTATATCTCTGGCTCCAGAGGTATTATAAAAATAGTATACCATGGCACAGGTAAAGTTAAAAATAAAAAAAGGAGACCAGGTTGTAGTTTTATCGGGAAGTGATAAAGGTAAAAAAGGTGAGGTTTTAGAAGTAAGACCTAAAGACAATAAAGCTATTGTTCAAGGAGTTAATATGATTAAAAAACACACTAAACCTTCAGCACAAAACCCACAAGGTGGAATTTTAGAAACCGAAGCTCCTATTCAAATTTCTAATTTAGCAATCGTTGATCCTGAAACAGGAAAAGCTACGAGAGTAGGTTTTCGTATGGAAGGAGATAAAAAAGTTCGATTTGCTAAGAAATCAGGAAAAACATTATAATCAAATGAGTACAGAAAAATACATACCACGTCCTGCTAAATTATATAAGGATAAGATTGTAGCGGCTATGAAAGAAGAGTTTGGTTACTCTTCTGTAATGCAAGTTCCAAGATTGGTAAAAATCGTAGTGAGCCAAGGTTTAGGAGAGGCTGTTTCTGATAAAAAAGTAATTGAATATTCAATTGAGGAAATCTCTAATATCACTGGTCAAAAAGCTGTAGCAACTTTATCTAAAAAAGATGTTGCTTCTTTTAAGCTTAGAAAAGATATGCCAATCGGAGTTAAGGTAACTCTTAGAGACGAGAAAATGTATGAATTCCTTGATAGATTAATCACCACTGCCTTACCACGAGTAAGAGATTTCAACGGTATTAATCCAAATGGATTTGACGGTCGTGGTAATTATAACTTAGGTATTACCGAACAAATTATTTTCCCTGAAATCAATATTGATAAGGTGAAGAAAATTCAAGGTATGGACATTACGTTTGTAACGACTGCTAATACAGATAAAGAGGCTAAATCTTTATTAGAGAAATTCGGATTACCTTTTAAAAAGAATAATTAATTATGGCTAAAGAAAGTATGAAAGCGCGTGAGCGCAAAAGAGAAAAACTGGTAGAAAAATATGCTGAAAAAAGAAAAGCTTTGAAAGAAGCTGGAGATTATGAAGCATTACAAAAATTACCTAAAAATGCATCTCCTGTAAGATTGCACAACAGATGTAAACTTACTGGAAGACCAAAAGGGTATATGCGTCAGTTTGGATTGTCTCGTGTTCAGTTCCGAGAATTAGCCAATAAAGGATTAATCCCAGGAGTTAAAAAAGCGAGTTGGTAATTTAAAATTAAAGAATAGAAATAATGACAGACCCAATATCAGATTTTTTAACGCGTATTAGAAACGCGATGATGGCTGGACACAAATTGGTAGAAGTACCTGCATCTAACATGAGAAAAGATATTACTAAAATCTTATTTGATCAAGGTTATATCTTAAACTATAAATTTGTTGATGAAGGCTACCAAGGAACTATTAAAATAGCTCTTAAATACGATAAGAAGACTAATGTTCCTGCAATTAGAAAGATTGTAAGAGTTTCTAAACCAGGTTTAAGAAAATACTCTTCATCCAAAGAATTGCCAAGAGTATTGAATGGATTAGGTATTGCAATTGTATCTACATCTAATGGAGTAATGACAGATAAACAAGCCAGACAAGAAAATGTAGGAGGCGAAGTTTTATGTTATGTATATTAATAATTGATTAAAGAAGATTAAAAATGTCACGAATAGGTTTTGCTAGTATAGATGTACCGAACGGTATCACTGTTAGTTTTTCTAACAATGTAGTCACCGTTAAAGGAAAATCAGCAGAGTTAGTACAAGAATTAAAAGAAGGCTTCAATGTAAAAGTTGAAGATGGAGTTTTAACCGTAGAAAGACCTTCGGATTCAAAAGAAGATAAATCCCTTCATGGATTATATAGAGCTTTAATCAATAATATGGTTGAAGGTTTAGATAAAGGTTTTACCAAAGAACTAGAATTAGTAGGGGTAGGTTACAGAGCGTCTAATCAAGGACAAAAACTAGACTTATCTTTAGGTTTCTCTCACAATATCGTAATTGAGCTTCCAGAAGAAGTAAAAGTAGAAACTGTTACTGAAAAAGGTAAAAATCCAATTATAAAACTTTCATCTTATGATAAACAACTTTTAGGAATGGTTGCCGCTAAAATCAGAGGATTCAGAAAACCAGAACCATACAAAGGAAAAGGTGTTAAATTCGTAGGAGAGGAAATCCGTAGAAAAGCAGGTAAATCTGCATAAAATTAAAAATTGATTATGGCACTTAATAAGACTCAAAAAAGATTAAAAATAAAAAGAAGAGTACGCAAAAACATTTTTGGTACTGCTGAAAAACCTAGATTGTCTGTTTATAGATCTAATAAAGAAATTTATGCTCAGATTATAGACGATACAAAAGGTGTTACTTTAGTATCTAGTTCTTCTAGAGATAAATCAGTTGCTAGTGAAGGGACTAAAACAGAAGTTTCTACATTGGTAGGTAAGCGCGTTGCAGAGCTTGCTCTTGCTGCAGGTATCGAAACAGTAGTTTTCGACCGTAATGGATTTTTATATCATGGTAGAATCAAAGCTTTGGCAGACGGAGCTAGAGAAGGAGGTTTAAATTTCTAAATTAAGATTATGTTAGGTTTTAAAAATATTGAAAAAGTTAAACCGGGAGGTTTAGAATTAAAAGATAGATTAGTTGGCATTCAACGTGTTACTAAAGTAACTAAAGGTGGTCGCGCGTTTGGTTTTTCTGCTATTGTTGTAGTAGGAGACGAAAATGGTGTAGTAGGTTACGGTTTAGGCAAATCTAAAGATGTAGCTAGTGCTATCCAAAAAGCTGTTGAAGATGCTAAGAAAAATTTAGTGAGAATACCCCTAGAAGGTCATACTATTCCTCACGAACAAGAAACAAGATATGGTGGAGCTCAAATTTTCATTAGACCAGCATCTCACGGTACAGGGCTTATTGCCGGTGGTGCAGTGCGTGCCGTACTTGAATCAGTGGGAATTCACGATGTACTTTCAAAGTCTAAGGGATCATCAAACCCACATAACGTGGTGAAAGCAACTATGAAAGCTTTATTGAGTTTAAGAAGTGCAAACGAGATTTCTAGATTAAGAGGTATTCCTGTAAGTAAAGTTTATAACGGTTAATAATAAGTAATGGCTAAAATAAAAGTAACTCAGGTAAAAAGCGCAATCAACAGATCTAAAGGACAAAAAGCAACTCTTTTAGCTTTAGGGCTTAAAAAATTGCAACAAACTGTTGAGCACGATGACAACCCAGTAATTCGTGGGATGATTAAAAAAGTTGAACACATGGTAACCGTTGAAAAAGCGTAAACCATATAAAATAGTATTTTATTCATTATGAAATTAAATAACTTAAAACCAGCAGCAGGTTCTACTAAAAATAAATATAGAAAAGGTAGAGGTGAGGGGTCTGGAAACGGCTTAACAGCTGGTAGAGGACATAAAGGTGCTAAATCTCGTTCAGGATACTCAAGAAAAGTTGGGTTTGAAGGAGGGCAAATGCCTTTACAAAGACGAGTACCTAAATTCGGATTCACCAATATCAATAGAGTATCTTATCGTGGTATCAACTTAGATAGCATTCAGCTGTTAATTGATGAAAATAATTTGTCAGATACGATAAATAAAGATACCTTTGTAGCCTTTGGGTTAGCTTCTAAAAAAGATTTAATTAAAATCTTAGGAAGAGGAGAACTTAAAACTGCTATTAAAATTGAGGCTAATAAATTTACGGCTTCAGCAAAGGACACTATTGAAAAAGCTGGAGGTACAGCTGTAGAAGTTAAATAAGAAATTAAATAAAATCGATGAAAGGTTTCATACAGACCATTAAGAATATTTGGAGTATAGAGGAATTAAGAAATAAGCTAATTATAACATTAAGCTTGTTACTTGTGTATAGATTTGGTTCATATATTCCATTACCTGGTATAGATTTAAGTAATATTAATACTGATGTCTTAAATGCAAGAGGTTCTGAAAATGAGAATGGTCTTTTAAGTCTGTTGAATGCATTTACAGGAGGCGGTTTTAGCCGTGCGTCGATTTTAGCCTTAGGGGTTATGCCGTATATTTCGGCTAGTATTGTTGTTCAGTTGATGGGAATGGCTGTTCCTTACTTGCAAAAATTACAAAAAGAAGGTGAAAGTGGTCGTAAAAAAATCACTCAGATTACTAGATGGCTTACCATTGCTATTTGTCTTGTTCAGGCACCTGCTTATTTGACATCAGTCACTAATTTCTTTTTACCATATGGAGACCCTGCTATAGCTCCGGCTTATGTTGTTTCTCCAACGAGTTTTTGGTTCTGGTTACCATCAATAGTAATTCTTATTACTGGAACAATGTTCATTATGTGGCTTGGTGAAAAGATTACAGATAAGGGGATAGGGAATGGTATTTCTTTGATTATAATGGTAGGTATTATGGCTAATTTACCTTCAGCTTTCTTTGCAGAGCTTTCTCAGCAATCTGGTATATTTATGCTTTTCTCTATACTAGGTTTCTTGGCTGTTATTTTGTATTGTGTTCTTTTAGTTAAAGGTGTGAGACAAGTCCCAGTTCAATATGTGGGAAGAGCTCAAGGTGGGAGAAGTAATTATATGAAAACATTCACTAATACTGTAAGGCAGTATATTCCTCTAAAAGTTAATGCTGCAGGTGTTATGCCTATTATATTTGCTCAAGCAATCATGTTTTTGCCAGGACTATTAGCCAGAGCTTTCTATAAGGATGGTAACATGCCAAGTTTTTTTCAAAGTTTATCGGATCCTTTTAGTTTTTGGTATTGTGTAGTTTTCGGTATTTTAATTGTATTATTTACATTTTTTTATACGGCTGTGACTATACCTGTAAACCAAATGGCTGAAGATCTAAGAAGAAATGAAGGTATAATACCTAGGGTGAAACCTGGTAAAGATACAGCAGATTTTTTAGATGATATTTTATCTAAAATTACATTACCTGGGTCAATTTTGTTGGCAATTGCGGCTATTTTTCCTGCGATTGTTCATCAACTAGGTGTAGGGACTGCCTTTTCTTATTTCTTTGGAGGGACTTCACTAATCATTATGGTTGGTGTGATTTTGGATACAGCTCAACAGATAAATACATATTTGTTGAATCATCATTATGATGGGATGATGCAAACAGATAGAGTTTCAAGAAAATCATAAACTATATATTAAATGGCAAAGCAAAAACATATTGAGCAAGATGGTACAATTATAGAAGCATTGTCAAATGCAATGTTTCGTGTAGAGCTTGAAAATAATCATATCGTAACTGCTCATATATCTGGTAAAATGCGTATGCATTACATCAAGTTGTTACCAGGAGACAAAGTTAAGTTAGAAATGTCTCCATATGATTTGTCTAAAGCGAGAATAACATATAGATATTAATAAATTATAACAAAAGAAGGTTTTCATTATCTTGGAAATCGGAGTATATTAAATTAAATAAAATGAAAGTAAGAGCATCTATCAAAAAAAGAAGTTCGGAATGTAAAATCGTTCGAAGAAAAGGTCGCTTATATGTGATCAATAAGAAAAACCCTAAATTCAAACAAAGACAAGGTTAATTTATATTATGGCACGTATAGCAGGAATTGATTTACCAAAGAACAAAAGAGGTGTAATAGGTTTAACTTACATCTATGGTATAGGAAGAAGTTCATCTAAGAAGATACTTGCTTTAGCAGGTGTAGATGAAAATAAAAAAGTAAACGATTGGGATGATGATGATATCAATGCCATTCGTAAAGCACTTTCAGAAAATTTCAAAGTTGAAGGTGAGTTGAGATCTGAAACTCAAATGAACATCAAACGATTGATGGACATCGGTAGTCAGCGTGGAATTAGACACAGATTAGGATTACCTTTAAGAGGTCAGAGAACTAAAAATAATTCACGTACACGTAAAGGTAAGAGAAAAACTGTTGCTAACAAGAAAAAAGCGACTAAATAATAAGTAGAACGACTATGGCAAAGAAACAACAAAATACTAAAGGTAAAGCTAAAGCTAAAAAACGTAATGTAAAAGTTGAGGCAACAGGTCAAGCTCATATTAAGGCTACTTTTAACAACGTTATAGTTTCCCTTACTAACAAAAATGGCGAAGTAATCTCATGGTCATCTGCTGGTAAAATGGGATTTAGAGGGTCTAAGAAAAACACTCCTTATGCTGCTCAAGTAGCTGCAGAAGATTGCGCTCAAGTAGCATATGAGGCAGGTCTAAGACGCGTTAAGGTGTATGTGAAAGGACCTGGTTCTGGTAGAGAATCAGCTATCCGTTCAATTCATAATGCAGGAATAGAGGTGAGTGAAATAATTGATGTTACACCACTTCCACACAACGGATGTAGACCACCAAAAAGAAGAAGAGTTTAATATTAAAGAAAAACAGCAATGGCAAGATATACAGGACCTAGAACAAAAATCGCTAGAAAATTTGGTCAACCAATTTTTGGTGATGACAAGGCATTTGAAAAAAGAAAATATCCTCCTGGACAACATGGTCCAAATAGAAGAAGAGGAAAAAGATCTGAATACGCAATTCAGCTTGCTGAGAAACAAAAAGCTAAATATACTTATGGTATTTTAGAAAAACAGTTCTCTAATATGTTTAAAGCAGCCGCTAGATCTAAAGGTATTACAGGTGAGGTTCTTTTACAATTATGTGAGTCAAGATTAGACAATGTTGTTTATCGTTTTGGTATCGCTCCTACAAGAGCAGGTGCAAGACAGCTTGTAACACATAAACATATTACCGTTAATGGTGATGTTGTAAACATACCTTCTTATCAGTTAAGACCCGGTGATGTTGTTGGCGTAAGAGAGAAATCTAAATCTTTAAACGTTATAGAAGAGTCTCTACAAAATAGAAATGATTATGAATGGTTAAATTGGAATCCTGATACAAAATCTGGAACTTTTCATGTTGTTCCTGAGAGAATCCAAATTCCAGAAGATATTAAGGAGCAATTAATCGTAGAGCTTTACTCTAAATAATTATTCAAATTTATTCATTCAATTTATGGCTATCTTAAATTTTATAAAGCCTGATAAAGTAGTTTTAGTGCAAGCTAATAATTTCAAAGGACAATTTGAATTTAGACCTTTGGAACCTGGCTATGGCTTAACTATTGGTAATGCTTTGAGAAGGGTACTTATCAATTCTTTAGAAGGTTTTGCATTTACATCTGTAAAAATAGAGGGTGTAGAACACGAATTCTCAACAATAGAGGGAGTTATCGAAGATGTTACAGAAATCATTTTAAATCTAAAAAAAGTTAGATTTAAAAGACAGATTGAAGAATCTGAAAACGAAACTGTAACGGCTCATATCTCTAATAAAACTCAACTTACAGCTGGTGATTTAGGTAAGTTTATTTCTGGATTTCAAGTATTGAATCCTGATTTAGTCCTATGTAATATGGATAAATCAGTTGAATTAAACATAACCTTAACTATTGAAAAAGGTAGAGGTTACGTTTCAGCAGAAGAAAACGCTCAGCCAAATGCACCTGTTGGAACTATCGCAATAGATTCAATTTACACACCTATTAAGAACGTAAAATATGCAATTGAAAACTATCGTGTTGAGCAAAAAACTGATTATGAAAAATTAGTTTTAGATATTGACACAGATGGTTCAATTCATCCGCAATTAGCACTTACTGAAGCCGCTAAAATTTTAATTCACCATTTTATGTTATTCTCAGACGAGAGGATAACTCTAGAAGCCGAAGAAGTAGCTTCTAATGAAGCTTATGATGAGGAAGCTCTACATATGAGACAATTGTTAAAAACTAATTTAGTTGATCTTGATCTTTCAGTTAGAGCGTTAAATTGTTTGAAGGCAGCAGAAGTAGATACACTAGGAGAATTAGTTTCTTATACCAAGGCAGATTTGATGAAATTTAGAAATTTTGGAAAAAAATCTCTTACAGAGTTAGAAGATTTAGTAGCCAGAAAGGAACTAACTTTCGGAATGGATATTAGTAAATATAAATTAGACGTAGAATAAGTAATCATGAGACACGGAAAAAAAATAAATCATTTAGGTAGACAAGCTGGTCACCGTAGAGCTTTACTAGCAAATTTAGGTGTAGCTTTAATTACACATAAAAGAATTAAAACTACTACAGCTAAAGCTAAAGCTTTACAAAGATATATAGAGCCAATCTTAACTAAATCAAAAGAAGATACAACAACTTCAAGAAGAACTGCTTTTAAATATCTTCAAGACAAAGAAGCTGTTTCAGAACTTTTTAGAAGTATAGGTCCAAAAATAGCTGAAAGACCTGGCGGATATACAAGAATCATTAAATTGGGATTCAGACAAGGTGACGCAGCAGATGTTTCTTTAATTGAATTAGTTGATTATAATGAATTATATGATAATTCAACTAAGAAGAAAACCAGAAGAAGTAGAAAATCTTCGAATACTTCGGCATCAGCCCCAAAAGCTGAAAATAAATCAGATTCATCAGAAGAATAATCGATTAAGCTATAAAATTGAATTGAGTGGACACTTTTTAGTGTTCACTTTTTTTATTTCAAATAAAAATCATTTTTTTATTTCTTAGGTTTTCGTAAATTTGACCAAAATATTTAAAATCAAAAATTATGAGTTTTATTGCTAGCATTCAAGCAAGACAAATCCTAGATTCAAGAGGTAACCCTACTGTAGAGGTAGATGTGATTACCGAAAATGGTATTATTGGTAGAGCTGCAGTTCCTTCAGGAGCTTCTACTGGAGAATACGAAGCCGTAGAATTAAGAGACGGTGGCGACCTTTATGGAGGAAAAGGTGTTTTAAAGGCAGTTGAGAATGTAAATGATATTATTGCTCCTGAATTGATTGGTGAGTCAGTTTTTGAACAAAATTTGATTGATCAAATCATGATCGATTTAGATGGCACTAAAAACAAAGGCAAGTTAGGTGCAAATGCTATTTTAGGAGTTTCTCTTGCTGTAGCTAAAGCAGCTGCAGAGGAACTTGGTATGCCATTGTTCAGATATGTTGGTGGTGTAAATGGTAATACACTTCCTGTTCCAATGATGAACATCATCAACGGTGGTTCTCACTCAGATGCTCCTATCGCATTTCAAGAGTTTATGATTATGCCTGTGAAAGCAGATAGCTTCTCTGATGCTTTAAGAAAAGGTGTTGAAGTATTCCACAGCCTTAAAAAAGTATTGCATGACAGAGGTCTTTCTACTGCAGTAGGTGACGAAGGTGGATTTGCTCCTACTTTCGATGGTACTGAAGATGCATTAGATACTATCAAAAAAGCAGTTGAAAATGCTGGATACAACTTCGGAGAAGAAATTAAAATTGCACTTGATTGTGCTTCATCTGAATTCTACAACGATGGTGTTTACGATTACACTAAATTCGAAGGGGGTAAAGGTGTTAAGAGAACTAGAGAAGAGCAAGTTGATTATTTGGCTGAACTAGTTGAAAAATATCCAATTATCTCTATTGAGGATGGAATGGACGAAAACGACTGGGAAGGATGGAAAATGCTTACAGATAGAATCGGAGATAAAGTTCAATTAGTAGGTGATGACTTATTTGTGACCAATACTGAAATCCTTGAAAGAGGTATCGATGCTGGTATTGCAAACTCAATCCTCATTAAAGTAAACCAAATCGGTAGCTTGACTGAGACTATCAATGCTGTAAATATGGCAAAAGATGCTGGTTACACAGCTGTAATGTCACACAGATCTGGTGAAACTGAAGATGCTACAATCGCTGACTTAGCAGTAGCTTTGAATACAGGACAAATCAAAACTGGTTCAGCTTCTCGTTCAGACCGTATGGCTAAATATAATCAATTATTAAGAATTGAAGAAGAATTAGGAGAAACTGCTAAATTCCTTCAAGAGAAAGCTTTTAAAGTTGGTAGAAAATAATTGATATTAATTTAATATCTCTTCACAAACCGCTAGAATAATCGTTATTCTAGCGGTTTTTTTAATTTCCAAATTTTAAAACATGATATTTCTTATTTATTTTAGATTTAAATAGCACTATAGAATTTCTTTATTCAAAAATTAAATCTTATATTTAGGGCAAATCAATAAAAAAATGTCAGAAACAGTCAAACTTATTTATCAAGGAAAAGAATACGAATACCCTATTGTAGAAGGAACTATGGGGGATAAGGGTATAGATATCTCTTCTTTACGAAATGATTTGGGGCTTATCACACTAGACCCAGGTTATAAGAATACAGGAGCTACCATCAGTAAAATTACATATCTTGATGGAGAAGAAGGAAAATTGATGTATCGAGGATATCCAATAGAACAATTAGCAGAGAAATCTACTTTTGTAGAAGTTATGTATCTTTTGCTATACGGAGAACTTCCTAATAGAGAGGAGCTTACTCGGTTCAAAACCTCTTTAAATCAATATAATTTTGTAAATGATCGAGTTCGTAAAATTTTAGAAGGCTTCCCTAGTACAGCTCATCCCATGGGGGTTTTATCTTCGTTGACTGGATCGCTCACGGCATTTAATCCTAGAGTGGTCGATGTTACACATTCTGCAGATATGTTCCATGCAGCAACAAGATTATTGGCTAAAATGCCAATTTTAGCTTCTTGGACTTATAGATTAACTAAAAATCTAGAGTTAAATGAGCCTGATTTAGATTTGGGATATGTTGCCAATTTCTATAAAATGATGTTTAAGAAAAAAGGACAAGCTTTTGAGTTAAATGATGTGATTATTGATGCTTTAGATAAATTATTAATTCTACATGCAGATCATGAGCAAAATTGTTCTACATCTACTGTGAGGCTAGTAGGGTCTTCGCATGCAGGGTTGTTTACATCTGTTTCTGCTGGCGTGAGTGCGCTTTGGGGGCCTCGACATGGAGGTGCTAATCAAGCAGTAATTGAGATGTTAGAAACAATAAAAGCAGATGGGGGAGGATTGCATAAATGGGTTGATAAAGCTAAAGATAAAGATGATGAATTTAGACTAATGGGATTCGGCCATAGAGTGTATAAAAATATGGATCCTAGAGCTAAAATCATAAAGAAAGCAGCAGATGATGTTCTTGATCAACTTGGAGTCCAAGACGAAATTTTAGATTTAGCAAGAGGATTAGAAGAGGTTGCTTTGAACGATGATTACTTCGTGGAAAGAAAATTATATCCAAATGTGGATTTTTATTCAGGAATCATTTACCAAGCGCTCGGTATTCCAAAAGAAATGTTTACGGTAATGTTTGCCGTGGGACGATTGCCAGGCTGGATCTCTCAATGGAAGGAGATGAGAGAAACGCATCAGCCAATCGGCCGTCCAAGACAAGTTTACACTGGAGCCACTACAAGAGATTATGTAAGTTTAGACCAGAGATAATTTTGAATTAAACAGAGAAAAGCCACATCATACGATGCGGCTTTTTTTACATTGAAAAAATAAATTTATAAATATTTTTTAGCCCAGCTTTCGCTTAGTGGCAATTCCCATTTTTGTCGGAAATCTTGCAAATTTGCAACACTATTGTCAAAAACAATTGTTTCGCTTAGAATATCTTTGTTTTTTACAGCTTCACTAAACTTTTTTAAAGTTAAAGTTTCAATCTTGTCATCAACTTTAAAAGGAATCAGCATTCGGTTGGTAAGTTTTAAACTTAAATCTTGCTCAAGAGATTTAAAAACGCGTGTGAGCGAATCAATTGAGCAGCCGCTTGCCACTGTAAATGATTCATCGGCTACCAAAACAATAAACTGGTGGTAAAGAATTTTAAACTCAGCTTTCATCTCCTTGCCGTGGGCATTCCACTCGGGCAAGAAATTATTTAGTTTTTCATCAATCAATTTTTCTTCTTCTAGAGAAAAACTTCTTTCTCCCATAAAAATCCACAAACGAGCTTCGGGTGGAAATGTTGTAAAATATTCAGAATTCATATTTTTATAGGTTTTTAGCTTCAGCAATTAATTCGGCGAAATCCACCACACGGATCTCGTCTTTTCCTTGGTTAGAAATCCCGTCTTTCAGCATAGTTTTGCAAAAAGGACATCCCGTTGCAATAATTTTCGCTCCTGTATCTATAGCTTCTTTGGCGCGCTCATCATTAATCTCGGCAGAACCTTTTTCACTTTCTTTGAAAAGCTGTGCGCCTCCTGCGCCACAACAAAACGATTTACTTTTGCAGCGTTTCATTTCTACCAAATCCGCCTTTAGGTTCTCAATCAAAGTGCGTGGAGCTTTGTAAATTTCATTGGCCCTACCCAAGTAGCACGGGTCATGATAGGTGATTTTTTCGTTGGTCAAGGCAGAATCTTCAATTTTTAATTTTCCGCAATCAATCAAAGATTGCAAAAACTCGGCGTGGTGAATTACTTCATAATTTCCGCCAAGACTCGGATATTCATTTTTTAAAGTATTGAAACAATGCGGACAAGTGGTTACGATTTTTTTGATTCCATAGCCATTGAGCGTTTCGATGTTTATGGCCGCTGCCATTTGAAATGCAAATTCATTTCCAGCGCGTTTGGCAGGATCTCCCGTGCAGCTTTCTTCGCTGCCCAAAACTGCAAAATCAATTCCTACTTTGTTTAAAATCTTTACAAATGCACGAGTGATTTTTTTAGCCCTGTCATCAAAGCTTCCTGCACAGCCCACCCAAAATAGAATCTCTGGGGTGCGCCCTTCCGCTTGCATTTGTGCCATGGTTTTTACTTGCATACACATATAATTGAATGTACAAAGGTACTTATTTATATTTATACGCAATATTTCGTGCTAAATTTTGTTTTCAATTTTAAATGTAAATGATGAAATAAAAAAGATGTTTTTGTCTTAAATTGAAAATCTACGATTAAAAGTTTATACCTTTGTGCCGAATTTTTTATACCAAGAAAAATGCTTAAAAAATGGAATTTCATTAGTCTTATTTTCTTTTTCATCATCGCACTTTTGGGTACATATCTGCGCTCATTTATGCATTTGCCTTTGGTGCTTGAGTATAAAAATCTGGTTCATGCACATTCTCATGTGGCTTTTCAAGGCTGGTTGTATCTGGCTTCGTTTGTGCTTTTAACGAAGATGTATTTAACGCCGCAAGCCTATCAAAACGGGAAATATGCCTTGCAATTTAAATTGACACTTTTAGTGGTTGTCGGAATTTTGATAAGTTTTGCATTGCAGGGCTATGCACTCTACTCTATTATATTTTCAACTCTATTCCAGTTATTGAATTATTGGTTTATTTATCGATTTATAAAGGATACATGCTGTAAGGATAAAACCAAAAGTACATCGCTCAAATTTATGTACACGGGATTGTTCTTTAATTTAGTGTCGTCGATATTTCCTTTTTTCATTGGTTTTGTCGCGGCTAAAAAAAGCATTTCGCACGAAATTTATAATGCTCTTGTTTACGGATTTTTACATTTTCAGTACAATGCTTGGTTTATGTTTACCGCCATTGGGCTATTTGTGAAAAGTTTAGAGAATAAAAAAATACGAATTCATGCGAATTTGTGGCAGAAATTTTATGTTTTAATGCTTGTTTCCGTAGTTCCAGCGGTGGCGCTCTCTATGGGCGGTATGAGTTTTTTTCCATCAATACAATTTATTGCATACGCGGCATCGGCTTTGCAAATCTTAGCCGAAATCTATTTAATTATGATTTTGCTTAAAGTCTTACCTGAATTTATTTCAAAAACAAATTCATACACTAATTATTTCTGGACTACATTTCTCATTTGTTCATTGCTAAAAATATCAATTCAGAGCGTTTCTGTTTTGCCTTGGCTTAAATCCTTGGCCTTTGTTGAGAAAAATCTAATTTTAAGCTATTTGCATTTGTGTTTCATTGGTGTTTTAAGCGCTTCGTTTTTAGCATCTTTGATTGAGCAGAAGTTTTTAAGCATAAATTTATGGCTTAAAATAGGAGCAGGGATAGGTTTTCTAGGTTTCTTCATCACGGAATTAATCATGTTTTTAGGTGGATTTCATATTTTTTATTCCCATAATATGATGATTATAGGTAGTGTTTTAATGAGTTTGTGCATACTTATTTTCTTGATAAATGCGATTGAAATTATTTTAAAGTCTAATGATGATGCTTTTTTGAAATAAAAAATCGATTTTTATGGTATTTTAAAAAATATTTATATATTTGCAGTCCCAAATAAAAGAGATGTAAATATGTTAATAGTACCTGTAAAAGACGGTGAGTCAATCGAAAGAGCATTAAAACGCTACAAAAGAAAATATGACAAAACTAGAATTGTCAAAGAATTAAGAGAGAGACAACAATTCACTAAACCTTCTGTTTTGAAACGTCAAGAAATTATTAAAGCTTCTTACAAACAGAAAATGCAGTCTAAAAACGAATTATAATAAATTTATTTTATTAATAGTATAAAACCATTTATCTTTGGATAAATGGTTTTTTTTGTTTTATGATTGAAAATTTCCTTGAATACATAAGTGCCGAGCGCAGATACTCCAAACATACGGTGGAATCCTACCAGCGCGATTTGGTAGATTTTGAAGCCTATGTGCAGCAAATCCAAAAAAACTGGAAAAATATAGAAAAAAAGGATTTGCGCAATTATCTCATGCAACTCAGCGAAATGGGAAATAAGCCCAAAACAATCAATCGTAAAATGAGTGCCATTCGTAGTTTTTTTAAGTTTTTGGTTTATATCGATTACATTCCTCAAAGTCCTGCGAGCAACATTAAATCTTTAAAATTACCCAAAGAAGTAAATATCCCTATTTCCGAATCCGAAATTGATCAATTGCTTGATCGCTCTTTTTTTGACGAAACATGGGTAGGAGATCGCAATTTTCTTTTAATTCAACTTTTGTACGAAACAGGAATTCGTCGTGCCGAGCTTATCGGCATAAATATTGGAGATATTGATTTTGAGCAGAAGCAAATCAAGGTACTTGGGAAAAGAAACAAAGAGCGAATCATTCCCGTGCGAGATGAATTGTTGCAGAGCGTAAAGACTTTAATGGCTAAATCTCCATTTGCTAACGAATCCGAAGCACTATTCACCACCGAAAAGGGAAAAAGAATTTACCCAAAGCTTGTTTATAATATAGTAATTTCGTACCTTAGACTTGTAACTAATAAAAAGAAGGTGAGTCCTCATGTTTTAAGGCATTCATTTGCCACTAATATGTTGAGCCACGGAGCAGACATCAATGCGGTAAAGGAGATTTTGGGGCACAGTAGTTTGGCTTCGACTCAAGTTTATACGCATAATGATATTAATCAATTAAAAAAAGTGTTTAACCACGCGCACCCGCGCGAAAAAAATTAAAGATTATGAAAGTAAATTTGCAAGCAGTAAATTTCAACGCAAAAGATGAATTAGTTGAATTTATAGAAGAAAAATTAGGGAAATTGGATCAGTTTTATGATCAAATTGTGGCCGCAGATGTTTTTCTAAAGTTAGACAATAATAATAGTAAAGAAAACAAAATTGTAGAAGTGAGATTGCAAGTTCCGGGAGATGATATCGTAGTAACTAAAGATGGGCAAACTTTTGAAGAAGTAATCAATCTATCTGTAGATACACTTAAAAGGCTAGTAATCAAGAAAAAAGAGAAGATGATGAAAAAATAATTGAAAAAAAAACGAAATTTTTTCTCTAAAAAGTTTGTAGAATAAAAAATCGTTTATATATTTGCAGTCCGTTTGATAAGGTAAAGCAAATCAACGGGCTGTTCTTTTAATTTTAGAATAAAGTTTAAAGAGAAACAATCGCCTCCATAGCTCAGTTGGCTAGAGCAGCTGATTTGTAATCAGCAGGTCGTGGGTTCGAGTCCCTCTGGAGGCTCTTAAACTTAATTTTTTTCGGGCAGATACTCAAGTGGCCAACGAGGGCAGACTGTAAATCTGCTGTCTTTCGACTTCGGAGGTTCGAATCCTTCTCTGCCCACAGATTTTTTAAAGAAGATCAAATAAAAGTAAGTCTTTTATTTGCTTAAATGAAGCAGTAATTATAATTTTGTAATTCAACTGCTTTTTTTTGATAAAAAGTCAACTGCGGGAGTAGCTCAATTGGTAGAGCTTCAGCCTTCCAAGCTGAATGTTGCGGGTTCGAGTCCCGTCTCCCGCTCAAAACTTTTGGCCGATGTAGCTCAGGGGTAGAGTGCTTCCTTGGTAAGGAAGAGGTCACGGGTTCAAATCCCGTCATTGGCTCAAATGTCGAATCAATTTAACACAAATAGAATTTAATTATTTAAGACATGGCAAAGGAAACTTTTAACAGAGACAAGCCGCATTTAAATATCGGTACTATCGGGCACGTTGACCACGGTAAGACTACTTTAACTGCTGCGATTACTAAAGTATTAGCTGATTTAGGTTATTCAGAAGCAAGGGCTTTTGACCAAATCGATAATGCTCCAGAAGAAAAAGAGAGAGGTATTACAATTAACTCTTCTCACGTAGAGTATCAAACTGCAAACAGACACTACGCTCACGTAGACTGTCCTGGTCACGCGGATTACGTTAAGAACATGGTTACTGGTGCTGCTCAGATGGATGGTGCTATCCTTGTAGTTGCTGCTACAGATGGTCCAATGCCACAAACTAGAGAGCACATCTTATTATGTCGTCAGGTAAACGTACCTCGTATCGTTGTTTTCTTAAACAAAGCTGATATGGTTGATGACGAAGAGTTGATGGAACTTGTAGAAATGGAAGTTCGTGACTTGTTGTCATCTTACGAATATGACGGAGATAACACTCCTGTAGTTCAAGGTTCTGCTTTAGGTGCTTTGAATGGTGAGCGAAAATGGGTTGATTCAGTTACTGAATTGATGAACCAAGTTGACTCTTGGATCGAGATTCCTGAAAGAGATCAAGATAAACCATTCTTGATGCCAATCGAGGACGTGTTCTCAATTACTGGTCGTGGTACTGTAGCAACTGGTCGTATCGAGTCTGGTGTTATCAATACTGGTGATCCTGTTGACATCGTAGGTATGGGTGAAGAAAAATTAACTTCAACTATTACTGGAGTAGAGATGTTCCGTAAAATCTTAGATAGAGGTGAAGCTGGTGATAACGTAGGTTTATTGTTAAGAGGTATTGAAAAATCAGAAATCCGTCGTGGTATGGTTATCGCGAAACAAGGTTCTGTTACTCCTCACAAAAAATTCAAAGCTGAGGTTTATATCTTGACAAAAGAAGAAGGTGGACGTCACACTCCATTTAAAAACAACTACCGTCCACAGTTTTACGTTCGTACAACTGATGTGACTGGAGAAATTCACTTACCAGAAGGTGTGGAAATGGTTATGCCTGGAGATAACATCTCAATTGAAGTTGAATTAATTCAGCCAATTGCACTTAGTGACGGTCTTCGTTTTGCTATCCGTGAAGGAGGTCGTACTGTAGGTGCTGGACAAGTTACTCAAATTTTAGACTAATAAAATAAGAAAGTAATAAGCATATAAAGGTGTTTTCTGCCTAAGTGCAGAAACACCTTATATCATACGGGCGTAGCTCAGCTGGTAGAGCAGTGGTCTCCAAAACCAAAGGTCGTGGGTTCGATCCCTACCGCCCGTGCTAAATAAATTTCCATGAAAGGTATTGTTGATTTTTTGAAAGGGTCTTATAATGAGTTTACACATCATGTAACCTGGCCTAAATGGAATGAACTTCAATCATCCACAATAGTAATCGCTGTATGTACTCTCATATTGGCGGTATTGTTGTTTGGTGTAGACACTCTGTTTAGTGATGCAATAAATGGTTTTTATAAACTGATGAAATAATTTAAACTCGATTCTTATGAGCGAAATGAAATGGTATGTTTTGAAAACCATTAGTGGTAGAGAAAATAAGGTGAAAGAGCTTATTCAGGACGAGATTAAGTATCAAGGTCTAGAAGAGTACTTAGGGCAGATTGTAATTCCTACAGAGAAAGTTATTCAAGTGAAGAACGGGAAGAAAATTCAAAGAGAGAGAGTTTTCTATCCTGGCTATGTTATGATTGAAGTTAGCTTAGTAGGAGAGGTTCCCCATATCATTAAAAATATCAATGGAGTCATTAGCTTCTTGAGCGCTACTAAAGGCGGAGATCCTGTTCCAATGCGTAAAAGTGAGATCAATCGAATGCTTGGTAGAATGGATGATGTAGCAGAGGAGGTAGATGTTGTAAATATACCATACCAAGTAGGAGAAACGGTAAAAGTAGTTGATGGACCTTTCGGTAACTTCAATGGGGTGATTGAAGAAGTTAATGAAGATAAAAGAAAACTTAAAGTGATGGTTTCTATCTTTGGTAGAAAGACACCACTTGAGTTAAATTACATGCAAGTAGAAAAAATTTAGGCTGCTTCCAAATATATAACGCTTAATTTTTAAAAATTTAAAATGGCAAAAAAAGTACAAAAAATTGTAAAGCTACAAGTTCGTGGTGGACAAGCGAATCCTTCGCCACCTGTAGGGCCTGCATTAGGTGCTGCTGGTGTAAACATCATGGAGTTTTGTAAGCAGTTCAACGGGCGTACACAAGAAAAACAGGGTAAAGTATTACCAGTTGTAATTACTGTATATCAAGATAAATCTTTTGATTTTGTAATTAAAACTCCTCCAGCAGCGGTTCAGTTGCTAGAGGCTGCAAAAATCAAAGGTGCGTCATCTGAACCAAACCGTGTTAAAGTAGCGAACGTTTCATGGGATCAAATCCGCACAATTGCTGAGGATAAGATGCCTGATTTAAACTGTTTTACTGTTGAATCTGCAATGAAAATGATTGCCGGTACAGCTCGTTCTATGGGTATAACTGTAAAAGGAGGAACTAAACCGGAATAATTAAAACGAAGATTATGGCAAAATTGACAAAAAAACAAAAAGAAGTAGCTGCTAAATACGATAAATCAAAAGTATATTCTTTAGAAGAAGCATCAGCTTTAGTTAAAGAAATCAGTAATGCAAACTTTGATGCATCTGTAGATATCGCAGTAAGATTAGGGGTTGATCCTAAAAAAGCGAATCAAATGGTGCGTGGGGTTGTTTCATTACCACATGGTACAGGTAAAGATGTTCGTGTATTAGCATTAGTTACTCCTGATAAAGAGCAAGAAGCTAAAGATGCAGGTGCAGACTATGTAGGTTTAGACGAATATTTGACTAAGATAAAAGAAGGTTGGACAGATGTTGATGTAATCGTTACTATGCCAGCTGTAATGGGTAAATTAGGTCCGTTAGGTAGAATTCTAGGTCCTAGAGGTTTGATGCCAAACCCAAAAGCAGGTACTGTAACTATGGATGTTGCTAAAGCGGTTTCAGATGTGAAATCTGGTAAAATCGATTTTAGAGTTGATAAAACTGGTATTGTTCACGCTGTGATAGGTAAAGTTTCATTTGAAGCTGTAAAACTTCAAGAAAATGCAAAAGAATTAATCCAAACTCTTTTGAAAATGAAACCAACTGCAGCTAAAGGAACTTATATGAAAAGTATTTACCTTTCAAGTACTATGAGTCCGTCTGTTCAAGTAGATCCAAAAAGTGTTTAATCATAAATAAATCGAAGCATGACAAGAGAAGAAAAAGCACAAATGATAGAAGACCTAACTCAGGTCCTAAATAGCACAAATACGGTTTATTTATCAGATATTTCTGGATTAAACTCAACTGATACTTCAAACTTAAGAAGAGCTTGCTTTAAAAGAGGTGTTCAACTTAGAGTTGTTAAAAACACTTTGTTGCAAAAAGCAATGGAAAGCATTGAAGATAGAGATTATGAAGAATTGTACGAAACCCTTAAAGGGAACACCGCAATCATGGTTTCTGACAAAGAAAATGCTCCTGCAAAAGTAATTCAAGAGTTTAGAAAAAAATCAGAAAAACCAATCTTAAAAGGTGCATGGATTGATTCAGCTATCTATGTTGGCGACGACAAAGTTGAAGTATTATCTAACCTTAAATCTAAGGAGGAACTTATCGCAGATGTTGTGGCATTGCTACAATCTCCAATCAAGACAGTTCTATCTCAGTTACAAAGTGGTGGACAAACCATTTCTGGATTGGTCAAAGCGCTTGGTGAGCGTGCAGAATAATAAAACACTCAATTTAATAATAAGTAAAATTTAAAAAAACATTTAAAATGGCAGATTTAAAACAATTAGCAGAAGAATTAGTAAACTTAACAGTTAAAGAAGTAAACGAATTAGCTGAAATCCTTAAAGAAGAGTATGGTATCGAGCCAGCTGCTGCTGCAGTTGCTGTTGCTGGTCCTGCTGCTGCTGGAGGAGGTGATGCTGCTGAAGAAAAATCAGAATTCGATGTAATCCTTAAATCAGCTGGTAGCTCAAAATTAGCAGTTGTAAAATTAGTTAAAGAATTAACTGGTAAAGGATTGAAAGAAGCTAAAGATTTAGTTGATGGTGCTCCACAAACTGTAAAAGAAGGAGTTGCTAAAGACGAAGCTGAAGCTCTTAAAAAACAATTAGAAGAAGCTGGAGCTGAAGTAGAGCTTAAGTAATTTACTAATTAATAAATTTAAGGTTTAGACCTTCACGCTATGTGATAGGTCTAAGCCTATTTTACATTTTAGTTACTTGTGTTAAGTAACGCCCTGTTCTGGTGCATTGCAGAACCCCCTTTTTTTACAATGCAAACTAAATTTCATATTAACCAATATGCATACGAAATTGGCGACAAAAAATAATTCTAGAGTTAATTTTTCCACTGCAAAAGATGTTGCGGAAATTCCAGATTTTTTGGATATTCAATTAAAGTCTTTTGAAGATTTTTTCCAATTAGAAACAAGACCAGATCAACGAAAACACGAAGGTCTTTTCAAAACTTTTGCAGAGAACTTCCCAATCACCGATACACGCAATCAATTTGTTTTAGAATTTTTAGATTATTTTGTGGATTCTCCACGTTACTCAATTCAAGAGTGTATCGAAAGAGGTTTAACTTATAGCGTTCCTTTAAAAGCTCGTTTAAAACTGTATTGTACAGATCCTGAGCACGAAGATTTTGAAACTGTAGTTCAAGATGTTTATTTAGGAACCATTCCATATATGACTCCTAGCGGTTCTTTTGTGATTAATGGTGCTGAGCGTGTTATCGTTTCCCAGTTACACCGTTCTCCAGGGGTATTCTTTGGTCAATCATTCCACGCAAATGGTACAAAATTATATTCTTCTCGTATCATTCCATTCAAAGGTTCGTGGATTGAATTTGCAACAGATATTAACAGCGTAATGTATGCTTACATCGATCGTAAGAAAAAACTTCCACTTACGACTTTGTTAAGAGCTATTGGTTATGAAAGAGATAAAGATATTTTAGAAATCTTTGATTTAGCTGAAGAAGTTAAAGCTAATAAGTCCAACTTGACTAAAGCTTTAGGTAGAACTTTGGCTGCTCGTGTTTTGAACACTTGGCACGAAGATTTCGTAGATGAAGATACAGGTGAAGTGGTATCTATTGAGCGTAATGAAATTGTACTCGATCGTGAAACAATTCTTGAAAAAGAACATATCGAAGAGATTTTGGATGCGGGTGTTAAAACTATCCTTTTGCACAAGGAAGATAACAAAGCGCAAGATTACGCAATTATCTTAAACACTTTACAAAAAGACCCAACCAACACCGAGAAAGAAGCTGTTGAATACATTTATCGTCAACTTCGTAACGCTGAGCCACCAGATGAGGAAACTGCTCGTGGTATTATTGATAAATTGTTCTTCTCAGACGCTCGATATAGCTTAGGTGAAGTTGGTCGTTACAGATTAAACAAAAAATTGTCTTTAGATATTCCCGAAAATATCCAAGTTTTAACTAAAGAAGATATTATCTCTATTGTTAAATACTTGATAGAACTAGTGAACTCTAAAGCTGAAGTAGATGATATTGACCACTTGTCTAACCGTCGTGTAAGAACTGTAGGTGAGCAGATGGCAAACCAATTTGGAGTAGGATTGAACCGTATGGCGCGTACAATTCGTGAGCGTATGAATGTTCGTGACAACGAGGTGTTTACGCCAATCGATTTGATTAATGCAAAGACTTTGTCTTCTGTTATCAATTCATTCTTTGGTACCAACCAGTTGTCTCAGTTTATGGACCAAACCAACCCATTGTCTGAGGTTACTCACAAGCGTCGTTTATCAGCCTTAGGACCTGGAGGTCTTTCTCGTGAAAGAGCAGGTTTTGAGGTGCGTGATGTTCACTATACTCACTACGGTAGACTTTGTCCTATTGAAACGCCAGAGGGACCAAACATTGGTTTGATTTCCTCTCTTTGTGTTTATGCAAAAGTAAACAGCATGGGATTCCTAGAAACTCCTTATAGAACTGCGGAAAATGGTGTTGTAGATCTACAAAAAGCACCTATTTATTTAACAGCCGAGGAGGAAGAAGATAAGATAATAGCTCAAGCAAACGCTCCTTTGGATGATCATGGTAAGTTCTTGAACGATCGTGTAATTGCTCGTGAAGATGGAGACTTCCCAGTAGTGGATCCTTCTGAGGTAAACTTAATGGATGTTGCTCCAAACCAGATTGCATCGATTTCCGCATCTTTGATTCCTTTCTTGGAACACGATGATGCGAACCGTGCATTGATGGGATCAAACATGATGCGTCAAGCCGTTCCTTTATTAAAACCACAAGCACCAATCGTAGGTACTGGATTGGAAGGTGCTGTAGCAAGAGATTCAAGAATATTAATCAATGCTGAAGGAAATGGTGAAGTTCGCTATGTTGATGCTCGTAAGATTATCATTGCATACGAAAGAACCGAAGAGCAAGATATAGTAAGCTTTGACCCAGCTGAAAAAACCTATAACTTAATTAAGTTTAGAAAAACTAACCAAGGAACTTCTATCAATTTGAAACCAATTGTGAAAGTTGGAGACAAAGTTCAAAAAGGACAAGTTTTGTGCGAAGGTTATGCTACTGAAAACGGAGAGCTTGCTTTAGGTAGAAACTTGCTTGTATCATTCATGCCTTGGAAAGGATATAACTTCGAGGATGCGATTGTAATTTCTGAAAAAGCAGTAAGAGAAGATTGGTTTACTTCAATTCACATAGATGAATATACTATGGATGTGAGAGATACCAAGCTAGGTATGGAGGAGCTTACAAACGATATTCCAAACGTATCGGAAGAAGCGACTAAAGACCTTGATGAAAATGGTATGATTCGCATCGGTGCAGAAGTGAAACCTGGAGATATCTTAATTGGAAAAATCACTCCAAAAGGTGAATCTGATCCTACGCCAGAAGAAAAATTACTTCGTGCAATCTTTGGAGACAAAGCAGGTGATGTGAAAGATGCTTCATTGAAAGCAACGCCATCGCTTAGAGGTGTAGTAATTGATAAAAAATTATTTGCTCGTAGTATTAAAGATAAGAATAAGAGAGCAAAAGATAAGATTACGATTGAAAAACTAGACGAAGACTTCCAGAAAAACTTTGATGAGTTAAGAGAAGTTTTACTAGAAAAACTGTATAAATTATTAAATGGAAAAACTTCTCAAGGCGTATTCAATGACTTAAATGAGGAGATTATTCCAAAAGGGGCTAAATTCACTCAAAAATTATTGAGTAGTGTAGATGATTACCAAAACTTAACAGGTGGAAACTGGACAACAGATGATCACTTAAACGAATTGGTAAAACAACTGTTACACAACTTCAAAATTAAATACAACGACCTACAAGGAGTATTGAACAGAGAAAGATTTACCATTTCTGTGGGAGATGAACTGCCTTCAGGTATCGTGAAATTAGCTAAAATTTATATTGCTAAAAAACGAAAACTTAAGGTTGGAGATAAAATGGCGGGTCGTCACGGTAACAAAGGTATCGTAGCTCGTATCGTAAGAGATGAGGATATGCCTTTCCTTGCCGATGGTACGCCAGTAGACATTGTATTGAACCCGCTAGGGGTACCTTCTCGTATGAACATCGGTCAGATTTTTGAGACCGTACTCGGATGGGCAGGTAGAAACTTAGGACAAAAATATGCTACACCTATTTTTGATGGTGCTCATATCAAAGAAATTAATGAGCTTACTGATAAAGCAGGTGTGCCAAGATACGGAACTACTTATCTATACGATGGTGGTACGGGAGAAAGATTTGACCAAAAAGCAACGGTAGGAGTTATCTACATGTTGAAACTAGGTCACATGGTAGATGATAAAATGCACGCGCGTTCTATCGGTCCATATTCATTGATTACTCAGCAGCCACTTGGTGGTAAAGCACAATTCGGTGGTCAGCGTTTTGGTGAGATGGAGGTTTGGGCACTAGAAGCATATGGTGCATCAAACATCTTGAGAGAAATCTTAACCGTGAAATCTGATGATGTTCTAGGTAGAGCCAATACATACAATGCAATCGTGAAAGGTAATCCAATGCCAGAGCCTGGTATTCCAGAATCTTTCAATGTATTATTGCATGAACTTAAAGGTTTAGGTTTAGATATTGATTTGCTTTCATCAGAAGATGAAAATCCACAATAAGAAAACCATCGTTTATTTAATTTAAAATAATATATAGCACAGTCTATGTCAACAAATAAAAACAACACTAGCAAATTCGATAAAATCAGAATTGGTTTAGCTTCTCCGGAAACTATTTTACAAGCTTCACATGGTGAAGTCTTAAAACCAGAAACCATCAACTATCGTACGCACAAACCAGAAAGAGACGGTTTGTTTTGCGAGAGAATTTTTGGTCCGGTAAAAGATTACGAATGTGCTTGTGGAAAATATAAAAGAATTCGTTACAAAGGAATCGTCTGCGACCGTTGTGGGGTAGAAGTTACCGAGAAAAAAGTACGAAGAGATAGAATTGGACATATCAATCTTGTGGTGCCAGTAGCCCATATTTGGTATTTCCGTTCATTACCAAACAAATTAGGATACATTTTAGGAATCCCGTCTAAGAAATTAGATATGATTGTTTACTACGAGCGTTATGTAGTAATTCAGCCAGGTATCGCTAAGAGACCCGATGGCGAGGAGCTGAACCAAATGGACTTCCTTACCGAGGAGGAATATTTGGACATTATGGAGACTTTGCCATTGGATAATCAATATTTAGAAGATTCAGACCCTAATAAGTTCATCGCTAAAATGGGAGCTGAGTGTCTTGAAGAATTGTTAAAGCGAATAGATTTAGACGAGCTTTCATATGATTTAAGACATAAGGCAAACCACGAAACTTCAAAACAAAGAAGAACCGAAGCCTTGAAAAGGCTTCAAGTTGTAGAGTCTTTAAGAGAATCTAATCAAGATGGGAAAGTAAACCGCCCAGAGTGGATGATTATGAAGGTGATTCCTGTGATTCCACCAGAGTTAAGACCACTAGTGCCGCTAGATGGTGGGCGTTTTGCCACCTCTGATTTAAATGAATTATACCGCCGTGTAATCATTAGAAACAATCGTTTAAAGAGATTATTGGAAATTAAAGCTCCAGAAGTAATCCTAAGAAACGAGAAAAGAATGCTACAAGAGGCCGTAGATTCACTATTTGATAATACAAGAAAATCCTCTGCCGTAAAAGCTGATGGCAATCGCCCACTGAAATCACTTTCAGATTCATTGAAAGGTAAGCAAGGTCGTTTCCGTCAAAACTTATTAGGTAAGCGTGTGGATTATTCTGCTCGTTCCGTAATTGTTGTAGGTCCAGATTTGGAATTACACGAGTGTGGATTGCCTAAAGATATGGCAGCTGAGTTATATAAGCCATTTATCGTTAGAAAATTAATCGAAAGAGGAATTGTAAAAACGGTAAAATCAGCTAAAAAGATTATTGATAGAAAAGAGCCAGTAGTTTGGGATATTTTAGAAAATGTATTAAAAGGACACCCAGTGCTACTTAACCGTGCCCCTACCTTGCACCGTCTTGGTATTCAGGCATTCCAACCAAAATTGATCGAAGGTAAAGCAATCCGTTTGCACCCGCTTGCGTGTACAGCGTTTAACGCCGACTTCGATGGTGACCAGATGGCGGTTCACTTACCACTTGGTCCAGAAGCAATTTTGGAAGCTCAATTATTGATGCTTGGTTCTCAAAACATTTTGAACCCAGCAAACGGTTCGCCAATTGCGGTACCTTCTCAGGATATGGTATTGGGTCTATATTATATGACCAAAATCAAACATTCAACAGAGGAGGAGAAAGTAATTGGAGAAGGCTTAACTTTCTATTCAGACGAAGAAGTACAGATCGCATATAACGAAGGAAAAGCTGAATTAAACGCTCCAATCAAGGTTAAGGTAAGAGTAAAAGAGGACGGCGAGTTCAAAATGAAGCTTATCGAAACTTCTGTAGGTCGTGTTTTATTCAACAAAATTGTTCCAGAAGAAGTAGGTTACATCAATGAGGTTTTAACTAAAAAATCTTTGAGAAATGTAATTGGTAGCATTTTGAAACAAACAGATTTCCCTACTACTGCAAAATTCTTGGATAGAATGAAAACCTTAGGATACATGAACGCATTCGAGGGTGGACTTTCTTTCTCATTGGGAGATATCTTAATTCCTGAGCAAAAATCAGAAATGATTCAAAATGCGATTGATGAAGTAGATGCGATTCGTGGAAACTATAACATGGGTCTTATCACCAACAACGAGCGTTATAACCAAGTGATCGATGTTTGGACAAACACCAACGCAAACCTTACTGAAATTGTAATGAAGCGTATGCGTGAAGACAAACAAGGATTCAACTCAGTATTTATGATGCTTGATTCTGGTGCGCGTGGTTCTAAAGAGCAGATTCGTCAGTTGAGTGGTATGCGTGGATTGATGGCAAAACCGCAGAAAGCAGGTTCTACAGGAGGGGACATTATCGAAAACCCAATTGTATCAAACTTCCGCGAAGGTTTATCAATCTTGGAATACTTTATCTCTACCCACGGTGCGCGTAAAGGTCTTGCGGATACGGCGTTGAAAACTGCCGACGCAGGTTACTTAACTCGTCGTTTGGTGGATGTTTCTCAAGATGTGATCATCAACGAAGAAGATTGTGGTACATTGAGAGGTCTTGAAGTTTCAGCATTGAAGAAAAATGATGAAATCATAGAGCCACTAAAAGACAGAATTTTAGGTAGAACATCATTGCAAAATGTATATGACCCTGAAACTGGAGATATTTTAGTAGAAGCTGATCAATTAATTGATGAGGAAATCGCTGCTAAAATTGATGCTGCAGGTGTAGATACAATCGAGGTGCGTTCTCCTTTAACATGTGATTCTAAATCAGGAATCTGTGCTAAATGTTACGGTAGAAACCTTGCAACTGGTAAGCCAGTTCAAATGGGTGAAACTGTAGGGGTAATCGCAGCACAATCAATTGGGGAGCCAGGTACTCAGCTTACGCTTCGTACATTCCACCAAGGGGGTACTGCGGGTAACGTTTCTGAGCAGTCTACTTTAAGAGCTAAGCAAGAAGGTACTGTAGAGTTTGATGAATTAAGAACCGTAGATTCTAAAGATGAAGCAGGAGAGCCAATAAAAGTGGTAGTTTCTCGTACTGCTGAGATGAAGTTGATTAATAAGAATGGTGATGTCGTAATGACAAACAACATTTCTTATGGTTCGATTTTATATGTAAGCGATGGACAAAAAGTAATTAAAGGAGAGGCAATCAACTCTTGGGATCCTTATAACGCTGTGATTATTGCAGAAACTGCGGGTAAAATTAAGTTTGAAAACTTAACTCAAGGTGAAACTTTCCAATTAGAAACAGACGACCAAACAGGATTTACCGAAAAAGTAATTTCTGAATCAAGAAATAAAAAATTAATCCCATCGTTGATTGTTGTGGATAAGAGTGGCGAAGAGAAATCTTACAACCTACCAGTAGGTGCACACCTTATCGTAGACGATGGTGAAGAAATTATCGCGGGTAAAACATTGGTAAAAATCCCAAGATCTTCTGCAAAATCAGGGGATATCACGGGTGGTTTACCAAGGGTAACAGAGCTTTTCGAAGCGCGTAACCCTTCAAACCCTGCAGTAGTTTCTGAAATCGATGGAGTAGTAAGCTTTGGTAAAGTTAAGAGAGGTAACCGCGAAATCATCGTAGAATCTCGTACAGGTGAAATCAAGAAATACTTGGTGAAACTTTCAAACCAAATCTTAGTTCAAGAAAACGACTTTATCCGTGCGGGTATGCCGTTGTCTGATGGAGCTATTACTCCGACTGATATCTTGAATATTAAAGGGCCTACTGCCGTTCAAGAATACTTAGTAAACGAAATCCAAGATGTGTATCGTTTACAAGGGGTGAAAATTGATGATAAACACTTCGAAATCATCGTAAGACAGATGATGAGAAAAGTAAGAATCATCGATGCAGGAGATACTCGTTTCTTAGATTCAAGTTTGGAACATAAAATCGACTTTATCGAGGAAAACGATAGAATCTTTGGAATGAAGGTCGTAGAAGATGCAGGAGATAGTGAAGTGTTGAAACCGGGACAAATTGTTTCTGTTCGTGAGTTGAGAGATGAAAATTCAAAACTTCGTAGAGATGATGCTAAATTGGTAGTTGCTCGTGATGCAATGCCAGCTACAGCAGAGCCAGTGCTACAAGGTATCACTAGAGCAGCGTTACAGACTAAATCGTTTATCTCTGCCGCATCATTCCAGGAAACTACAAAAGTATTGAACGAAGCAGCAGTTGCTGGTAAGGTAGACGACTTGAACGGATTGAAAGAAAATGTGATTGTAGGTCACTTAATTCCAGCAGGTACAGGTCTTAAAGCTTACCAAAATATGATTGTAGGTTCTCAGAAAGAATACGAAGAATTAAAAAGTAAAAAATCAACAAAATAAAAATTTTAAATCATGAGCGAAAATAACCAACAACAACAAAACTTTGATATAGAAATCAATAACGAAACAGCATCAGGCACTTATTCAAATTTGGCTTTGATCAATCATTCAAACACTGAGTTTGTGGTAGATTTCATCCAAATGATGCCAGGAATGCCTAAGCCACAAGTGAAATCAAGAATCATCTTGACTCCTTACCACGCTAAAAGATTAGCTGGGGCTTTGATTGAAAATATCAATCGTTTTGAATCTCAATTTGGTGAAATTAAAGAGCCAGAAGCTGCACCAAACTTTGGTGTTCAAGGTGAGGCTTAATTCATAGAATTATAGTAATAAAAAGAAGGCGCGATGCATTTGCATCGCGCCTTCTTGTGTATGCTCATTTATAAAATATAGTTATAAAATATAGCAAAAACGGATTTTGATACTTTTTGGAAAATTCAAAAATATGCCAAAATCCGTTTTTTTATTTAAAAATCCTTCAAATTCGGAATTTTACTCATTTTCTTCCTTCAAATAATCTCTTTCCCATGAATGGTCTGCAGCTGCCTCAAGCACAAATAAATCATTTTTAAGTAATTCTTCTTGAGTTTCAATTTCCTTTTTTAATGTTGAAAAATAAGCTTTTTTATCATGTCGTTTTGCTGCTAATTTTTTAGTAGTTTCAATATCGTATTTTATAAATCGGTATCCTTGTCGAGTGGCAGTGTATTTTCTTAAACCAAGAGATACTAGTGCATCAACACCGAGTGTTACTGCAGAATAGAGCGTGTCGCGATAAAAATCCTTAATACCTAAATCAATGAATTGATAGGCGTCGTTTCTGTTTCTAGCTCGAGTCATAACCTTAACATGTGGGAAGTTTTTGCGCACAACATCCATTAGCTGCAAGTTTACCTCTGGGTTATCTACTGCCGCGATGAAAAGTTTAGCCTCCTCTAATTTAGCCGCTTTTAGAACTTCTACACGCGTTGCATCTCCATAGTACACTTCATAGCCCATCTTACGCAAAATATCTACGCGTTCTGAGTCGTGGTCAAGAATCGTAGGTGTAATATTATTGGTTTTAAGCATACGCCCAATGGTTCCTCCAAAATGTCCAAATCCTGCAATCACCACTTCGCTTGGACGTTGAATTTCTTCGGAGAAGACTTCTTCTTTTCGTTTTGTTTTGAATTTAGTGCCAATCTTTGGTTCTAAAACGCGTTCGTTGAACAACAATAAAAACGGTGTCAAAAGCATACTGATGGCAATAATCGCCATCACGATGTCCGAAGTTTCTCGATTGATGATTTCTAATTGGCGAGAGAAACTCATAATTACAAAACCAAATTCCCCAGCTTGGCTCAAGGCAAAGGCAAACAATAGATTTTGATCCCAAGATTTTTTATAAATTTTTCCGATTAAAAAGAGAATGAAAAATTTAACAGCGGTTAAAATCAATACAAAAATTAATACAAACCACGGATGTTTCATAATCAACGGGAAGTTTACAGAGGCTCCTACACCGATGAAGAATAAGCCCAAAAGCAAACCTTTAAATGGCTCAATATCGCCTTCTAATTCATGTTTAAATTCGGAGTTTGCCAAAACTACTCCCGCGATAAATGCACCAAGCGCAGGAGACAAGCCTACCATTTCCATTAAGTAAGAAACTCCCATAACTAAAAGCAGGGCAGAAGCGGTAAATAGTTCTTGCAATCGTGTTTTAGCTATAATTCTAAGTAGTGGCTCGATGATGTATTTCCCAGCTAAAGTGATTAGCCCAATGGAGCCAATCACAATAATGGTTTGGAGCCAGTTGGGCAAGCCTTCTGTAATTACGGCCGAATTTTCAGCCTTAAGACTCGCTCCCGAAACGGCCAACAATGGAATTAAGGCCAAAATTGGGATTACGGCAATATCTTGAAACAATAATACGGCAAACGATGAACGAGCGGCAGATGTGTTATTTAAATTCTTTTCGCTAAGGGTCTGTAAAACAATTGCTGTAGACGACATAGTAAGCGCCAGCGCAATAGCAATGGAAGTTTGCACACTCCACCCGATGAGTGTGATCATAAGGATTGTAAGCACTGTCGCGGTGAGCGCCAACTGGATGGAGCCCATGCCCAAGATGAATTTCCGCATTTTCCAGAATTTGGCAGGCTCTAATTCCAATCCTACCAAAAATAACATCATCACTACGCCAAACTCCGCAAAGTGCATTAAATCTTCTCCCTTTTGCCCAATCCATCCCAAAATATATGGGCCGATGAGCATTCCCGCAAAAATGTAGCCCAAAACAGAGCTTAACCCTAATTTTTTAGCCAAAGGCACGCACAAAATCGCTGCCGCTAAATAGATAATGGCTTGTAGTAAAAAACTATCCAATGTTTATTGTATTTTATGTTGAAACCAGTCGTTTAAATATATGAAATCTTCTAATTCCGAATCAAAAATTCTGTATTTTGAGATGTAATCGAGCAAAATGCCATATCGCTCTCCTTTTTCTTCCAAAACTTCTTTAGGTACATTGTTTACATCGTGAAATACAAAGGGAGGTAAATAACGCATACCGCACATAAGTGCCGTTTGAGAAAAAGGCTCAAGCAAATCTGGAATAGTATGTTTTTCTAATCCCGTAGGGCAATAGTTTTCTCTAGAGCCACCTGTGGTGATTACTTGCAAAAGTGTTTTTCCCTTTAGTGCAGCACCTCTCTCTCCATAAGCCCAATCATAAACTAAAACCATGTCTATCCACTGTTTTAAAAGGGCTGGGCACGAATACCAATATAATGGGTGTTGCCAAATGATGATATCGTGTGCCAAAAGTAATTCTTGCTCTCGTGCAATATCTACTTCAAAGTTGGGGTAACATTCATATAAATCATGAAATGTAAAATAATCAGAGTTGGGGATATTCTGGTTAAGTATCTTGTTAGCTCTGGATTTCTCGTACAAAGGATGAGCAAAAAGAATTAAAATTTTATTATGTTTCATACAATTTTTAATGGGATAACAATATAGCTAATATAAAACCTAAAATCACCATCGATATTTTTTTGAATTTAAGTTTATGCCCTTCAACACTTTCAAAAATTATTACAGTCGAAATATGCAAAAACACACCTGCGGCTAAAGCTAAAGCATAGGTGAGCAGATGTTGTGGTAGGTAATTGCCTAAGACATATCCTATAGGAGATGCTAAAGCAAATAAAAGCATGAAAATCCCAATTTTTATAGGGCTTAGTTTAGATTTAGACAAGAAAATAAATAGTACCATGGCTACCGGAATTTTATGTACTAAAATAGCCCAGAGTAGATGTTGCCCATTTATACCATGCAGGGGAACTCCTTCAATCAAAGCATGAACAAAAAGACCGAGAAAAACACTCAAAGGGAATGTTTCATGATTTTTATTGTGTAAATGTCCGTGTTCAGCACCTTTGGTAATTCCTTCTAAAATGATTTGAATTAAAATTCCTAAAAGCACAAAAAAACCGATTTTAATCGAATTTGATCCAGAACTATATAAGCTAGGAAAAACCTCGATGATGTTTACTCCAAGCAAATACGCCCCACTGAAAGTGAGTAATAATTTGTTGAGCAATTTATTGCTCCCTAGCACAAGCCCTAATGCCGCTCCTAAAGCCACGGCTACAATCAAAAAAATAATATTCATGCTTATGGGCAAATTTACTATTTAATTTTGGTAAATCGTTATTTTTTTAAGGCGTCTTTTAATGCCTTGATCTCTTCTAAATTAGCGATTTTTTCGCCTTTTTTTATAGCAGAGGAATGATAATAAGGAGCTTTTACAATCTTAGCAATTTCGCCAATATTAGACGAGCGCACACCGCCACCTGGCATGATATCGATTTGGTCGCCAAATTGCTCCTGCAGTTGTTTTAAAACTTCTATACCTTCTGGTGCCGAATTGCAATTGCCCGATGTCAAAATCGTTGAAAATCCTAATTTTATGACTTTTTGCACAGATTCTATGATGTTGGGAGTGTGGTCTATGGCTCGGTGGAAACTGCAAGGTTTGCCATTGCATGCATCTACAAGCTTTTGGCAATTTTCTACATCGATGTTGCCGTCTTCTTTTAGTACACCAAACACAAATCCATCGGCACCTAATTCATTAAAAGCCTTGATGCTTTCAATCATTTGTTTGATTTCATCTGCGGTGTACACAAAGTTGCCACCCCTTGGGCGAATCATAATATATACAGGAATTTTGCTTTCCTTTTTTAGCGTGAGATAATCTTCTGCGCTTGGTGTAGTGCCCCCTTCGTTCAGTCCTGCACAAAATTCAATACGATCGGCGGGAGAAAGGGCTGCGATGAGCGCAGATTCTAAATCAAAACATGCGATTTCTAATTTCATAAGTAAAATTATTTAATTGGAGGGTTGAAGATACGATTTTTAAACCAATAAAAAAAGCAACTTTTCTTTATGTGGAAAAGTTGCTCTCAAAAAATTTCTTTAATTCAAAAAATGTTGAAGATTAAAGATTGTAAATATTAGTGTAATACTCACTGACCATACGAGCAGAGTCAAAGAATGGGGTTACAGTATTCATACTTATAAGAACTTTTTTGTACCATTCCTCTGGTCTGTCATAGTAGAGCGGTAATACTTCATTTTGCAAGATTTTGTAAAGATTTTCTCTATCAATTTTATCTTGTTCAAAGTGTGGCAATGTCCAGTCGATGATAGGGAGGGTGTAGAGTGCCTCTGGATTCATTTCGTTGAATTCACGAATCCATCCATCGTTGGTAGATAGGTTTATGGCTCCGTTCATAGCCGCAGTCATACCACTAGTTCCAGATGCTTCACGGGTTACACGCGGGTTATTTAGCCAGATATCTGCACCGTCTTTCAATTTTTTAGAAAGATTTAATTCATATCCTGCAAGTACCGCCATATTTTTGTATCCGTGGCTTAATTCTACAAGCGCATCGTATTGGCGAATTGCGTTATAATCCATAGGGTAAGGTTTCCCTGCGATGATTAATTGAACGGGTTGTTTAGTATTTTTCATCAACTCGTTGAATTTTTCAATGTCGCGAGTAATTAAATCAGCTCTTTTATATTCTGCAAAGCGTCTTGCCCAAACGATGGTTAAAACATTAGGGTCAAATAATTTAGCATTTTGATCCGCTACTTCTTCAAATAAGTAAGCTTTTAATTCTTTTTTTCGTTTGATTAGAGCGTCAAGGTTGTTATCTTCTTTTGCTTTGTTCAATCGTTTATCAGCCCAGTATTTTTTGTTTTGTGCATTGGTAACATGTGTAATCGGGCATACTCCTTCATAGCCTTCCCACATGTGTCTTGAAACCTCTCCGTGTAATTTAGAAACACCATTAGCGATTCTTGTTAAGCGAAGCGCAACTAGTGAGTGGTTAAATTCATCTCCCTCTACCCCTGTAAGTTCACGAACTCTATCAAGAGGTAATCCATTGAAGAATCCCATCTCATAAAGTTCATAAATGTTGTGTTTTTCGTTTCCAGCTTCTTCTGGTGTGTGTGTGGTGAAAACTAATTTTTCTTTTAATTTTTCTTTACCTAGTCTTGGCAACCAATTAAACACGGCAGAAAGCGCATGAGCTTCGTTGAAGTGATACACTTCTGGGTCGTAGTTCAATTCTTCCAATAATTTAGCCCCTCCAAGCCCTAGTACCATACATTGGGCAATTTTAGCCTTAGGGTCTGAATCGTAAAGTCTGAAAGTAGTAGATTTTGCCAAATAATCATTCTCTGGTAAATCTGTACTTAAAAGGAAAAGAGGTGCTGTGCCAAACACATCAGGTTCTAGGTAAAAAGCTTTTACCCACACATCGTGTCCAGCAATTTTAATAGTGAATTTGATATTAGTATCTTTTAAAAAATGGTAAATTTTTTCTTGGAAAAGAACCCCCATTTTTCGATCTTCTTTTTTAAATTGGTCGTAATATCCGTATTTCCAAAGAATTCCAATTCCGATTAAATTTTGTTTAGTCTCATAAGCACTTCTCATGTGAGATCCTGCCAAAAAACCTAGACCTCCAGAATAGATTTTTAAAGCTTGATCTATTCCGAATTCCATACAGAAATATACAGAGGATTTTTTGAATTTAGGATCAAATTCATACGGCGCACGAAATGCTTGTGGTAATTGATTCATAATGTTTTAAAATTAAAATTTTTGCAAAAATAAGTTTTTAGTGTAATATATGAGCTAAAAATCAAGATTATTTTTATCAGTTTTTGTTCATAAAAAAATCAACCTGAAAAAATAAACCGCCAACTCGCTTGGAGAGCGTTAAAAAAAACTTTATATTTGTACATTGTTAGAATTAATGCTCTAAAGATTAATGCAAAAGTATAAAGAAAGTTTCTCGGCGCTAGAAAATGCAATTTATGCTATGATACGCAAAAACAAGGAATTGCAGGAAGATAACGCAGAATTGTCTCGCCAAAACGAGCAATTGAAATTGAAACTGAATGAGGAGTGGGCAAAAAATCAAGAGTTAGTACATATAAACGAGAATTTAAAAATAGCAAGTGCTCTGGGAGGAAACCCTGAACATAAGAAATTGATGAAATTAAAAATAAATCGACTGATTAAAGAAGTAGATTTATGTATGGCAGAAGTAAATAAAAAATCTCTATAAAAGTGAAAGAGCAGGTGAGAGTTAAAGTAACCGTAGCTGATAGAAATTATCCTATGGTGGCGAGCCCAGACGAAGAAGAGATTTTACGAGCCACTGGGAGAAAGATTAATGAGTTGATTAAAAATTTTGAGGAAAAATATAGTGTCAAAGACAAGCAAGATGCGCTAGCCATGTGTGCCTTGCAATATGTAGCAAAAGATTTAGCGAGACAAAAAGAACAAAGCGAAGTAGATGCAAAATTGAACCAAAACCTTGAGTCTCTTACGCAAGAAATACTTCAAAATTTATAATTTTTACATTTTAGTCAATTAAAAAAAATAATAGAGAAGTTCTGCCCATTTTATGGGATGATAATTTTCCACATTAGTTCTAACATTATTTGGTAAACTCAACGAGAATTATGTAACCGAGCCAATGCCAGTCCTAAGACAAGCCTTCGCCTAACCAGGCACCTGAAGAAAAGGAAGTCTGAATGCTGGAATAACTCAAATCCTGTTTTTAGGAGTTTTACACAAATCACCTGGACTAATGTGGATTTTTTTGTACATAAAATAATAAAAAACAAAATAAATTTAATTATAAAAAATGGAATACATAATAATAGGAACTATAGGACTGCTGCTAGGTGCATTGATAGCCTATGTACTCACTAAAAAACAAGTAGATAATAGAGGGGAACTCCTTTACAATGAAGCGAAGCAAAAAGCAGACGCTTTAGAAAAAGAAGCCAATCGCTTAAAACTTGAAGCAGAAAGTAAACTTAAAGAAGCTAATACTGAAGGCGAAAGCATTAAAAAAGAGAAGATTTTACAAGCTAAAGAGAAATTTTTAGAATTAAAAGCTCAGCATGAAGATTCCGTAAATCAAAGGGAAAAGAAAATTTCTGATCGTGAGAAAATCATCAAAGAAAAAGAACACAAACTAAACGAAGGTTTAGCAGAGCTTAAGAAAAATAGAAAATCACTCACCTCTGAAATCGAAGTTTTTGAAGAAAGAAGAACAGCCTTGCATCGCAAAATAGATGAGGTAAATGCCAATCACAAGCGTCAAGTAGAATTGTTAGAAAAAATATCAGGATATTCTGCAGATGAGGCACGTGAGGAATTAGTTCAATCATTGAAAGATGAGGCTAAAACTAAAGCTCAAGCTCACATCCAAGAGATTATGGATGAGGCTAATATGAATGCTCGTGAAGAAGCTCGCAAAATCGTAATTCAATCGATTCAGCGTATCGGAACCGAGCAAGCAGTAGAAAATGCTGTTTCTGTTTTTAACCTTGAAAACGATGATATTAAAGGTAGAATCATTGGGCGAGAAGGTAGAAACATCCGCGCCATTGAAGCAGCTACTGGAGTGGAAATCATTGTAGATGATACGCCAGAGGCAATCGTGCTTTCGTGTTTTGACCCAATCCGTAGAGAAATTGCTCGCTTGTCGATGCATAAACTCGTAACCGATGGTAGAATTCACCCAGGTAGAATCGAGGAGGTTGTAGCAAAAACGACTAAACAAATCGAGGAAGAAATCGTGAATGTAGGTAAAAAAACCGTGATTGATTTAGGTATTCATGGTTTAAATCCAGAGTTGATTCGTATCATTGGGCGTATGAAATACCGTTCTTCTTATGGGCAAAACTTGTTGCAACACTCACGCGAAGTAGCGCACATTGCAGGAACTTTGGCCGCAGAATTAGGGCTAAATGCTAAATTAGCTAAACGCGCAGGATTGTTACACGATATAGGGAAAGTACCAGAGCAAGAATCAGAATTGCCACACGCAATTTTGGGTATGCAATGGGCAGAAAAATTTGGAGAAAATCCAGAAGTGGTAAACGCCATTGGGGCACACCACGACGAAATCGAAATGACATCATTGCTTTCGCCAATTATCCAAGTGGCAGATGCCATAAGTGGTGCAAGACCAGGTGCAAGACGCCAAGTTGTAGAATCATATATTCAGCGTTTGAAAGATTTGGAAAACACCGCTTTAGGATTCGAAGGAGTGCAAAAAGCCTATGCAATCCAAGCAGGTAGAGAGCTTCGTGTTATGGTAGATTGCGACAAGGTTGACGATACTAGAGCCAACGAGCTTTCATTCTTGATTACCGATAAAATTCAAAACGAAATGACTTATCCAGGGCAAGTGAAAGTTACGGTAATTCGTGAAACGCGCGCCATAAACATTGCTAAATAAAATATAGCAAAATCCCATTTTGGGGCTATTTTTAGATAAATGTAAAATCGTAAAGAAAATTTAAATTCTTTACGATTTTTTTATATATTTGAGGTGGGATTAAATAAAATGCTATGAAAAAAGGAATTTGGCTCATTTTGGTTGCTTCACTTTTGATGATTTCGTGTGGAGTTGAGTCTTTTATTACTATTAAAGGGAACGGACAAATCGTTCAAGAAAATTATAAATTCACCGATTTTGAAAAACTGAATATTTCGGGAAGTATAGATGTAGTCTACCACAAGAGCAGTAGCTACAGTGCAAAAGTCACTGCCGATGAAAACATTCAGCCGTATGTATTAATTGCAGAGCGTAATAAAACTTTAGATATAAAATTAAAATCAGGCTCTTATTCCTACAAGAAACTTTTGGTAGAAGTCTATGCCCCTGATTTGTCGGTGGTGGATTTAAAAGGTTCGGGCGATTTCAAAGCCAATGATAAAATCACAACCAACGAATTTTGGGGATCCATTTCGGGTTCTGGAAATTTTAAAGGAAATTTAAATTGCGAAAAAATAAAGATGAGCATCTCGGGTTCTGGCGATATTCAGATAGAAGGCGAAACACATGATTTAATTGTAGATATCTCGGGTTCGGGAAATTTCGACGGGAAAAAACTACAAAGTAAAATTGCAGATATTAAGGTTTCTGGTTCGGGTGATGCATCAGTTTTTGTAACAGAATCTCTCAATGCGGCTATAAATGGCTCGGGTGATATTCGTTATTTGGGCGATCCTCATTTTAGTACAAAAATTTTAGGTTCGGGAAGCGTTCATAAATTATAATTTTAAAGTATGAAAAAATCATTGAAAATCGCAAAATATATTTTGCGATTTTTTTTAATTCTTAATGAAATGAGAAAGCATAAAAAAGTAAATGAATATCCCGAAAAAATCCCTATTTTTGTGTGTTTTGTAAGGAAAAAATATGGTAACAATCGTAAATAAAATCGCATCTTTTGTCGTTAATTCTTATGTCAATAAGGTAGAAGAGATACGCACGCAGCCCATCGAGGCGCAGCAGCGTGTATTTAAATATTTGATAGAGAGAGGAAAGAAAACCGAATACGGACAAAAGTTTGATTTTAAAAACATTAAAACTTACGAGGATTTTAGAGCTAAAGTTCCCGTAGTGATTTACGAGGAATTGGAACCTGAAATCGAGCGTGCACGCCGTGGTACAGCCGATGTGCTCTGGCCAGGAAAGGTGCAATGGTTTGCAAAATCTTCAGGTACTACCAATGCCAAAAGTAAATTTATCCCAATTACCAAAGAATCCTTAGAACAAAACCATTTCACTTCAGGCAAAATGCTTTTTGCCAATTATTTACAAAACCATCCAGATACCGCAATGTTTACCAAAAAGAATTTGCGCATCGGGGGAAGTGCAGATTTATACCAAGAATACGGCACAAAATACGGCGATTTGTCTGCAATTATGATTGATAATTTGCCATTTTGGGCAGATTATATGAACACGCCAAACAAAGAAATTTCACTACTTAGCGATTGGAATGTAAAACTTGACGCCATTGCGCAAGCGGTGATTAAGGAAGGGGTAGGCTCGCTCACGGGCGTTCCGTCGTGGATGCTGGTGTTGCTCAACCATTGTTTAAGCCTTACGGGAAAGGAGCATTTACACGAGATTTGGCCAGATTTGGAAGTGTTTTTTCACGGAGGAATCAGTTTTAAGCCTTATTTAAAAAACTACGAAGAAATTTGTGGAAAAGAGATGAGGTATTACGAAATTTATAACGCGTCTGAGGGCTATTTTTCTATGCAAGATTTGCCCGATAGCAAGGACATGCTTTTGATGTTAAACACAGGGATTTTCTTCGAATTTATCCCTATGGAAGAAGGTGCGCTGAATGCGCGAAAAGCCGTTCCATTGCAAGAAGTAGAGCTAAATAAAAACTATGCAATTGTGATTTCTACCATCGGCGGATTGTGGCGTTATATGATTGGCGATACTGTGAAATTTAAATCAATTAATCCGTATAGGATCGTTGTTTCTGGTCGCACCAAACACTATATCAATGCCTTTGGCGAAGAAATTATTATAGAAAATGCAGAGGAAGCGTTGGATTTTGCGTCCAACGAAACGGGGGCTAAAATTAAAGAATACACGGGTGCACCGATTTTTATGCACGACAAAGAAAAAGGAGCACATGAATGGGTGATTGAATTTGAGCGAGAGCCAAACGATTTTGAGCAGTTTAAAATTCTTTTTGACCAAAAGCTGAAAGAAATAAATTCGGACTATGAGGCAAAACGCTACAACAACATGACTTTGAATTTCCCGAGCATTCACATGGGGCGAAAAGATTTATTTTACGACTGGATGGAAAGCCGAGGCAAATTGGGCGGACAAAATAAAGTGCCACGCCTTTGTAACGACCGAGAGTATATAGACCCGCTATTACGCCTAAACCAAACAGAATCTTGATTTTAATAAAACCTTAGCGCGTAATATGCTTTAATTTTATAATTTACACTTTATATTTGCTTTACCATGTTAGGAAAAATATTCAATAAACGAGAATCTAGAAAATTTAAATACATTCCTAGATTTTACGATACCAAAACCCAAGATTTAATCAATCGCAGAATAGGAGATACCCGCTTTGCGCAAGGCTATGTGGGGAAGAAAAAATCCCGCGAGGTCGATGCGGTAGATGAATCCCACATTGATTTCAAATCGTTTAGAAACAAAGAGAAACAAAGTGCATATGCTGTGAGAATCAATACATTTATCATTTTTTCGATTCTTATGCTATTTGTGTTTATCATGTGGCTTATCACAAGTCCAAGTTTTTCTAATTTCTTTGCGGAATGAGCGATATCATTCAATTATTGCCCCCACAGGTAGCCAACCAAATTGCTGCGGGAGAAGTAGTGCAGCGTCCGGCCTCTGTGGTAAAAGAGCTGCTTGAAAATGCAGTAGATGCAGGTGCTACCCAAATACAATTGATCGTGAAAGATGCAGGGCGCACGCTCGTGCAAGTAATCGATAATGGCAAAGGCATGTCGGTAACCGATGCGCGTATGGCGTTTGAGCGTCACGCAACTTCCAAAATTCACACCAGTGATGATATTTTTAAAATCATGACTAAAGGTTTCCGTGGCGAAGCTTTGGCGTCTATCGCTGCGGTGGCGCAAGTGGAGCTAAAGACTAAACAAGACGAAGATACGGTGGGAACTTGCGTGCAGATTAGCGGTGGCGATTTTGAAAGCCAAGAGCCTGTAGTTACACAAAAAGGGAGCATTATTTCTGTGAAAAATTTATTTTACAATGTTCCTGCGCGTCGTAATTTCTTGAAATCAAATGCCGTAGAATTTCGCCATATTTTAGATGAATTTCATCGTGTGGCACTTTCGCATGAAAATATAGATTTTACCTTAATTCACAACGACGAAGAAATTTTTAGGCTCACAAAAGCAAATTTAGCACAACGCGTTTTGCACATTTTTGGTCGCAAAATCGAAGGTCAGCTAGTACCCATTTTCGAAGAAACTGATATTGTAAAGATTACTGGCTATGTGGGAAAACCCAATATTGCCAAAAAATCACGAGGCGAACAATTTTTCTTTGTGAATCATCGATTCATTAAGAGTAATTATTTGCATAAAAGTATACAAAACGCTTTCGAGGATTTAATATCCAAAGGCAATCATCCCAGTTATTTTATTTTTTTGGAGCTTCCGCCCGAAAAAATCGACATTAATATTCACCCGACCAAAACTGAAATTAAGTTTGAAGATGAATATAGCATTTTTGCTCAATTAAGAGCTGCAACAAAGCATGCTCTCGGGCAATATCAAGTAACGCCACCTTTGGATTTTGATTCTACGGTACAAATAGATGTCCCGATTTTGGATAAAAGAAAAGATATTTCTTATCCAGAAATTTCGGTGGATAAAACTTACAATCCTTTTGAAGTGGAAACGCCCCCCGTGGCACCAAGTTCTTGCGTGCCTAAGAGCGGAGGTTTTAGCTATTCGCCGCCCCCTAGACCAAAATCTGCGGGAGGCAGCTATGATTATTATGATTTATTGTCGGGGGAGGAAGAGTTGCAAACGACTTTTGTGCCACAAGAGGAAATTCAAGAAACAAGCCAAGTCTTGCAGTGGAATAATGCGTATATCGTAGCCACATACAAGGGCGATTTGCTTTTAATCGATCAGCACCGTGCGCATCAGACTATTTTGTTTTATAATTTCAAAAATTTAGCCCAGAAAAACACTTTAAGCCAGCAATTGCTTTTCCCGATTGAATATCCACTTAATGAGAAAGAAAAAAGTTTGCTCAACGAGTCGCTTTCAGATTGGTTAAGCTTTGGATTTGACATGGAAGTGCAGGGCGATGTTTGCTTGGTCAATGCCATTCCGTCTGAAATTTCTCAAGAAAATATGATTGAAATTTTACAACATTTTTTTGAGGAAGAATCCGTAGATGATTTGGGAGAGCTCAAAGAACATTTATGCCGAATCATGGCTAAAAGTGCTGCAGTGAAAAAGGGAACTACGCTCAATGAGGCAGAAATTAATCATTTGGTACAAGAATTGTTTAAGCTAGAGCAATTTAATTATAGCCCTTTCGGGAAAAAAATATATTATTCACTTTCTTTACAAGAGATTCAAAAAAAATTAGACTAAATGTTTCAAAGAATAGCACCGATTACCAAGAATTTAATCATCATCAATTTGCTGTTTTATTTGGCAACCTTTGTGTTTTCTAGCACCAATGGAATAGATTTGAGAGAATATCTTGGGGCATTTTATCCGTTGTCGGATAACTTTAGAAGTTTTCAAATCCTGTCGCATATGTTCATGCACGGAGATTTGACACACTTGTTTTTCAATATGTTGGCGTTATTTATGTTCGGTTCTACTGTGGAAATGGTGCTTGGACCTAAAAGATATGTTATCCTCTATTTTGCTTCGGCTTTGGGGGCTTATGTTTTGTTTAATGCAACTAATTATCTTGAGGCACAACAACTTATTGCCGCAGCAGATTTGTCGCTACAACAAGTGGCATTGCTCTCAACGCTAAAGCCTATGATGGGAATCCCGGGGCTAGAGACGCTAAGTGCAATTTATTCAACGCCTATGGTAGGAGCTTCGGGTGCAATTTTTGGTGTTTTGATTGCGTTTGGAATGCTATTCCCAAATGCTGTTTTAATGCTTATTTTTCCGCCAATTCCTATCAAAGCTAAATACATTATTCCGCTTTATGTATTGCTAGAGCTTGTTCTGGCGATTCAGAGCAATCCAGGCGACAATATTGCACATTATGCACACATTGGTGGTGCAATTATCGGATTTATACTCATTAGAAACTGGAAAAAGACCTTACCAAGATGGAATTAATCAATAAACTAAAAAATCAATTTATAAACGGAAACATTGCTATTAAATTAATTTACATCAATGTCGCTATTTTTTTATTGGGCTGGATTATTGGGCTAATTAAGCATATAGATTACTTGAATTTATACTTTGGGTTAAGTCCTTTCGGTAGCGATTTTTGGTCCAAACCATGGAGCATATTTACATACATGTTTTTGCACCATGATGTAATTCATTTATTGTTTAACATGTTGATGTTGTATTTTGTCTCAGAGTTTTACTTTAAATATTTTGGAGAAAAATCGTTTAAAATCTTCTATTTTGTTGGAGGAATTGTTGGAGGGATTTTTTATCTTCTCTTATTTAATTTTTACACATTCGAAGATTCTAGATTAATCGGAGCAAGTGCAGCAATCTACGCCGTGTTTTTTGCCATGGTGGCATATCAGCCTAATTTAGAGATGAGGTTGCCGTTTGTGCAATCGCCAGTGAAATTATTACATGTCGCATTAGGTTTGATTGCACTTGGTTTTTTATTAAGTATGAATAATTTAGGCGGAAATGTTTCTCATATTGGTGGTGCTTTGTTTGGATATTTGTATATGAAGCAATTTGAAAAAGGAAAAGATATTTTTGGTGGTTTGGCAGATAAATTAAATGGATTATTCAGCAAAAAGAGTCATTTAAAAATGAATAAAAATCCTAAAGCTGAAAGCCAAACCCCTCCGAGAGATGACTACGAATACCAAGATTGGAAAGCCGAGCAAGAGAAAAATATCGATGAAATTTTGGAGAAAATTTCCCGTTCAGGTTACAATAGTTTGACTAAAGAGGAGAAAGATTTTCTTTTTAAACGAGGAAAAAAACAATAAAATTGTGCTAAATCAAAATATTTGATTATATTTGCACTCCCAACCCAAAAAATGGTTTCGTGGCCGAGTGGCTAGGCAGAGGTCTGCAAAACCTTCTACAGCGGTTCGAATCCGCTCGAAACCTCCAAAAATCTCTAAGACAAAAGTTTTAGAGATTTTTTTATGTCTGAAAAATCGATTTTTAGATATTTTTCAGTTTTCTTTCCATAATTAAAAGTAAATTTGTTTTATGAAACAAGTTTTAGTTACAGGAGGAAACGGACAATTAGGAAGTTGTATTCAAAAAATAGCATCGAACTATCCCGATTTTAAATTTACTTTTACCGATGTCGCTACTTTAGACATTACTAACCCCGAGGCGGTGAAAGAATTTTTTGCGCAAAATACATTTGATTTTGTGATTAATTGTGCCGCCTATACCACAGTGGATTTGGCTGAAACAGAGCAAGAAATCGCACGAAAAGTAAATGCCGATGCCGTGGGCTATTTAGCCGAAGCAGCTCGTTTGCAAGATGCGTGGTTCATTCATATTTCTACGGATTATGTTTTTGATGGAGATTTTTCTACGCCTATATTGCCAGATGAAAAAACAAATCCGCTCAATATTTATGGTAAAACCAAATTAGCAGGAGAGGAGCTAGCTTTTGCCCATAATCCCCAAACAATTGTGATCCGCACAGCTTGGGTGTATAGCGAGTTTGGCAAAAACTTCGTGAAAACAATGTTGAGATTATTCCGCGAAAAAGATGAGCTTTCTGTGGTGAATGATCAAATTGGGGCACCTACTAATGCGAATGATTTAGCTTTAGCGATTCTATCAATTTTAGAAAAAAATCGTTTAAAATCGGGAATTTATCATTTTACCAATGAGGGAGAGATTTCTTGGTTCGATTTTGCTTCTGCAATTAGGGAGCTTTCGCAAAGTTCTATCACGATTCATCCCGTAGATTCTACGGCGTTTCCTACTGTGGCTCTGCGCCCGAAATATTCTGTACTGGATTTGTCTAGTTTTAAAGAAACCTTTGAGCAGGAAATCCCAGATTGGAAAGTTAGCTTAGAGAAACTGCTACAAGAAAATGATTTATAAATAAAAAAAGGGCTAAAAACTTAATTTTAGCCCTTTTTACTTCTAAAAACATTTTATCATGAAAACTAAATCGTTTAAATATTGCTAGCAATATTTGCTCTGATTTCTTCCATTTCTTCTTTGGAAATATCAATCTTATTGGCAAAATTCATTTCGCCCATGTCATTCATTGGCACGAGGTGCACATGTGCGTGTGGTACTTCTAGCCCCATGACAGAAACGCCCACACGATTGCAATCGATGCTTTTCTCGATAGCATGAGCCACTTTGTAAGCAAAAGCCATTAAGCCATTGAATTGCTCTGGAGATAAATCCCAAATTCGGTCGGTTTCTTGTTTTGGAACCACAAGCGTGTGACCTTTAGCAATAGGGAATGCGTCTAAAAACGCAATATAATCTTCGTTTTCAGCGATTTTATAAGCAGGAATTTCTCCATTGATGATTTTGGTGAAAATACTAGCCATTTTATTCTTCTCCTAAACTTAATTCAGTGATTTCAAAATTTAAAACATTACCATTTGGTAACTTGATTTCAGCTTTTTCGCCCAATTCTTTGCCTAATAAACCTTTGGCAATTGGGGTGCTTACTGCAATTTTTCCCGCTTTTAAGTCAGCCTCAGTTTCAGGAACAAGTGTATATTTCATCTCTTGTCCGTTTGCCAAGTTTTTGATTTTCACGGTAGAGAGGATGGAAACCTTGGAGGAATCTAATTGAGATTTATCTATTACACGAGCATTGGCCACTTGGTCTTGCAATTTAGAAATTTTAGATTCTAGCAATCCTTGTGCTTCTTTAGCTGCATCGTATTCAGCATTTTCAGACAAATCACCTTTATCTCTAGCCTCGGCAATTTGTTGAGAAATTCTTGGTCTTTCAACACTTTCTAGATATTTTAGCTCTTCGCGTAATTTATCCAAACCTTCTTTGGTTACATATTGTAAATTTGCCATATCTTTGATTTAATTATAAAAAAATAAAAAACATAACTCCACACCATTGCAGTGCGGAACTATGTTGTAAAAAGCAAATATAAAAAACATTTACGAAATGTACAAGTTTAAAATTTTGAATAAAAATCTTTTAAAACAGATAATCGTTTCTTTTATAATGATTTGTGTTTTGTCGTGTAGTAGCGATCAAGGGCGTTCTAATTGTATGCCGCGCTCGTATGTAAATGCTCGCTACTCACTCAATACGCCGCAATTAATTCCGTTGCAAAGCCCAATGGGTTATGTAGTTTTAAACCCCGATGGCACCAATGGAGGAAGAGGTTTAATTATCGTAAATACGGGGACAAGATTTTTGGCTTATGACCGAAACGCACCACAGATTTGCCCCACGGCTAAATCTACGCTAGAAGTGGTGGATGATATAAAAGTGGTTTGTCCAGAAAATGGTGCCGAATGGATGCTCAATACAGGTATGCCTATAAATTCTGCCACAAATGGCGTACCTTTGTACCAATACGCTGTGCAGCAAGAGAGAAATTTTATTGTAATCTTTAATTAAATTTATGGCTAAAGCTAAAACCGTTTTTTATTGTCAGAATTGTGGGACACGCCACGCGCAGTGGCTTGGGAAATGTAACGCTTGTGGAGAGTGGAATACCATTGTAGAAGAAGTCGTGGAGAAAAATGAACCCGCCACACCATGGAAAGACGATAGCGTAAAAACGCCCGTTTTGTTTAATATTCATGATATTCCTAAGACCAACGAAGCCAGAATTACTACCAAAAATGCCGAGCTCGATAGAGTTTTGGGCGGAGGATTGGTGTTAGGTTCTGTGGTGCTTTTGGGCGGAGAGCCAGGCATTGGGAAATCTACGCTTTTGCTGCAAGTGGCTTTAAGCCTAAATCATTTAAAGGTTTTGTATGTTTCGGGAGAGGAAAGTGCCACGCAAATTAAACTCCGTGCCGAGCGCATAGGGATTGGGACAGATTCTTGCTTTGTTTTGACCGAAACACAGACGCAAAAAATCTTTAAACAAGCCAAAGAAATTCAGCCCAATGTTTTAATTATAGATTCAATTCAGACATTGCAGACGCAATTGGTGGAATCTTCGCCAGGGAGTGTTTCGCAAATCAGAGAATGCACTGCAGAGCTCATTCGTTTTGCCAAGCAAACCAATACGCCCGTGATTTTGGTGGGGCATATTACCAAAGAAGGAAACATTGCAGGACCTAAAATACTGGAGCACATGGTGGATGTGGTGTTGCAATTTGAGGGTGAAAGAAATCATATTTACAGATTATTGCGTGCGCAGAAAAACCGATTTGGCTCTACGGCAGAATTAGGAATCTATGAAATGCAAGGTGTGGGATTGCGAGAGGTGAGCAACCCGAGCGAAGTTTTGATTTCGGCAAAAGACCAGCCGCTCAGCGGAAATGCCGTGGCATCTACCATGGAGGGCATGCGACCGATGTTAATTGAGATTCAAGCCTTGGTGAGCACGGCGGTGTATGGCACGCCACAACGCTCCACTACGGGCTATGATATTAAAAGACTTAATATGCTTTTGGCGGTGCTAGAAAAAAGAGCAGGTTTTCAATTGGGAGCTAAAGATGTATTTTTGAACATCACGGGTGGAATCCGTGTAGATGATCCTGCGATAGATTTAGCAGTGGTTTGTGCGATTTTATCGTCTTATGAAAACGAAACATTGCCAGATAATTGTTGTTTTGCTGCAGAAGTAGGATTGAGTGGAGAAATTAGACCAGTTAGTCGTGTCGATCAGCGTATTTCCGAAGCCGAAAAATTAGGATATGATGTGATTTTTATTTCTAAATACAATAAAGTCAATACCTCAAATTTCAACATTAGAGTAGAAATGCTCGGCAATATTGGAGATTTGTACAAATTGCTATTTTAAAGCATTTTTTAAACATAAAAAACGCAAGAATTTATATTTCTTGCGTTTTTTTGTGATTTTAAGCCTCGGGTAAAAAGAAGACGGTGAGGCTTCGTGCTCCTTGGGCGCCGTGTACCAAGGTCGCTTGGATGTCGGCAGTGGCAGAAGGCCCCATCATAAAGTTTCCGTATTTAATGCCCATTAAATCCAGTTTATGGTAGGCAGTGTGCATGTTTTCGGTGAGTTTATTTGGGTCGAGCAAGATGATTAAATGCTGAGATAAAAATCCAATGGCATTCACTTTTAAATCTTTTTCGGTAAGCCAAACCATTCCCATTTCAGCCACGCCAAACTCAGCTCGAATAATGCCTAAATCTACATCGGCTAAATCTTGCGGGTGGTCGATACTGCCCACGGGCTTGTTGCCTTGCCATTCATCGGTCACCGAACAAATCACTTTTGCATCTGGAAATTCATTTTTTACGATTTCTTGCGCCTCTTCTATCGAATTGACTTCGTGCCATTTTCCCGCTGCGATTTCCAGATTCTTTTTAAAAGTAGCAAGCAAGTCTACACCTTCTTTTTCAAAAGTAGGAATTTCAGGATGCGCTACTTTCTCTCTTTTAGGGAGATTTTGTCTTATGTCGTTTAATATTTTTTCTTTGGTTGTCATGGTGGTGATTTTTTATTTGAGATATTTAAATAATTCAGAAAATTAATATTTCTGAACTTAAAATAGTTCTTTTTAATTACTTCTCTTTTCTATTTTTTAAATACCAATCTCTAAAGGTTTCTTTTTTCACTTTAGGCATATCGTGAAATTGTCCGTAGCCATTTGCTTTTAGATAAATCAAAGCGTTTGGCGTGAATTTTTCGCCATAATGTCCCATTTTTTCTGCCATTTTAAATAGAGTAGGGTTTGCCCAAAGAAATCGCCCTACGGCAGAAGCAGTATGAGTATTATCGGGAGCAATTGCTATCGTTCTAAGGTTTTTGCCCCAACAACAAAACTCCACGGGCGCAAAACGGCGGTTTTACACAAATTTCCACTTGGAAAAGGCGCAAAACGGAGATTTTGGACAAATTTCCACACGGAAACGGGCGGGTAGCCCCGCTGGCAATTCGTTTCTATCTGGAAAAAGATATATCCGCCTAAAACAACCCAAGCACCAGCCCAATGATAGGCAGTCCGCCTTGGGTCAGCAGGATTTTGGGGTGCACCGTGAGGGCGCCGTAGCTTGCCACCAGCGCGATGTAGGCAAAAATCACGGGAATGAGAGCCGGCTGAAAATAGAGCCCATAGAGCAAGCCCACGCCCAGCAATCCGTTGTAGATACCTTGGTTTTTAAAGAGGTTTTGCACCTCCTTTTGCGCCAATTTTTCGGGCGAAATGCCAAAAACCTTAGCCGTTTGGTGGGAGGTAGTGGCAAAAGTTTCCAAATACATAATGTAGAAACACTCTAAGGCCACCAGCACAGTTACGAGTTTGTATAGCAGTTCAATTGTCATTGTTTTTGATTTTTTTGTGGGGGTAAAGTTCGAGAATTAATTTAAATCACTCCTTCCGGTTCTTTAAATACCAATCGCGGAAAGTTTGTTTTTTAATTTCGGGCATATCGTGGAACTCGCCATAGCCGTTTGCCTTGAAGTAAATCAGCGCATCGGGGGCAAATTTCTCGGCATAATGCCCCACTTTTTCGGCGGTGCGGAAGAGCTTGGGCGAGCCTAACACTTGGTCGGCAGCGTCAAACATTTTGCGCCTTGCCCAAGGCATATGCTTGTGGCGCACCATCACTTGGCGCCATTTCATAATTTGGTCGGAAATGTTGATATGCACGGGGCAAACCTCGGTACAAGAGCCACAGAGCGAGGAGTGAAAGGGCAGTTCGGAGTATTTTTCTTCGTCATAGCTCGGGTCGAGAATAATACCGATTGGCCCTGAATAAGTGGCACCATAAGCCAAACCACCACTTCTACGATACACAGGGCAAGTGTTCATACAAGCGCCACAACGGATGCATTTCAAAGCTTTCCAGAAATCATCGTTTCCTAATCTTTTTGAGCGCCCATTGTCTACCAGCACGATGTGCATTTCGGCACCGTCTCGTGGCGCGGAAAAATGCGAAGTGTATTGCGTAGCGGGTGTTCCCAACGCACTACGAGAAAGCAAACGAATGAATACGCCCATGTCTTCTACGCGAGGAATGATTTTCTCTATCCCAATACTTGCGATGTGCAGATTAGGCAAACTAGCGGTGAGGTCTGCGTTTCCTTCGTTGGTGCAGACCACAAAAGTTCCCGTTTCGGCGATGGCGAAATTAGCACCCGTCATTCCGACATCGGCTTTTAAAAATTTAGGACGAGCGTTTTGTCGCATCGCTTCGGTGAGTTTTACCGCATCGTTGTTGTTGGGATCTGTTCCAATCTTTTCGGCAAAAAGTTTAGACACATCTTCCACAGTTTTGTGCACGGCAGGCACCACGATATGGCTTGGTCGTTCTTGAGAAAGTTGCTGAATTCGTTCGCCAAGGTCGGACTCCACGACTTCTATGCCGTGTTGTTCCAAAAAAGGTGTCATGCCACATTCTTCTTGCAACATCGATTTACTTTTAATCAATCGCGAACGATTATTTTTTTGAATAATATCTAAAACGATTTGGTTATGTTCATCGCCATCTTTAGCCCAATGCACAATAATTCCTTTTTTCTCGGCATTTTCTGCAAATTGCAACACATACTGGTCGAGGTGAGAAAGCGTGTGCTCCTTGATTTGCGAAGCCAAATCGCGTAATTGTTCCCATTCAGGGATTTCGCTCGCCACTTTGTCGCGTTTCATGCGAGATGCCCAGAGTACACGGTCGTGCATAGGCTCGTGAATATTATCTTGATTGATGAATTCGGCGGAATTCTTTACAATATCTACTTTTTCTTGGCTCATAATTTCTAATTTTTTAAAAAGGACCTTCGTTTAAAACTTGTGCGATGTGTACAAACTTTAATTCAGATTTTTCTCGGCTCGCCACACCACTCTGGTGCATCATGCAAGACATATCGGGAGATACCACATATTCCACATTGTGGCGAGTGTAGTCGGCAATTTTGTCGCTACCCATTTTACCCGATACCGTAGGATCTGTCGCACAGAAAGTTCCCCCAAAACCACAACATTCATCGGGGCGGTCGATATGAATAATGTTAATGTCTTTTACCCTAGCAAGCAAAGTTTCTGTTTTATTGAAACGAGGCTCTTGCCATTCAGAGCGAGAGGTCAAGTGTAGCCCACGAATTGCACTGCACGAATTGTGAATGGCAATCGTATGCGGGAACGAAACCGACGAAAAATCTTTAATCCCCAACACATCGTGAATGAATTCCACAAGCTCGTAGGTGTTTTGTCTGATTTTCTTTACTTCGGGCGTTTGCTCCACCGAATGCATATGCTCGCGCACATGTTTTACACAGCTCCCTGCAGGGCACACGATGGTGTCGTAGCCCGCAAAGTTTTTGCAGAAATTCTCTTCTGTTTTCTTGGCACTTTCACCTTCGTTGCCCATGGGCTGCCCACAGCAAGTTTGGTTGAGCGGATATTCTACTTCTACGCCTAATTTTTCTAAAAGTTCAAGTGTTGCGATGCCCACTTCGGGATACACCGCGTCTATATAACATGGAATGAATAATGCGACTTTCATTTTTGGTAAAATTCAATTTTTAGCAATTTACTAATGAATTAGGAAAGACATCGTTTTTAGTTGGGCTATTTAAAAAAATACTCAAAATATGGATTTTGTCTAAATAGAAATAGAGCTAAAAATCTTAGGAACAATCTTTGCAATCATAGCAATCGAAAATAAAATGATTAAAATATGCAAATGAAAGACAAAGTAGCCTATATCACAGGCGGAACCAAAGGAATCGGATTTGGTGTGGCTAAATTATTAGTAGATAATGGAATGCGTGTAGCAATTTCAGGTAGAAAATTGGAAGACGCGCAAGCTGCAGCCCAAAAGTTAAGCTCAGACGAATCTCGTGTTTTGGGTTTAAGTTCAGATGTATCGTCATTAGAAAATGAAGAAAATGCCGTAAAAGCGATTTTGGCTAAATTTGGTCAGTTGGATGTTGTTTTGGCAAACGCCGGCGTAGGGCACTTTGCTCCCGTAGATGAGCTCACGCCAGATCAATGGCACCAAATGATTAATACCAATTTGAATGGTGCTTTTCATACGCTAAAAGCAAGTGTGGATGCGCTTAAGAAATCAAAAGGGTACTACATCAGTTTGGCAAGTTTGGCAGGAACTAACTTTTTTGCGACCGCTTCTGGGTACAATGCAAGTAAATTTGGTGTCGTAGGGTTTACGCAGGCAGCGATGCTGGATTTAAGAAAATATGATATCAAGGTGAGCACCATCATGCCAGGTTCTGTGGCTACAGAGTTCAACAATCATACGCCGAGCGAGGCAGATGCTTGGAAAATTCAGCCAGAAGACATCGGGCAAATCGTTTGGGATTTATTGCAAATGAATCCAAGAACGCTTCCAAGTAAAATCGAGGTGCGACCTACAAAACCTGCTTAATGATTTGAAAGCCATGAGATTATTCGTGGCTTTTTTATTTTTACAAAAAATAAAGATTAACATTACCACCATAAAGGAAAATTGAAAAATATGCCAAAAATCATTATATTTGGAAGGGTGCTAATTAAATATTAATCTAAAATAAAAAAAATGAAAAAATCAAATTGGTTTCAAAATCCTACTTTTAGTCAAGTTGTTATCTTCACGATTGCGTGTGTTTTTGGTGTGACTTTGAGTGTGCTTTCTATGACAAACTTTTTTACGATTAGTCCATTCGTGGGTGGTAATATATTGATGTGGTTTTTAATTGTGGGAGCAATTATTTCTACCATTAGATTAATAATCAATTATAATCGAAATAAAAGCACTCAATAGTCTTGGTAAGAATTAACAACCCGTTGAAAAGAAAATTTTAAAAAGCTGCCAGAAGTCATTATATTTGGCAAACTTCTAAAAAATATACATTTATGAAACTTTGGGACAAGGGATTCTCCGTTGACAAACAAATCGAAAACTTTACCGTAGGAAAAGACCGAGAGCTAGATTTAGTATTGGCAAAATACGATATGCTAGCCTCTAAAGCTCAGGCTAATATGCTTGCAAAAGTAGGGCTGTTGAGCGATGAAGAAAACCAAGCCTTGCAAAAAGCTCTCGACGAGTTGTTGAAAGAAGAAGCCGAGGGGAAATTCGTAATCGATGAGAATTTTGAGGATATGCACTCAAAAATCGAAGCCGAATTGATTAAAAAATGTGGTGATGCGGGAAAGAAAATTCACACCGCACGCTCGCGCAACGACCAAGTTTTGGTGGCGATTCAATTATTCCACAAAGAATACTTGAAAGAAATCACCGAAAAAGTGAAAAAATTAATCGAGATTATGCTCGAAAAAGCCGAAGAGCACAAAAATGATTTGTTGCCAGGCTACACACACTTCCAAGCAGCGATGCCAAGCAGTTTTGGAATGTGGTTTTCTGCGTATGCAGAAAATTTATTATCGGATTTAGCTTTTGTGAAAGCGGCACATCATGTGGCAGACCAAAACCCACTGGGTTCTGGTGCTGGATTTGGAACAAGTTTCCCAATCAACCGCGCGCAAACTACCGAAGAAATGGGCTTTAATTACATGGCGGTTTCATCTGTAGGGGCGCAAATGCTTCGCGGAAAAACAGAAAAAGCAGTAGCTTTTGCCCTTGCGATGCTTTGCGGAACTTTGTCAAAACTTTCGTATGATTTGGTAATGTACAACTCGCAAGATATGGGATTTGTGAAATTGCCAAACGAAATGACAACTGGTTCTTCTATCATGCCACACAAAAAGAATCCAGATGTGTTTGAGCTTACGCGTGCACATTGCAATAGAATCCAAGCTTTGCCAACCGATGTGATGCTTACAATCAATAACTTGCCAAGTGGATATCACCGCGATTTCCAAATTTTAAAAGAAATCTTGATGGAACCAATGATGCAGTTCCACAATATCTTAGATATTTTGATTTTTGCACTTCCGCAATTGGAAATCAAAGATGGATTCATGGATCAAGAAAAATACGACAGCATTTACACGGTAGAAAACATCAACCACATGATCCAAACGGGAACACCTTTTAGAGATGCATACAAAAATGTAGGACTTTCTGTGGAAGACGGCAGCTACGAGCCACACAAAGAGTTTAAAACTAGCCATGAAGGAAGTATTCATAATTTAAGCCTAGATATTATTAAAAAGAAATTAAACGAATTTATTTTGTAATTCGCATTTAATTAGAATTTAGAAGAGAGCTTGGAAAAAGCTCTCTTTTTTAATTTTTTTGTATATTGCGGAATTAAATGTTAAAATATAAAGTAATATGAAAAAATTATTATTAGCCACAATGGCAGGAGCCTTGTTCACAGCTTGTGGTAGTAGCGATGATAGTCCACAACCACCCAAACCGAACCCAGAGAAAGATTATGCCACACTTATTATTGGAAAATGGCATAATTCAAGAATGGATGTTATTTATTCTAAGAAAGGGAATGTTGAAATCAAGGATTTTACAAAGTATCCAAAATATGATATTTGTCGAAAAAAATCATATGTAGAATTTACTAAGGGAGGAGAGCGTATAGAAAGAAACTATAATTTTCGTGAAGGAGAATGTAAAATAGATTCTGTAGCCTCAGTTAAATATAAATTGGAGGGCAATAGAGTAATAATAGGTGATGAAGAAGGTCAAATTTTAAAATTAACAGACAAAGAGTTGGTTGTGATTTCAGATGAAAGAGATTTAGATGAAGATGGAAAACCAGAAAAAAATAAATTTTATTTAGTTCGAGTAAAATAGAAAGTTAAGTAAAATCAGATTAGAAGAGAGCTTGAATAGGCTCTCTTTTTTGTTTGAAAAAACAGGTTTTTAAAATTCTGTTTTATAGCAAATTAAAATTCTTTTTTTGTGAAAGTGTAAAAAAAACGATAAAAAATATTTGTAGTTTAGAAAAAAAGATTAACTTTGCAATGTTATCAAATCTCAATAGGGTAATGAGTAAAAATAAAACACATATTGCAAGTGCATTTGTTGCACCTACTTCGATGATTTTCAGAGCAGTACAAGTTCCTTGTATGTCTATGGAAGTCATGCGAATGTGTTTTATGTCTTTCTAAACTCAGATTACACGACCCAAAATCACTTTAATAAATTTAATATTTAGAGTTTTGCTTTTTTACTTGAGAAAGAAATACAATGATATTCTTTTGCAAGTAGAGGGAAAATCAAAGTTTAGATTAAAGAAAAATTAGAAATAAAATTTCTTTAATTACTATTCTTAATATTGTTTTCGATTTTTTTTCTGACAAGTTTGTGTTTTTCTAGTATAAAAAATGTTTCAGAATTCATGAACTAAATTTTAAAATTATCTAAAAACCGATAATTTCAGTGGCAAAACTCTATTTCTTTTCGGGTTGTATTCGCTAAAAAAACTTAATTAAAAACAATAAGATTGTCTAAGATTAGACAATTGCTAAACACTGAAAAAAATGAAAGTTAGCATTTACAAAAAATTTAAAATTTTCTTTATTGAAAAGGTGCTAAATCTTGAACGAATGTATAGTATATGCAATCTGTATAAGGAGCACAACGAGAGTTTATTACATTGCAATCAGGGCAATTATTATCAATTAAAATCAATCAAATAAAAACAAATGAAATTAAAAATATTTATATACATATTTTTCATAAGTGCGGTGATATTTGCACAAAAGAAAATAGAAGGAACTGTGACAGATAAGTACTACCAACCAATTGCTGGCGTGAATGTGCTTATAAATAAAACAACAAAAGGAACAACAACTAATGCAGAAGGATATTACAGCATAGAGGCAAAAGAGGGTGATGTGCTGGAGTTTAAGCGTATTGGGTATCAAACTGTAACAGAGAAAGTAGATTTTAAAAATCAAAAAACACTCAACCTAGATATTACGCTTGAAGAAGAAAGCGTTCAGCTGAATGAAGTGGTGGCTGTGGCTTTTGGGAAACAGAAAAAAGATGAAATTACAGGTGCTGTGCAAACGCTTAATTCTGATAAAATATCGGAATTGCAAAACGGAAATGTAGTGCAGGGATTGAGTGGTAAAGTGGCTGGTGTGCAGGTTTATAGCAATGGTCAGCCAGGTTCTGGAGCTACGATAAGACTTAGAGGAATCGGGTCGATTAATGCCTCAAGCTCACCACTCATTGTTTTAGATGGCGTGCCTTATTCTGGTTCTTTAAATAGTATCGCCGCTTCGGATATTGCCAATATTTCGTTTCTGCAAGATGCTTCTTCAAACGCCTTGTATGGAGCACGTGGAGCTAATGGTGTGATTCTCGTAACTACCAAAAGAGCAACTAAAAATGGAGTGAATGTAGAATTAGATGTAAAGACTGGGGTAAACTTTAGAGCCGTTGCTGATTATGATGTGCTTACTACGGCTAAGGATTACTATTCAGCCTACTATCAACGAGTGCGAGTAGGGCAGATTGCCGCTGGAAAATCCGAAGCACAAGCGCACGATTGGGCTATCAATAATTTGAAAAACACCTTGGTCTATAATGCGTATGATGTGCCGTTTGATAATCTATTTGATAGCAATGGGAACTTTAATCAAAATGCAAAGTTGCGTTACCAAGATGATTGGAGAGAGATGTTCCGTCCAGCCTCTCGCAACGAAATTAATTTAAATATTTCAGGCAAGGGCGAGAAAGTGTCTACTTATACCTCAATCAATTATTTAAATGATAAAGGATATTTAATTAATTCAGGATTTGAAAGATTCGGAATCAGAAATAATTTAGACTATAAATTAACAGATAATTTGAATTTAACCTCAAACCTTTATTATACTTATACTTCGCAGGATAATGGTTCGTCTTATGGTTTCTCCAATCCATTTGCCTTTGCTAGAAACATTGCTCCGTTTTATCCAGTGTACCTGCGTGATGATAATTTTAACTTAGTGTATCGTCCAAATGGGCAGGTGCGTTATGATTATGGTGGAGGTGAGGGACCTTATAGCTGGTCGCGTTCCTATGCCGTGTTTGAGAACCCTATCGGGAACCGTGTTTATAACAAAGATAACGAGACTTATCATAGAATTTTCTCTAACCTTTCTGCTAAGTATCGTTTCTTGAAAGATTTTGAATTTACTTATAATTTTGGGGGGAGTGTAGCCAATCAGAGAGGTTTAGGTTTTGGAAATAAAATAGGGGGTACTTCTAGCTCTTCTGGAGGGAGTTTATACAGATCATCTATATTAGAGTATAACTTAAATCAACAGCAACTCCTCACTTATTCTAAGAAATGGAAAGAGCACTCTTTTGAAATTCTCCTAGGGCACGAGTATAACAAGGAGCAAGGAAATGAGTTTGATGCCTCTAAACAAGAATTGCTAATAGAAGATTTATTGGTATTTAATAATGCCGTGAAAATTGGGAATATTTCAGGCTCTCAATATGATTATGCCACAGAAGGGTATTTGTCGAGATTGTTGTATAATTATGCAGGGAAATACTATTTCAATGCCAATATTCGTAGAGATGCCTCTTCGGTATTTGCACCAGAAAGCCGCTGGGGGACATTCTATGGCCTAGGTGCAGCGTGGAATGTGAAAAAAGAAGATTTTTTAAGAAATGTTAATTTCATCAATTCACTTCGTTTAAAAGTTTCTTATGGAGAGCAAGGAAATGATTATTTGCTAGATGAAAGAGGGTATAGATCTTATCAGCCTTACTTAGATTTGTATAAGATAGATAACCTAGGAAACGACACTCCGATTGTAACTTTTTCTAGCTTAGGAAACAGAGATTTGCGCTGGGAAACTTCTAAAAACTTTAATGCAGGAATAGAGTCTACACTCTTTAATGGTAGATTTTCGTTCTCGCTAGAGTATTTCAAAAGAAATGTGGCAGATATGATTTATAAGCAAGATTTGCCTGTGTCAAATGTAGGTAGATATCAAAAACTTGCAAACATTGGAGATTTAGAAAACAAAGGTGTTCAATTTTCTACCGATGCCTTTATCGTAAAAAATGATAAAGTGAGCTGGTCTGTAAACTTAAATGCTACACATTATAAAAACAAAATTATTAGCTTGCCAGAAGCACAAAGAAAAACAGGTATTTCAAGTGGAGGATACTTCCGCCTAAAAGAAGGCTATGATCGTTATAATTATTATTTAAGACAATTTGCAGGCGTAGACCCTAGCAACGGAGATGCTCTATGGTATGTAGATGAAAGCCGTACTACCAAAACAAATGATTACAGCAAAGCAAAACAAGTATTTATTGGAAAATCAGCCATTCCAAAAGTGTACGGAGGATTTGGTACAGATTTAAATATAGGACGATTTGCCCTTTCATTAAACTTTGCATACCAGTTTGGCGGTTGGGGCTTCGATGAAACCTACCAAGCACTTTTACACTCAAACAACTACGGGTCAAACTATCACACAGATGTGGTGTATAATTCTTGGACGCCAGAAAACACCAATGCCGCTTTGCCAAGGATAGATAACTATAAGACAACTCAAAATAGTGATTCCGATTTATTCTTAATAAAATCAGACTATGTTAGTTTACAAAATGTATCCTTACGCTATACCTTGCCAAGCGTGGTTTCAAAATCATTGAAATTAAATGAGCTTTCTGTTTACGCCTCTGGTAGCAACTTGTATTTATGGTCGAAAAGAAAAGGATACGACCCAAGATTAAGCCTTAACGGTATCCCGAGTTCCCATGATTATTCAGTTTTAGCAACCGTTTCTCTAGGACTAAATGTTAAATTTTAAAATTAAAACAAAATGAAAAAAAAGATATATAAAGGATTTTTAATAGGATTTGCAATAGCTTTAGCTTCTTGCTCATCAGAATTAGACCTTGAACCACAAGGTAATGTGAGTAAAGAACAAATTTCACAAGACCCTACTGCACTAGACAAAGCAGTAAACGGCTTATACTATGATCTAGCCATAACAGGATCGGCAGGAACAAGTTCACACTCAGATTTTGGACTGTATTCTCTAAAAGTGGGAGCCGATCTTTTGTCAAACGATGTAATCCAAGTAAAGCAGCAGCACTTAGGCTTTTATTACGATTACACGGGAGAGGTATCCTCAGGCTATGCATCGAGTTTGGTGTGGCGCACATTATACTCCAAAATATTTGTTATCAACGGACTTGTGGAATCCATTGAAAAGACAGGGATAAACGAAGAAAATAAATTTGCATATGGGCAGCTATTAGCTTTGCGTGCTTATTCTTACTTCTTCTTGTCTAGATTTTATAGCAAGACTTATGTAGGGAACGAAAACACCCTTTCGGTACCAGCAGTATATACCACAGAAGATCAGTCCAAAGGGTTGCCTAGAGCTACGCTCAAAGATTTATATACCCACATTCTTTCAGACATAGAAACTGCCATTGAAAAATTAGACGGCTACAAGGCACCATCCAAAGTTCAGATAGACCAGCGAGCGGCAAAAGCAATTGCAGCAGACATTTATCTAGAAACAGGTGATTTTGCCAAGGCAGCAGAATATGCACATCAGGCAAAAGAGGGGCTATCCCTAGCAGGAAAAGAGTTATATACAAGCACAGGATTTTCAGACATCAATAATCCAGAAACCATCTGGGGATTTGACTCTAATTCTAGTACCATCTCTGGACGAAACTATTATGCAACCCTATTTTCTCAGTTCGATAGTACCAATGAAGGTTATGCTGGAGCCGCTAGAATTTATAAAAGTATAGATAAAAGATTGTATGATGCCATAAAAGAAACAGATTACCGCAAAGAAGTGTTCAACGGAGATTCAACCATTGATTACTATTATGCCGCGGCAGGAAAATTAAAGAAAAACATTCCGCCTTATGCCAATCTTAAATTTAAAGATCCAACACTTTTCCAAGGAGATTTGCTTTACATTCGAGCTTCATTGCTTTACTTTATCGAGGCAGAAGCCCTTGCTAGATTGGGCAGAGAGGCAGAAGCCAGAGCTGTGTTGTTCGAGCTAGTGAGCAAAAGAGATACAGCATATCAATTATCAACCCAATCGGGGCAAGATTTGATAGATGAAATTTTGCTACAAAAGCGCATAGAATTGTGGGGCGAAGGATACGCTTGGTTTGATTTGAAAAGAAATCATTTAGCCTTAGTGAGAGATTACCCAGGTTCTAATCACACCTTTGGCAAATTTAATCTCCCTGCAGATAGCCCTAAATTCTTATTCCAAATCCCAGATTTTGAAATAAGTAATAACCCAGCAATTGTTCAAAATGAGTATTAAATTTAATTCACCTTTTCTGTCGCTTAGTTTGTGGCAGGAAAGGTTTTTTCCAAAAAAATTAAACCCAAAAGAAAATGAAAAAAATAAAAATTAATCTACTCCTCGCACTATTTTCGGCTCTTCCGCTAGTGGCGCAAAATTACCCTAAGCCACTCGTTTCAGCCATTAAGGAAAAGGATTTAAAAACAGATATGTACCAGCTTGCCGCCGATGAATTCTGGGGGCGCGAGGCAGGAACCTTAGATGAGCTGAAAGTCTCAATGTGGCTGGCTGATAAGGCAAAAGCCGCAGGAATGCAGCCCGCGGGTGATAATGGAACATTTTTCCAGTTTTTTGATATGTACCGTCATCAGATAGCGCCACAAAGTTTTATTAAAATTGGGCAGAAAAATCTGAAAATTTGGAAAGATATTCTGGTGGCAGATGTGGTGAATGCTGATTTTGAGGGGCAAATCGTGTATGCGGGAAATGCTGAGCCTGAGGAGCTTGCTAAATTTGATTTGAAGAATAAAGTTTTAGCCATTAATGCCTCAGAAAAAAATATTGCTAAAAATATGACTCTTTTTGAGCGCCGATACCCAGGGTTTATCCGTAAAAAGTATTACCCCATTGCAGAAAAATTAGGCGCTAAGGGAATCATTTTTATCACAGATGATATTTCAGAAAAAAGCTGGGCAGAAGTCTTACCTCAAATGACAAGAGGACTCTATGGCGTAGAAGGGCTAAGAGAAAAGGTGGCAAACGGCATTCCCGTTTTTTGGATACATAGAAATCACACCAATTGGGTGAAAAACAATCCACATATTTCGTATAACATCATCACAGAAAGCTACAAATACCCATCTGTGAACATTATCGGGAAAATTGAAGGCACAGATCCTAAGCTTAAAAATGAATATGTATTGCTAAGTGGGCACCAAGATCATGATGGGATTCGCCATCCTGTGAAAAACGATACCATTTACAATGGTGCAGACGACAATGCCTCTACCTGCGTAGCAATGTTGGCAATAGCGAGAGCGTATAAAAAACAACCAGGAAAGCGAAGCATCTTATTTGTTTTTCATGGAGCCGAAGAAAGAGGGCTATTAGGCTCTAGATGGCATTCAGCACACCCTGTTGTGCCAAGAGAAAACATCGTAGCAGTGCTAAATGGTGATATGATAGGTAGAAATAAAATCGATGAAGCAGCCCTTTTGGGTGGAGAGGCTCCTCACAAAAATTCAGATGATTTGGTGAAATGGGCTAAAGAAGCAAATGACGAAAGTACCAAATTCAAATATTTGAAAGATTGGGATCTGCCAGAACACCCAGAATATTTCTATTTCCGTAGCGACCATGTTCCGTATGCCAAGTTGGGTATTCCTGCAGTGTTTTTTACCAGTGTGTTACACCATCAGTACCACCAGCCACAAGATGAGTCGGAGAACATAAATTTTAAAAAACTACATAAAATGACCGAGTGGATCTATAGAACCAGCTGGAAAGTAGCAAATGAACCAGAAAGACCTAAACTGCTTCCAAATGTTCAGTTTGAAAGGTAGAAAATCATTAGTCAAAAATCCATAAAATAAAATCCGTCCCATAATTGGGACGGATTTTCAATTTAGTTTTAATTTAAATTATTTCACAATTCTAAAGAAATCGAATTTTTCCACTTTAGCAGATTGTTGATTCACAGTTGCTTTTATAGCTTCTTTATTTTTGAAGTTTTTAAATGTAATATTTTCATTTTTTTTAGCAAAAATACTAGTATTCGATTTTTTCAAAGGTTTTAGAATTTCTTTGTTGTTACTCAAAACTGCATTTTTCTCAGGAGTCTCTGCACTTGTAAGTTTCTTTAATTCCTTAATATCTTTTACTTCATTTTTTCTTGTGGTAACAACTTTAATTCTATCAATTGGGCCCATGGTTCCGTCGTTCAAGTAGCCATATGCAATAGATACTTGTGTTTGGTTCCATTCTGCCATGTAGAAACCATAAGGATTTTCTTTTTCTATTTTTCGGAAAGATTGTCTTAGCTTTGTTAAAACATCTTTATCAGGCATTTTTTCTTTGTCATATTCCACTTTTCGGAATGTTTCTGGCACCATATAGGCAGCTCCTAAATCAGCATTTTGAAAATTATATTTTAATACAATTATAGCTTTTCCTCTAACTTGTTCAGGGTTTTGCGCCATGGTAGAATCGGCTTGATCCCCATCAAATACGCCATAAAGCTCTGGTTTTAGAGTTATGTTGGGCGAAACTTTGCTAGTTCTTGTGTATGATTCGGTAGCTTCTACCTTAACTACTTCTCCTTTATTCGAAATGCTGAATGTGAATAAAGTATAGCTTGTATCTGGTTCTAAATCAGTAAACTCAAAAGGTTGTTTTCCGTGGAAATAATAGGTGCTTACGTAGTCTAAAATCGACATGCCTTTATTTACTTTGGCAAATTCTTTATAGCCTTCGTAGATGTCTTTCTGAAATTGATTTTTCAAAGTTTCTTTATCTTTTTCACCGTCTTTAATGAGCCCCATTGCATAATATATTCTATTGTCGTTAGGCTTAAAAGTAATGTTTACTGTGTAAGGGCTTTTGGATGTGATTTCTGTGTCTAATTTAAGGGCAGCTGGATTGGCCGGTGCGCCTGTTTGGAATTTTACCATTTCGGCATAAGTGGTGATGTTTTTGCCATTTAGTCCATAAACTACAACATAGTATTCGTTTCCTTTAATAATCGGAACATTAAATTCTTTTTTGCCTTGATTTCTATCCCATGGGCCAATCATTGGCGTATTATCCATTATTTTTTTGGCCAATTGGTCAGCATTTAAATTTTTGGTACTTTCATCAACTATGTTGTATCTCCACATATATACCAAGTCGGGATCTTCTGGGTCAAAGCTAATTTTAACCTTATCACTATCTGGTTGTAATTCATAAGATAGGTTAAATTTATGTTTTCTTAAATTGGGTTTGCCAGTAGTGTAGTGTCCTTTTTCAATTTTGGTGTTTGGGAAGAAGGTGTAAACATCTGGAACAGAAAATCCTGCAATCATATAGATGTATTCAGTATCGGCATCAAGTCCAGAGATATTAAATGTTTTGTCTCCAGTGTTGAGGATTGTTTTTTAGGCATTTTCTAGCTCGTCTTCTGTATTGATTGTGTTGTAAATTTTATGTTTAAGGTTGCTAATCATAATTTCTTGATCGCTCATTCCTTTTTCTTTAATCTGATCATAAATCTGTTTTTTTAGACTTACGACATAGTATTTGGTCTCTTTATCGGAAGGCTCAACTTTTAAAGTAACGCCTATACCTTCAACTTTTGCTGTTGTGTTAAAATTTACTTCTTTGATATCGGCAACAAGTGTTGAGAAAAAGAATTTTTGATTAGTGATGTTTTTAGACAATTTATTCCCTTCTCGTTCAAAAGTCAAAACTGTATATATTGTATTTGGGTTTAAAGCATTAAGCATTACGGTCTGTTTCCCTTTCTTTTGAATGGCATTCAAATATTGCTCTAGTGTTTGTTGTTTTTTTTGTGCTTCGCTAGACATTTGCTCAAGAGCCTTTTTTGATAGATTTTCTTTTGAAAAAGCGACATAAACATCTCTTGGTAAAACCAAAGTTACATAAGGGGTATTCTCATCCGAAGGGGTGAGTTTTATTTCGCAGGTAGAGGCTGTTTTATTTATTTCTTCAACGCCTACAGCAAAATCACTTTTCTTGGAAGTGATTATTGTGTCATCTTCATCTTTGCAACTCGTGAGTGGCAAAACTATACTAAATAAAAAGAGTAGGAGTAATATTTTTTTTGTATTCATTTTTTGAGACATTTTTTAATTAAAATTTAGGGAATTCTATAATTTCAGGACAATTTGATGCGGTGTAAGGAATAACGATATTCTTGGCATGTTGTTTATCGTTGAGTTTTGAATTTTCTATGATTTTAGGTCCAGGGATAAAAGGACTGTATGTCAAAACATGTCTTACAATTTCTTTCTGTTCTTGTGTAAATTGATTTTTGTGGCAATAATCGTAATCCATGATGTTTCTAGAAACAAATTTTCCACCACCATAACAAGCATTGCGCTCATATAGCGTTGAGAAAGAAAATTCCTTTTTAGCAATTGAATCATTTTGAATTCTACGTAACAAATATTCTACTTTTCTATCATATTCTTGTTTATCATAAGTTGGTGTATCCATGCATCCATCGCTATCTTGGCATCCCACAAGTATATTTCCTTTTTCTGAAAAAGTATGTCTTAAACCTAGATAGTGTCCAAGTTCGTGTGCAAGTGTAGCCGCAGGATTAGAAGGCATGAATGGGGAATCTTCTTTCTTATCGGTAATATGTATGCTGTTTAGCGAGACACAGCGCATTTTGTCAAGCTGGCTCACATCTAAGGTGTGAGAGTCCACTTGGTCGAGGTGTTTCATTGGTTTGTCACTTGGAACAAGAGGAAAAGCGGAAATACCTAAAATTGCCGAATTTTCGAAATTATAAAGAATAACATTTACATATTTGTTGGGATCCCAAATCAATGCTAAATCCTCTTTCTTTGTAGAGTTCATAAATCTTGGAGCATTCATAGTTGCAGAATGCCAATGAACACGCTCCACGCCAGGTTCTTTTAAAAGATTTCCCATAGGGTCTCTTTTTGCTAAATAAAATTCTACATTCAAATCAGCACTATTGGGTCCTGCGTTTCTGAAAAGCTTATTCACAGAATCAAGTATTTGTTCCAAATGCGAATAAGGCGTATTTTGTTTAGAATCATTTATATCATTATATAGCACATGGAACACAATTGGTATCTTATACAAAAATTCCACCCCAGGTGATTTAGCAAGTTGCTTGATATGTACAATCGAGCTGCCAGATTCATCGGTAACTTCAATTGTGGTATTTCTCTCTTCTGCTAAATTACCTTCCACCGTAATGTCGATGGTCTCACTTCCATAGCCTTCGTTGGATGAAACTGAAATCCAGTCCGTTGAGTTTGCTATACGCCAATTACTTCCCGAAGAAATGTCAAGGCTAATGTCTCCACCTTCATATGGAATAACTAAATTTTTTTCAGACAAAGAAAGTGTCTTTTCATCATTGGTACAGGTACAATGAATAGTCCTAAGGGCAATAAAACAACCGTTTTAAAATTCATAATGTGTTAATTTTTAAATATTAAATTATATATATCTATTTTTTTTGTTTTCTTCCATTCTCGTGTAGTGCATTTTGTAGCTATTTGTTCAAAAGAACATTATCATGAGCCCTTTGTTTTATCACTTTATATTTTCATGATAAATGTCAATAATGCGAATATATGTAAAAAAATGTAAAAAAAGCAATAGCTACTTCAAAAAAATCAATTTATATGTGAAAAATATAAAATGAATTTTTTAAAAATTGCCGAAAATAGGATTTTTCAAAAATTAATTTTAGAAGATTATGGTAATTTCATGTATTTCAGGTTATTTTCTAAATAGCATGAAATCAAGATTTTATTTTAGAATTTTAGAGATTGAGTATATTTTTTTAATCAAGAATAGAAGATTGAAAATTATATTCATAGATTGCAATTAAGTCAAAAGGCTTGCAGTTAATTAGATTAAGTGTTAAGGAGTGGCTAAAAATAAGATTTTTTCATTCACTAGTCAATCTGATGATTTATGGATGGGAGATAAAAAAAACCGTTCCAAAAAATATTGAAACGGTTTAAAGATATAAGTGACCTGGCTGGGGCTCGAACCCAGGACCCCAACATTAAAAGTGTTGTGCTCTACCAACTGAGCTACCAGGTCATTCTAAAAAATGATAATGATAAATTCTTTTTGTGTGCTCACGACTGGATTCGAACCAGCACACCAATACTGGCACCACCCCCTCAAGATGGCGTGTCTACCAATTCCACCACGTGAGCCTGTAAATCAAAAATTTAAAATAAATGAACTTTGTTTGTGACCTGGCTGGGGCTCGAACCCAGGACCCCAACATTAAAAGTGTTGTGCTCTACCAACTGAGCTACCAGGTCTTGCATTTTGCAATCGGACTGCAAATATAGAAACTTTTAATTTACCTGCAAACTTTTTCGTGATTTAATTTATATTTTTTTATTTTTGAATCTAAATTGAAACTTATGTTGATATCTCTTGTAGGCTATATGGGTAGTGGTAAAACATCGGTAGCCAGTGCGTTAAGCCAAAAATTACAATGCCGATGGGCAGACCTCGATCACGAAATAGAAAATTTTGAAAAAATTAAAATTTCTGAGATTTTTAAACAAAAAGGCGAAATCTATTTCAGAAAACTGGAAAATCAATTGCTCGAGAAATTATTGCAATCTCCCGAGCCTATGGTTTTAAGCTTGGGTGGGGGAGCGCCTATGTTTTATAATAATATGGAATTGCTTTTGGCGCATTCAGAAAGTTTTTACCTATTTGCATCGCCTGCAGAATTGGCCACCCGCTTGGCAAAAGGCAAAGCCCAACGCCCGCTAATTCAGCATTTGTCTGATGAAGAGTTGCCTGAATTCATCGCAAAACACCTTTTTGAGCGTAATCCCAAATATCAAATGGCAAAATATACAATCAATACGCAAGGACTTTCGCCTGATGGGGTAGCCGATGAAATCATCCAAAAATTGAATTTAGACTAAAAATCATCTTCTTCATCAAAATCAAACATAAAATCGTCTAAATCACGACGGTCTTTTTTCGTTGGTCGGCCTAATCCTTTTTTGCGATAATGCGTTTGTGCCTCTTTACGAAGTTGGAGCAGATCCAGCTGGTCTTTTTCTGTTCGGTCTTTGATGTGGAGGCTCACCAGCTTAGCCCCCATACGGCTTTGCGGGATTTGTAGCACCTCAAAAGTGTAAATAATTTGGTTTTTTCTCACTTTTACAATATCGCCCACTAGCACCTCCTTAGAGGGTTTTGCTACCTCTTCGTTAATCCAAACGCGGTTTTTCTTTACCTCATCGGTAGCGATGCTTCGGGTTTTAAAATAGCGTACGCACCACAAGAACTTATCGATGCGCATACTTACATTTTGTACCATAAATTGTATATAATCTTAAAACTTTAAATATATTTGTATCTGCTAATTTACAATTTTAAATTTATATGAAAATAGGAAAGTATATAATCCTTTGTTTGGTAGCCTTTTTAGCAATCTCCTCTTGTAAGGAAGAAAAAAATCCATATCAATTGATTTCATTGAAAGAGCGTAATCAATTAGATAGCGAAGCTATTATAAAATATTTAAAGACAAATGGGTTTAACCAAGCAGGTAAAGCCATGCCACTAAGCGTGTTGCCAGAAGGAACACAAGCACTTTATGATTTAGCAAAAAAAGACGAATCTGGCTATTGGTATGTGGTAAATCCCAAAGTTCAAGCGAATGGTTCAAGCATCACAAGCAATGCAAAAGATAGTATCTTGATTCAATATAATTTGTTTTCTTTTGTGCCTACTAAAATTACAGATGAAAAATCTGATAAAGGCTACGATTTAAAGGTCGTCCCAAATATGGTAGAGTCAACTATTAATACTACAGGGTTGCCAATGTGGGATCCATCTTTTTACTACATTAAACCGAGCAAAAACAGAAACCCTGAATTATATGAGATCCCAGCATTAATCAATGGGCTTAAGCATTTTAAAGCTACTAATCGCTCCATAGATGCTAAGCCAGCGGTTCAGTTTCAGGGATTAATTATTGTTCCGTCTAAATTAGCTTTTGCTAGGAAACCAAACCAATTGTTGCAAGGTTTCGATCATTCATTTATTTTAAATTTTGAAATCTATCAAGTAAAACCTAGAAAATAGACATTTTTTTAATCTTAAGAAAAACGAAATCCTTAGTTTAATTATTACTGAACAAAGGATTTTTTTAAGTCTTTTTGTTATTTCTTGGGTGAAATTTTTCGATATTTCTTCTCAGGAATGAACGATCGATGTGGGTATAGATTTCTGTCGTGGTAATGCTTTCGTGCCCTAGCATGAGCTGAATGGAACGCAAATCGCCACCATTTTCAAGCAGATGAGTGGCAAAACTATGCCTAAAGGTGTGCGGGCTTATGTTTTTCTTGATGCCTGCTCGCTCGGCGGCTTCTTTTATAATATTGAATACCATAACGCGTGAGAGTTTCGTGCCACGATTGTTGATAAAAATATGGTCGCTGTAGGCTTTTTGTATCGTTTGATGGCTGCGAACGAGCTGCAGATAATTGTTCAAAATTTTCTGGGTGTATTGTGCAATTGGCACCAATCGCTTTTTGTTTCCTTTGCCTAAGACTTGAATGAAATCTTCCTCAAAATATAGATCCGAAATCTTTAATTCCGTAAGCTCAGAAACCCGTAATCCACAGCCATATAGCATTTCTATAATCGCCTTGTTTCGTTCGCCATGTTTTTGGCTTAAATCTATATTTTCTACAATTTTATTAATTTCTTCGAGCGAAAGCGTATCGGGCAGTTTTCGCCCAATTTTTGGAGATGAAATCAGCTCGGTGGGATTAGGCTTGGTATCGTTTTTTTCTTCTTCCAGAAAATTATAAAAAGCACGCACGCCTGATAGGATTCTCGCTTGAGAACGAGCCGCATATTGTTCGCCTATTTTATAATTAAACAAGCGCAATTCCTCCGCGGTTAACTCCTCGGGATTATTGTCTGGAAACATATTTTGTAGCTTTTGCAAATCACGCAAATAGTTGCTGATGGTGTTTTCAGACAAGTTTCGTTCAAGGCTTAGATGCGCTTTGTAGTCTCGCAGTGTTTGTTCCCAGCTCATCGTTGCTCGTTATCAAGTTTTATGGCTTCTAGAATCATGGGGTCTACGCTGTTCCAAACTTGGTTATAAGCACGGCTTCCGTAGATGAAATTAGCCATACTTGCCTTTACAAAAGTATTGAAGTTGGCTAGCTCTTTGGGGCTATTTTGAATTGGATTGATGTCCTTGCGTAGTGCATTTGCCAGAGAATCCACGCTGTAATATTTTACAAAATGCGGTTCTTTTATTTTTTCTAAATTTAAATAGTTTTTATCAATAAATGAAAAAATCGGTCGTTCTAAATGATTGTTCAATCCGTGCTCATAAAACCATTTTCCGATGTTTACGGTATCAATCGGGATAAACACATCTGGGATGATTCCACCGCCACCGTACACGATTTTGCCTTTCGGTGTTTTAAATCGTAAAGATTCGATTTTTTTAATACTATCGATGTTATATAACTCGCCAGAAGCCAATCGGTTGCGAATGTCGTAAACATAATTTTTGTCGTTTTGCGTGTAGGGCTTTTGGATACATCTACCCGTTGGAGTATAGTATTTAGCCGTTGTTAGTCTAATTTTGGAGCCATCGCCCAAGCTGATTTCTTTTTGCACCAATCCTTTTCCATAACTTCTTCGCCCGATTATTATGCCCGCGTCTTGGTCTTGAATGGCACCCGCAAGGATTTCGCTCGCCGAAGCTGAACCTTCATTAATTAAAATATAAATCGGTCGTTTCTCAAAAGTTCCCTCTCCCGTCGCGTATCGGAATTTCTTTTTGCCTTCCTTGTCTTGTGTGTAGACAATCAATTGATCTTCTTTTAAAAATTCATCAGCAATTTTCTGTGCTGTATCTACCAATCCGCCAGGATTGTCACGCAAATCTAAAACCAAGGATTTCATACCTTTTTTCTTTAAAAAACTTAAAGCATTTCTAAAATCTTCGGCAGAATTATGAATGAATTTATCCAGTTTGATGTAGCCCAATCGGTCATTAATCATATAAAACAAAGGCACAGAACTTTGCGAAATTTTAGTTCGTTTGGCAGTAACTTCAATCTCGTTTCCGTTGCGCAAAAGTTTAATAGGGATTTGAGTATTTAGTTTCCCTTCCAAATAGTTTTTTACAGAATCTCGGTTTTCTTTAGTAATTGAATGTTTGCCAATGGCTAAAATCCTATCGCTGAGCTCGAAAAGTTTAGCGTTCACGCTATTAGGTGCGCTGTGTGTTACCACCACCGAATCGTTGTAATTTACATAGCTCACGCCTATGCCTTCGTAGATACCGTCCATGGCGAGGGTGGTGCTTTCGCCTCGTTCCTTAGGGATGTACATGCTGTGCGGGTCGAGATTTTGCGTTACAAAATCAATGGTTTTGTCCACCAAATCATCGGTGTTGAGCGAATCGATGTAGTAATTATCGATTAAGCTCATCAATCTTCGCACTTTTTGCTCGTTTAAGTCATAAGAAATAGTTACATAATCATCGTTTTCATCAATGGCAATATCATATTTTTTGCCCACTTGAACGCCAATGGCAAAAAACATAATCATCGATAAAATGATGAGAATTACATTAAAAACTTTAAACCATTTCTTCATCGATTTCTTCGGCTGAAATTTGAGTGATTTCTACTCCAGCTTTGGCTAAAAACTCCAAGCCAGAAGTATCGGAATATTGATCCATGTACACCACGCGTTTGACGCCGCTTTGGTACACCAATTTGCTGCATTCTTTGCATGGCGAAAGCGTAATATAGAGTGTTGCGCCCTTGCAACTTTGAGTAGAAGCCGCCACTTTCAAAATTGCATTGGCTTCGGCGTGGAGTACATACCATTTAGTTTGATTGGCATCATCTTCGCATGTGTTTTCAAAGCCGCTTGGTGTGCCATTGTAGCCATCAGAGATGATCATTCGGTCTTTCACAATCAAAGCGCCCACCTGCTTTCGCTTGCAATATGAGAGTTCCCCCCAGATTTTAGCCATACGCAAGTAAGCGATATCGTATTTGTATTTCTTGTCCATACGATTTTATTTTTTCAAAATCAGAGCAATATAATTAAATATTTAAAAAGAAATTGATTTTTAGCTATTTTTTTAAGGCTAAAAGCTTGATTTTATTTAAATGTTTAAAGTTGTTTGAAGGTTTCTATAAGTAAAAATAAGTTTAAAATCACGATAATAATGGTGATAATCCACGCCACGATTTTAATCCAAAGCGTATTGACGAATCGTCCCATTTTGGCTTTGCTACTGGTGAATTTAACTAAAGGAATCACGGCAAAACTTAATTGCATAGAAAGGATTACTTGGCTTAAAATCAAAAGCTCGTTGGTTCCTTTTTCGCCATACAATATAGCGACAATCATGGCAGGAATCACGGCAATCAATCGAGTAACCAATCGGCGCACCCAAGGTTTTAATCTTAAATTTAAAAAACCTTCCATCACGATTTGTCCCGCCAGCGTTCCCGTAATCGTAGAGTTTTGCCCCGAAGCCAAAAGTGCAATCGCAAAAAGCGTACTCGCTAAACTTGCCCCCAAAACTGGCGTAAGCATCTGGTACGCATCATGAATATCGGCAATGTTTTCATAAGGTGTTCCGTGGAAAGTAGCGGCAGCGGTAATCAAAATCGCCGCATTGATGAAGAATGCCAAAAGTAGCGAAATATTACTTTCGATGGTTGCATATTTTATGGCCATTTTTTTGCCACTTTCTGTGCGTTTGTAGTTGCGAGTTTGCACCACGCTACTGTGTAAATATAAGTTGTGGGGCATCACTGTCGCTCCCAAAATTCCTACTGCGATGTAGAGCATAGAGGGATTGGTAACAATTTCTGGCTGAGGGAGCAAGCCTTTTACAACATCGGGCATATTGGGAGAGCTCACCACCAATTCATACATAAAACAGCCTGCTATAATGATGATCAAAGCCCCTACGACACTTTCTAGTTTTCTAAAACCTTTGGACTGAAGGAATAAAATCAAAAACACATCGGCCACCGTAATGGCAACACCCCACGGCAACGGAATCCCAAAAAGCAAATTCAATGCAATGGCAGAACCTATGACTTCTGCCAAATCCATGGCGGCAATGGCTATTTCACAGAGAATCCAAAGTATGAAGTTGGTGACGGGCGAGTAATGGTCTCGACAGGCCTGCGCTAAATCTCGTTCGGTGGCGATGCCTAGTTTCAATGCTAAATACTGCAAAAACATGGCAAAAATGTTGGAAAGCAAAATTACAAACAGCAAAGTATAGCCAAATTTGGCTCCTCCTTCTATATCTGTAGCCCAGTTTCCGGGATCCATATAGCCTACGGCAACCATTAAGCCTGGGCCTACAAATGCTAATAATTTTCTCCAGAAACTACTATTTTCTGGAATGTTAATACTCGCATGTGCTTCGGCTAAGCTTTGGGTTAGTCGTTCTCTTTTCCACGCTTTTTTTTCCATAGGCAGTTTTTTGTTGCTAAAATAAAAGTTAGTTTCAGCTAACAAAGGTATGGATTATTTATTTTTCAGCCTAATATATTTTTTATTTATCTGAAATTCAATTATTTTTAAAGCTAATTTTTTTTGGTTTAAAACTTGATGAATGTTGGATTTATAAATCATTCAAAATGCAAATTATTAGGGATTTTTATCAGCAAGAAAAAGAAGGTTTGACACCGCACGAAATCTTTTACCAATTATTAGTACCGAGCGAAAAGCCAAAAGCCACTTTTTTGATTATTCACGGCATGGAGGAGCATAGCGACAGGTATTTAGATTTTGCCAAATTCATGGTGGAGCAAGGTTTTGCTGTGATGCTGTACGACCATTTAGGACACGGAAAAACGGCGAAAAATACCGAAAATTTAAGTTTTATTATGCCAAATAATCCTGCTATGCACTTGGTGGAAGATGCTGGTGCGATGACCGATTTTTTGCATCAAAAATTCCCTGAAATTCCACATTTTGTCATGGGGCATTCTATGGGGTCTTTTGTGTTGCGATGCCTATTGCAAAAGAAATCTGCCGATTTTCAAGGAGCTATTGTCATGGGGACGGGTGCACGCGTGTTTGGAACAAGCTTGGCTAAAGGATTTTTAGCTATTTTAAACAAAATCATTCCACGCTATAAGAGCCATTTAATCAATGGTGTTTTTGCTAGAATGAACAACCGATTTTTCAAGGAAGAACCTTTGTTTCATGATTTAAATTGGCTGAGCGTGAACCACCAAAACCGAGAAAATTATCATCAAGATCCGTTGTGTGGTGAGCCGTTTTCGGTAAATGGATTTTATGCCTTGCTCGGCGTGGTGGATTGTGCGACCAAAGCTCATTGGGCTAAAAATATTTCGCCTGAATTGCCAATGCTTTTCATCAGCGGAAACGACGACCCGATTGGCGATTTTGGCAAAGGCGTGAAAAAAGCGGCGACCCAAGCCCAAGCTGGTGAGCGAGAAGTCGCACTTAAATTATATCCTAAAATGCGTCACGAGATTTTGAACGAAGAGATTAAAAATCAAGTGTACTGTGATATTGAAAATTGGATTTCGATGCATTTAGCCTAAAAGCAAAAGATTGCAGCCACGCACATCGCTGTTGTCGAATCTGCCTAAAATCTCAAATTCGTTGTTGGGATACATTTTGCCCAAATCATCGGTAGCGATAAAGCTACAAGAATACAAATTTGCTAAATCTATTACATTGATGCCTCCCGTTTTTCCTTGTGGCACGAGGCTCAGCGGGTCTTCGGTATCGCGGAGCAAAATCTGCATCCAAGGCGGAGTTTTGAACCGCTGATTGCCCATAGAATACGCTTGTGAGAGCAGTTCGGTCATGCCATATTCGGAGTAGATTTCTTTTAGCCCAAAAGCGGATTTTAAAATCGAGTGTAATTCCTCGCGCGTGATTTCTTTTTTGCGTCCTTTCATGCCACCTGTTTCGATCAAAATGGTGTTTTTGATCTCAAAAGGAAAAGCTTCGGCAAAATCAATTAAGGCAAAACTCACACCGATGAGAATGATTTTTTTGCCCGACTGTTGAGCTTTAATCAAATCTTCTTTTAATTGCCCGTGATTGTATAAATAGTGAATCTGCGTGTTTTGCTGGGTTTGTTTTTTCCAATGTTCCACCATGTCGATCAACGAAGAGCCCGTGCGCTCGGCATAGGCGGGCAGGAGCGAGAAAATCTCGTAATCGGTATAATTTCCAAAGAAATATCGGAAACTCTCGTCCAATTCATCATGATAAATCTTTAAACGATGCACATAATGGTGGCTCGTGTTTTCGCCCGTGGTGCCCGAGCTGGTAAAAACCTTTTCGTAGGTATTTTGCTCGGTTAAGATTTTAAATTGTTTAAAAAAAGAAATAGGCAAAAATGGGATTTTTTCTACCGAATCGATTTCCTTTGGATTGATGTTTAAATACTGGATAAATTGACGATAAACCTCGCAATGTTCCGCTTGGAAGTGGAACACACGCAAAGTCATTTCTTCAAATTCCTGCTGATTTTGGATTTTAAAAATATCTTGAATATCAATCATTATCGGGTAAGGGCTTTGTTGGCTTTAAAAATATGGTCGCTTATGATTTCGTAGTTTTGTGTTAAATCTCTGTATAGTAGTGCGCTTAGCGGTTTGATTTTATTTTGTTCAATCGACTTAATTAGTAATTTATAGGATTCTCTGTATCGTTCATCTGTGTGTCGTTCTAGCTCCAGTGATTTTTCTAAATTAGGAGAAATATTGTTTTCATTAATATTCTGAATTAAATGTGTAGTGGCAAGGGATACTAAATCTTGGAGTTGTAATAAATTGGTGCGTAGTTTAGGCGTGATAAAACTATTGGTTTTTCTTCTTTTTTTGTGGGTAAAAGACATCCTGATGATTAAATCTCCAATGCTCTCTAATTCTTTTGAAACCTCGATGAGGTGGTATATTTTTTTAGCTTGATTAATAGGGAGATCCATGCCGTAAATTTTGTTGAGATAGCCTAAAATGTTTTTTTCTAAACGGTCGCCCTCTCGCTCAAGTAAAACGATTCTATGATGCAGCTCATTAAACTTATCTTCATCGCTTTCTGTAATCAATCTACCAACGAGGGTGATGGATTGCTTGATGTTTCCTACAAAGCGTAAAAGTTTTTTATTGGCTTCGTAGATATACATTTCAGATGTGAGTGTGAGCGGAGAATTTATGAGATTTAATTTTTTAGGCGAAAAATCATTTGGAGGATTGTTAATTTGCGGCGAGTTGTATTTTCTTTCTGCATAATTGGCAAAAAACTCAATAAATGGTAAAATAACTATTGCAGTAACAAGATTGAATAGTGTGTGAAATAAAACTAAAACGATAAAATGATTGCTTGCAAGGCTAAGGCTTGCTAGCCATTGTATTAAAATAGGAGTGATGAAGAAAAACAATAATCCGCCCAATAAGTTGAAGCCTAAATGAAAGTATGCTACGCATTTGGCTTGTGCATTGGCCACAAAAGAGGCGATGATTGCAGTGGAGGATGTTCCAATATTAGCCCCAATTATCATAGAGGCACAAAGCTCTAGCGGAATTCCTAAATTAAATAAAACCAAAACAATCGAAGTGCTAGCACTAGATGATTGAATTAGTATAGTGAGGATTAATCCTAGCAATAAAAAATTAAGTTGATTCAGTAAATCTAAAGGATGATTTTGAGTTAAAAATTGAGCTAAAAAACCTTTTTGAGTGAGGAATGCTAAATTCTGTGTCAAGAAATTTAAGCCCAGAAACATCAAGGAAAATCCAATAATGAACAATGCCCAGTTTTGTTTAGTGATTTTTTTGGATAAATAAAACGGGAGAGATACGGCAATGATAGGCAAGCACAAACTATAAAAATTAAATTCATAGCCTAGCGAGATAATCCATAGCTTGAGCGTAGTTCCTATGTTCGCCCCGACAATAATAGAGAAAGCTTTGTATAGGGAGAGAAGCCCAGCATTGGTAAATGAAACTGCCAAAACACTCACCGCCGAAGATGATTGAATAGCTGTTGTGAGACCAATTCCAGCCAAAATCGCCATTGATTTCTTCTGTGTAATTGTGTTGATGAAATTGCGAAGCTTTCTCCCAGCAATGCGCTGCGCCCCATCGCTCATGATTTTCATTCCAAAGATGAAAAGAGCCACAGCACCAATGCTATTCAGAATTTTAAACCAAAAATTATTGAAATCTATAAATAAGCTAAGCATGTTTCTTTAAGGTTTTACAAGGCTATGCCAAAACGATTCAATGATAGGAAAGCCAATTTTAAAATAAGGCAAAAGAATACTTTCTGAGAGTGTTTCTTCAGGTAAAAAATGTGTTTTGCCATTCACTCTAAGCATAAAAAACAGAAAAGCACCCACGAAGAGCGATATTTTTACGCCACCCAGCACTGCGCCCAGAAGATTCTCTAGCAAGCCCAGCCCGATGCCACGGCTTAATTTTCGTAAAAAACCTGCCAAAAAATGAATTCCAATCAGAATTAAAATAAAAGCAATACAGAAACTGATGAAAGGCGCTGTTTTTTCTTGAGCAATGCCGCTCTCTTGTAACAAATCGCCCACGACATACGAGTACTTTAGCCCAAAAACAAGTGCAAGGTACACCCCTATGATTCCTGCAATTTGTCTAAAAACCCCACGGCGATAGCCCGTGAAAATGCCGTAAAGAAGCGCTCCGCCCAGCACCAAATCGAGTATATTCATAATTTAAAACTTCATTTGTGCAAAGATAAGGTTTGAAAATTAAGTTTTGATAGGTTTTAAAATTAAAAAATTTTAATATTTTTCTCGGTATTAAAACTTTAATTTTTACATTTGTTTCATGCAAAAATATTTGATTGTAGGCTTAGGCAATATTGGAGAAGAATATCGAGATACACGCCACAACATTGGTTTTATGGTCGTAGATGAATTGGCTAGAAAAGTAGACCAAAAGTTTAAGCCGTCTAATTTCGGAGAAATCATTCAGTTTAAATACAAAGCGCGTCCCGTAACGGTGCTGAAACCCGATACTTATATGAATTTGAGCGGGAAAGCCGTGAGTTTTTGGGCTAAAAAAGAAAATATCCCTGTCGAAAATATTTTGGTTATTACCGATGATTTGAATTTGCCTTTTGGCACTTTGCGCATGCGTGGCAAAGGTAGCGATGGCGGGCACAATGGGCTCAAGAGCATCCAAGCCTTGTTGGGCACTACGCAATATCCTAAGCTAAGATTTGGCATCGGCGATGAGTTTTCTCGAGGCGGACAAATTGATTATGTGCTCGGAAAATGGAGCGAAGAGGAGCAGGCTAAAATGGCGGAGCGTTTGGACAAAGCATCGGATGCTTGTTTAAGTTTTGTTTTTGCAGGTTTAGCCAATACCATGAATACCTTTAACGGAAAATAAAATTGTGAACGGAATCAAGAAAATATTAAGTTTTTTGTGGCGTTGCTGGTTTGGGCTAGTGGCGGTCGTTTTTACGCCCATCATCGGGGTATTTCTTGTATTGCCGTTCAGTTTTAGAGAAAAAGATTATCCCAAAGCGTATTATTTTATGCGTGTTTGGGGATTTATTTTGTTTTATTTTTCGGGTTTATGGTGTGAGCTTTCAGGCGAAAAGCTGAACCGAAAGCAGCAATACATCATCGTTGCCAATCACACTTCGTTTATGGACATTATGCTCATGCTGGTGATTACGCCCAATCCTATGGTGTTTGTAGGAAAAGCCGAATTGGGCAAAATTCCGATTTTTGGGTATGTGTACAATCGTATTGCCGTTACCGTAGATAGAAAAAGCAAAGAAAGCCGCTCACAAGTCTTTAAGAAAACCCAAGCCAAGCTTAAACAAGGCTATTCCATTTGTATATTTCCAGAAGGTGGCGTGCCAGATGATACCAGCATTGTGCTCGATAGCTTTAAGCGAGGAGCCTTCTCCATGAGTATAGAGCACCATGTGCCGATGGCGGTGCATACCATTTGTGGAATGAAAGAGCACATGCCGTATGGATTGTTTACGGGCTACCCAGGCAGAGTGCGTGTGTTCAGAAACGCGATTATCCCTGCGGATACTTATACTAAAGCCGAAATGCCAATGTATAAAGATAAAGTCTACGAAATCATCTACAACCAGCTGATGGCGTGTGGAGCGAAATAAAAAAAGCAAGAAATTTAGATTTTCTTGCTTTTTTTATTCCCCAATCGCTAAACTTTTAAGTTCGGTTTCTTGCCATTCGCTTTGGGCATCGCTTTTGGCAGTGAGTCCGCCCCCGACATAGCGCAAAGTATAATCTTTAAACAATTCGGCGCAGCGAAGATTGACATAAAAATCAGCTGAATTTGCATTTTTAAAACCTAAAAATCCTGCGTAGAATCTGCGCTCGTGCGGTTCGTTTTGTAAAATAAACGCCATGGACTTGGCTTTGGGTAAACCACAAACGGCGGGCGTAGGATGCAGTTGTTCAGTGATTTGTCTCGTGTTGAAATTTTTGGGCAAAGTCGCTGAAATATTTGTTTTTAAATGCGAAATATTTTGCAACTCTATCGTGAAAGTTTTTCCAATTTCGGGCTTAAAATCACGAAGTGCCGAAGCGATGTAATCCACCACAAATTGATGTTCTTCTCGCTCTTTTTCTGTCCAATCACGATTTTCTGCATTGGCTTTGGTACCCGCCAAGGCAATAGTTTGGAGCTTGTTGTTTTCAATTTTCACCAATTGTTCAGGCGTTGCGCCAAGCCAAGTGGTGCCCTCGTGCTGAAAGAGATAGACAAATGCTTTTGGGTATTTTTGTGTAAGGTGGAGAAAAGTCTCGGTAGGAGAGAGTGCAGGCGTTTTTTTGACACGGCTCAAAATCAATTTTTCGTAGTTTTTTGCCTTTAATTCAGCGATGAAATTTTGACATAAATCCAAATATTCCGATTGAGATAAAATATAATTCGGCTGATTTTCTGACTGTAAATCAACCTTTAAACTTAAAATTTCGTTTTTGGATATATTTTTTTGGTCTGATATTTCAAAAATCCATTCTGTTTGGTTATCAAACGAATGAAAAATGAAATTTCGACCATTTTTCTCGGTGTCTGTGGCTTTTAATTCAGCATAAAAAAGCCTCTCGTCTTCAGGATTTTTATACAGAATAAAACTCATTTTACATCAATAATTTTGTTGGTCATCGTGGCTTGTGCTGTGATGTGCCCCGTTTCGTTTTTGATGATGATTTCCATAAAATGCAGGCTACTGCCTTTGCGCAAAAATCGGGCAGTGGCAAAGACTTTTCCGCTGCGCACGGCACGCATGTGATTGACTTGAATGTTGATGCCCACAGCAGATTTTTTATCTTCTTTTTTAAATTGTAAAATCGAAAGATAGCTACCCACCGTTTCGGCAAGTACGGCATTCACCCCACCGTGCAAAAGCCCCATAGGCTGGTGTGTTTTGGGCGTTACTTCCATCTCGGCGGTGAGTGTGTCGCCCGTAAATCTAATGTATTGAATACCAAGCGTTTCCATCACGGTATTGTGATTGGTTTCGTTTAGTTTAGCCAAAAAATCATCAGTCTTCATCAGCAGTAAATTTAGGATTAAAGTTTTCAGGGAATTTTGGCGCAACATCTCGGTAGAAATCTTCTGCGATTTTCAAAGTTTCTTCCACAGAATGCGTTGCGGGATCAATGATTTTGCCTATGCCCGCCTCCTTTTTTTTGTAATCGCAAAATGCTAATACGATAGGCACGCCGCCTTTTTGAGCAATGTAATAAAAGCCTTTTTTCCAGCGTGGTGCAAAACTACGAGTCGCTTCGGGAGAATTGAGCAGGAACAAACCTTCGGGCGAGTTTTTAAGCAATTCGCCCGCGTAATCGGTTAAATTATTGCGTTTGGAACGATCTACACCAATGCCGCCAAGCCATTTGATAACGAATCCGTACCAAGGTTTGGTCCAAGAATCTTTGATAAAAAGTTTCATTGGGATTCCGAGTTTCCAAAACGCCATCACGGCATAGAAAAAGTCCCAATTGGATGTGTGTGGCGCACAAACGAGCACACAGCTATGTATTTTAGAAATGTCTAAATCGTTTTTAAGTTTCCAGCCTGTGAGCGCAAAGGCAAGGCTGCCGATGAGTTTCTTCATAAGGCAAAGATACTTTTTTATCGATAAAAGACAAGCATAAAAAAACGCGAGTTGGTGTGCTCGCGTTGGTAGTATGGGAAAAAATGAATTTCATAATTTTTTAGTTTTTAAAAATAAGCCCGCATACCCGACACGGGCTTTAAATTATAACATATGAGAAAAAATGATTATTCGCTAATATTTACGATTTCTTTGCCGTCGGGCAATTTGATTTTCACTTTTTGTTGTTTGCCATTGGCCTCGATTTTGATTTTACCTGGAATTTCAAGTTCCACATTTTCGTTTTTGCCATCGGCTTTTAATTTTAAATTTTCGCCATCGATGTTGAGAGAATCATTATCTATTGGGCTTTCATTTTCATCTTTCACATCATTATCAGTACAGTTGATGCATTTCAACTTTCCATCAATGAACATAAAAACTCTAGGCGTTCCGTCGGTTTTCACATTTTTATTTTCTGAAAGATACTCATGATTTTGGTTAAATTGGGTAATCCATTGAATCCCTTTAACCACAAATGGAACATTGTTTGGCATATGAATGTAAAGTTCTATTTTTTGTTTGCGCAATGGTACATTTTTTCCCAAAGTAAAATAATTAGGAATTTCGATTTCGTTTGGCGATACTTTAATTGGAAAATTCATTTTGGCTAATTTTTCTTGTGCATCTTTAAAGTTTTTGCCGCGTGAGCTTTTCTTTATCACGATTTCAGCATCTTTGGAATTGATGAAATTAAGATTATATATATCACGATAGATAATAAAATTATCGTCTACAAACGTACTAGATTCATATTCATTATTAAAAGAAAAAGTAATCGTGTCGTTTGGCAGCGCGGTAAAGCCAATTTTTTGATTTACAGAGCTCTTGGTAGTGAAATTACTCGCTTCGTTGCCCGCTACAAGAAGGAGAGCAATCATAGAACCAATAAAAACGGCTGGAATAGCAATTTTTGCAGCTTTGTGAACTCTGAAACTGCTTGATATTAATTTAATAGAGAGCAATATTAGTCCTGTAATGATAGATGCGAGTGCTATAATTAGTGCCGTGCTCGCCACGCCAAAAGACCAAGTGTTTTCGGTGAGCAAAGGAAGGTAATCTATCGTAATACTGCCAAAGAAAATGGCACCAATGACTGTAAAACCTATGAATAATACCACGGCGACCAAGCTAATCAAAATCGTTAAAATAATGATTTTAAGCAATATTTTTAAAGCACTACGAAAAAAACTTTCTCTTGGCGGTGGCAATTCGCCATTGGCAGCTTTAAATTCTTTGATTCTTTCAGCATTTACGGGCTCACCTTTCGCCTGTAACATGTCTGAAACCGTTGTTGCCTTGGGGATTACAATCCAAGCTATAATATACAAGATGATGAGCGATGAAGTTGAAATGCCCATCATCACGATGTCCAAAAATGGCGCTAAAACCAATGCTAAACGAATCCAAATTCTATCTATGCCAAAATAATTGGCCAAGCCGCTTGCCACACCACCCAACACACGATGATATGGGTCTCGGTATAATTTTTTATTGGCAAAAGTAGTTGTGCTTGCAGTCGCCGAATGTCTGCCCGCAGCAAATCCATTTTCTGCATAATTTTCGCCTAAATCATCATCTGCCAAATCGTTGGGCATGCCCATCGTATCAATCAAGTATTTAATGTCATCGCGATTGGCCACCGCTCTACCTTTTAAATGTTCTTGGAGCAATTCGCCCATTCGATATTCAATATCTGCAATGATTTCTTCGCGGTCTTCATCTGCACTCCATTTTTGGCGGAGGGTTGCGATGTAGTTTTTCAAATCATTAAAGGCAGCTTCTTCCATGATAAAAGAAAAGCCCCCAAGTCCTATGTTGTATGTTTTGTCCATGATGTTAGTTGTGTTTTTCGATGATGTGTGATACAGTTTGTGTGAGGTCGTGCCACGAGTCTATGAGCTCGCTTAAGAATTTTTCACCTTCGGGTGTGATGTCAAAATATTTTCTGGGCGGGCCTGATGTGGATTCTTCCCAGCGGTAGCTTAGCATTCCAGCATTTTTCAAACGAGTGAGTAGGGGGTATAGCGTGCCTTCTACCACGAGCATTTGCGCGTTTTTCAATTCTTCGATGATGTCAGAAGAATAGCAATCGCCGCGTTTTATAATGCTTAGAATACAAAGCTCTAAGATGCCTTTTCGCATCTGTACTTTAGCTTTTTCTGTATTCATGATTGTATGATTTAGAACTTTCTTATGCAAATATATGAATTAAAAATAGTATTATGCAAAACATAGTACTTAATTTTAACAAATATATTGTGTTGAAATTTAATTGTATGGCGCAAAAAAAACCTGCAATCCTCTGTGGGTGCAGGTTTTAAAAATTTATTTAATAAAATTAAAAATCTTATTTTTTGAAGAATCCTTTTAACAAGTTAGAACCCATATTCATCAAATCATCTGTAATGCTACCATCGCCATTTTGGTCCAAAAGCTTTTCTACCATGTTTTTGTCGCCCCCTTGAGTTGCGCTGCTAAACAAGTTTCCAAGTACACCTGTAAGGTTGCTTGCATTTAAATTTCCTTGTTGTTTTTCTTTTCCCAAAAAGCCCATGATAAGTGGTGCGATAGATGATAGAATTTGCATAGTATTTCCGCTAGAAAGTCCAGCTTGTGCTCCTAAATTCTGAGCCAATTGCTCTTGTTTTCCACCAAAAATGTGATTTAAGATGCTTTCTCCCTCTGCATTGTTGGTAGCACCGCCGCCAAGCAATCCTCCAAGATTGTCAAGGATAGAGCCGCTGTGGTCTTTTAAAGCTTTGTTTAAGCTTTCTGCACCTTGTGGTGTTTGAGCGTTTTTGTTCATTTGTCCCAAAATCGCAGGCACTGCCATAGAAATAACAGAACTAACTTTTGAGTCATCTACGCCTAAACTTTTACTCATTTGTCCAATGACTTGATTGTTTAGTGCGCCTGTAATTAAATTTTGAATATCCATAATTTTTTATTTGATTTTAATATCTTCTGTAATTGTCTCTAAGTTTTTAGGGCTTAAAGTAGCTTTTACTTCAGCGGTAAAAATTCGTTTTTCGTAGCATTTTCCTACAAATTTTATTTCAGATTCTATGCCATTTTTGGTGAGTTTGTAATCGCGCTTTTTGTAATCAATTTGTTGGCTCTGCGGGCATAGTGTGTTTAATCGTTCGTCTATAATTGGTTTTACGAAATTCTGAAACATTTTAGCCTTAATGTGTTTTCCTTCAATGCTTCTATATCCTGGGAAAATAGAGTCTAGGCTGGTTTTGCTCACGCGATAAAATGGGTTCACAAAACTTACTTCGTTGTTTTTTTGTAATTGTCCAAAATATACATTGTCTAAATCCTCGTTTACGATGTACCAATTTTTACTTATTCTACTTTTCAGTTCACTATCCATTCTTCTATTGAAAAAAGTTTGCACAGAAACTTTTTTAGATCTATCCAGAAATAGACCTTGTTCGGCATCTTGCAAGGCAATGTAGTTGGGTGTGCAATTGTAAAGGCTAAAAATTAACCCAAAAAAGAGAAATGTTTTTATTATATGATTCATAAATCGTACTTTTAGACCCACCAAATGTATAAAATAAATATTAAATAGCGTAAGCATTCAAAATCTTATTACATCAAAACATGAAAAAAGTAATTGTCATTCTATTAGTTGTAATGGTAGGAGTCGTGGTTTTTCCCGTGTTTTTGCCAAAAACTACACATGAGGAGGCGGAGTTTATATACGATGCAGATACCAAAGTGGTCTATAATTATTTCAATAATCTTAAAAAAATGTCTCAGTGGTTTGGCTGGAGTGGTAGCGATACCGAAACTAATACCAAGTTTTCTACTCCTGCAGAAGGTGTGGGGGCTTATTTCAAATGGGCTCGCGAAGAGGGAAAAGGTGGAGTTGTAACGGTGACAGATGCCAAGGAAAATCAATTCGTGGGCTATAATTTATCGTTTGGCGATGAAAAAGGAAACACTTCCGAAGCTATTTTCCAAACCTTAGACGATGGTAAAGTAAAGGTTATTTGGACATTTGATACTGCCGAGGTTTCTTATCCATTTCAAGTATATGCGTTTTTTATGCGCCGTAGTATCCAAAAAAATCTTCAAAATGGACTAGAAAGATTAAATACACTTACTCAAAAAGAGCAAGCACAACATGGAGGAAAACTTGCGGCTAGTGCTGTGCAAGAAGTAAACCAGCCAGCGCATAAACTTTTTGGTGTGATGCAGACAACCAGTGCCAACGATGAATCCGAGTATAGAACTGCTGTAGGAGAGGCGCTAGGAATGGTAGAAAGTTATTTAATTGATGAAAATTCGGTTTCTCCTACTCAAATCAATGGAGATGTGGTGTATTTCTTAAAAAGAGATGCTCAAGAAAATAATTTTGTTGCAGGATTTTTTACCGAAGCCTCTGTTCCGCAAAAAGAAGGTATGCAATATGTGGACATTCCAGCGTATAAATGCTTGACTACAGCTGTAAATAATAATCCAGAAGATATAAAAAAAGCATACCAAGATTTAGAGAAATATGCGAAAGATAAAGGGCTCTACACATTGCAAAGCTCTTGGCAAATCATAAGAGAAGACCAAGTACAGATTTATATCCCATTGGGGCAGTAAACTGAAAAAATACCCCAAAAAAAGATTTTTTTAGTGATTTTTCATCTTTTTTTTGAAAAAACAGTGGATATTTTTTTGAGATTTAAAAAAGATACTTACCTTAGCAAATATATAAGCATAACAAACAATGAATACTCAAAACATTATTATTATCTCTATTATTATTCGTTCTCAAAAGGAATGAGCAAGAGGTTCTATAGTGTTTTATGAAATCCCGCTCATTCCTGAAATGAGCGGGATTTTTAGTAAAAATTAAAAAATGGAAAAGTTAAAAAAGTTTAGCGCAAAAGTTTCGACAGACGAAACACACCCTTCGGCTCAGGCAATGCTTCATGCCATTGGTTTGAGCAAGGAAGATTTACACAAGCCTTTTGTAGGAATTGCTAGCACAGGCTACGAGGGAAATCCTTGTAATATGCACTTAAATGATTTAGCCAAAATCATCAAAAAAGGCGTTTATGACAAAGAAGCAGTGGGCTTAATTTTTAATACCATCGGAATCAGCGATGGAATTTCTATGGGAACGCACGGCATGCGTTTTTCATTGCCTTCGCGAGACATCATTGCCGATTCGGTGGAGAGTGTGGTAGAAGGGCTTAGCTACGATGCGCTGGTTACCATAGTGGGCTGCGACAAAAATATGCCAGGAGCTTTGATGGCGATGTTGAGATTAAATCGCCCTTCTGTTTTGGTTTATGGCGGAACGGTAGCACACGGCTCATGCTTTGGTAAGAAATTAGACATTGTTTCCACTTTCGAAGCTTGGGGGCAAAAGGTGGCTAAAGAAATAGACGAAGAAACCTATCAAAAAATTATAGAAAATGCAATTCCTGGTGCGGGTGCTTGTGGCGGAATGTACACGGCAAACACCATGGCATCTTCAATAGAAGCGTTGGGAATGGCATTGCCTTTCAATTCATCAAACCCTGCGGTGGGGAGCGATAAAGAAAAAGACGCTTATGCAGCGGGTGAAGCCGTAGTGGAATTATTGAAAAAAGACATCAAGCCACTTGATATTGTAACCAAAAAATCACTTGAAAACGCATTTACATTAGTTAGTATCTTGGGAGGTTCAACCAATGCCGTTTTGCATTATTTAGCCATTGCCGATACTGCGGGCATTGATTTTGGTTTAGAGGATATGCAGCGCATCAGCGAAAAAACACCAATGTTGGCAGATTTAAAACCATCGGGTAAATATTTAATGGAAGATTTGCACCGAGTGGGTGGAACGCCAGCTGTTTTAAAATATTTGCTTAAAAACGGATTTTTGCATGGAGATTGTCTCACCGTTACGGGCAAAACTTTAGCCGAAAACTTGGAAAATGTTCCAGATTTAACCGATCAAAACGAAATCATTCACTCTTTAGAAAATCCAATCAAAGCGACGGGACATATCAGAATCCTTCGTGGGAATTTAGCCTCAGAAGGTTCGGTGGCGAAAATCACAGGAAAAGAAGGTTTATATTTCAAAGGAAAAGCCAAAGTTTATAATTCTGAATACGACGCCAATACCGCCATTAAAAATGGAGAAATTGAGAAAGGTGATGTTGTTGTGATTCGTTACGAAGGGCCAAAAGGCGGACCTGGAATGCCAGAAATGCTAAAGCCAACGGCAGCAATTATGGGTGCAGGGCTTGGCAAAGATGTAGCACTTATCACCGATGGGCGTTTCTCTGGCGGAACGCACGGATTTGTTGTAGGGCATGTTTGTCCCGAAGCGCAAGAAGGCGGTGTGATTGCTTTGGTAGAAAACGGAGATTTAATCCAAATCGATGCCGAAGCCAATACCATTGATTTGCTCGTTTCGGACGAAGAGCTTGAAAAAAGAAGAGCCAACTGGAAAGCGCCAGATTTAAAAGCGAAAAGAGGTACTTTATATAAATATGCAAAATTAGTTTCATCAGCTTCAAATGGCTGTGTAACGGATAAATAAAAAATTATGACACAGAATATCACAGGGAGAGACGCAGTAATACAATGCTTATTGCAGGAAAATGTAGATACCATTTTCGGGTATCCAGGGGGCGCAATTATGCCCATCTACGATTCACTTTATGATTATCAAGATAAAATCAAGCATATTCTTACACGCCACGAGCAAGGAGCCATTCACGCAGCGCAAGGTTTTGCGAGAGTTTCGGGGAGGGTGGGTGTTTGCTTTGCAACTTCGGGACCAGGTGCCACCAATTTAGTAACGGGATTAGCCGATGCTTATATCGATTCCACACCCGTTGTTTGTATCACGGGGCAAGTAGGTAGCTCTTTGCTAGGAACAGATGCCTTTCAAGAAACCGATGTGGTGGGCGTTACGATGCCTGTAACCAAATGGAACATTCAAGTAACTCGTGCCGAAGATATTCCTGGAGCCATTGCAAAAGCCTTTTATGTGGCTAAAAGCGGTCGTCCTGGACCTGTGGTAGTGGATATTACCAAAGATGCGCAATTTGCAACTTTTGATTTTGAATACAAACCATGCGAAAATCTTCGTGTGTATGTGCCAGAACCAAACATTTCAACCGAAAATATTAAAAAGGCAGCCGAGCTAATCAATCAAGCTAAAAAACCATATGTTTTGTTTGGACAAGGCGTGATTTTGGGTGATGCCAAAGAAGAATTTAAGGCATTTATCGAAAAGTCAGGAATCCCTGCCGCTTGGACTATCATGGGCGTTTCGGCATTGGAGCGAAACCATCCGCTCAATGTAGGAATGCTTGGAATGCACGGTAATTATGCACCGAATAAATTAACTAATGAATGTGATGTTTTAATCGCTGTGGGAATGCGTTTTGACGACCGTGTAACGGGAGACGTGGAGCGTTATGCAAAACAAGCCAAAGTGATTCATTTAGAAATAGATCCATCTGAAATCAATAAAATTGTGCACGCCGATGTGCCAGTGCTCGGAAGTTGCAAAAACACATTGCCTTTGCTCACAGAATTAGTAGAGAAAAAATCGCACGCCGAGTGGCTTAATGAATTTAAAGAATTAGAAAAAGAAGAGTACAAAGAAGTCATCGACGAGGAACTTCAGCCAGCGAAGGACAAAATGATTTCCATGGGAGAAGTCATTAAAATGATTTCAGATAAAACACAAGGAAAAGCTGTTGTAGTAACCGATGTGGGGCAACACCAAATGGTAACCGAACGCTATTATGAATTCGAAGAGTGGAACAGCAATGTAACTTCGGGCGGATTAGGAACCATGGGCTTTGCTCTGCCAGCTTCAATCGGGGCTAAATTAGGAGCCCCAGACCGCCAGGTTATAGCAGTGATAGGAGATGGCGGTTTTCAAATGACAATTCAGGAATTAGGCACCATTTTTCAATCAGAAATTGAAGTGAAAATCTTAATTCTAAACAATGAATTTTTAGGAATGGTTCGCCAGTGGCAAGAGTTGTTCTTCGACAGTAGGTATTCATTCACCGTGATGAAAAATCCAGATTTTCAAACCATTGCCGAAGGCTACCACATTGCACACAACAAAGTGGAAAAACGCGAAGATTTGGAAAAAGCAGTGGAAGAGTTTTTACAATCAAAAGGAAGTTATTTGCTAGAAGTAAGAGTAGGAAAAGAAAACAATGTTTTTCCATTTGTGCCTACGGGAGCATCGGTTTCAGAAATAAGACTTAAATAATTAAATCATGAAAGAAGAATTCACATTATCCATATACACAGAAGATGTTGTCGGGGCACTTAATAAAGTGAGCTTAATCTTTAGTCGCAGACACATCAACATTATGAGTATCACCGCATCGACCAGCGAGGTGGAGCACATTCACCGCTACACCATCGTGATCAACGAGACCGAGGAACAAGTGAAAAAATTGGTAGCGCAAATCGAAAAGCAAGTAGATATTGCTAAAGCATTTTACTACCGAAACAGCGAAGTCGTTTATCAAGAAATGGCACTTTACAAATTGCGCACAGAATCTTTCACGCAGGGCGATGTGGAATTTGTCGTGCGTAGACATGCCGCTAATATTTTAGATGTTACGCCAGAATATGTAATCATTCAGAAATCAGGCTGGAGAGACGAAATTGAAGCCCTTTCAAAAGATTTGAACGACAATTTTGAAGTATTGGAATACACCAATTCAGGGCGCGTAGCGATTTCCAAAAACATGACTTTATTACAAACTTATATAGATAACTTAGAAAAAAACATTTTAATTTAAAAATAAACAATTATGGCAAAAATAAATTTTGGAGGAGTAGAAGAAAATGTGGTAACTCGTGAAGAGTTCCCATTAGAAAAAGCACAAGAAGTATTAAAAGATGAGGTAGTAGCCATCATCGGCTACGGCGTGCAAGGTCCAGGGCAAGCATTGAACCTAAAAGATAACGGAGTAAATGTAATCGTAGGACAACGCAAAAACTCAAAATCTTGGGACAAAGCATTGGAAGACGGCTGGATTCCAGGCGAAACCCTTTTTGAAATTGAAGAAGCCGCCGAGAAAGCAACCATCATCGAGTATCTATTGTCCGATGCAGGGCAAATCGCTCAATGGGATAAAATCAAAAAACATTTAACCAAAGGTAAAGCCCTTTATTTCTCTCACGGATTCGGTATCACATTCAATGACCAAACAGGCATCGTGCCACCCGCAGATGTAGATGTGATTTTGGTAGCACCAAAAGGGTCAGGTCGTTCGCTTAGAACTTTATTCTTGGAAGGAAAAGGCTTAAACTCAAGTTATGCCATTTACCAAGACGCCACAGGAAAAGCCTATGATCGTGTCATCGCTTTGGGTATCGGAATAGGTTCTGGCTATTTGTTTGAAACCGATTTTAAACGCGAAGTGTATTCAGATTTAACAGGCGAGCGAGGCGTGTTGATGGGAGCAATTGCAGGCTTATTCGAAGCGCAATACAATGTATTGAGAGCACACGGGCACACACCATCTGAAGCCTTTAACGAAACAGTGGAAGAGCTTACACAAAGTTTAATGCCACTTGTAGCTCAGAACGGAATGGACTGGATGTATGCCAACTGCTCAACAACAGCACAGCGTGGAGCTCTGGACTGGAAGAATAAATTCCGTGATGTGACTTCGCCAGTCTTTGAAGAATTGTACCAAAGTGTAGCTTCTGGAAACGAGGCTAAAAAGACCATCGAGGCAAATTCAAAAGAAGGTTACAGAGATTCGCTCAATCAAGAGTTAAAAGAAATCAGAGAATCAGAAATCTGGGAAACAGGTCGTGCTGTGAGACAATTAAGACCAGAAAATAATTAAAAATATATTTTTTAAAAACCTACTCAGATATCATATTTGGGTAGGTTTTTAGACTAAAAAAATACGCAAAAAATGAATTTCGTAAATCAAGAAAATGTAGCACAAGCGGCAGAACGCATTCAAGAGGTGATTCGCAGAACGCCTTTAGACAAAAACTTAAACGCTTCTGCCACTTATGGTGCAAATATTTGGTATAAAAGAGAAGATTTACAAACCGTTCGCTCCTATAAAATTCGTGGAGCCTACAACAAAATTGTACAATTAAGTCCAGAAGAAAAAGCCAAAGGTGTAGTGTGTGCCAGTGCAGGAAATCATGCACAGGGTGTGGCACTTTCTTGTGCTAAATTAAAGATTAAAGGAAAAATCTTTATGCCAAAACCTACGCCTAAGCAAAAGGTGAATCAAGTGAAAATGTTTGGCGGAGAGTGGATAGAAACCGTGCTCATCGGCGATACATTTGATGATAGCAACGATGCCGCTTTGAGCGAAGTGGCAGCTTCGGGAGCTACTTATATTCCGCCGTTCAACGATGAGCAGATCATCATAGGGCAGGCAACGATTGCCAAAGAAATTTTGGAACAAGCCAGCGAGCCGATTGATTATGTGATTTTGCCCGTAGGAGGAGGCGGATTGGCTTCAGGCGTTTCGTCTTATTTTAAATTGCTAAGCCCTAATACCAAAATCATTGCCGTAGAACCTTTAGGAGCACCAAGTTTAACGAAGTCTTTGGAGAAAGGAGAAGTCGTGGAATTGGATAAAATCGATAAATTCGTAGATGGTGCCGCTGTCAAGAAAATCGGGGATTTAACATTTTCTGTGATGAAGAAAACCATCGATCAAGTGCTTTTGATAGATGAAGGGCAAGTATGCGTTGAGGTGCTTAATATTTATAACAAAGATGCCATTGTACTTGAGCCTGCGGGAGCTTTGTCCATTGCGGCATTGGAGCATTTGAAAGATGAAATCAAAGGGAAAAATGTAGTTTGTGTCCTTTCAGGAAGCAACAACGACATTACCCGAATGGAGGATATGAAAGAAAAAGCACTTTTGTTCCAAGGTTTAAAACATTATTTCATCATTGATTTTCCGCAGAGAGCAGGGGCGTTGCGCGATTTTGTGAACCAAGCTCTGGGCGATGGCGTGGATATTACTTATTTCCAATATGTGAAAAGAGTAAACCGAGAGTCGGGACCCGTGGTCTTGGGCGTGGAATTAAGCGAGAAAAAGGATTTAGATGCTTTGATTGAGCGATTTGATAATTTTGATTTTGAATATCAATATTTGAACGATAATCACTTGCTTTTTTCAACTTTGATTAATTAAAATATTCAGAAATTTACCCATAAAAAAATGGAATCAAATATATTTTTGATTCCATTTTTTGTTTTGTTTTGCGTGTGATTAATCTCTGATTTTGCTTAAAAGTCTTAGGATTTCTAAATATAACCAAACCAAAGTTACCAGTAAGCCAAAGGCAGCATACCATTCCATGTTTTTATTAGCACCACGCTCAATTTGAGTTTCGATGAAATCAAAATCAATGGCAAGGTTTAATGCTGCAATCCCCACTACAAAAACGCTAAAACCGATACCCAGCCATCCGCCTTCGTGAATAAATGGAATGTCGATATTGAAAAAGCTAAGCAGAATGCTCACGCCATAAAGGATTGCAATTCCCAAAGTTGCCCCAAAAACTACACTTTTAAAGCGATCGGTAACTTTAATAATTCTGAACCTGTAAAGTGCTAACATGGCTAAAAATACCCCCATAGTTCCCATGATAGCTTGTGTGGCAATGCCAGGGTACATAGCTTCAAAAAACATCGAAATTATGCCTAAAAACAACCCTTCGAGCACGGCATATACAGGCGATGCAAAAGGAGCGATGTTTGGTTTGAAACTGATGACTAAAGCTAAAATAAAGGCTGCAATCACACTTACCCAAAGGTAGATCGAAACATTAAAATTAGGATTTGTCATCAATTTTTCTTCGATAAAGCCCCAAGAAAAATAAGCAGTAACTGCAGTGATGAGAATGAGTAAAAACGATTTCCCGATTACCCCGTTCAAGGTCATGATGCCACCTAGGTCGGTAGAGTGCATCATTTCAAAAGCCTTAGTTCTTAAAATTGGATTCGTAGATTTTTGTTCGTTCATATTAAATAATTTGTGGAATTAATATTCAAGATTCAAAGCTACTAAATATTTAATTGATACACTAATTTTGTCTTAAGTTTATATAACTTTGAAATGTTAATAATTAAGAGTAATAACATGAAAAATCGAAAATTCATATTTTTGTATGATTTAAAAAATTGAAAAAATGAAGATTCCGCTCTATTGGAAAGGGCTGGGCGTTTATTTGTCGCTGAGTCTTTTCGGCTGTTTTTTTATGAATTTGTCGTCGCTCGAGTGGATAAATATTCTCATCAATCGCGGATTGTTTGTAGCCTTTTTATTATTTATCATTTGGTTTCAGAAGCATTTTGATGGAGTACTGTTCCAGTTAGTGAGTTTAGTGCTAGCCTATTCCTTGCTCGGTAGATTGTACACAGAAACGGCGTGGCTCAATACGCTATTTTTTCCTAAGCAAGATGCGCTAGTTTCAAGTTGGGAGCAGCGACTTTTTGGGCAGCAATTAGCCATTTCGTTTTCAGAAAAATGCCCCAATTTTATTTTTTCAGAATTAATGTTTTTAGGTTATTTTTCCTATTATTTAATTCCGTTTTTCATTATAATTATGCTCAGAACGCAGGTAGCAAAAATTCGGTATTTCGGCAATTATTTAATTCTGTCTTTTATCATTTATTATTTAATTTTTATTCTATTTCCAGTAGAAGGTCCGCAGTTTTATTACCCTTGTCCATTAAACCAAATCCAAGCGCAAGGCATTTTTGGCTACTTAGTCAAACTTGTGCAGCAAGTGGGAGAGGCTCCTACGGCGGCATTTCCGAGCTCGCATGTGGGGATTTCGGTCGTTATTTTATTATGGCTAAAGGACAATTATTCTTCAATTTTAAAATATATTCTTCCTTTTTCCTTACTTTTGCTGTTTGCTACGGTGTACATCAAGGCACACTATGCAGTAGATGTGATTGCGGGACTCGTTTCTGGAGTGCTGATTTATTATTTTTTGCGAAAATGTTTGAAGAATGAATTCAATTGAAATCAAGGAAGTAAAAACCAAAAGCCAATGGAAAGCCTTTGTGTATTTGCCTGAAAAAATCCATGCACAAGATCCACACTGGATGCCGCCACTCTATATGGACGAGGAGCGATTCTTCAAACCTGAAAAAAATCCTGCTTTTGCCCAAAACGAAACGATTTTGTTTTTAGCCTACAAAAATCAAAAAGTGGTAGGGCGTGTGATGGGCATTGTGCCCACTAAGTTCAATCAGAGAAAAAAACAAAATTGTGCAAGATTTTCGTATTTGGATTGCTATGAAGATTTTGAGGTTTTTTCTAGCTTAATCCATGCCGTAAAAGACTGGGCAAGAGCAAGAAATTGCGATGAACTTATCGGCCCGATGGGGTTTTCAGACAAAGAGCCGCAAGGGTTTGTGGTCAAAGGTTTTACCGAGCCGAGCATGATGGTCACTGCCAATAATCCCGCCTATTTGCCAAAATTTATCGAAAAAATGGAATTTGAGACATTTGTACGCCTAATGGAATACGATGTGCCGCTCAAAGCCAATGTCGTAGAGCGTTTTGGGCGATTGAGCCAATTGCTTTTAGATAAGCATAAACTGACTTTGCACGAGTTTAAGCGTACGCGAGAAGTGAGGCCTTTTGTGTCCTCTGTGTTTGATTTAATCAACGAAACTTACCAAAATATTTATGGTTTTGCCCCCGTTACCGAGGCAGAGAAAAACGAATTTGCTACCCGATTTTTACCTTTGTTAAATCCTAAATTAATCAAAATTGTAACGGATGCGCAAGGCAAAGTGGTAGCGTTTGTAGTGGCGATGCCAGATTTAAGTCAAGGAATTAAAAAAGCCCGAGGGCGTATTTTGCCTTTTGGTTGGTGGTATATTTTTAGAGCCTTTAAGAAATCCAAGCGATTGGTTTTATTGCTAGGAGCCGTGGCGGAGCCTTTGCAAGGCAAGGGAATCGATGCGATTTTAGGTTCGAGTTTAATTTCATCGGCTTTGTCGTTAGGTTTTTCTGTGATGGATAGTCATTTAATCATGGAAGAAAATGTGAAAATGCGTAGAGAGATTGAGCGTATTCCAGGCAATCGATTGTACAAAGAGTTTCAAATTTATCATCAAAAAATATAATTAAAGCGAAAGTTCCATGTCGACAAAAATTCGTTCCAATAAAATAAATGTTCAGCTCATCGTAGAGGCGTTCTATGCCATGGGAATCCGTGATATTGTGATTTCTCCAGGCTCACGAAACGGGGCTCTCACCATGGATTTTGTAAATCATGGAGGTTTTGCTACGCACTCGGTGGTAGATGAGCGTTCGGCAGGATTTGTGGCGCTGGGTATGGCTCAAAAGACTGAGAAGCCCGTGGTGGTGTGCTGTACCTCGGGCTCGGCAGCGGCAAATTATTACCCCGCAGTTACGGAGGCCTTTTACCAAAATATTCCGTTAATTGTGCTCACAGCAGACCGCCCTGCGAATTTTACCGATATTTTTGACGGACAAACGATTCGCCAAGAAAATTTATTTGAAAAACATACATTTTTCAATACGCAACTTTCTGAATTGGAGGATGATGAGCAGATTTACGAAAATTTTATAAAAATCAAAAAAGCGGTATTTTCTGCCATAGATAAATCGGGGCCCGTGCACATCAATATGCCGTTTTCGGAGCCATTGTATGAAACCACTGAGGAGAAATTAATCAATTTTGAACAAATCACGCCGCCGATTTTTGCGCCCGAAAATTTGGATTGGGAAATCTTAAAAAATGAATTAAGCCAGTACCAAAAAATCATGATTTTGGTAGGTTTGCAACGCCCTTCTAAATGGCTAAACCATGCGCTGAAAAATTTAGCCCAGCTCCCGCAAGTGATTATTTTTACCGAAAACACTTCCAATCTGCACGACGAGAAATTTATTTCGCGCATTGATAATGTTTTGTTTGAAAAAGAGAAGATTAAAAACGATTCGCTTGCGCCCGATTTGTTGATTACGCTGGGGCAAAATATCATTTCTAAGAAGATAAAAAGCTTTTTGCGCACCAATCAGCCAAAAGCGCATTGGCATGTGAATCCGTATTGGTTTCCAGATACTTATTTTTGTTTGTCTAAAGAAATTAAACAAAAAGAAGAAATCTTTGCCGAGGCACTCAGCCGAAATATTGAACCGCAAAATTCCGAATATCAAACAATTTGGTTAAAAATCAGAGAAGAAAACGAAGCTAAACAAAACGAATTTCTACAAAATCTCGATTTTTGCGATTTGTGGGTATTTCAAAAGTTAATCAATTCGTATCCTGCGGATTGCGTGGTGCAGTATAGCAATTCTTCGGTCATACGATACAGTCAGCTGTTTGAGCACCGCGACGACATCAAAATTTTCTGCAACCGAGGTACGAGCGGTATCGATGGCTCTACTTCTACGGCGGTGGGATTTGCAATGAAAACCGATGAATTAGTGTGCTTGGTCACGGGAGATATCAGCTTTTTTTACGATAGCAACGCCCTTTGGAATAGAGCTTTGCCTAAGAATTTGCGCATCGTTTTAGTCAATAATGGCGGGGGCGATATTTTCAGCATTATTCCTGGTCCTGAAAGCACGGGCGCGGGAATGGCGTATTTTAAAACAGCGCATAGCTTAACGGCGAAGCCACTGGCGGAGCTTTTTGGTTTAGATTATACTTTAGCTAAAGATAAAGCGGAATTTAAAAATGCTTTAAATCAATTTTTTGCACCAAGCGAAAGAGCTAAAATTTTGGAAGTAGACACCGCAAATGCTCAAAATGCGGAGATGATGCGCCACTATATAAAATTAGCAAAGCTTTAAAATATAATTCTGCCAGATTGTCAGTTTTTTTATATATCTTTGCCCTTTAATTATTGATACAAACATGTTTGAAGAAAAAGTAATAGACGAAACAAGGCAAGGAGAAGTATATCAGGCTGAAGGAAAAAAAGGAGATAGAAAGCTTTTTCTTGAAAGTTATGGTTGCCAGATGAACTTTTCTGATTCAGAAATTGTGGCTTCTATTTTAAGTAAAGAAGGATTTTCTACGACCAATGTGTTGGAAGACGCAGATTTAATTTTGCTAAATACTTGCTCGATTCGTGAAAAAGCTGAACAAACAGTACGTAAACGCTTAAACCAGTTCAATGCGATCAAGAAGACAAATCCCAAACTTTTGGTGGGCGTGTTGGGCTGCATGGCGGAACGCTTAAAAGATAAATTCCTTGAAGAAGAGCATATTGTGGACTTAGTCGTAGGCCCTGATGCGTATCGTGATTTGCCTAATTTATTGCAAGAATTAGAAGATGGTCGTTCGGCGGTAAATGTAATTTTGTCTAAAGACGAAACTTATGCAGATTTAAGCCCTGTTCGTTTAGGCGGCAATGGCGTAACGGCGTTTGTTTCCATTACGCGTGGTTGCGACAATATGTGTACTTTTTGCGTGGTGCCGTTTACCCGCGGTCGTGAACGAAGCAGAGACCCGCATTCAATCATCAAAGAATGCAAAGAATTATGGGAAAATGGCTATAAGGAAGTTACCCTTTTAGGGCAAAATGTAGATAGCTACTTGTGGTTTGGTGGCGGATTGAAGAAAGACTTTAAAAACGCAACCGAAATGCAAAAAGCAACTGCCGTGAGTTTTGCCAATTTGCTAGATATGGTAGCGACCGAGGTGCCAGGAATGCGTATAAGATTTAGTACATCGAACCCGCAGGATATGACGCTAGATGTGTTGCATGTTATGGCTAAACACAATAATATTTGTAAATACATTCACTTGCCTGTTCAGTCGGGAAGTACCAGCGTTTTGAAACGAATGAACCGCCAGCACACCAGAGAGGAATACATCGAATTGGTAGATAACATCAGAAAAATTGTTCCAGATTGTGCTTTATCTCATGATATGATTGCAGGCTTTTGCGATGAAACCGAAGAAGAACACCAAGATACACTTTCGCTGATGGAACATGTGAAATATGATTTTGGGTATATGTTTGCCTATTCAGATCGCCCAGGAACGCCTGCGCATAAGAAAATGGACGACAATGTGCCTGAAGAAACCAAAAAACGCCGCCTTCGTGAAATCATAGAATTGCAACAAAAACATTCTAGGGAAAGAATGGACTCATACTTAAATAAAGTCCACGAAGTCTTGATTGAAGGTAATTCTAAAAAAAGCGATGACGAATGGTATGGTCGCACCACACAAAATACCGTGGTAGTGTTCCCAAAAACGGGCAATGAAAAAGTGGGAGATTTTGTAAATGTGATGGTGAAAGACTGTACGTCGGCTACTTTATTAGGAGAAAAAATTGAAAATCAATAAAAAAATGAGAAAAATTATAATTTTAGCTTTTGGGTTCATCTTGTTTTCGGCTTGCACCGATGGAACATTAAGCTTAGATGAAAATCAGCCTAAAGTAAGAGAAGATGTGACATTTAAGCCATTTCCAGAAAAGCCAATCGATACCGTAGATTCCGAGAAAGAAAAGAGAGAAAAAGAGAGAGAAAAGAATAAGGGAACCAAAGAAGGAGAAAACGGTAAAGAAACCAATGAAGGAAAACCGAGCAACCCTTAAAATTTAAATTATGGCAGAATCACTACAAGCAATCAAGCAGCGATTTGGTATCATAGGAAATAACCCTAATCTAAACATGGCGATTGAGCGTGCTATGCAAGTCGCAAATACCGATATTTCTGTACTCATCACGGGAGAGAGTGGCGTGGGGAAAGAGTTTTTTCCTAAAATAATACACGCCCTAAGCCTAAGAAAACATAACACCTATATTGCCGTAAACTGTGGCGCAATCCCAGAGGGAACGATTGATTCAGAGTTGTTTGGACACGAAAAAGGTGCTTTTACAGGCGCCACACAAACCCGCAAGGGCTATTTTGAAGAAGCCAACGGCGGAACCATTTTCCTAGATGAGGTAGGAGAGCTGCCATTGCACACACAAGTGAGATTGTTGCGCGTTCTAGAAACAGGAGAATTTATGAAAGTAGGATCTTCCAATGTTCAAAAAACCAATGTGCGTATCGTGGCAGCAACCAATGTGAATGTGCTAGATGCAGTGCAAAAAGGGAAGTTTAGAGAAGATTTATATTATCGTTTAAATACAGTAGAAATAAAAGTTCCAGCCCTGCGTGAGCGTCCAGAAGATATTCCGTTGTTGTTTAGGAAATTTGCCATTGATTTTGCCGAAAAATACCGCCGTCCTGTTGTGAAACTTACGCCACAAGCCGAGATTACTTTGTCGCACTACGCTTGGCCGGGGAATGTGCGCCAGCTTCGAAACTTTGCCGAGGAAGTTTCTGTGGTGGAAACGCGAGAAGAAGTGGGCGCAGAGGAGATCAACAAATTTTTACCGACTAATAGCATTGTGCCTGTGAAATCTGGATTTGGTGAGGGCGAAAACGATTTTTCAAACGAGAGAGAGCTTTTGTATAAATTCCTTTTTGATATGAAAAAGGATTTAAACGATTTGCGAGCACTCACCTTGCAATTATTGTCCAAAAATCACGATGATGTGGTGGCCGATAACAAAGATTTAGTCAATCGAGTGCTCAATGGCTACACCTCTGCTCCCGATTCCTTATTGAAATACGAACCAGAAAATATCGAAGCCACGCCTACTTATCCTGCAGAAGTGGAGGATTATGATTATGAGGATATTCCAGAAAATAATTCCTTATCTTTGCAGGATAACGAAATAGATTTAATCGAAAAAGCCTTGCAAAAACACAGCGGAAAACGAAAAGAAGCCGCCGAGGAATTAGGCATTTCAGAAAGAACTTTATACCGAAAAATTAAGCAATATGGCTTATAAGAAAATGATTTTTAGCCTTTTGGGCTTAATGTTGCTTTTTAGTTTAAATGGGTGTTACACCTTTACGGGTTCGTCGCTAGATCCAAGGATTCACACGGCAAATATTCGTAAATTTCCAAATTACGCACCACTGCAGAATCCTAATTTAAGCCAAGAATTTACCAATGCGCTTCAATTAAGATTTCAACAAAGAACCAAATTAACTTTGGTAAATACCGAGGATGCCGATGTCATTATAGATGGGGAAATCACGGATTACACCGTAACGCCTACCTCCGTTGTGAGTGGTGACCGAGCAGCGCAAAACCGTTTAACTATCACGATAAAAGTACGATACGAGAATAAAATTCAGGAAGAAAAAAGCTTTTCTCGCACATTTTCTGATTATGGAGATTTCGAGGCAAATCAATCCTTGGTACAAGTGCAAGATGAGCTGACCGAGAAAATTATAAAACGACTAATCGACCAAATATTTAATGCCATTGTAGCCGACTGGTAAGAGAAAATATGGAAATTTTAGAATTACTTAAAAATCCACTTGATTTAAAAGATAACAAACTTTTTCTGATTGAGAGAGAGCTTGAAAAGTATCCGTATTTTCAGCCGCTACATTTGTTGCAAACCAAGGCGATGCAGGGAGCGGAGGAGTCGGTGTTTTTAGAAAATTTACAGAAAACGGCCACCTATTGTGGCAACCGAAAAATCCTTTATGATTACCTTTTTTATCAGAAAAAAGAGAAAACAGCAACCTCGACGCCACTCGTTGCAGAAGAGATGAAAGAAAAAATCGTTCAAAATCCGATTTTAGAAATTACCCAAGAGGCAGAAAGAGAGCAAACTTTAGCCGTAGAGCAACCTGAAGAGTCGCCAAAAGAGGAAGTGAAAATCCCGCAAAAAAGCGAATTATTGTTCAATCAATGGCTGAAAGCAAACAAAAAAAGTGATTTGTCTAACTTAGAAGATGAAATAAATGACAAATCTCATAAAAAAACTTTTCAAGAAAAAAATCAAAATTCTACAGAGCCCGAGGGTATTCAGGAGAAATTAAAAATCATCAATGAATTTTTGGAGAAAAGCCCGAAAATAAAGCCATCCGAAGACTATAAGCCAAGTCAAATTAAGCTAAAACAAGACCAAAATATGTCGCATTTGATGACCGAAACTTTGGCTAAAATCTATGTGGAACAGAAAAAATATGACAAAGCTATTACAGCTTATAACATTTTGCGTTTGAAATATCCAGAAAAAAGTGGTTTCTTTGCAGACCAAATAAAATTAATTAAAGAATTAAAGAATAATTAAGATATGACAACATTTATATTTTTAATGATCGTTATCATGATTGTTTGTGTGCTATTAGTAATGGTGGTATTATCTCAAAACCCAAAAGGAGGAGGACTTTCTTCGACATTCGGGGGAAGTGGAAGCCAAATGTTTGGCGTGCAGCGTACCAATGATTTCTTGGACAAAGCCACATGGACACTAGCCATTTTGATTGCTGTTTTGGTGATTCTTTCTAATTTCTTAGTTCCTAGAAATAGCGATATAATTTCACCAGACATTCCAGTAAAGGAAATGCCTGCTTTGCCACAAAATACAGATACTTCTGTGACTCCAAACGCACCTGCAACTCCGATGCCTGAGCAAACTACGCCAGCTGAAGCACCAGTAGAATAAAAGAGAAAATTTTAAGTTATCAAAAAAATCTACCTTTTTGCTAGAGCAAGGAGGTAGATTTTTTTATGTTAATTAATCAAAGTATGATTGATTTTTACAATTGAATCAATTAAATATTTTTAAATTTGGATTTTAATCAAATTAAGTAATGAAAAATCGATTTTTACACATATTTTTTCTCTTTCCAGCATTTGCTTTTGCTCAGCAATATTGGCAAGCCACTACGCCTAAAAATCAAGAGATTCAAAAAGCTTATCATTTAGATTTGATGGCATTGCAAAAAAATATTCAGCAAAAAGCCGAAGTGCAAATCCCGACCAAAAATGGGAATTTTACTAAATATCAATTGGTAGAAAACAGTAACTTTTCTCCTGAGCTGGCAAAAAAATACCCAAATATTAAATCTTACATCGGGTACGCACATGGTTCAGAATTACGATTGAGCGTGAGTCCGCAGAAAATTGATGCTTTGGTGATGTATGACAAAGGCGGCGTAACGACTTTAGCCAAAGACAAAAATTTGTACAACACTTATGCGCTCAACCATGAAAAATTAAATTTTGATTTTAATTGTTTAACGCCGGAAGCCTTCAATGTGTTGCCCCCGATTGATAAATTACCTTTAAAAACGGATGCCAAAAGAAGAACTTATCGCACAGCGATTGCGGTGACAGGAGAATATACTCAATATCATGGAGGTACCAAAGAAAAAGCCTTGGCAGCAGTGAATGCATCGCTCACGCATGTGAATGCTGTACTCGAAAAAGAAGTTTCGGTGCATTTAGAATTAATCGAAAATGAAGATCAATTAATCTTCACTGATGCGAAAAATGATCCGTTTTCAGATGCGCAACAAGGCACCAAAAACGGTACATGGAGCAGAGAATTGCAAAATGTTTTAGACCAAAAAATTGGTGATGCAAATTACGATTTAGGGCATTTATTAGGAGCGTCGTTTGGTGGTGGTTTTGCGGCCGACATCGGAACGGTGTGCGAAAGCGGACAAAAAGGGAGTGCCTTTACAGCGCCTTATGATGCAAAGCCCGAAGGAATCAATTTTGATGTGGATTTCTTGACGCACGAAATCGGTCACCAGTTGGGCGCAACGCATATTTTTTCAAAAAAAGAAGAAAAAGGTGTGGCATCGTATGTGGAGCCAGGTTCGGGGTCTACGATTATGGGATATGCAGGAATCGTGAGCGAACATGGTGGGAAATTCAATGTGCAAAATCATAGTGATAATTACTTTAATCAAATCAGTGTTTTGCAGATAAATTACACGTTGAATAATAAACCTAATTGCGGAAAAATTCAAGAATTACCGACCAAGCCATCTATTGCAAAAGCAGGAGAGGATTATACCATTCCTGCGAAAACGCCATTTATCTTAAAAGGCGATGCCGAAGGAACTAATAAAGAAAATTACACCTACACTTGGGAGCAATTAAATAGTTCACAAAGTACAACTTATACCAATGCCGATGCCAACAGCACGACCAATCCGCTTTTTAGAAGTGTGAAACCGTCTAAAGATAAAGAAAGAATGTTTCCGTCGTGGAATTTAGTCAAAAAACAAATGTTGACCGATGCGCCATTTGAGTCTTTGTCGAATGTCGCTAGAACATTGAATTTTGGTTTGGCGGTGCGTGATGGGCAAAATTATGGTCAAGTGGCGACCGACCATATGACGGTAAATGTGCAAGCGAGCGAAACGGGATTTTCTGTGATAAAACCAAGCGTAAGCGAAAGTGTAGCCAAAGGTGGCGAGCTAGATGTAAAATGGAATGTGGCTAAGACGAATGAAGCGCCTATTAATGTGGCGAATGTGAATATTTTTTTGGTGACAGACCAAGCGGGCAAAATGCAGAAAACTTTGCTTAAAGCTAATGCAAGCAATGATGGCGAAGAAAAAATCCAATTGCCGGAAGATTTTGAAGCCGAGCAGGCCTATATTTTAATCGAGCCTGTGGGAAATATTTTCTTTGCAGTGAGTAAGCCGTTTTCGGTAGGATACAGAGCCAACAATGTTTGTAGAAATTATTTGCCAAAAGAAAGATTACCATTGGCAATTGCTGATGGTGTTTCTGCTGCTAAGATAGAGTATAAGGAATATACCAAAATCACATTTTCAGTGCCGAACGATGGTTTAGTAAATAATGTAAAATTGAATTTAGGCATCAGCCATCAAAGAATGAGCGATTTGCAAGCCTATCTAGTTTCTCCTTCGGGCGAAATGGTGGAAATCTTTACAAAACCTTGCGCAGATTCAGAAAATTCAAAAATCAATGCTGAAATTTCAGATAATCAATCAAGTATGAAATGCGCTGAAACGGTTCAGAATTTCAAACCCCAAGTGCCTTTTGCGTCGTTTAATGGAGTGGCTCAAAAAGGCGAATGGAAACTTTTGGTGGGTGATGGTGTAAGACCTTATGAAGGAAAAATTACTAAAGCTAATTTAAATCTTTGCGCCAATACTTTTAGTGCCTTTACGCCAGAAAAACCTTCGGGCAAGCGTTTAGAATTATATCCAAATCCTGCTTATCGCGATGTGAATGTCAAGATTTCAAATTTGGCTAAACCAGGTGTGAGCTTTAAAATTTACAATCTCGTAGGGCAATTAATCAAGCAAGATGAAAACCTTAGCCAAACGGGAACCTTTATCCAAAAAATCAATATTATGGGGATTCCAACGGGCGTTTATATCTTGCAAGCCGAAGGCAACGACCTTTCAGAATCTGCCAAATTCATCATCGAATAGATTTTTAGTCTAAAAAAATAAATCAAGCATTAATGCCAAGTTGTCACCAGCTTGGCATTTTTTTGTATGAATTGTCAGTCATGGGGAAATATGTAAAATATTGATTTTTAGAATTTAAAGTTGTGTTTTGGAAATCTAAGGCGCTTGGCATACTTTGTGAAAAATGTAGAGCACAGATTTTTTAATTAAGAAATAAAAGATAACAAATATGAGCAATTTAAACATTAGACCCTTAGCAGATCGCGTGGTAATCGAGCCCGCTCCAGCAGAAACTAAAACCGCTTCTGGAATCATTATCCCAGATTCAGCCAAAGAAAAACCACAAGAAGGAATCGTGGTGGCAGTAGGAACTGGAAAAAAAGACGAGCCACTTACTGTGCAAGTAGGGGATAAAGTACTTTACGGGAAATACGCAGGTACTGAACTTAAATTAGAAGGAAAAGATTATTTAATTATGAGAGAAGCCGATATTTTGGCAATCGTTTAATTAAAGAAAAAACACTCAAAATATAAATTTTTTAAAATAAATAAATTACAATCATGGCAAAAGAAATTAAATTCAATATAGAATCAAGAGATAAACTAAAAAAAGGTGTAGATACACTAGCCGATGCAGTAAAAGTTACGCTCGGACCAAAAGGTAGAAATGTCGTGTTGGCTAAACCATTCGGTGCGCCACATGTTACCAAAGATGGGGTATCTGTAGCCAAAGAAATCGAGCTAGAAGATCCAGTAGAAAACATGGGTGCTCAGATGGTGAAAGAAGTTGCCTCTAAAACTAACGATTTAGCAGGAGATGGTACTACTACAGCAACTGTTTTGGCACAAGCAATTGTTCGCGAAGGTTTGAAAAATGTCGCAGCAGGAGCCAACCCAATGGATCTTAAAAGAGGTATTGACAAAGCAGTTGAGAAAATCGTAGAAGACCTTAAATCTCAATCTACAGAAGTAGGAGATAATCAAGATAAAATCAAACAAGTAGCTTCTATTTCAGCCAATAATGACGAAGCAATCGGTTCGTTGATTGCAGAAGCGTTTGGAAAAGTAGGAAAAGAAGGTGTAATCACTGTGGAAGAAGCCAAAGGTACAGATACTTATGTAGATGTAGTAGAAGGTATGCAGTTCGACAGAGGTTATCAATCTCCTTACTTTGTAACTGATTCAGAAAAAATGATTGCAGATTTAGACAATCCATACATTTTGTTGATGGATAAGAAAATATCTAATATGAAGGATTTATTACCAGTATTGGAGCCAGTAGCACAACAAGGTAAATCTTTGTTAATCATCTCTGAAGAAGTAGAAGGTGAAGCACTAGCAACTTTGGTGGTAAACAAATTAAGAGGTTCGTTGAAAATCGCTGCGGTAAAAGCACCAGGTTTTGGGGATAGAAGAAAAGCAATGTTGGAAGACATCGCAATCCTTACAGGCGGTACTGTAATCTCAGAAGAAAGAGGTTATACTTTAGAGAATGCAACCATTGATATGCTTGGTTCAGCCGAGAAAGTTACAATTGATAAAGACAACACTACCATAGTAAATGGTGCTGGAAACGAAGAGCAAATCAAAGCGAGAGTAAACCAAATCAAAGCTCAAATCGAGACTACTACTTCTGATTACGACAGAGAAAAACTTCAAGAGCGTTTGGCTAAATTAGCTGGCGGAGTGGCAGTACTTTATGTAGGTGCCGCTTCTGAAGTAGAGATGAAAGAGAAAAAAGACCGTGTAGACGATGCATTGCATGCAACTCGTGCTGCGGTAGAAGAAGGAATCGTTGCAGGTGGTGGTGTGGCGCTCGTACGCTCAGTAAGTGCTTTGGATAGCCTACAAGCCGATAACCAAGACGAAGAAACTGGTGTGAAAATCGTGAAAAGAGCGATTGAAGAGCCATTACGCCAAATCGTTGCTAACGCAGGTGGCGAAGGTTCTGTAGTGGTAGCAAAAATCAAAGAAGGAGACAAAAACTTTGGTTACAATGCCAAAACAGATGAATATGTAAACATGCTAGATGCGGGAATCATAGATCCTACTAAGGTTACTCGTGTTGCCCTTGAAAACGCAGCTTCTGTTGCAGGAATGTTAGTAACTACCGAAGCCGTAGTATATGATATTCCAAAAGAAAACGAAGGCGGAATGCCAGCAGGAATGCCAGGTATGGGCGGAATGGGCGGTATGATGTAACCCCTCAATTCTTAATATAATAAAAAAGCTACCTCAAAAAGGTAGCTTTTTATATTTGAAAAATAAATTGAAAATGGAAAAAATCTGCATAAAATTAAAGTTAAAATAAAAAATGGTTCAGAGAAATTAATGTTTGGGGAAAAAGAAATCCAAGCCACTCTTTTGGATTTTTGGCGAGGGAACACAATGTTTTGTACGGAATTTATTTCTTTAAAAATTGAGCAAATGGTGCGTGATTTATCCAATTAAAATGAAATAAAATATTTTATGTGGGATTTTAAATACTCTGTAAGCTCTCTAATATAAGTATTTAGCCCATTGTGTTGCAATGGGCTGTAATAGTCTATGAGATAGAGATTTATTTTTGAAATCATTTATATACTTTGGAAAAAGAAACAATTTTTTCGTTATCGTGTGTTTCAAATAAATTTTCTTTGTTGTAGAAATTGGCACGCCATCCCGAAGGTAGCTCTACATAATTTCCAAATCCTGCGATTTTTACGAGTTTTCCGTATTTTTTTACATCGTTGTAGGTGTTTTCTACGGTATAGCCTTCAGGTGTTTTGAAATGAGGACTTTGTGTTGATTTGATATAAAGATTTAAAGTTTTATTGATATCAACAGGTTTCGAAGATGTCTGATCAAAGACTAAGGTATAAATGATATCTCCTTCTTTTACCTTAATGCATGGTCTAAAGTTGTTATCATAATTAAGACAATGAACATTAAAATTTACTAAATTTTTTGTGGGAATTTGATATGTCTGTGCAAACATCATTGTAGATGCTATAAGACCGAGAGTAATAAATAATTTTTTCATTTTTTATAATTTTAGTCTTAATTACACCTCAAATTTAGAGTATATTTAAATACGCTTTGCAAATTGTTTGATGATATTTATCATAAGATTTTAGTTTTTTTATGAAGTTTTCAGCGCAGGTTTCTTGTATTCCTCTTGCGGTTGATTTTTTATAAACCCTTAATTAAAACACTCACCGCATTGCCCCCAAAGCCGGCAGCATTGATTAAAATATTCTTTATCGGATGCCCAAGGGAAATGCTCCCTCCCCAAGGCAGAGCGTAGAAACTTTGGTTTTTAATCATCTCGATGCCATAAATTAGGCTTAGCACGCCTGCGGCACCAAAGGTATGCCCGATTTTCCATTTGTTGTTGGTAATAAGCGGCATTTGCTCACCAAACACGGCTTTCACGGCCTCATATTCAGCTTGGTCTCCTTTTCGCGTGCCAGGCGTGTGAGTAATCACCACATCCACGGGCTCGTCTAAATCACGAATGGCCTCTCGCATCGATGCTTGAAAATGCGTAGCCTGCACACTGATGCTCGTCGCGCTGGCCAAAGGCTCGGAGGCATAACCAATTCCCGCAATTTCAACGATTTTTTGATTTTTATTTTGTTCGCTTTCTTTTTCCAAGAGCAAAAGCCCAGCTCCCTCGCCCAAAACCATCGTATTTTGCCCTTTGTTTAAATCTCCCGCCAAACAAGGAGTTACTTCTTCTCGGGAATAAATTCGCAATGCCTTGGATTGTGCAATGGTAAAAGGTGTGAGCGGAGCCTCGGCACCGCCCGCCAGCATTTTGTCGGTCATGTTGGCGCGTAGCCAAGCCACCGCATTTGCCACACTCAGCAGGGAGGTGCTACAAGTCATCGAGTGGCTAAATTGAATGCCATGTAAGCCCAAATCTTGCCCCACCCAGCTTGAGATGTTGCCCAAACTAGTTGTAGGAGAAGTAAGAATATCGATGTTTTCTTGGTTAAAAAATGCCTCAAATTCGGATTCTAATTTATGCGTAGCCCCTCGGCTAGAGCCGATGTTTACTCCAATTTTTAAATTTTGGTCTTCTGGATTAAAGTTAAAAGCCCTTGCACACAAAAGAGCCAAATGCACCGTTCTGTCCAATTTTTGGTAATTTGGATTTTGGGCTAAAAGTTGTTGGAGTTTTTCTTCCATTTTGGGAGTTAACTTTCCGCCCCAAACGGTTTCTTTACCTATTAGGTGCTTTGCTAAGCCACTTTTAGGTTCGCTTAAATCTTTTAGGCAACTCGCTTGTGCATATTGTGTGACAATAATTTTAGAATTCATTTAAAATTGTATTTTTTTGAAAACCTATAGCCTTAAAAAAAACATTCAATTATTGAATTTTTAGTCTAAAAAAATACCCGAAAATCGGTTTTTTAATTATTTTTTAGATGCGAATTTTTTAATCGTTTTTCGTAAGATTTCATAAGTTTGGTCTAATTGCTCATTGGTAATGCAGTAGGGTGGGAGAATGTACAAAACATTGCCCACGGGACGAGAGATCAAACGATTTTTCATAAAAAAGGCATAAATCTTATTTCTCAATTCTCCATAATAATCATTGTCTGGCTGGTCGAGCGCAAAACGCAACATCACGCCCAGCACTTCGATGTCTTTTACACCTTTGGTTTCTTTCAATTCGAGCGCAAAATTCAGATTTCGTTGATAAATTCGTTCAATGTTTTTCTCGGTTTCGGGGCTTATGCTTAGATTAATGCTTGCCAATGCCGCCGCGCACCCAGCAGGATTTGCCATAAAAGTATGCCCGTGGAAAAGTGCTTTGTTCACTTCGTCTGCCCAAAAAGCATCATACACTTTTTGTGTGGCAGTGGTTGCCGCTAGTGGAATAAATCCACCCGTCAAAGCCTTGGAGATACACATAATATCAGGAAACTCTTCTAAATAATCACAGGCAAATAATCTTCCCGTGCGCCCGAATCCCGTCATCACCTCATCGGCAATGCAAAGCACATCGTGTTCCTTGCAAATTTGCATCAATCGTTCAAGCAACTCGGGTTTGTAAACGCGCATACCCGCAGCACCTTGCAAAATCGGCTCAAAGATAAAAGCCGCAGGTTTGTGATTTTTAATAATATTTAAAAGTTGCTCTTCGACTTGCGTAATGTTTTCTGGCGTAGGGACTGGAATTCGGTGATTTTTAAGTAATAAACCTTTGAAAGATTCGGTGTAGAGCCCAATGCCCGAAGCTGCCATGGCTGCGAAAGTATCGCCATGAAAGGCATCTTCAAGAGAAATGATACAATCTTTTTTCACGCCTTGGTTAATGTGGTATTGCAAAGCCATTTTCACAGCCACTTCCACCGCGGTAGATCCGTTGTCTGAATAGAAAACTTTGGCTTGGTTATGCGGTAAAATCGAAAGTAATTTTTCTGAAAGTTCTATGGCTAAAGGATGCGTGAATCCGCCAAAAAGCACATGTTCCAAAGTCTGAATTTGGTCTGAAATAGCTTTAACAATGGCAGGATTTGCATGACCATGCGGGTTGCACCACCATGAGCCGATGGCGTCGATGTATTCGTTGCCGTTTTCGTCCCACAAAAGGGCATCTTTTCCTTTGGTAATAACGATAGGGGCATCCATGCCCTTGTGCTGAATATACGGGTGCCAGTTGTAGGCAAGATCTTTTTGCTGTAGTTCGCTTAAATTCTTTTTCATTTCTGTCTAGCAATTGAATAAATAAATGCGCCAATTCCCCACAAACAAAGTACAAAAATCCACGGCTTTTGTGGGAGTGCTTTGTTTTTAAATAAGTCTAAAAAGCAAATGATGTGAATGATTAAAGTAATGATGGTGGCTGCCCAAAACTGCCAAGTGACTTCGCCAAAGTGTGAGAAGGTCAAAGCTTGCCCTATGTACATGGCAATGGCGGCTGCAGAAAGTAAAATGCATGCTTTTCTAGGGAATGTGAAACTTTGCATTTGTATGTTTTTACTGAAATTTGAAAGGCTAAATTACGAAAAAATGATAATTCTGTAATTTTTAATTGAAATAAAAAAAGCGTGTTTCGCAAAGAAAAACGAAACACGCTGAAAGTTAATTATCTAAAAAAAATAATTTTTTACAATAAATTATTTTCTACCAAATATTCTGCAATTTGAATGGTATTGGTCGCAGCACCTTTTCTCAAGTTGTCTGAAACCACCCACATGTTCAAGGCGTTTGGTTTAGAAAAATCTCGACGGATTCTACCTACAAATACATCGTTTTTGCCCTCAGCATAAAGGCACATCGGGTAGGTATTGGTGTCGGTATTGTCTTGTAGAGTTACGCCTGGTGCATTTTGCAAAAGTTGTCTTACCTCGTTTAAGTCAAAATCATTTTCAAACTCGATGTTCACCGCCTCAGAGTGCCCGCCTTGTACAGGTACACGTACGGCAGTTGCAGTAACTTCGATATTGGGATCCAAGATTTTTTTGGTCTCACGAGTAAGTTTCATTTCCTCTTTGGTGTAGCCGTTGTCCTCAAAAACATCGCAATGTGGTAGCGCGTTTTTAAAGATTTGGTACGGATATACTTTTTTTACTTCTTCGCCTGCGATTTCGCCATTTAATTGGTCTACGGCAGCTTTTCCAGTACCCGTTACCGATTGGTAGGTAGAAACCACCACGCGTTTGATTTTGTACTTATCGTGCAAAGGTTTCAAAGCTACTACAAGCTGAATTGTTGAGCAGTTTGGATTGGCAATAATTTTATCCTCTTTGGTAAGTACATTAGCGTTAATTTCTGGAACCACTAATTTTTTGGTGTCGTCCATGCGCCAAGCCGATGAATTGTCTACTACGGTAGTGCCTGCCTCCGCAAATTTAGGCGCCCACTCAAGCGAAACGCCGCCACCTGCAGAGAAAAGAGCTACATCGCACTTGCTATCTACACCGTCTTGCAAGGAAACTACCTTGTATGGTTTTCCTTTGAAGATTACTTCCTTTCCCACAGATTTTTCTGAAGCTACGGGTACTAATTCATCTACGGGGAAATTTCTTTCCTCCAAAACTTTTAACATGCGTTCGCCTACCATTCCGGTGGCACCTACTACGGCTACTTTCATAAAATTTATTGTTGTTGGTTATTTTAAAAAATTAATTTTTAGCAAAACTCATCGTAAGCAGACTGCAAATTCTCTGCAATCATGGCAGGAGAATGCCCTTCGATGTGATGTCTTTCAAGCATATGTACTAATTCTCCGTCTTTGAAAAGTGCCACAGATGGAGAGCTTGGCGGGAAAGGCAACATTGCTTCTCTTGCCACTTTGGTAGCTTCGATATCAAAGCCGGCAAATACAGTTCCTAAATTATCAGGTTTTTTATCTTGAGAAAGAGAAGCTACAACACCTGGTCTTGCACCGCCTGCAGCACAGCCACAAACGCTGTTTACTACCAAAAGGCTCGTGCCTTTTTTAGCTAAAAATTCTTGAACTTTTTCAACTGTAGATAAATCTTCAAAACCATTCAGCGTTAATTCTTGCTTCATCGGTATTACTATTTCTTCTGGATACATAAAAAAATGTTTTAAATTTGTGTTTTGTATTGTACAAAGGTACAATATTTATCAATTACAAGCGCAATAAAATTTATATTGTTTAAGAAAAAAGTTTAATTGTTTGAGCTCAAATGTAGAAAATACCGCTAAAGAAAGGTTTTTATTTAGAAAAAAAAGTAAGTTAAAGCGAAAAAAATGGATTGAAATTCTTTTTAGCGAAGGGAAGTCGGTGAAGAATTATCCATTAAAAGCTATTTTTACCCCTTTGGCGGAAGGAGAGGCGAGTATGATAGGCGTTTCGGTGCCCAAAAAACTTTTTAAACACGCCACGGATCGCAATCACATCAAGCGTTTGATGCGAGAAGCTTATCGTTTAAATCAATCCATGGTTGAGAATTCATATGCGGTAATGTTTATTTACATTTCGGGCAAAAAAACAGATTTTGATGGTATTTTTGAAGCAATGAAAAGTATTTTAAAGAAAATTGAAGAGAGCGATACTTAAAAATGTTTAGAAATTAACCGAAAAAAAGCCACGATAAAATACCAAATACTCAAAAAAAAAATTATATTTGCAGAAACATAGTTATATAGTTACAATACCTAATATATACGCAAATGGCACAAAATATAGGAAAAATTTCGCAGATTATCGGTCCGGTAATCGATGTTATTTTCGAAAATCAAGAAGAACTACCCAGAATTTATGATTCACTAGAAGTAGTGAAAGAAGGAGAAGATCCACTTGTCCTAGAGGTTGAGCAACACATAGGTGAAGATACCGTGAGATGTATCTCTATGGATAGTACCGATGGCTTGCAGAGAGGACAAAAAGTGATTTCTACAGGTACACCGATTACAATGCCAAGTGGTGAAGAAATCAGAGGACGCCTGTTTAATGTAGTGGGAGACCCAATCGACGGACTTGGAAAAATAGATAAAACCAACGGATTGCCAATCCACCGCCCAGCGCCTAAATTCGAAGATTTATCAACTTCTGCAGAGGTGTTATTTACAGGGATTAAGGTAATTGATTTGATTGAGCCATATGCTAAAGGTGGTAAAATTGGATTATTTGGTGGTGCCGGTGTGGGTAAAACCGTATTAATTCAGGAATTGATCAACAATATTGCTAAAGGTCACGGAGGACTTTCTGTATTCGCAGGAGTAGGAGAGCGTACTCGTGAGGGGAACGACCTTATGCGTGAGATGCTTGAGGCAGGAATTATCCAATATGGAGAAGATTTTATGCATTCCATGGAAGATGGCGGATGGGATTTGTCTAAAGTGGATAAAAATTTATTAAAAGAATCTAAAGCCTCATTTGTGTTTGGGCAGATGAACGAGCCTCCAGGAGCGCGTGCGCGTGTGGCTCTTTCTGGGCTTACATTGGCAGAATATTTCCGTGATGGTGGAGAATCAGGACAAGGGCGTGATGTATTATTCTTTGTAGATAACATTTTCCGTTTCACGCAAGCAGGTTCTGAGGTGTCTGCACTTTTAGGTCGTATGCCATCAGCGGTAGGATATCAGCCAACTTTGGCAACTGAGATGGGTGCGATGCAAGAGCGTATTACATCAACTAAAAACGGGTCTATTACATCAGTGCAAGCGGTGTATGTACCTGCGGATGACTTGACCGACCCTGCGCCAGCAACAACTTTCGCGCACTTGGATGCAACAACCGTACTTTCTCGTAAGATTGCTTCATTAGGTATCTACCCAGCGGTAGACCCATTGGATTCAACTTCAAGGGTCTTGTCACCAGATGTAGTAGGGAAAGAGCACTACGATTGTGCACAAAGAGTAAAAGAGCTATTACAAAGATATAAAGCCCTTCAAGATATCATCGCGATTTTGGGTATGGAAGAATTGTCAGAAGAAGACAAATTGGTCGTTCACCGTGCAAGACGCGTTCAGCGTTTCTTGTCTCAGCCATTCCATGTGGCAGAGCAGTTTACAGGAATCCCTGGTGCGCTTGTAGATATCAAAGACACTATCAAAGGATTCAACATGATTATGGATGGTGAGGTAGATAAATACCCAGAAGCAGCATTCAACTTGAAAGGAACTATTGAGGAAGCCATCGAGGCAGGAGAAAAAATGTTAGCTGAAGTTTAATCACTTAAATTATGGGATTAAAATTAGAAATCATAACACCTGAATATGTGCTTTACCGAGGCGAGGTAGACAGCGTGACTGTGCCTGGCAAAGGTGGGCAGTTCCAGATGCTAAATAATCACGCCCCTATTGTGGCTACTTTAGAAAAAGGTGAAATCATAATCGGAGCGTCTAAAGATGCCGAGGTGAAACACCAAAAAGTAGAAAACAAAGGGAAAGATTTAGTGATTAGAGTAGAAGGAGGAACCATTGAGCTAAACAACAATCATTTGATTATTTTAGCTGAATAAATTTAATAAAAATTACTATTGAATAAATCAGAAAATTCGTATCAAGAAAATTCATGGCACGAATTTTTCTTTTCATAAAAGTTAACCTAAGAGAACAAAGTCATTTAATCAAAATTATTCAAAATATGTTTTTTGATTGAATTTTAAAAAATATAATTTAATAACAATGGAAAAACAATATTCAATCATTGGCATGTCGTGCATGGGCTGCAAAGACAGCGTAGAGAAAGCTTTAAGAAAAGTAGCTGGTGTAAAGCATGTGGAGGTGGATTTGCTGCAAGCTTTGGCTACAATTACCTCGGATCACGAAATTCCTTTTGAACTTTTAAAAGAGAGTTTAAAAAACTCACACTATGATATTGCACCTTTGCAGAAAATTACTAGAACTTACTCGGTGCATGGCATGCAGTGCGAGGGGTGCAAAGGGCATGTGCAAGAGGCGTTAGAAAAAGTGAACGGGGTTTCTAAAGTGGAGGTAAACCTTGATAAATCTGAAGCAATTGTAACTTCTAACCAAGAGATTCCTTTAGAGCAATTCCAAAAAGCTTTAGACAAAATAGGGGGAAGCTACACCATTGCCAACGAGGGCGAAGAGGCTCCTGTTAAAAAAAAATTAGTCAGTAAATCGGGGAAATACTATTGCCCGATGATGTGTGAAGGAGACAAAGTCTACGACGCACCAGGCGATTGCCCCGTGTGCGGAATGGATTTGGTGCCCCTCGAAATGAATGAAGATGAGGAGCAGAGCAATTATTTGCGATTGTTGAAGAAACTTAAAATCGCGTTGCTCTTTACGGTTCCCATCTTTGTTATCGCCATGAGCGACATGCTCAGCGATAATCCTTTGTATAAAATTATGCCTCAATCTGCTTGGAATTGGGTGCAATTTTTATTGTCGTTTCCCGTCGTTTTTTATGCATGTTTTATCTTATTTAAACGGGCTTATGCCTCGTTGATTACACGAAATTTAAACATGTTCACCTTGGTGGGAATTGGTGCTGGAGCCGCTTGGCTTTATAGTGTAATCGCTTTATTCTTTCCCAATTTATTGAGTGCCACGGGCGAGGTTCATCTCTATTTTGAATCTGCCACAGTGATTCTTACTTTGGTCATGTTGGGGCAAGTAATGGAGGCGAAAGCACACCAGAAAACCCATTCTGCGATAAAAGAATTAATGCAACTAGCCCCTAAAAAAGCTCTGAGAGTTTCGGGAGATGTGGAGCAAGAAGTGGATTTGTCTGAAATTAAAATTGGAGATGTTTTAAAAGTAAAACCAGGAGAAAAAATCCCTGTCGATGGCGAAATCATCGAAGGGAGTAGCCACATCGATGAAAGTATGATTACGGGCGAACCAATTCCTGTAGATAAAGTCGTGGGCGATGAGGTGAGCCAGGGGACTATTAATGGAAATAAAACATTTTTGATGAAAGCCAAAAGAGTGGGGCACGATACGCTCTTGGCAGGAATCATCCAAATGGTGAATGACGCGAGCCGAAGCCGAGCACCGATTCAGCGATTGGCTGACAAAGTGTCGGCGTATTTTGTGCCGATTGTCGTGGGCGTAGCGGTGATTACTTTTATTGTTTGGTTTTTATTTTCGCAAGAACATCCGTGGACTAATGCCTTTGTAAACGCCATTGCGGTGCTAATTATCGCTTGTCCGTGTGCGCTTGGTTTGGCAACCCCGATGTCGATTATGGTGGGAATTGGAAAAGGCGCCCAACGAGGAATTTTGATTAAAAAAGCCGAAGCTTTAGAAAAATTAAAAACTATAAATTTAGTTTTAATTGATAAAACGGGAACCATTACCGAAGGCAAGCCGTCGGTGGAAGAATTAGTTGCGGTTGAAGGCGTGAAAAAAATAGACATGCTCCAGCTAATTAATTCATTAAACCAAAATAGTGAGCATCCTTTAGCCAAGGCTACGCTTAAATTTGGTCGTGAGCGTCATGTGTCTGCTTTGCCTGTTCAGAATTACGAAAGCATCACAGGAAAAGGTGTGGTGGGAGAAGTGCAAAATCAGTCGGTAGCACTTGGAAACGAAGCCTTAATGGAAAGCGTTGGAGCCAAAGACAATCATAATCTTTATGCACAAGCCGAAAACTTTATCAATCAAGGAGCTACGGTTTCTTATTTAGCCGTAGATCAAGAAATATTGGCGTTTATCGTGATTTCAGATAAGATTAAAGAAAACAGTGCACAGGCACTCAAGGCTTTAAATCAAAAAGGAATCAAGGTTGTAATGCTTTCAGGAGACAGTTTAGGAACCGTGAAAGCCGTGGCAAAAAAAGTAGGACTCACTGATTTTAAAGCCGAAATGCTGCCAAAAGATAAATTGGAAGAAGTGAAAAAATACCAAGCGCAAGGCTATAAAGTGGCGATGGCAGGCGACGGAATGAACGATGCGCCCGCTTTGGCACAGAGCGATGTGGGCATTGCAATGGGAACGGGAACCGATGTGGCGATAGAAAGTGCCGACATCACGCTTGTGAAAGGGGATTTGCAAGGTATTTTAAGTGCGAGATTATTAAGCGAAAAAGTCTTGAAAAATATCAAAGAAAATCTATTTTTCGCACTCGTTTATAATACGCTTGGTGTGCCAGTAGCCGCAGGAATTTTGTATCCGTTTTTTGGAATTTTGTTGTCGCCTATGATTGCTGCGCTGGCAATGAGTTTCAGTTCTGTGAGCGTGATTGCCAATGCGTTGCGTTTGCGAAATGCTAAGATTTAATAAAGTTGAAATATCAACTAAAAGGCTTTCCCTTGGGAAAGCCTTTTTCAATTACAATGAAAGGAGAAAAATATAAATTTTAGCGATTTTGTGTCATCAGCTGCCAAAGTTTTTGTTGCATTTGCAGTTCGGTTTTGGCGCGATATAATTGGTAATTAGCTTGTAACCAGTTGTTTTTGATGATGAATAAAGTATAAGCATCAATCAAGCCTTCTTTGAATTTATCTTCGGAACGCTCAAACGCCAAACGCTGGTTTTCGTGATTAGTTTTCAGTAATTCGTAGCTATTCCAAGCGGTGTGGTAATTGTTTTTAATTTCATTGAGCTGATGATTGATTTTTAAAGTGATAGCATCGTTTCGTACATCGGCTTGGAGTTGCTCAATCTTGGCTTTTTGAGTTTCAGATTTCACCAAAAATTGGTTGAAAATCGGAATTTCTATCCCCAACGAAAGATATTGATTGGAGTGATCTTTCCATTGCTCTTTAAAATCTTGCGTAGGCAAATCCGAATCCAAAATCTTGCTATAAAAAGTGCCCCATTGGTATTGAGCGGAGAGTCTTGGCAAGCGTAAGGCTTGCACTTTTTTCAAAGTTTGTTTTGCGATTTTTTGTTCCGCTTCTGCTTTGCGTGCTTCGGGATTGTTTGCCAAAATGCTTAAGTTATCGATTTTTTCTAAATCCAAAAAATCAATCAAATTGTCATTTTTTTCGGCAAATTCTACGCTGTCTTGGAGCATGCCCATAGCTAAAAGCAAATTATTTTTGGCAATATTTTTAGCATTTTGCGCTTGTAGCAGTTGATTGCTCAAGTTGCCCTTATTGGCTTCGATGTCATACACATCGCTCTGTGGTCGCGTGCCGATTTCCACCGCCTGCTGGGTTTGCTGCACTTGCTTTTCCATTTCTTGAATTTGTGGCGTTAAAATTTCTTCCCATTTTTTAGCCAAAAGATAACTGTAAAAATGTTGCACCACTTGCATAGCGATACGCTGCTCGGTGGCTTGCAAAAAATACCGAAAACTGTTTTTTTGCAATTGCGTAAGTTTCAGTTGCATTAAATTTTCCCACGAGAAAAGATTCATCTGTGCCGAAAAATAAAATCGGTCTTGGGAAACATTGAGTGCTTCTCGCGTATTGGTTTGTGGGTCTATGGTCGAGCCAAAACTATAGGCTCGGTTGGCACCCACATTAGCTCTAGGGAGAAGTTGTCCCCAAGCAGCAAGGCGTTCGGCATTTTGCTTTTCAGTGGCAAGGCTTATTTTTCTAATTTCTGGATTGTTTTTAAGCGCAAGGGCAAGGCTTTCTTCCAGACTTAATGTCTGCTGCGCCCAGCCCTGAACGCTCATAAAAACCAAAAAAACTATGATTGTATGTTTCATTTTAGTAATGATTAAAAATCGGAATTATTCGTATTTTAAGTATTTCACCAAATCTCGTTGTGTGGCACGATAGGCTTTGATGCCCGTAACGACCAAGGCTAAAATGAGTAGCGAAAATACGCCCACTAAGAACGGCAACACGCCAATACTGATGCGGTAGGCATAATCTTGCAACCATTTGGTAATGAACCAATAGCTCAATGGAATGGAAATGAATGAAGCCAACAAACTGATGATGATAAACGGGCGTGTAAGCTCCCAAACCAAGGTTTTGTCGCTGGCACCGAGTGTTTTGCGAATGGCGATATTTTTCATTTTTTGCTCCACCAAGAGTGCTGAAAGCCCAAACAATCCAAGCAATGAAATGAGCAATACCATAAAATTTAAGATTGAAAACAAGGTGCGTTGCTGCTCAATTTTGGTGAAGGTTTCAGCGTAATCTTCGTTTAAAAAAGTATAGCTAAAATCGTTTTCTGGATCAATTTGGCTCCAAAAGTTTTCAATTTTTTTCAAGGTGCCAGCCACATCATTTTGATTGATTTTCACAGCCAAATAAGGCATATCATTTCTCATCCAAGTTCTGTTGTAATAATTATGGAAAATAGGTTTAATCTCTTCTGTGGCGTTATGGAAATGATAGTCTTCTACCACACCGATGATTTTATGTTCTATTCCGTAACCATCAATTTTCTTTCCAATAGCATCTTTGTCGTTTAGTTCCATTTCTCGCACAAAGGCTTGGTTTACAATTAAGCCCGAGGCAGTGTCTGAAGCTATTTGTGGATTGAAGTCTTTGCCTGCTACAAATTTGATATCATAGAATTTAAAAAAATTATAATCGACGGCGCCTTGTTCGGCATTTATGCTTTTTTCTTGATTTTTAAAATTATATTCAACCGATGAAATTCCTCTGGTAGGCTTGCCGGGTCTTTGCCTTGAAAAGGTAACATCTTCTACGCCTTTAATTTTGAGCAATTCCGCTTTGGTCGTTTGGTAGCGGAGCGCATTATTCTGGCTGAAATCTTTAAAATCAATCATCGCAATCTGGTCGCCTTGAAAGCCTAAATCTTTGTTCATTAAATAATTTACTTGTTGGTTCACGAGCAAACTATTGATGATGAAAAAGCCCGAAATTACCAATTGTAGCACCAAAATCCCATTGCGTAGCCAAATTCCATTTTTGCTACGGCTGAAATTGCCTTTCAAAGTATTAATAGGTTTAAAATTAGCCAAATAAATGGCAGGAATGATTCCCGCCAAAAGGCTCATTCCGATGATGATAGCAAAAGCATAAGCCAAAGTTTTTACATAATCCAGCTGAATCTCTTTGCCTAAAAATTGGGCATAAATCGGGAGTAAATATTCAGTAATGGCAATGGCGAGCAAGAGCGAAATCAAACACAAAATAAAAGTTTCAAACACAAATTGCGAAATCAAAAGCAAACGACTGCTGCCCAATGCCTTGCGCACGCCCACTTCCTTGGCTCGTTGTGAGGCTTGTGCTGTTTTTAGATTGATAAAATTGATGGCACTAAGCACCAAAATCAGAATGCAAAGACCAATGAGCATTTGTAAATTCTTTTTTAGGTTGATGTTGTCTTGCGTTCCGAGAGTTTTCCCTTTTGAATCTAAATGAGCCTTGTCTAAACGAGTTAAGTGCACAGCGATATCTTGTTTTTCTGTGCCTAAATCATCTAAAATTTCTTCAATAGAAACACCAGCATCTTCAGCTTCTTTTACAACCATATAGGTAAACAAAATATCGGTTATTTGTTTTTCGATATTTTTGATATTGCTACCTGGTTTTATTTTAAAAAAACCTTTGTAATTGAAATTTCCCCAGCGTTCTTTATCCCTATCTAATTGAATTGAATAGGAAATAGCGTTGTACGCATATTCTGTATTGCCTTCGGGCAATTCATATACGGCGGCAACGATGGCTGGAAATTGATTATAAAACTTAACCTCTTTGCCTATGGCATTGGCGTAATCATCTCCAAAAAGTTGTTGTGCGACCTTTTTTTCTAAAAAAATCTTGTCTTTTTCCACACCATTCTGCGTGCTACCCGAGATGATTTTGTATGGAAATAGTTTGAAAAAATCAGGAGATACTTTAAGTATATTGGGGGTGCTTTTTTTGTTTCCATAAAAAACATTGGCAGTAATTGAAGATTCTATAAGAGCTAAATCTTCAATTTCAGGGATTTTTGCTTTGCTTTCAAGTACCAAGGGAAACGAAGTGACAGGCCAAATATCATTTTTGTTTTGTTGAATTTCTATTTGGTAAACATTTTCTCGCTCAGGGTTCCATTCTTCAAAAGAATTTTCGTGATTCCAGTAAAAAATGATGAGCAGAAAACCCACCAATCCCACCGTAAGCCCAAACACATTGATAAAGGTAGTAAGAGCATTTTTCTTATAATTTCTAAAAGCGATTTTTAGCCAATTGCGTAACATAAATTGTTGTTTTAAAATTAAAACTTAAGATTAAAATTTATAGCGAAAGATTTTCTAAAGCTGCTTGCTCAAACGAGTCGAGATAAGCGTTTACTTTTTCATCGTTAAAAATCTTTCCGTCCTTCATTTGCACCACACGAGAGGCGTAGCGTGCATCGTGCATAGAGTGCGTAACCATCACAATGGTAGCACCTTCTATATGTAATTTGGCAAGTAGCCCCATGACATCGGCTCCGTGTGTACTGTCGAGATTTCCCGTAGGCTCATCGGCTAAAATCAATTTTGGATTATTTACCAAAGCACGCGCTACGGCAACACGCTGCTGTTGCCCGCCCGAGAGTTGCTGTGGCAAGTGATTGGCGCGGTGAGCAATCCCGATTTGTTCCATAATTTTGGTTACTTTGGCTTTGCGTTCTCGGCTTGGTACATGATTGTAAATCAACGGGAGTTCAATATTTTCTTTCACGCTGAGCTCATCAATCAAATTAAAGTTTTGGAAAATAAAGCCTAAATTCTTTTTTCGGATATCATTTTTCTGGCTTTTGTTCATTTTCGTGGTTTCTTGTTCATTGAAAATATAGCTGCCACTGGTAGGCGTGTCGAGCAAGCCCAAAACATTTAATAAAGTAGATTTTCCGCAACCCGAAGGTCCCATAATGGCAACAAATTCGCCTTTTTTGATGTCTAAATTCACTTCGTTGAGTGCCGCAGTTTGCACTTCTGTAGTGGTGTAGATTTTGCTTAAATTTTGTACTTGTATCATGATTTTAATTTTTTAAATGAATGGTATTGTAATTTTTTAAATCTTTATAATTTGTGATAATTACCTGTTCGCCAGGTTGTAGTCCCTCGATTACTTCATAAAAACGATTATTTTCTTTTCCGAGTTTAATGTTTCGTCGTTCTGCCGTGTTGCCGTTTACCACAAACACCCAATCGCCTTGCGTATCGAGATGGAAATCGCCCTTAGATAGCAGAATACTTTCCACTGAGTCAGACAATTGAAGTTTAATGCCAAAACTTATCCCAATGCGTAGATTGGGCGGTGTGTCTTGCGAAAAATCCAACACCACTTCAAATTGTCGGTCTTTGACTTCGGGCAAAATTTTGCTCACAAACACAGCGTATTCTTTTCCGTTGGTGGTCAAAGTTCCAGCGATGCCCGTGCGCAAACGGTTGTTGTAAAATTCGTCCACTTTGGCGACCAACTTGTAGCCGTCGAGCAGATCCACTTTTCCGATGTTTTCGCCACTCACCAAATTTTGTCCGCGCGTGAGTGTAAACGACGATAATCTACCTTTGGCAGGCGATTTTATAATGAAATTCTGCTTGTTTCCTTCGAGCAATTGTAGGCTTTTTTGCATTTGCGCCATCGCCGTTTGAGTTGCTGCAATTTGCTGATTTCTTGCATTTTGTTCGCTTTTGATGCTCTGTTCCAAAACCTGTTTGCGTTTTTGTTGGTATTCAAAATTTTGTTTAGCCATCAAAAAATCATTTTTTCTACCAATTTCGGCTTCGTATAATCTTTTTTGCGTTTCGTATTCCTGTTGCGCACGACGATAATCGTTGTTGCTTTGCAATCGTTCTTTTTCTTGTTCAAACGATTGATTTTTAAGATTTAAAATCGTGTTTTGCATTTGATTAATCTGTTGTAACATTTGCGTTTCTTGGTTCATTTGGCTCAATTCCGTGTTGGGATTGTAGATTTTAGCCAAAGCCTGATTCATCTCCACCATGGCACCATCTTCCACATAAATTTCTTGCACCACGCCGCCTTCCAGCACATTCACGAGCGTAGAATTGCGAGATTCCGTAGTGGCGTTGAGCAGCAAAATATCTTCAAATTCACCTTTTTGCACTTCGGCGATTTTTACACGATTGCGATCGATGTTTAAACTTTCCGTTTGTTGTTGCAATAAGAAATAAGCCGCCATGCCGAGCAGAACGACTCCCAAACTTATCCAAACATATTTTTTAAAACCTCTTTTTTTCTGAATTTTCGTATCCATGTGTTTTAATTTTCAAAATTCATTTAGCTAAATGCCAAAACTTTTCCATTACATTAATGAATTTTTAAATCTTTGAAAATCAATTAAAATTGAATTTTGTCTAAATCTAAAGTGTCCGTTTTCGGACAAAAGCTGTTCGATTTCGGACACTCGGGCAAGTTTGCTATTTTAAAAAAGTGTATCTTTGATTAAGCTAAAAAACTCAGCCACTTATGCGAAAAATCGATGCCCGAATTGCCATTGTCGACGATGATAAAAGTATTTTATACGCTGCCAAATTATGGCTAAAACAATTTTTTTCTGAAATCATTTTAATCGATGAGCCTAAGGAGATTTTGCCCACGCTCAACGAAAACGAAATCGAAGTGGTTTTGCTCGATATGAATTTTAGAAAAGGCTATGAAAACGGCAAAGAAGGCATGTATTGGCTCAAAGAAATTTTAGCCACCAATCCCAATATTGCTGTGATTTTGATGACGGCTTATGGCGAAGTTTCGCTCGCGGTGGAAGCTTTAAAAAATGGCGCAACAGATTTTATTTTAAAACCTTGGAACAACGAAAAATTGTTTGCCTCGGTAAAAATGGCGGTGGAAATGGTGCGCAAAAACAAGAAAATCGAACGCCTTGAAAAATCACAAAAAAATACCATTTCAGATTATTTTTTAAGCACAAAATCGCCCCGAATGCAAGCCACGATGAATGCGCTCGATAAAGTAGCTCCCACCGATGCCAATGTGTTGATTACGGGCGAAAATGGAACAGGAAAATATGTGATGGCGGAATACATTCATAAAAATTCAAGCAGGAGCGAGCAGCCCTTTGTGCATATCGATTTGGGGAGCTTGTCTGAAGGCTTGTTCGAATCCGAATTGTTTGGCTATGCCAAAGGAGCCTTTACCGATGCCAAAGAACACAGCATGGGAAAAATGGAAGCGGCACAGGGCGGAACGGTTTTTCTTGATGAAATCGGTAATTTGCCCATGCACTTGCAAACCAAGTTGCTCAGCGTGATACAGAATAGGGCAGTGGTGCGCGTGGGCGAAAACAAAGTGCGCCCGCTCGACATTCGGTTTGTGTTTGCCACAAACGAAAATTTAGTCCAAAAAATACAAGAAAAAGCCTTTCGGGAAGATTTATTTTACCGAATCAATACTGTGGAAATTGATATTCCGCCTTTGCGTGAGAGGCTGGAAGATTTAGAAGATTTAAGCCATTATTTCTTGGAGAAATTTAGCAAAAAATATCATCGTGTAGGCTTAAAAATAAGCGATCAACAATGGCGAGATATGCGAAATTATCCTTGGCGTGGCAACATTAGAGAGCTCGCCCACAGTATGGAACGCGCTGTGATTATGAGCGATGCGGGCGATTTGTCTTTAAACCTAAATACCAAAGAATCCGCTATGCCTACCGACGATTTGAATTTAGAAAAAATGGAAAAAACTTTAATCCAAAAAGCCATGCAAAAAAGCGAAGGCAATATTTCTCGTGCTGCGGCAGAGCTCGGCATTTCTCGCGCGGCACTCTATCGAAAATTAGAAAAAATGTAAACTATGAAATATTTGGCGACTTACATTTTAGGCGTGATTTTGGCGTTGCTTTCTTACGGCACGGCACAGCATGGGAATAGGCTTTCGGCGGTGTTGCTGGGTGTGGGGAGTTTGCTGTGTTTGTATTTGATTTATCATTTTCAGTACAATAAAAATTCGAGTTTGCTCCGTTTGATTACTGCCGTGCGATACAAGGATTTTTCCTTTCGCCCTAAAAAGACTAAAAGTCATGTTTACAATGAATTGCAAGCCGTTTTTGAACAAGTAAAATCGCAGGAAGAAAATATCGTTTCCTACAAAATGCTGTATGAGCATATTTTAAATCAATCTCAATTTGGGTTGATGATTTTAAGCCGAGAAACTGAGGAAGATGAGTGGGATATTTTCTTTGCAAATTATTATTTTTTAGAGATTTTTAAACTCCCTAATTATCAAAAATGGTCGTATTGCCAGACCAAAATGCCGAAGTTTTATGAAATTATAGAAAAAACTAAATTCCAAAATTCGCAGGCTTTTTATACGGCTAAAACCAAAGATTTTCAGCCCAAAACTTATTCCATTAGGACTTCGCGGGTGAAGGGCGTGGCGCAGCAGTTTTTTGTCATTAATATAGAATCGGTACAAGATTTAGTCGAGAAAAAAGAAAAAATGGCTTGGTATAATTTGCTAAAAGTCATTTCGCACGAGTTGATGAATACGCTCACGCCAATTAATAGCCTAATCCAATCGATGCAATATGCCACGCAGCAAGACGAGATTCAAGGCGAAGATTTATGCGAATTGCGAGAAGGCATGAGCATTGTGGCTGAACGCTCGGGGCGATTGATGCAGTTTGTAGACGATTACCGAAAAATCACGCAAATTCCAAAAGCCTATGCCGAAAAAATTGAAATCAAACAATTGCTGCAAGAGATGTGTGCTTTGTTGCAAAACGATTTGCAAGAAAAGCAGATTGAGTGCAATGTTTTGGGCGAGCCAACGATGATTTGGGCAGATAAATCTTTGACCGAAAGAGTGCTTGTGAATTTGCTGAGCAATGCAATTTTTGCCCTTGAAAATCTGCCCAAAGAAGATAGAAAAATTGAGTTAAAAATCGAAAAGCAACACGATAGCGTACTGGTAAAAGTGCGCGATTATGGTCGGGGTATTGACGATGAAATTACCGAAAAAGTATTTTTCCCGTTTTTTACCACGCGTGAAAAAGGCTCGGGCATTGGGCTCACGCTTTGCAAAAACATCATGGAAGCACAATCGGGAAGGATTTATTTAAAAAACTTGGCACAAGGTTGCGAGTTTGTACTGGTTTTTAAGGCTTAAAAAAAAATGGAATTTGGCATATTTTTTTAAATTCGTTATTCAATTGAAAAATAAATGATATAAAAAAAGACCTCAATAAGGTCTTTTTTCTTTTTAAAAAGGAAATTTATTCCGCGTGGATTAACTCCAAAATCTGCGCAAAGGCTTTCCATTATTGTAATGATTTTTAAAAATTTATAAATCAAATTCTTCTTTTTTCAGCACGGTAATGTGCAGGCGGGTATCGATGTTGCCGCGTGTAGCGTTGGAATACGGGCATACTTGGTGCGTTTTTTCCATCAGCGTTTTGGCTTGCTGGGCATCTACGCCTAAGACTTCGGCATACAAATCCACTTCTAAGGCAAAACTACCATCGGCTTTTTGCCCGATGCCCACTTGGCAACTGCATTTAGAATCCACTTGCAGCCCCATACGCTGAGCCACCACCTGCAAAGCGCTATCAAAGCAAGCGGCATAGCCCATTGCGAAGAGCTGTTCGGGGTTGGTGCCTTTTTTGTCTTTCTCTTGGAAGGAAGCTAAATCAAAGCCTAGCGAACCATCATCTAATTGCGTGTGTCCTGAGCGTCCGCCCACCGCAGTGGCGCGTGTTTGGTAGAAAATTTTCATTTTTTAAGTATTTTTACATTGAATGAGTGTTCAATTCACAATTATCGTGCCAATGGGAGGATTGCGGAGGTATGCCAAAGTCGCTCTATCATTTTAAAGAAGAAACAAAAGCTGATTTTTATTCTCAGGAAGCTCATTTTAATGCGTGGGAACATTATTTTAATGAAACGAAAGACCTTTTTGATGATAAATATCACCTTTTTGGTCTTCCGGAATACCTTTTTAATGATAAATATCACCTTTTAGGTCATAATTTTAACCTCTGAGGTCTTCCGGAACACCATTTTAATGATAAATATCACATTTTTGGTGATATTTTTTATCAAAATTATATTCCAGAGGATTAAAAATACCTTCCGGTGGCTGAAAAATATCTTTCAGTGCCTTAAAATCATATTCTGGCGTAGGGTTTTGATTTAAATACAAAGAAAAAGGCCTCGGCTTCCTTTGGAAGCCGAGGCCTAAACAATATGCGGAGTAGCCTTTATTTAAAATAATCTACGCCGTTTTTGAATATATTCATAAAGCCTGCTTCGGGGATATTTTTGAGCAAGCCTTGTCGGAATCGCTCAGGGTGCCCCATTCGGCCAAAGATTTTGCCCGATGGGCTCACGATGCCCTCAATACCAAGCACGGAGCCATTAGGGTTAAAGGGCATATCGAGCCCCACATTTCCGTTTAGGTCTACATACTGCGTGGCGATTTGGTCTTGGCTTTGCAGAAGTTGAAGCATTTCAGGCTGCGCAAAGAATCTACCCTCGCCGTGCGAGATGGGAATACGGTAAATTTGATTTTTCATTCCTTTTAGCCACGGGGAGCGGTCGCTCACCACACGCACATCTACCATTTGCGAAATGTGTCTGCCGATTTTATTGTGCGCCAAGGTGGGGGCATCTTGTGGCAAATCGCGTATTTCGCCATAGCTGGCAAGTCCAGATTTAATTAAGGCTTGGAACCCGTTGCAAATGCCTAAAATGAGCCCATCTTTGGCAATTAAATCGTGTACTGCCTGCTTGATAAGCGGATTTTTAAGCACTGAAACGATGAATTTTGCCGAACCGTCTGGCTCATCGCCTGAGGAAAAACCTCCTGAGAGCATTAAAATCTGGCTTTCATTAATCGTTTTAACCATATGCTCCACGGATTGGCTCAGTAGGGTATCATTTAGATTATTAAAGATAAATGCGTGCGTGGTAGCCCCTGCCTCTTGGAATACTTTTTCGGTTTCGTATTCGCAATTGGTGCCGGCGAAAATAGGCATCGCTACCTGCGGTTTTGCCCCTGTGTTGATGTTGATAAGCGGATTGTTTTGAGTGATTTTAGAATCTTTGCTATCTTGTAAATTCTTGCCGTAATCCGTAGGGAATAGGCTCTCAAAAGTGCCTGTCCACGCTTGGAATAATTCATCGAGATTAAAAGCTTGTTGGTTTAAAACAAGCGCTCCCTCTGCCGTGGTGCCAATTTTCTCAAAATCGTTTAATTCCACAGGGCTTTCAAGGATTAGCGAGCCGTGCATTGGGCTAAACCAATCGCCATTAAAATGAACATCAGCCCCGATTTTGTTGCCAAAAGCCATCAGTGCAAGGGCCGCGGCTAGGCCTCCGTTTTTGATGATTTGTGCTGAAAGGATATCGCCTTTTTCAATCAAATGATGGATTTTGGCATAGGTGGCATTTAATTGCTCGTAATTAGGCATTCCGTTTTCTAGCGGCTCGTGCTTAAAGAGGTATAAATGATTGCCCGCGGCTTTGAACTCAGGAGAGATAATATTGCTTAATTTTCCCGCACAGCAGGCAAATGAAATTAAGGTAGGCGGCACGCTCAGCTCGTGAAAAGTGCCAGACATACTGTCTTTTCCGCCAATGGCAGCGATTTCGAAATTTAATTGAGCATCGAGCGCTCCCATAAGCGAGGCAAGTGGAATTCCCCATTTGTTTTCATCAGTACCGAGGCGCTCAAAATATTCTTGAAAGCTAAGGCGAATGTCTTCTCTCTTTCCGCCCGCAGCCACGATTTTTGCTACGCTTTCCACCACGGCATATGCTCCACCTAGCAATGGATTCTCAGAAGATAAATCCACATCGTAGCCCCAAGAAGCCACGGAAACGGTGCTGGTGTTTTTGTTTCGCACGGGCAAGGTGTGGACGCTCGCAAGAGCAGGAGTAACTTGGTATTTCCCGCCCAAAGGCATCAATACGGTAGTTTGCCCTACAGTGCTATCAAATTTTTCGATTAAACCTTTTTGAGAAGCTACATTTAAGCTCTGCAAAGTCTGAACGAAGTTTTCTTTATTTAAAGACTTAGTTTCTTTAGCTTTTAAAGCATTCAAAGAAACCTTTGCATTGTTTTTCTTGCGACAACCAGCGGTGTCTAGGAACTCACGATCAAGATCTACGATTTTGTCGCCTTTCCAAACAATTTCTAATCGATTTTTATCGGTTACGGTACCCACGATTTCAGCCAAAATGTTTTCGGCGCGAGCCAACTCCAAGAATTTAGGTGCATCGGCAGCATCAACTACCACAGCCATACGCTCTTGAGATTCTGAAATAGCCAATTCGGTTCCGTATAGTCCGTCGTATTTCACAGGGAGCACATCTAAATCGATGTACACGCCATCAGCAATTTCTCCAATCGCAACAGAAACACCACCAGCTCCAAAGTCGTTGGACTTTTTAATTAAAGTAGTAACTTCTGGTTTTCTGAACAAACGCTGGATTTTTCTTTCTTGTACGGCATCTCCTTTTTGCACCTCGGCACTCATGGTTTCAATGGCGCCCACTTTTTGTGTTTTAGATGAGCCCGTAGCTCCGCCGACACCGTCTCTACCTGTTTTGCCACCAAGCACGATGACCACATCGCCCGCTTGCGGTTGTTCTCTCTTTACCCAATGGGTAGGGGCAGCACCCACTACAAAGCCCACTTCCATTCGTTTAGCTTTGTAGCCTTCGTGGTAGATTTCGGCAACTTGTGAGGTAGCTAGCCCAATTTGGTTTCCGTAGGAGGAGTACCCATTGGCCGCCTCTTTTGTGATTTTGCGTTGAGGCAATTTACCTTCAAGGGTGTCTTCCACATTTTCTAGCGGATTGGCAGCTCCCGTTACGCGCATAGCTTGGTACACAAAGGCGCGCCCACTGAGTGGGTCGCGGATTGCACCGCCGATGCAAGTGGATGCTCCTCCAAATGGTTCAATCTCGGTTGGGTGGTTGTGAGTTTCGTTTTTGAATAAAAGGTACCAAGGTTCTTTTTTTTCTTCAACATCTACTTCGATTTCTATGGTGCAGGCATTGATTTCATCAGAGATTACCAAATCATTTAATTTCCCATTTTTTTGGAAATATTTGGCGGCAATGGTACCAAAATCCATCAGCGAAATGGGCTTATGCTCGCGGTTTAGCTCTTTTCTTAGGCTTAAATATTTGTTGAAAATGGCTTGCAGGGTTTCTTGAAAATCACCCTCAAATGAGATGTTTTCCAGCTCGGTCATAAAAGTGGTGTGGCGGCAGTGGTCGCTCCAATAGGTGTCGAGTACTTTTAGTTCCGTTTCGGTAGGGTTTCTGTTTTCTTTTTTGAAATAATCTTGAATGAATTTTAAATCATCTAACCCAAAAGCAAAACTCCATTCTTGGTAGAATTTTTCGAGTTGTGTGTCATCAAAATCAATGAATCCATCAATCACGGGCACAGGATGTGGCTGAGCAGATTGTGGGTAGTTCAAGGTGTTTAAATCCTTTTCCTTGGCGTCTACTACATTTATAAAGAGCTTTTTAGCTTCTGCAAATTCTTTGTCGGAAATCCTAGGAAATGCAAAAAGTTTTGCTGTTCTGATTTTGATGTTGTCTTTTCCCGTAATTAATTTTACGGCTTGCTCGGCACTATCGGCACGCTGGTCGAATTGTCCTGGTAGAAATTCTACGGCTACAGTTTTCTGGTAAGCAGAAAAATCTGGCTCAGAAGTGTGCAAAATATCCATTACAGGATCGGCAAATACAGTGTGCGACACTTTTTTGAAATCCTCTTCGTTGATGTTGAAAAGATCGTAAAGGATAAAAACTTTTACAGAAAGTGCAGGATTGATGAGGTGTAACTCCTCGGTGAAGCTTTTGCTTAAATGGTCAAAAGCAGTTTTTTTCTCAATAAAAATTCGTTGATTCATGAATGGGTTTTAAAGCTTGGTTTTATAAAGGGGTAAATGTAGGGATTTCTTATGATTTTTATATGAAAAAATTGTCAAAATTTCCATTCACTCAACGCTGAAATGTAGCGATATGCCGTTAAATCAAATTGCACGGGTACGATGGATATGTAATTATTAGCCAGCGCCCATTCATCCGTATCAGTGCCGTCATCTAAGTTTTTAAACTCTCCGGTGAGCCAGTAGTAGTTTTGTCCGCGAGGGTCTTGTCGTTCCTCAAACTCTTCGTCCCATTTAGCCTTAGCTTGACGACAAATTTTAATTCCTTTAATTTCTTCTTTGCTTGCTTTAGGAATGTTTACATTAAGCACAACACCGCTTGGCAATTTGTTTTCCAAGGCTTGTTGTATGATTTGGCTTATGTAATCCTCTGCCGCATCAAAATCGGCGTGGTAGCTGAAATCGCACAGAGAGAAACCGATGGCTGGAACGCCCTCGATGGCAGCTTCTACCGCGGCAGACATTGTGCCTGAATAAATGACATTGATAGAGGAATTAGAACCGTGATTAATCCCAGAAAGACATAAATCTGGTTTCTTCGGCAGCACTTTATCAATCCCTAATTTTACACAGTCTACGGGGGTGCCAGAGCAGGCCCATTCATGAGCAGATCCACCTTTGAGCTTCATCTCTTCGAGGTGTAAAGTTGTATTGATAGTGATGGCGTGTCCCATGCCACTTTGCGGGCTATTAGGTGCTACGACATAAACATCGCCAATTTTTTTAGCAATTTGTATTAATTTTCTGATTCCAGGAGCTGTGATTCCGTCATCGTTTGTAATTAAAATAAGTGGTTTTTCCATAAAATACAATATATTTGTAAGTCGAGAGCAAATTTAGGCAGAAACATCTAATTTTGCGAAACAAAGGCATACTTTATGCTATTAAAAATTTTCAGTGGAATTATTAAAAAATATCTGATAAGAAAAATGAAATATTTACAAAAGACCTATGTCTTGCTTGCATTTTTGTCAATGACACTTTTGGCATTTTGCTATTGCTCGCCGTTCCCATTAGGTGGGGGGCGTGATGCAATTGATAAAGAGATTATAAAAAATGTACGCAGGATTTTAACACATTTGCATTACTCGCCGCAGGAAATTAATGATGAGTTTTCCGAAAAAGTGTATGACAGGTATTTAGAAAACTTGGATAATTTAAAAACCTTTTTCAAGGGGAGCGATATAGCATTCTTCAATCAGTACAGAGACAAGCTGGACGATGCTTTTAGAAACGAGGATTTGACCTTCTACCACCAATCCATCGATACATTGTATAATAGAATTGAGGAGCTAAAAGGGCTTACCGAGAAATTTACCCAAAAGCCGTTTGACTTTTCTAAGGAGGAAAACTTTAATTACGATTATAAAAACACCACCTACCCGCAAACCCAAAAGGAGTGGGAGGATAGATGGCGCCAGCGCTTGAAATACAGCACGCTGCAGGAAATTATGATTTTAGAGCAATCCGCAAAGGACACAGCTTACTGGAAGAAGCAAGATTCCATCGGGATAAAGCCAGAAACCTTTGACCCACGAAATAAAACTTTTGCCCAAATAGAAGCCGAGGCACGCAAAAAGGTGGCAGAGAACATCTCTGAATATTTTAGACGATTCAAGGCGCGTAAAAAATCCGAGTGGAACTCTATCTATATCAATGCATTTACTCATCAATACGACCCACATACCGATTATTTTTCACCAAAGGAAAATGAAGATTTTGAAGTGGCAATGTCTGGACAAATCGAAGGAATTGGTGCGCAATTGATGGATAAAAAAGGGTACCCTACCATTGTCAAAGTTGTCGTTGGTGGACCTGCGTGGAAACAGGGCGATTTGGAAGTAGACGACCAAATTACCAAAGTGGCTCAAGAGGGCGAAGAGCCTGTGAATGTCGTGGGAATGCTTTTGGAAGATGCCATTCGATTGATTCGTGGTAAAAAAGGAAGCAAAGTGATCCTGACGGTGAAGAAAAAAGATGGTTCGTTTAAACAAATTGCAATCGTTAGAGATATCGTTGAAATGGAAGAAACCTTTGCTAAAAGTGCTGTGGTAACCGATGAAAAAGGAAACAAATACGGGGTGTTGAATTTACCTTCGTTCTATCTGAACTACGACGGAAAAGGACACGATGCATCTGATGATGTGAAAAAACAAATTGAATACTTAAAAGATAGCGGCATCAAAGGACTAGTGTTTGATCTTAGAAACAATGGAGGAGGGGATCTAGCAGAGTGTGTAGAAATTGTAGGTCACTTTATACCAAAAGGACCTGTGGTTCAAGTAAGAATGAGTAATGGAGTAGAGAAAAAATATGACGACGATGTAGCTGGAGTAGTTTGGGATGGTCCGATGGTGATAATGGTGAATGAATTTTCCGCCTCCGCATCAGAGATTATGGCCGCTGCATTGCAAGATTATAAGCGTGCCGTAATTGTGGGCAGCCCGCAGACTTATGGCAAGGGAACCGTGCAGACTATCAAGCCGATTAGTTGGTTCTTGCAAAACGATAGCGAGTATGGCGCACTGAAATTCACCATTCAGAAATTCTATCGTGTGAACGGAGGGTCTACGCAGCTGAAAGGAGTGGCTTCGGATATTGTAATCCCAGACAGATATACCTATTTGGATATTTCTGAAGGTGCAGAAAATTCAGCCTTGCCTTGGGATCAAATTGAGCCAGCTAGTTATGATGTTTGGAGTAAAAAAATAGATATGACCAAAATCAAAGCAAATAGCAAAGCGAGATTGGCGAAAATGAAACAAATCCAGGAAATTGAGGATTATGCTCAATGGATGAAGAGAATAGATAAAGATAAATCAGCTAGTTTGAACTATACTAAATTCAAAGCAGATTTTGATGAAAAAGAAAAACAAGCCAAGAAGTTTGAAAATTTAAGCAAGTACACCAACGGCTTGAAAATCACCTCTCCAAACTATGAGCAAAATCTTATGAAAAAAGATACCGTGCTCCAAGCGAGAAGAAAAGATTGGCACAAAGCTCTTGGAAAAGACATTTATTTACAAGAATCAATTAATGTATTAAGGGATATTAAATAATGTCAAATCACGGGAAATCGGTTTTTTATCATTCCATTCAAAAACTGAAAAAAAATGTACTGGCAATTGTAGCTTTGGTCGTTATCGTCCTAGCTGCCATTGCCAGCGTGTTTTGTTATGTGTTGGCAACAGATTATACCAAGGATGCAGCCTTACAACAAGTGGTGCTTAAGTACAAGCCTATAGGCTATAAACAATTGATGTTGAAAGTTCCGTTGAGCAATTATACACCAGGCAGAACCTTTAGCGACTATTTCTTTGGTAAAAAACAGGATTTTGAGGAAATTCCAATCACGCAATACCAAATTCAGAGAGATAAAATCATTTACACACCTTATATAGGCGATGGATTGCAAGCCGAGCCCAAAGAAAAAGACATTAAAATCTGGACAGATAAAAACATTTCGCCAGCACAATTGTCTCAAAACTTCGTTTACACTAAAAAATTCTATCTCGGCACCGATAGCTTTGGGAGGGATTTCTATTCAAGACTTTTGGTCGGGACTAGAATATCGTTTTTCATAGGTTTTATTGCCGTAGCAATTTCTTTGCTTGTAGGAATTGTGCTGGGAGCAATAGGAGGCTACTATGGTGGAAAAACAGATGCCGCCATTATGTGGCTCATCAATGTTGTGTGGTCGATCCCTACACTTTTGCTCGTGATGGCGATTACTTTGGCAATAGGAAAAGGATTTTGGCAGATTTTTATCGCCGTGGGGCTCACCATGTGGGTAGAAGTGGCCAGAGTCGTTCGTGGGCAATTTTTAAGCTTTAGAAAGAAGGAATTTGTGGAAGCCGCACAAAGTTTAGGTATGAGCAATGCCCGAATTATGTTCAAGGAAATCTTGCCCAATGTCGTGGCGCCCGTGATTGTAATCTCCGCTGCCAACTTTGCAGCCGCAATTTTGGTAGAAAGTGGGCTAAGTTTTTTAGGCATCGGAGCGCAGCCGCCCACACCGAGTTGGGGGAATATAATTAAAGAAAACTATACACATATATTGTTGGGAATGCAGCATTTAGCCTTATTGCCAGGTTTGTGTATTTTGTTGCTTGTATTGGCGTTTAATGTGTTTGGAAACGCATTGCGAGATGCATTAGATATAAAAAATTAAAAAAATAATTTGCAGAATTAAAATCTATGTGTATATTTGCAATCCGTTTGAGAGAAGTCAACGGGGGATTGAAAAAAATAAAAAAAGTTTTTGCAGATTAAAAAAAGTTTTTTATATTTGCAGTCCTAAAACAAAAGAAATGCCTTTTTAGCTCAGTTGGTTAGAGCATCTGACTGTTAATCAGAGGGTCGCTGGTTCGAGCCCAGCAAAAGGCGCCACCAAAAGCACTGAACTTCAGTGCTTTTTTTGTTTTATGGCGTTTTTGAATTTTTTCAAATGATTATCTTAATTCGTTTTTTCGTTTAGGTTTTGCAACAAAATTGCAACAAATCTAATTGAGATGGAGTAGTGATGTTTTTTTATTTCATTCTAAACAGAGATAAAAAAAAGAGTGAAAAATCACCCTTTTTAATCGATTAATCTTTTTGATTGTCTGGTAGCGAGATTGAAAATCGCAATTTGTCCGTTTTCGATTCCCATGCGCGTCGCTTCCTCTTCATCTTCGATGAGCTGTACTGCGTCTAAATAAAACTTTCCGTTTTTTCGGCCACCGCCTACAATATTGGTGGTCTTTTTAGCCGTTTCAATCACTTTTTTTAAATTTTCGTCGGTAAAGTTGTTTTGCGTTTCCTTGAGTGCCACACACCAAAATTTATCTTCGGGCTCTTGCATGGTGTTTAAATCAATGGTAACGCCGTTTGGATTTTCAGCCAAGATTCTTTTAATTTCTTCGTATCTTTCCATTGGATTTTCTCGGGCGGTTTGATTGTCCAGTTGCCCACTTCTGAATTAGGTTTAAATAACGGCGCAAATTATATAAAATGACCTTGCGAAACAAGTCATAAATGAATATTTTTTTAATTTTAACCATGAAAAAGCGCGACATTCAATTATAAAAAATTGATATCAGAACAATGGAAGATGGGCATAAGAAAAACATCAAAATTCCATATTTTTTGTTTAAAATCAGTGCAAACAAAGATTTTGTTGAAAGATATAGGGAGAAAATACCCTAAATTATCGATTTTTGTACATTCAAATTTTAATTATAAATCTTTTCAATGAAACAAATCATCATTCAGGCAGATGCCTTTTTTAATTTACTTAAAGAGCGCGAACAATCGATGTGGGAAGTTTTTGCTCAATTAATCAAAGAAGGGGAGAAACAAGAGATAATTTTTCTGAACGATAAAAAAGAGGTGCTGTTTACTTATATTTTGCCCGAAACGATCGAGCAGCTCCAAAAAGACCAAAAAGTTTTTGCACAAGAATTTTTGAAAAAATTGAAACAAATGGAAAATTAGGGCTAATTGTCTTTAATACATTTAATTAAGTTTGAAATTTAACATTAAAAATTGTGGATTTTCAAAATTTTATGGCTAAATTTATGACAAGAAAAATCAAAAAAATATTCAGTCATGAAAAATTTATTCAAATTCAGCCTTGCTTTTGTTTGCTTGTTTTTTGTATTAATGAGCGTAAAAGCGCAAAAAATTGTTTCAAGAGATGTGAATATCACCATTACAGGGACTTCTACTTTGCACGATTGGGAAATGATTTCTGATAACGGAACTTTCACTGCCAATGCAGGCAATAGCTCCATCAACGATGTGAAATTTGTGTTTCCGGTTCGTTCGCTCAAGAGTGGAAAAGCTGCGATGGACCAAAACGCCTACAATGCGCTCAATGCCGATAAGCACAAAGAAATCGTTTTTAAAGCCCTTACCATTGATACTTTAAGCGGAAATACTACTGTGAATGGTTCTATCTCAATCAATGGCGTGACCAAAGCCATAAGCGTTCCTGTGAAAGTGTATGACACCGATCGTGGATTTACCATTACTGGTTACATCATGATGAAAATGACCGACTACAAAGTGGAGCCACCTGTGTATATGTTCGGAACCATAAAAACTGGAGACGAAATCCGTATTCAATTCAATATTTCTACAGAATATATGAATTAAGAATTTTTGAAGAAAAATAAATAAGGCTCGCCAAGTGGCGAGCCTTTCTTTTATAATTTAAAATTGGATTTAAAATCTTGTAAGCATTCCAAAACGCGTGTTTTGAAGTTGTCGTCTTGATTTTGGTGATAAATCGAAGTGATTTGATAGCTGCTCAGCTTTTGTTGCGTATTTAAATACTGAAATTCCAAATTTTCAAAAGATTCAAGCAAGATGTCGCGCACGGTATTTACCGATTGATTGTATTCTACCAAATTCTCAATTTTTGGCTCATCTTGGAAAGCTGCTTGCGCCAAACGCTGCGTTACGGCATCGATATGCACAAAAGGCGTGATGTTCTCTCCATTGCCGTTGATTTTAATTTTGTTGTAGAGCAGTGCGTTGAAAATTAAATTATTAATCACACTATCGAACCTGAACATCGGATTGAACCCAAAGACATTGGCAATTCTAAAAATGCACACATCCATTTGGTAACGAAGAAGTTCCAAATATTTTTCAGCATTAAATTTAGAAATTCCGTAGGCGTTTTCTGGTACTGGCGGCGTGTTTTCGTCGGCTTCGATGTCCTTGCCATATACCGCACCAGAGCTAGTGAAAATTACTTTTTTAGGCGAATTTTCTTGCAATGCGTTTACCAAAGTTGCGGTGCCAAAATGGTTGATTTGCTCGTAATTAAAATGATCTCGATAAGAATACGGAGACTCCACAAAGGCTGCTAGATGATACACGACATCGATGTTTTTTAAATGCTTTTTAAGTTTAAATTCATTTAAAATATCGCCTTTTATGAATTTAGTTTTATTTAATTTTTCGCCAAGGATAAAGAAATTTAAGTTTTGACGATAGAGGTTATCGTAAACTATGATTTCTTCTACTTTTTCGTTTTGCTCAAGGGCGCGTACCAAATTGTATCCAAGGTATCCTGCGCCGCCAGAAATAAATATTCTCATCGATAATTTTTTTATTTATTTAAATGAATGCCACATTCAGTTTTATTGCTCCCAGCCCAGCGTCCGCCACGCTCGTTTTCGTCGTGCACACTTTGCGTGCAAGGAAAGCACCCAATGCTGAAAAATCCTTTTTCTTCTAAAGGATGCGCGGGCAAATTATGTAACTTTCGGTATTCGTAAATCATTTTAGAATTCCAGTCTAGAATAGGGTGATATTTGGTAATTCCTGATTTCTGTTTTTCAAAATAATCCAACCCGCTACGGAATTTGGTCTGGTCTCTGCGCAATCCCGCAATCCAGATGTCGTAATCTTGGATGCTAGTATTGAGTGGCTCTACCTTGTTGATGTGGCAACAATAGTCGGTATCGCTGGCGTAGAGAAACTGTCCGTCTTCGTTCACTTGCTGGTGTTTAGAAGTTTTTGAGCGAACATTTTTTAAATTTAAGCCCCAATCTCTCACGATTTGATCTCTGAAAGCGTAAGTTTCGGCAAAGTGAAATCCCGTATCGATGAAAATCACGGGCAAATTCTTAATGGCTCGGGTGCTGATATGTAGCAGCGGCAAACTATGCGTTTGGAACGATGAGGTAATCATGATGCGTTTTCCTTCCGAATGCATTTTTTGCAAACATTCGGTGATTTCGTTCACCGCAGAATCTAAGTTAAAATCACTCATAACCTTAGTGCGTATCAAAAATTGTTCTTAAGATTCGTATTCTTCAATAATTTTAGATAAAACATGAAATAAGTCATCTTTATTATCGAGAGAAACTAACTCTTTTCTAAATGATTTAAAATGCTGAATGCCCTTGAAATAATTGGAATAATGTTTTCGCATTTCCAAAATTCCTACTTTCTCGCCTTTCCATTCGCATGAGAACTCAAGGTGTTTTTTCACGGCGTCTACGCGTTCGGCAATGGTAGGTGGTGCAAGCAATTCTCCCGTTTTTAGATAATGTTTAATCTCTCTAAAAATCCAAGGATACCCAATCGCAGCGCGCCCGATCATGATGCCATCTACACCATAACGATTTTTGTATTCTAAAGCTTTTTCAGGCGAATCAATATCTCCATTCCCGAAAATCGGAATGTGGATTCTTGGGTTATTTTTCACTCGTGCAATTTCCGACCAGTCGGCTTCGCCTTTGTACATTTGTGCGCGAGTTCTGCCATGGATGGAAAGTGCTTGAATGCCTACATCTTGCAATCTTTCGGCAACTTCGTAGATATTAATGTTGTCGTGATCCCAGCCCAAACGAGTTTTTACCGTTACGGGTAGCGAAGTGGATTTCACTACCGATTCAGTAAGGCGAACCATTAAATCTATATCTTTTAAAACGCCTGCACCAGCACCTTTGCACACGACTTTCTTGACAGGGCAACCAAAGTTGATGTCTACCAAATCGGGTTTCACGGTTTCTACAATGCGGGCAGAAAGTGCCATTGCCTCCTCATCTCCCCCGAAAATCTGGATTCCTATGGGGCGTTCGTAATCAAAAATATCTAATTTTTTCTTGCTTTTAATCGCGTCTCGTATGAGTCCCTCAGACGAAATAAACTCTGAGTACATTAAATCTGCGCCATTCTCCTTGCACACGCGTCTAAACGGTGGGTCGCTCACATCTTCCATAGGGGCGAGCAATAATGGGAAGTCTGGCAATGTGATGTTTCCTATTTTTGTCATAAATTTGGGCAAAAATACAAATTAAGTGGATAACAAAGGCAAAAATACATGGTTACAATTAACCTCGGTAGGGATTCAAATCGGTGTGGTAATGTACTTGGCGGCGTGGGCAGGGCAATGGTGCGATGAGCATTACCAGAACGAAACCAGCTGGTTTACGCTGGGTTTTACGATTGTAGGAATGCTTGTTTCGCTTTTTTTCTTGTACGAATTGATTAAAAATGTCAATAAATGAAATTTGGTCTAAAAATTATAATTGCATTGATTTTTGGTTTAGCGTTGCATTTTTTCTGGAGCCAAAGCGTAAGGATTTCACCTGAAAAATGGGCTGAATTTCAATTTTTTTGGGCGACATTGTTCGTTCCGTTTCAGATGGGATTGATGATTGTCTTGAATAAAAAATCTGATTTTGTGGGTTTTTATTTCATGGGAGCTCTTTTAGTAGTCATTATTTTCGCCAAAATCATGATTGAATATTTTTTTAATCTCTCGGAATTTAGTACATTGCAACAAAATATTTTGATTAGTTCGTTTTTTTTATATCTCCTTGCAATCGTAGTTTTTATTTCCCAAAAATTGAATGCGGAGAAATTTAATAGAAAAAAAGACTAAAAATTTTTTAAATTTGAAAACTAATTCTATATTTTTGCCTAACTAAAAATAATTTTGAAAGAGAATGTTACGAAACACCCATAAGTTTTTGCTTGCATGTTTGGCGTTATTGATGTCGATAAATGTGTTTGGGCAAGATTTGGTAGGAATGGCTGAGCAAGAAGGTAAGTCTCACCATGATGAGTCTAAAGAAGTGTCGATTGCAGAGGAAATTGATCAAGATATCCAGCACCATATTATGGATTCTCATTATTTCGATATTATGCATGATACGGAATCCGATACTTATTATGGATTCCCTCTTCCAGTAATTTTGTGGGACAATGGCTTAAAAGTTTTCATGTCATCGGAATTTGATCATGGGAAGAAAGTCGTAGAAAAAGACGGAAATTTTTATAAACTGTATCACAGCAAAATTTATAAAACAGATGCAACAGGTACTCTGACTTACGATGATGAGCACCATCCAACCAATGCAAAACCATTGGATTTCTCTATTACCAAGAGTGTTTTCTCTATCATGGTAGCCTTTGTATTGTTGTTTTTGATTTTTAGAGCATCGGCAAAATCATATGCCAAATCATCGATTCCAAAAGGTATTGGTAGATTTATGGAGCCACTCATCATGTATGTGCGAGATGAGATTGCGATTCCCAACATCGGTGAAAAACACTATAAAAAGTATATGAGCTATTTGCTCACAATTTTCTTCTTTATTTGGATTCTTAATATCATAGGTATGATGCCATTTGGTGTCAATGTAACGGGAAACATAGCCGTAACATTTGCTTTGGCGATTATGACCTTTGTGATTACTAATGTTTCAGGAAACAAAACTTATTGGAAACATATTTTTGATCCACTTGGTGATTCCATGCCTTGGTTTGGTAAAATCTTTATTTACCCTATTTTGGTCCCAATTGAAATTTTAGGAATCTTTGTTAAACCATTCTCCTTGATGATTCGTTTATATGCAAACATCACGGCAGGACATATAGTATTGATGAGTTTGATTGGTTTAATCTTTATTTTTAGAAACTTCGGCGGGGGCGCAATGTCCCTCGTGCTATCAATATTAATATCATTTATAGAATTCTTCGTAGCAGCCTTGCAGGCATACATTTTCACAACGCTTTCGGCATTGTACTTTGGTATGGCGGTTGAGGAACACGCAGAAGAACATTAAAAAAACGAAATCATTAATTTTAAATTTTATATATCATGAGTCAAATTCCAGTAATGGTAGGTGCAGGATTAGTAATCATCGGAGCAGGATTAGGCATCGGTAAAATCGGTGGAACTGCTATGGAAGCTATTGCACGCCAGCCAGAAGCATCAGGTAAAATTCAAGTAGCAATGATTATTGCTGCTGCCTTGATCGAAGGTTTAGCATTCGCTGCTTTATTCGCAGTAAAATAATGCACAAACACCACTCTACGGCGGTTGGCAGTACAGTGGTGTTTTTAAATTTAAAACAAAAACCCCATAGGGAAATTTAATATATAAAAGAAATTAAACAATGGATAAATTAATCAATGATTTTTCAGTAGGTTTATTTTTTTGGGTAACACTACTATTTTTAATATTAATGTTTGTGCTCAGAAAATTTGCTTGGAAACCGATTTTAACCGCGATAGAAGAGCGAGAAAACGGAATTGAGGAGGCTTTGCTCCAAGCAGAAAAAGCAAGAGAAGAAATGAAAGCTCTCAAAGCTGAAAACGAGCAAATCATGCAACAAGCTCGCGAGGAGAGTGATGCGATGCTTAAAGAAGCTAAAGCGATGAAAGAAAGAGAAGTAGAAGCGGCTAAAGAAATTGCTAAAACAGAAGCAGATAAAATTATTGAAGCAGCTAGACGCACCATCGAGAGTGAGAAAAATCTTGCCATCGCAGAAGTAAAAGATCAAGTAGCAAGCTTATCGTTACAAGTAGCTGAAAAGGTGTTGAGAGATAATTTAAAATCAGAAGATCAACAAAAGAATTTAGTCGACAAGCTTATCAACGAAATTAAATTGAGCTAATCATGGCAAATTATAGAGTTGCTAAACGATACGCAAAAGCTTTTTTTGAAGTTTTGCCACAAGAGAAACAAAAAAAAGCAGTGCAAGAAATGAGGGATATTCTCACGGCATTTAAAACTAGCCGTGATTTTAAAAATTTCTTAAGCAGCCCAATTATCTCAGATGAGAAGAAACAGAGCATCGCTAAGGAAGTGTTCCAAAACTTCTCGCCTGAAACTCAAAAGTTGGTAGCTCTTTTAATAAAAAACGGAAGAGCCGCTAATTTAAAAGAGGTTGCCACAGCCGTTATTGAGCGCTATCGCATCATCAATGGGATTAAAAGAGCGCATATTTCTAGCGCCTATCCTCTTTCTAGCGAGGAGCTAAACGCCATAGTGGCTAAAACGCAAGCTACATTGGGCATCGCGGCTGATAAAATTGAGGTGGTTCAGAAGGTAGATGAATCTCTCATTGGAGGCTTTATCCTAAGGGTAGACGATACGCAATTTGACGCCTCTATTAAAACAAGGCTTAGCGAAATTAAACAAGCATTTGACACACAAAAAATTATATCAAAGATTTAATATATTAAAGCATCATGGCAGAAATAAATCCAGCTGAAGTTTCAGCGATATTAAAACAACAACTCGCCAACGCAAGTTCAGATTTCGATTTGGCAGAAGTAGGCACTGTTCTAGAAATTGGAGACGGGATTGCCCGCATCTACGGACTTGAAAATGCTCAATATGGTGAGCTAGTACAATTTGACAATGGCGAAGAAGGACTGGTTCAGAATTTAGAGGAAGACAATGTAGGGGTGGTTCTCCTAGGCTCATCTCAGGGCGTAAAGGAGGGCGATACTGCTAAGCGAACCAAGAGAATTGCCTCTATTAAAGTGGGCGAGAGTATGCTCGGGCGCGTAGTAGACACACTAGGAAATCCAATTGATGGCAAAGAGCCACTATCTGGCGAATTATATGATTTGCCATTGGAGAGAAAAGCGCCAGGCGTATTATTCCGTGAGCCCGTTTCAGAACCATTGCAAACAGGTATTGTGGCAATTGATTCTATGGTGCCAATCGGAAGAGGGCAGCGTGAGCTCATCATCGGTGATAGACAAACAGGAAAATCTACCGTGGCGATTGATACCATTCTTAACCAAAAAGAATTTTACGACAAAGGAGAGCCCGTATACTGTATTTATGTAGCCGTGGGGCAAAAAGCATCTACCGTGGCACAAACATACAATGTCCTAGAAAAATACGGCGCTATGGATTACACCATTATCGTAGCCGCAAATGCCTCAGACCCTGCACCTATGCAAGTATGGGCGCCATTTGCAGGAGCCGCAATTGGTGAATATTTTAGAGACACAGGGCGTTCAGCTTTAATTATTTACGATGATTTATCAAAGCAAGCGGTGGCATACCGTGAGGTATCTCTACTACTTAGAAGACCCCCAGGGCGTGAGGCCTACCCAGGAGATGTATTCTACCTGCATTCAAGGCTATTAGAGCGTGCAGCTAAAGTAATTGGAAATGATGAGGTAGCCAAAAACATGAACGACTTACCTGAAGCCTTAAAAGGTAAAGTAAAAGGAGGGGGATCTTTGACTGCATTGCCAATTATCGAAACACAAGCAGGAGACGTGTCTGCCTATATTCCTACCAATGTGATTTCAATTACAGACGGACAGATTTTCTTAGAGTCAGATTTATTTAACTCAGGGGTGAAACCAGCGATCAATGTTGGGGTTTCAGTATCTCGTGTAGGTGGTTCTGCTCAGATTAAATCAATGAAAAAAGTATCTGGAACTTTAAAACTAGACCAAGCGCAGTTTAGAGAGTTGGAAGCCTTTGCTAAATTCGGTTCAGACCTTGACGCTGCGACAATGGCGGTAATCGGAAAAGGAGAAAGAAACGTTGAAATCTTGAAACAAAGCGTGAACTCTCCAATGCCAGTGGAAGACCAAGTAGCTATCGTTTATGCAGGGGTGAATAACTTATTGAGAGATGTTCCTGTCGAAAAAGTAAAAGAATTCCAAGAAGATTATCTAGCTTATTTGAATGCAAAACATAGAGATACGCTAGATGAATTGAAGGCAGGTAAATACACGGAAGAATTAACCAAAGTGCTAGACGAAGCAGCAAAAGAAATCTCTGCAAAATACAAGAAATAATAATATTTAAAGTAAAACATTGTCTATCTTTCAGTATAGATAGGCAATGTTTAAAAAATAAGCTATCAAATGGCGAATTTAAAAGAAATCAGAAGTAGAATCATTTCGATAGGCTCAACAATGCAGATTACCAATGCAATGAAAATGGTATCTGCCGCTAAGCTCAAAAAAGCGCAAAACGCCATTGAGCAAATGCGCCCCTATGCCGAGAAATTGAGAGAGCTTATGGCTAATGTGAGCATGGATACAGAAGGAGTAAGTAGCGTCTATTCTCAAAATAGAGAAGTGAAAAATGTACTCATAGTAGCCATTACATCGAATCGTGGGTTAGCTGGAGCTTTCAATGCTAATATCATTAAGGAAGTAATCCGAAGCAGTAATGAAGATTTTGCAGGTAAAAAAGTTTCAATTTTAGCCATCGGGAAAAAAGGGAATGACTTGCTCAAAAAAGACCATAAAATTCACAGTAACGAGTCTGATTTATGGGACGATTTCACTTTTGAAAATAGCTCAAAAATAGCCGAAAGTGTTATGAAATCCTTCAAAGATCATATCTACGATGAGGTTTATCTTGTGTACAACCAATTTAAAAATGCGGCGACACAAATCATCAAAAATGAGAAATTTTTACCTATCACCGTGGATAATAACAATGAGGGGAAAGGAATACATGTAGATTATATTTTTGAGCCAGGCAAAAAAGAAATCCTTATAGATTTGTTACCAAAAACGCTTAAAATACAATTATTTAAAGCTTTGTCTGATTCATTCGCATCGGAACATGGTGCCCGTATGACAGCAATGCATAAAGCTACAGATAATGCTACCGAGCTACAAAAAGAACTCAAATTGCAATACAATAAGGCAAGACAAGCGGCAATTACCAACGAGATTACGGAAATTGTAGGTGGAGCCGATGCGCTTGCTGGATAATTCTCAAAAATAATATTTTAAAATATTCAAGCCACTCATAACTGTGAGTGGCTTTTTTTATGGATAAATTGTGGCGAATTATGTTTTTTTCGTAAATTAGTCTGAATTTTATATTTAATTGATTTTTAAATAATAATTTATAAATGAAAACAAACAAAATTGCTTTGATTGCCCTTTCGGTAGCTGGGTTTGTGGCGACTCCCACGATGACCGAAGCGCAACAAACTAGTTCTACGACAAGTGAACTTGGCGTAAAAAGTATGCCCATTGTGGGTGCAAAAAAGTTAAACGCTACTACGATAGAAATCACTTTGCAAAATCAGCAAAAGATTCTTTTAGATTTCTACGGAAACAATATTTTTAGGTATTTTCTAGACCCTTCGGGCAAGTCGTTCCGAAAGCCTCAAGCCAAGCCAGGGGCAGAAATCTTAATCCCAAATGCCCGCAAAAAAGTACAAAATTTATCCTTAAACGAAAGCGGCAGCAATATTACTATAGATACAGATGTAATTGCTGTGGTTTTTGATAAAAAATCGGGATTATTTAGCATAAAAAATAAGAAAAATAACCAATGGGTGGTAAAAGAAGCTTCGCCTGTTGAATTTCAAAAAAATCGTGTAGTTATTACTTTAAAAGAGCAGCCCAACGAGTATTTCTATGGCGGTGGTGTGCAAAACGGACGATTTTCGCATAAAGGTAGAGCCATCAACATTGTCAACGAAAACAGCTGGACAGATGGTGGCGTGGCTTCGCCTAAGCCTTTCTATTGGTCTACAGAAGGTTACGGATTTATGTGGTACACCTTTAAAAAAGGTAAATATGATTTCGGTACCCGAAACAGCGGTGTGGTAAAATTGCAACACGACACAGACTATGCCGATGTGTTCTTCATGGTGAGCGAAACGCCAGTGGGACTTTTAAACGACTATTATCAATTAACGGGAAATCCTGTTTTGTTGCCAAAATTTGGATTTTATCAAGGGCATTTAAATGCTTATAACCGAGATTATTGGAAAGAAGACCCTAAGGGAATTCTGTTCGAAGATGGCAAAAAGTACAAAGAAAGCCAAAAGGACAACGGCGGAATCAAAGAATCTCTAAACGGCGAAAAAAATAATTATCAATTCTCGGCGCGTGCTGTGGTCGATCGTTACAGCCGTTACGATATGCCTCTGGGGTGGATTTTGCCCAACGATGGTTATGGTGCAGGATATGGGCAAACTACTACGCTCGACGGAAATGTTCAGAATTTAAAGCAATTTACCGAGTATGCCAATAAGCATGGCGTAGAGGTGGGGCTTTGGACGCAATCTGATTTACACCCGAAAAAAGGTGTGGAAGCCCTTTTGCAGCGTGACATCATCAAGGAAGTAAAAGATGCAGGCGTGCGCGTGCTCAAGACCGATGTGGCTTGGGTGGGAGCAGGATATTCTTTTGGGCTAAATGGTGTGCAAGATGTCGCGGAAATTATGCCTAAATATGGAAACGACGCGCGTCCGTTTATCATTTCATTAGATGGTTGGGCAGGAACCCAGCACTATGCAGGAATTTGGTCGGGCGACCAAACGGGCGGAAACTGGGAATATATCCGATTCCATATACCGACCTACTTAGGTAGTGGATTATCTGGTCAGCCCAATATTTCATCGGATATGGACGGAATCTTTGGAGGTAAAAATCCAATTGTGAATACCCGTGATTTCCAATGGAAAACCTTTACACCTATGCAGCTGAACATGGATGGCTGGGGTGCAAATCCTAAATATCCACACATTTTGGGAGAGCCTACGACTTCAATCAATAGAAATTATTTAAAATTAAAATCTGAATTAATGCCATACATTTATAGTGTGGCCAACGAAGCTGTAGATGGCGACCCGATGGTGCGTGCGATGTTTCTTGCGGAACCCAATTCATACACGCTCGGAAAAGCAACCGAATATCAATTTTTGTGTGGTGAAAACTTCCTTGTAGCACCGATTTATCAAGATACAAAATCAGATGACAAAGGAAACGATATTAGAAATAATATTTATTTGCCTAAAGGTCTTTGGATTGATTATTTCTCTGGCGATGTGTACCAAGGTGGGCAAGTCATCAACAATTTTGCAGCACCGATTTGGAAACTGCCAGTTTTTGTAAAAGCGGGAGCAATCATTCCGATGGCAAATCCAAACAACAATGTGTCTGAAATAGACAAAGCATTGAGAATTTACGACATTTATCCTTACGGAAAATCAAGTTTTACCGAATACGATGACGATGGGCTCACACAAGCTTATTTAAAAGGAAAATCAACCAAAACGATAATCAATTCAGACCAAAATAGAGACAAAGTTAAGGTAGTGGTGGAGCCTACAAGTGGTGATTTTAAAGGTTTTGTGAAAGAAAAAATTACAGAATTTAGAATTAATGTAAGCGAAAAGCCCAAAAGATTAAAAGCACGCATTGGTAGAAAAAGAATTAAGCTAAAAGAAGTACATTCACTAAAAGACTTTATGGAGCAAACCAATGTTTATTTCTATAACGAAAAACCAAATTTCAATCAATTTGCGACCAAAGGTAGCGAGTTTGAAAAAGTGGAAATCATCAAAAATCCACAAATTTTAGTTCGTTTGGAAAAAACAGATGTAGCCCAAAACAGAGTAGAGCTAGAAGTAAAAGGATTTAAATTTAATACAGAAAATCCATTATTAAAGAAAACAGGCGCATTGCAAGCACCACAAAATTTTGCAGTGACCGATGAGAATATAAAACCGTATAGCCTTCGCCCAACTTGGACAGCGGAGCCAAATGCGGATTTCTATGAAATTATGCTCGGAGATGTTAAGTTTTCTACCATTAAAAACAATGAATTGTTGATTGAAAACTTGACTGCCGAAACGCCGTATGATTTAAAATTGAGAGCCGTGAACAAATCAGGCGCGTCAGACTGGGCAACACTCGCGGTGACAACCAAAGCCAATCCGTTGCAATTTGCAATTGAAGGCATTCAAGGTGAGATTTCAGTGCCTATGCAAGGTGGATTTGAGCTTAGTAATTTATTCGATAGAAACGAAGGCTCAACCATGCATACAAAATATGGCGCGAAAGCCGTTCCGTTTGATGTCATCATCGATTTGAAATCCTACAACGAATTGGATAAATTCTCTTATTTGCCAAGAGTAGATGGTGGAAATGGTATTTTCTTGAAAGGAAAAGTGTACACCAGCGAAGACAAAAAGAATTGGGTAGAGAGCGGAACATTTAGCTGGGACAGAAGCAATACACCAAAAATCTTTAATTTTGAAAAACACCCAACGGCTCGTTTCGTGAAAATCGCTGTAACCGAGGCGGTGGGCAACTATGGAAGCGGACGCGAAATTTATGTGTTCAAGGTGCCAGGCACAGAAAGCTTTATTCCGGGCGACATTAACAACGATGGCAAAATCGACCAAAACGACTTTACATCTTACATCAACTATACTGGGCTAAAACAAGGTGATTCTGATTTTGAAGGTTATGTAAGCCGTGGTGATGTCAATAAAAATGGCTGGATTGATGCCTACGACATCTCCAATGTTGCCACTCAATTGGAAGATGGCGTAAACCCAAATACATCGGATAAAGTGGAGGGTAATTTAAGTCTTTCAACCGATAAGAAATCCTACCAAGCGGGAGATAATGTGGTGGTTACCATCAAAGGTAAAGGACTTAAATCTGTGAATGCGCTGAGTTTAGCGATTCCGTATAACAGCGAGTCTTATGAGTTTGTTTCAATTAAGCCATTGAATTTGAAATCTATGGAAAACTTGACCAACGACCGTTTGCACTCAAGTGGAGAAAAAGTGCTTTATCCTACTTTTGTGAATGTGGGTGAGAAGTCAGTGCTAAATGGAGATTTAGACCTTTGCCAAATTATTTTTAAAGCTAAAAAAGCAGGAAAACCGAATTTTAAAGCAGAGAAAATCATCTTGGTAGATAAAAATCTAAACACTCAAGAATAGTACAAAAAACTTCATTAATCAAAAAAAGGCTGAAATTCTAGAATTTCAGCCTTTTTTATAAGAGAAAGATTAATTATTTAAGCTCAAATAGCGCTTTTAATTCATCTACAATATCTAATTTTTCCCAAGTGAAAAGTTCTACTTCGCACTCTACTTTATCGTGTCCGTTTCCTTCAAAAACTTTTTTCACCACGCGTGGCTCACGCCCCATGTGCCCGTAAGCCGCAGTTTCTTCGTAGATAGGATTACGCAATTTGAATTTTTCTTCAATCGCATAAGGACGGAAATCGTATTTTTCAAGCAATTTTTGAGCAATTTCTGCATCGCTTAAATCTACTTTGCTTGTTCCGTAAGTTTCTATACAAAGGCTCATAGGCTCTGCTACACCGATGGCATAAGATACCTGTACCAAGGCTTCTTCACAAACACCTGCTGCAACCAAGTTTTTAGCCAAATGTCGCATGGCATAAGCCGCAGAACGGTCTACTTTTGATGGGTCTTTACCACTGAAAGCACCGCCACCGTGAGCGCCTTTACCACCATAAGTATCTACGATGATTTTTCTCCCCGTAAGTCCTGTGTCGCCGTGCGGTCCACCGATTACGAATTTACCCGTTGGGTTGATGTGGTAGGTAATGTCCGATGTAAATAATTCCTTGATGTGCGTAGGCAATTTCTGAATCACACGCGGAATCACAATTTGAATCACATCTCTACGGATGCGCTCTTGCATAGCCACTTCATCACCAAATTCGTCGTGTTGCGTAGAAACCACAATTGTGTGGATGCTTGTAGGCTTGTTATCGTCGCTGTATTCCAAAGTAACTTGTGCTTTAGCATCTGGACGAAGGTAAGGCATTTCGGTTTCGTTTTTACGAATCTCTGCCAATTCAAGCAAAATTCTGTGCGAAAGATCAAGTGCCAGAGGCATAAAGTTTTCGGTTTCGTTGGTCGCATAACCAAACATCATTCCTTGGTCTCCAGCCCCTTGGTTTTCTTTTTCAGATTGCACCACACCTTGTCTAATGTCTGGCGACTGCTCGTGAATGGCAGAAAGCACACCACAAGAATCTGCTGTAAAATTCATTTGGCTGTCGTTGTACCCGATACGACCGATAACTTTTCGTGTAATTTCTTGTAAATCAACATAGGCTTTTGAGTTCACTTCGCCCGCTAAGATTACTTGTCCTGTGGTTACAAGAGTTTCGCAAGCAACTTTACTTTGGCTATCAAATGCCAAAAAGTGATCTAAAATAGCGTCAGAAATTTGATCTGCTACTTTATCTGGGTGCCCTTCAGACACCGACTCTGATGTAAAAAAATAAGACATAATTTAATTTTTTTTGTTACACCGGAGCAATAAATAAAATGGGAAGCTGTGAATATAGAAAAAATCCGTATTAGCATTTTTTAATGAGGTTGCAACCCGTCAAATTTATCCTCCAATCTTTAATTTTATTTTGCGGTGCAAATTTAGCGAGTTGCAACTCTTAAACCTAATTTTTAACTATTTTTTGTATCTAAAATTTTATTTTATAATCAAATTTTCTTTGTATGTTCTTCCATTAATAATAATGTGTGCGACATAGAATCCTGATTGTAGTCCTGCAAGAGAGAATTTGCTTTTAATTTCATTACTAGTAAATCTTTTTACTACCTTTCCAGAGCTATTATACAAAATGATTGTATATTTATTGTCTAAGTTTTGACGATTAAAACTTAAAGCAGTTCGGAAAGTCTTATTTGTAGGATTGTTTCTAAGTTCAAAATTAAGATATCCACTAGCAGGAATAGGATACATTCTATAAGGATTATTATTTAAGCTTAAATTAAAATGAAATACTCTAGCCATTCGCTTACAAGCATTGTTTATTGCTAAATCGACGATATATTCTCCTGAAGAATAAGAGGGGATGTTGAATACAGGTTGTATGTCGATAAAACTTTGATTATAATATCTTTTTTCCTCGCTCCAAGCTCCTTCGCTCTCTCTTAGAGTCCAGAAGTAATCTGTAGTGAAATTAAAATTTCCAGAGGAATAAGAAGATAGAGGGGATGCAAATAAAATTATTTCTTTTGAATCATTTAAACTCGGATTGAACATGTCGTAATTATCAATTCTGGATAGTTCAAAATCAGGAATCTCTCCTCCTAGGCTTATTTCTTTTTGTAAAGTTTTTATGAGTTTTCCTCCTTTGTCACTAACTTTTGCAGTTAAGTTGAAAGAATTGTTGAATTTATAAGATTTAGGACTAAGTGTAGCTATATTGTCTTTAACACTGATAGTTACATTGCTATGATTTAAACTCCAATTTACAGTTTGTTCTTTTGCTAAATTCTTTACTATATATTGTGAGGTAGAGCATAGATAATAATTACCTTCTATTTCATAATTAGGAATAACGCCTTTCCCTTCTAAAGTTAATTTCCCTGAATTAATAGGATCTAGCCATGGCTGTAATTTTCTTCGGCTGTCTGGATTGTTGTTTCCATTCCATGAAATGTCAAATCGTCCATAGTATTTTGTTACTGGAGCACATCTAGAATCGCCCCCGTGAAGTTGTCCTATTATATTATGATTGAAGTTCAAAAGAGGGGAACCTGAAGAACCTCCTTCTGATGTTCCAATATCAATTGTAGACACCCAATGAGTTTCTGGTAGAGATATTCCTCCATCAGTCCAATGAATTGTTTGCTTGTTAGTTTTTAAATCATCATTGTCAATGCTTATTTTTTTAACATCTCCTCGTGGATGATGTATGCCCACCCCTCCTTTGGTGTGATTACCAGTTCTATCCCAACCTAGGTAGTAAAGTTTAGCATTAGGTAAATTTCTTGGGTCTTGTTTTAATTCTAAGAGTGCAAAATCTGTATCTGGGTTATTTGCTTTTACAATAGCTCCAGCGGTGGAAAGAATAGGAGGTTCAATATTTTCATTTTCACAAGAAGGAAATTCGTAATTCCAGTAAAAAATGGAAGAGGATAAATCATTATTACGAATAGCATCAAAATAATCATTAATACAATGATCTGCTGTTAAGAAGAGAGGGGAAGAATCTTCTTTTGAATTATTAATTAAGGCACCAGAACACCACCCAGCTTCTTTAGGAGATTTAATATATATTCTTGCAACGGCATTTTTTTCTTTTTGCCAATTTTGACCTTCAACACAATTGATGTTAACATTGCAATTTCCACTATCTCCAAATTTTTCTGCGGATTTTAATTTTTTATAACCATAATATATTTTACTAATACTAATTATAGGTTTTTCCTTAATATCCTCTGGTTGAAAATACTCTAAAGTCATTATATCACCTAAAATAATTCCAGTCGAAAAACTTTTAGGCTCGTTCCTATTCCCCTCTAAGAAGTCGGCAGTTATAGCCCCTATTTTTTCTTTTGTTTGGGGGTTGTAAACGAAAAATTTCCCTCCTTTAGGTAACCAAAATTTATCAAATACAAAATCTATAGATTTGGCATTTTTAGCATGAAATGTTATAGTCCATAATTTTCCGCCTTCAGATGTTTCTGTCCAGTCCCCATCATGTTCAGAATTAAAGTTTACGGATATGGGTACAGCAACCCTTTCAAAGCCTGAATTATTTTGGCTATTAGCATCTTCTTCATAGATTTTTTTTAAATCAGGTATCTGTAGATTTATTACAGAATAAGTGTTTTTGCTTTTTTCATATAGTTTTTTATTGTGAGTAAAACTATAAGGCTCCTCATTAGTTGTGATTTGTGCTATACTTGTGGTTCCTACTAATAAAAAAATGTAAAAAACCGATTTAAATGGATTTTTCATAACATTAATTTTTCAAAGGTTTAAACAATAAATATTCTGTGTCTGAGTAGAAAAGTTGTAAGTTTCCTTTTTCAATTTTATAATGTGATATTTTCTTTAAACTTTCAGTATATGGAGTGCCGTCTCCTTCTTCATAAACATCTGTCATAATTATTTTTTTGAGCTGTAAAGATGAATTTTTAACAACGAAAACTCCAGACATGCTATTATATGAAGATTTTACAAAGAATTCATAATTATCTTTGAAGTCTATTGTGTAACATTTTTCACAATCCTCTTCATTGGGTTCAATTACTTTAAACACTCCATTGGTATTACCAAAGCCAAGACATTTCCATTTACCGATTAATTCGGTGGGCGGTTTAGGGTCATCATCGTTGTTGCAAGCGGTTGTTAAGACAAATAAGCCTATAAAAAGGCTGAAAAATAAGATTTTTGTTTTCATAATTATTTAGTTTTAAGGACTATAACGATTTAAAATTAAATATATTTAAAATGAAAAACAAAATTTTAACACATTGGTTTGGTGAGGTTTAGCTTTTGGAACTAAAAAAAGCCTTTAATCGAAAAATTAAAGGCTTTTTAAATTGTATTAAAAATCGTATCCTGCGTTGTAAATATCGTAAGTAATTGGATTTTGAGCCAATTGATTTTGTTTCCATTGCTTAGCCAATCGCTTCATTGTAGGGTCTATATGTTTTAGGTAATCAATGGTAGATTGGCAAAATCGTGGATTTCCATTATCACGCGCATCTTTGATTCTATCTTTGGTGCAGCCGCCGTAGCAGTGCTTATACCATTCGCAGGTGTGGCATTTGGGAGGGAGGTCTTTTTTCATTCGCCCAAATTTCTTTTGCTGCGCGGAATTAATCATATCCACCAATCGGTCTTTTTGCATAATGTTGCCTAGTCGCCACTCATCTTCCACAAAGAAGTCGCAGCTATACACATCGCCGTTGTGCTCCACGGTGGGGTACACGCCGCACTGTTCTAGCAGGGTGCATTCAGGCGCAGGCATGTCTACATAAGTGTGGAATACGGATTCTATGTTTCTAATCACCGTAGTTGGTTCGCCACGATCGAAATCAGCTAGCCATAAATCAAAAATTTTATTTAGGAATTTGCCATATTTTTCGGGTGTGAGCGAGAAATCTGCCGCCTTGGTTGGGTCTTCTTTGTCGGTTTCTACCACGGGGATAAACTGCATCCAAGTAAGCCCAAGGCTTTTATAAAAGTTGTATAATTCCTCTGGATAATCAGCGGAATAATCCGTAACGCAGCACATTGCATTGGTGTCTACATTGTATTTTTTGAGCAATTCGTGTGCGCGCATCACCTTTTCCCACGAGGGTTTTCCTCCTGCGGTGAAGCGGTATTTATCGTGAATATGCTCTGGCCCATCAAGCGAGAGCCCCACGAGGAAGCGCCATTGCCCTAGGAATTTTGCCCACTCATCGTTGAGCAACACGCCATTTGTCTGCAAGGCATTGGCCACGGATTTGTTTCGTGCATATTTTTGCTGGAATTTAATTACCTTTTTAAAGAAATCAAGCCCCATTAGCGTAGGCTCTCCGCCTTGCCAAGTGAAGTTGATGTAATCATTGGATTGTGCTACGCCTTGCTTTATTAGCTCCTCCAAAACTTCATCACTCATACGGTGCTTTTTGGTGTTTTTATAGAGTTCCGCTTTTTCAAGATAAAAACAATAGGTGCAGCCTAAGTTACAATCTGGGCCAGCGGGTTTTACTAATACAAAGTTTAATGGATTATAATTACTGCTCATATCAATCATCTATTTTCAAAGGCTAAATATATGATTTTTTTTAGTTTTTAGCTGATTTGCACTCTTTTTTTGGCGTAATATTCTTAAATTAGCACGGCAAAATTCTAACATATGAAGAAATACTTAATTATTTTTTACTTTTTCATTTTGAGTATAAGTTACTCGCAAAGTAAAAAACCAAACATCGTGATCATTGTGTCTGATGACCATGCGTACCAAACCATTAGTGCTTATAATCACAAGGATAAATATATCCAGACACCGAACATCGATCGTATCGCCAATGAAGGAATGCTCTTCAAACGCGCTTATGTAAATAATTCAATTTGCGGACCAAGCCGTGCTTGCTTGCTTACAGGGAAAACAAGCAATAAAAATGGCTACAAAGACAACGAAAATTCATCTTACGATAGTAGCCAACAGCAATTTGTAAATATTTTGCAAGACGAAGGGTATCAAACTGCTTGGATTGGGAAATATCACTTAGGTCATGATCCAAAGGGATTTGATTTCTATAAAGTATTGGTGGGGCAAGGATACTATTTTAATCCAGAATTTATCACAGCGCAAGGTAGAGTAGAAGAACCTGGTTATGTAGCCAATGTGGTAGAAGATGAAGCCGAAAAATGGTTGGATAATCGTGATAAAGATAAGCCGTTTTGCTTAATCATTGGTCATAAAAATACGCACCGTACTTGGATGCCCGATTTGCCAGATTTAGGAGCGTTTGATGGCGTAAAATTTAGAATTCCTAAAACATTCTACGACGACTATAAATCTCGTCCTGCAGCTGCGATGCAAGAAATGTCTATCTTGAAAGATATGCGTTTGGGCTACGATTTAAAAATGTTACCAGAAAACACTACCGATAAAAACTTTACGCGTATGACTCCTGAGCAGCGTGCTGCTTATGAAAAATATTATGGGCCAATCCGTGAAGCATTTGAGAAAAACAAGCCGCAAGGTAGAAATTTTGCTGAATGGAAGTTTAATCGTTATATGAACGATTATTTATCTACAGCCGTTTCGCTTGACCGCAACATCGGTAGAACATTAGATTATTTAGATAAACATAATTTATCGGATAATACCATCGTGATTTACACCTCAGACCAAGGTTTCTATATGGGAGAACATGGCTGGTTCGACAAAAGATGGATGTACGAAGAATCGTTCAGAACACCATTTTTGATTAAATATCCAAAATTGATTCAGCCAAAAACTGAAACCAACGCCTTTATGTCCAACATCGATATTGCACCTACTTTATTGCAATTGGCGGGTGCAAAAGTTCCGTCTGATATGCAAGGGGTTTCGTTTGTGCCTGTTTTGGAAAATCCAAAGGCAAAAGTACAAGACCAGTTATACTATCACTACTACGAAAATGGTGAACACGCAGTTTCGCCACAATTTGGGGTGAGAAATGATAGATTCAAACTTATCAGATATTATAAGAGAGTTAATAATTGGGAATTGTTTGATTTGCAAAAAGATCCACACGAGTTGAGAAATGTGTATGGAGATCCAGCGTATGCAAAAGTGCAAAAACATATGGAGGAACTACTGAAACAACAGATTTTGAAATATGATGACCAAGATGCATTGAAGATTTTAGAGTCAAAATAGAAAGTTTTGTTTTTTTATTAATAATGAAATCCACCCAATAAATATAAATGGGTGGATTTTTTTTATGAGAATTTGGAAGAAATTTAGCACGTGCAAACAGAAAAATAGATTTAGTGATATTTTAAATTAATTGGAAATTAGCCGAATAGTGGGGCGGGAATAAAATATTGTAATTTATAACACATAGATAGTTTGGTCATAAGAGGGGGATTTGTAAGTAAAAACCGAGTTTTTTTGATATGTGTACATATCAATTGATGTAGTAATATTTTTTAAATATTTGGCATTAATGCTAAATATGGTATATTTGCACCTGGATTACATGTTCAATCTGAAAGTTTTAAACTTTTAAAATACAATTATTTAGTAAAAAATAAAATATTAATAATGAAAAAATTATTAGCTCTAGGTTTAACTGCTTTCTTGGCGTTAAACGCAAATGCACAAGAAAACAATCGTCCAGTGCTTACTGGTGCGCCGTTTTTAAGAATTTCACCTGATGCGCGTGCGGGCGGATTAGGAGATATGGGGGTAGCTACCTCTCCAGATGCTTTTTCGCAATATTGGAACCCTGCGAAATATGTTTTTAATGATAATCATTCAGGAGTAGGGGTTTCTTACACTCCATACTTGGGGAAAATCACAGATGATGTTTTCCTATTAAATGGGTCTTTCTATACTTATTTAGGTGAAGAAGAAAGAAGTGCGCTCGGTGTGAGTATTTACTATTTCAATATAGGAGAGGTTAAGCTAAATGAGCAAGTAGGAAGTGAGATTTTATCTACTGGAAGTGCTAAACCAAACGAATTTTCGCTAGATGTTTCTTATGGTTTGAAACTTACCGATAACTTTGGTATGGCAGTAGCAGGGCGTTACATTCGTTCGGATTTGAACAATAACGACCAAAACGCTACAACAAAAGCAGCAAACTCTTTTGCTGTAGATGTAGCGGGATACTATCAATCAGAGCCTATGAGCCTAGGTAATATTGATGGACGCTTGCGTGCTGGTTTCAATATTAGCAATATTGGACCTAAATTAGATTATTCTGATTCAGAAGAACTAGAAAGTTTCTTGCCTACCAACTTGAGACTAGGTACTACTTACGATTTCATGCTTGACGATGTAAACAAAATAACTTTGGGCGCTGAATTCAACAAACTTTTGGTTCCTACCCCAAGCGAAGCAGTGTACACTGATGCCTCTGGAGAGAAAATCGCTTACTACAAAATACCCAATAAAGGGGTAGTGTCTGGAATATTCAGTTCGCTAAGCGATGCACCAGATGGATTCTCAGAAGAATTAAAAGAAATCACTTGGGCGTTGAGTGCTGAATATGTTTACAATAATGCATTCGCATTTAGAACAGGTTACTTCCACGAAAGCATGGAAAAAGGAGCTAGACAATACGCAACTTTAGGTGCTGGGATTAAATTCAACGCGTTTGGATTAGATTTATCTTACCTAATTCCTACTAACGATGTAAACAATGCATTGCAGAATACACTAAGATTTGGTCTAACATGGGATTTTGGTGGGCAAACATTCAATAGCAATTACAGATAAATATAATAGCTCGTCTGCTGTAAAAACGCAAGTCTTTAAAAAAAGGCTTGCGTTTTTTTGTTTAATTGAAAATAAATTCTTAATTTAAGGCGAAATTAAAAAGAAAAAATAGACATTTGTTTAATATATGTCATTTTTGTGGGAGAAAAACCTATAAAATCATATTTTTATATAGAAATTTTCTAGTAAAAATAATTTTCAAAAAATAACATACTAAGTTGCTAATTTTAAAAAATGAAAAACTAATAAAAATCAGATAATTTTTAGGTGAAAAAAATGAAGATTTAATAATTTTAGTCGTAAATTTGAGTATCAAAATAAAAATAATGTAAAATCATAAATTTAAACATCATGAAAAATTCAAACTTAAAAGCCGTTCTTTTTAGCCTAATGTTCATCGCCTTTGGAGCTTTGCTAAATGCCCAAGCCTTGAAAACTTCAAGAATTCAGATTCAACTCAATGGAACATCAACTATCCACGATTGGCAAATGAATGCCTATCATGGAGATTTCTCTGGAGTAGCTAAAGGCGATATCATTGAAAATGTAAAATTTGTAATGAAAGCAGAGGATTTACAAAGCAATCGTAAAGGAATGGATGCAAATGCCTATAAAGCACTTAATACAAATCAATATCCAAACATCACCTTCACTGCCAATCAATTGAGAAGTGGTATTGTAAAAGGGCAACTCACCATTAATAATGTAACTAAAAATATAGAGCTTCCCGTCGTTATTAAAAGAACTAGAGGGTTCTACACTGTGCAAGCCGAAAAAGATTTGCTTATGACGGATTTTAATGTAACACCTCCAACATTCTATAATTCAATCAAAACAGCAAACGAAGTAAAAATAGCTATAAATTTAATTTTAAAAGAAGCATAATATATAGTTTTTTCATCTAATATTTTTGAGGCGAGGAAAATATATTCTCGCCTTTTTCATTATATCAAAATAATTCTCTAGCGCTAAATTTTTATACGAAAATTTAGTATATTTGTACAAATCAACCTCAGAAAATTATGGCAGAATATAAATTTTTACTTCCCTCAATGGGAGAAGGCATCATGGAAGCTACCGTTACGGCATGGCTTAAAAATGTAGGAGACAGTATCGAAGAAGATGAATCAATTGTGGAAGTAGCCACCGATAAAGTGGATTCCGATGTTCCGTCTCCTGTGAGTGGTGTTTTAAAAGAAATCATAGTTCCTACCGATAGCGTTGCTAAAGTAGGTGAGCCTATGGCAATCATTACTACCGAGGACGAAGAGGCGGAATCAGCTACGCCAAAGCCAAAATCCGATGAGGAAATGCCTAAGCCCGACCCAGAAGTAGCCCAAGCCGCAAAAGAGGCTGAAAAAGTTTTAAATGTAGTAAAAACTACTACAACTATAGATTTAGGCGAAACCGATAAATTTCTATCGCCACTTGTGCGCTCAATAGCTGCAAAGGAAGGAATTTCTGCCGAAGAATTAAATAATATAAAAGGCTCTGGGCAAAATGGTAGAGTGACCAAAGATGATATGCTCCATTATTTGAAACAAAAAGACCAAAAAACGACTGGTGCGCCTACGCCTATTGTAGCAACATCACAATCGGTTTCAAGTCCAGTGCTTAAATCAATTAGCATCGGAGCTCATGATGAAATCATAGAAATGGATCGTATGCGTAAAATCATCGCTCAGCACATGCTCGACAGTAAACAAATTTCTCCCCATGTTTCCTCATTTGTAGAGGCCGATATGACACGCATTGTGCAATGGAGAAATCGTGTGAAAAATGCTTTCCAAAAACGAGAAGGAGAAAAAATCACATTTATGCCGATTATTGTAGAGGCAATTGTGAAAGCGATAAAAGATTTTCCAATGATTAATGTTTCTGTGGATGGCGATAAAATCATCAAAAAAGCCAATATAAATATTGGAATTGCGGCTGCACGACCAGATGGCAACTTGATCGTTCCTGTGATTAAAAATGCAGATCAATTGAATTTAATTGGTTTAGCTAAAAAAATCAATGATTTGGGGTATAGAGCCAAAAATAATCAGCTTAAACCTGACGAAATACAGGGGGGTACTTACACCGTATCGAACATAGGTAGCTTTGGCAATTTGATGGGGACGCCAATCATCAACCAGCCACAAGTAGCAATCATGGCAATTGGTAGTATTCAAAAGAAACCTGCTGTGATTGAAACGCCAGAGGGTGATGTGATTGGAATAAGACATAAAATGTACCTTTCACACTCATATGATCACCGAGTGGTAGATGGTGCGCTCGGAGGCATGTTTGTGAAGCGTGTCGCAGAATACTTAGAGTCTTTTGATATAAATCAAGAAATATAGCATAGTAAAAAAAAGAGAAACATATGTTTCTCTTTTTTATTTTGAAATGAGATTCCTATACCAAATACTGATTTTATTCACAATAAACTAACATTTTGTTCCGGAAAATTGAGATAATTAATTCAATTTGTATATATTCGCAACTTGAAACAATAAAAAGTTATAGAAAAGAAAGATGAGCGGTACCATTAAATTCTTCCACCCAGAAGAAACATTTGTTTACCATGTAGACAAGTCATTTTGTAAAGTGGTTTATTTAAAAAAGAAAAATTGTTTAGTTCTCGAAATTGAATCTACCGAAAGCCTTGACCACTTAGCCGAAGATTCCTTACAAAATGAATTTCCAAAAGTAGTTTTCAGTGTAGATGATTTTCCGATTGATGTGGAAAACAAAAAGAAACTCCCTGGTAAAACCTACGAAATTCCAGAAAGCACCGTGGAGGTGGAAGACGAAGAGGGCGAAATGGAAGAAGTTTTCTACACCAATCTAAGCGTGAACGAAGACGATTTTGAGATAAATAATAATGAGTTGAAGTTCAGCACTAGTAAAAGTGGCAAATTGCATCTTGTATGGACTGGAGAAGTGGAAGATTTCACCGAAGAAACAGATGAGCTTGTTCGTTTTGAAATAAAATGTAGCTTAATTGATAAAAAAATTGAATTAAGAGAAGAAGCTTTTCATGAGGGGTAATATATTTTACCTAGAAAGGAAATAATACAAACATTAAAACAGCTAAATTACATAATTTAGCTGTTTTTTATTTCAATAAAATTAGTTGAATTATTTTTTTAAGAGGAATATATTTTTAATGTTATATTTTCTCACTTCGCATAAAAAAAGCCACTCAATTGAGTGGCTTTTTGATATTCAGTATTTAAACTTATTTTTTGTTTTCTACTTTTCTTTTGTTTGAGAATTGGTAAAGCAAGAAACTTGCTACGAACACAGAAGAGTAAGTACCTACACCCACGCCTACGAGTAGTGCAAACATAAAGCTTCTGATAGATTCTCCACCGAACATAAAGATTACTAAAATTACAAACAATGTTGTAAGTGAAGTATTCAATGTACGAGTCAAAGTAGTGTTTACCGCTTTGTTGATTACATCTTTGATAGGCATGTTCTTGAAATCTCCCATGAATTCTCTCACCCTGTCAAATACGATTACAGTATCGTTCAGTGAGTAACCAATCACGGTAAGGATTGCTGCAATGAAAGCAACATCTACTTCTAATGAAAATGGTAAAATTCCATAGAAAATTGAGAATAAACCTAATACGATAATGGTGTCGTGCAAGGTAGCTAATACGGCACCTGCACTAAATTGCCATTTGCGGAATGTAAGCAATAAATAAAGGAATACTAAACTCAATGCAATGGCTACTGAGTAGAATGAGTTGTAAGTGATGTCGTCTGCAATGGACGGACCTACTTTTCTATATTCCACAATACCCAAAGCACCGCCTTTTCCTGCGCCCACATTCACAAATCGGTCAAATGATAGGTTAGGGAAGTGCTGTTTCAATCCTTCATATAATTTTTTCTCTACTTCAACATCCACTGCTTGGCTGTCGTCGTTACTTTTATATTTAGTAGTAACTTTTACTTGGTTTGCGTTTCCAATGGTTACAACATTCGGAGAATATTTAGTGCCATTTTCATCTACAAATACTTTTGCTAAATCTGCTGCAATTTCGTTTGCTTTTACTTGCTTGTCGAATCGTACTTTGTATTCTCTACCATTTTGGAACTCAATTCCTAGGTTTAAGCCTCTCGTGGCAAGAGAAACAATACTTGCTATAATTAGAACAGAAGATAGAATGAATGCTCCTTTTTTAAATTTGAAGAAATCAATGTTTACATTTTTCAAGAAGTTGATTGTCATCTTGTTACCAAATGTAATTGATTTTCCGTTGTCCACTCTTCTGTAGATGAAATATTTACACAATAATACTGATGTAAATAAAGTAGTAAATACCCCGATGATTAAGGTTACGGCAAAACCTTTGATTGGTCCGTCACCGAAGAAGAACAACACGATAGCAGTAATCAATGTAGTTAAGTTCGCATCGATAATCGCTGAGTATGCTCCTTTCCATGTATAAGCATCTCCTAATGCTTGTTTTAGTCCTTTACCTTTGCTTAGTTCTTCTTTTACCCTTTCATAGATAATTACATTGGCATCCACAGCCATACCCATTGTAAGCACGATACCTGCGATACCTGGTAAGGTAAGTACCGCTCCAAACGACACCAAAATACCCATCAAGAATAGGATGTTTGCCAACAGTCCAATTACTGAAATAAATCCTGCGCCATTGTAGAAGAATATCATATAAATGAATACTACCAACAAGGCAATCGCAAACGATACCAAACCATTGTGGATTGATTCTTTACCTAACGAAGGTCCTACAACATCTACTTGAATAATTTTAGCCGAAGCTGGAAGTGAACCTGCTGCCAAGACACTCGCTAAATCTTTAGCCTCGTTCATGGTAAAGTGTCCTGTTATTTGAGAGCGGCCACCCGAAATAGGTTCGTTAATATTTGGAGCAGTATATACTAAATCATCCAATACTACAGCAATAGGTTGCCCTTTGAATTTTTTAGTAATTTCGAACCATTCTTGCGAACCTTTTGAGTTCATTTGCATAGAAACAGCCACATTGTTTGCAAAAGTTTGAGTTTGTCTTTCCGCTCTTGCTTCTGTAACTACACCACCATCAAGCAATGGTAAGTTTTTAGCATTTCCACGGATGGCATACAATGGCAAAATGTATTCTTTTGCAGCAGTTTCGGTTGCTTTGTTACCCCATAAGAATCTGAAATATCTCATGCTGGCTGGCAATAGAGTTTTAGCTATAGGGTTTTTAAGTGCCTTATTTACAGCTGCTGTATCTTGTACTTTTACATAATAAATTGAGTTGCTTTCACCGGCTGGAGCCATTTTAGAAATTAATGAATTTCTAACTGATTGCAGAGAATCTTTACCATTTTCGATTTGAGCCGCTTCTAATTTTTGACTTAAACTCACAAAGTAGTTGTGGATGTTTTCGTCTAAACGAACTGCTTCCCAAAACTCCAATTTTGCAGTAGATTGCAATAATTTTTTCACACGGTCGGTGTCTTTGATACCTGGTAATTCAACCAAAATTCTACCACTACCTTTTTCACCTACTTGCTGAACCACTGGCTGAGTAACACCAAACTGGTCGATACGCGCACGGATTACTTGATAAGCGGTGCTTACTTTAGCTTCTACATATTCTCTGATTATTTTTTCAGCTTCTGCATCTGTAGTGTTGATACCGATTCTGTCGCTGTTTTTACGAGTACCAAACCATTCAGGAGATGCCAAACGAAGTGAAGCGTTTGTTTTCTTCAAATCATTGTATTGAATGAAGAAATCATCTAAATAATCTCTGTTGCTGCTTCTTTGTGCTACATCAGTTTTTTCAAGCACTTCCTTAAATTGTGGATTGGTAGAGTGATCAGACAAGTCTTCTAATAAATCTTTTACCGAAACTTGCAAAATTACGTTCATACCACCTTTCAAATCCAGACCCAAAGCGATTTCTTTGTCTTTGGCTGTTTCGTAAGTATATTTTACGAAACCTAAATTTAAGGTATCCTTGCTCAACTGATCCAGTGCCTTACGATTAAATTCATTTTCGTAAGATTCTTGTTCAGCAACTGTTAGATTCGGATTTTTCTTTTCAATCGAATCCATTTTGTAAACCACTTCTCGGTTTGCTTTTTCTTCAATGCTTCTGGTGTACCAAGTAAAACTTAGGTAATACACACTTAGCACCGCTAGGGCAATCGCAAACGAGATAACTAATCCTTTTCCTTGCATTATTCTTTAAATTACTTTTTATTTTTCTTTTAATAACTCGCAAATATAACATTTGTTAAGTTTGTTCACAATTTTAATTTGCGTTAAAATGCTTAATATGACATATTTCTTGTTTTAAATGTCCATTATAAGCAGTTTTTTTAGCTAAAATGATACTTGAAATTTTTTAATCATGACAAAATAGCAACAATGGTAATTTTACATTAACCCCAATTTTTAACCCATTTAGCGAAGCCTCTTTATGCTCACGAAACTCAAAACCATAACCCGCTGTAAGCTCCAAAAGGCTCAGAATCGTGATTCCTGCCTCAGGCTCTATGCTCCAAGGGGTTACATTCGCTCGCAATACATAAAAAGCCGAATTAAAGTTGCTGGAATACGGGTCTACCACGCTATTTTTGGCATTAAATAAGTAGCCCACGCCAATTTTTGGGATCGCTGTGAATTTTCTACTCAAAATACCCATATCCACACTTGCCCCAAGGTCGATGATGTGATTGTTACGCATCACTAAATATTCATCCACCCCAGCATTTAAAAAACTGGCATTTTGGTAAGTATAGCCTATATTAAAGATTGTATAAGGCGTTATACTTTGATATTGCGCTTGGGCGGAAAGCCAAGATGAAATCATGCAAAAAATACCTAAAAAATATATTTTTTTCATAGCTAAATTCTCCCGAAAATCGAGGTTGTTTTTAATAATATATGTGTGCAAATATAAAATTTTTTATATTTCGTACTATGTTGATTTTCTGAATTAATACAAAAAAAGCACTCAATACTGAATTGAGTGCCTTTCCTTTTTAACTTTAAAAATTACTAAATCAAGATTACATTGAAAAACCTTGTGTATAAATTCTTCCGTATCGGTCTACGAAATTCACAGAAACATTTCCTTTGAAATTTTTCAAAATTTTGTTGATGTCTTTTTCGCTGTTTACTTCTTTTCCATTGATTTTTAGGATAATGTATCCCTCATTGATTCCGATTTTGGCAAATTGGCTATTTGGCTGAAGGCTTTCTACCAGCACCCCGCTATTGATGCCATATTGTATTTTTTGTTTATCGGTCAATGGTTTAAAACTTGCGCCTAATTTTTCAGCTACGCTCAAATCTTGTTTTGAACGGATTTTTGCGTTTCCTTTCAAATCTTTTAAAACAACATCAAAAGTTTTATAGCTACCATCTCTCAATATTTCTACACGCACTTTATCGCCTGGGCTTTTTCTACCTACGGCAAAAGATAGAGTAGAGAAAGTGTTGATTGGTTGCCCATCTATTTTCATGATGATATCGCCTGTTTTGATTCCTGCTTGCTGTGCACCTCCTTCTGGTGTAACATCGGTTATATAGATACCTCTTCCAGATCTTAATTTAGTACCTTTATCTTTGTTATAAGCTTTTACACGCATTTCATCTGAAAGGTCAAATCCTTGGATTCCTACATATCCACGCTGAACCATTCCATAGTTTTTAATATCGTTGATTACTTTTTTTACCAAGTTCGATGGAATAGCAAATCCGTATCCTGCATATGAACCAGTTTCCGAGAAAATCGCTGTGTTGATTCCTACCAAATGGCCATTGGTGTTGATAAGTGCTCCACCTGAGTTTCCTCGGTTAATCACCGCATCTGTTTGGATAAATGATTCAATAGGGTGGTCGCTATTTTTGCTTAAAATCCCAATTCCACGCCCTTTTGCACTCACGATACCTGCAGTTACGGTAGAGGTGAGACCAAACGGGTTTCCTACAGCAAGTACCCATTCTCCTACTTGTAAATCGTCTGAGTTAAAGAAAGATAAGAAAGGAAGATTATCTTCATCAATTTTTAATAAAGCCAAATCTGTGTTTGGATCTGTTCCGATTAATTTAGCAACATAAGATTGTTTGTTGTTCAAAGTTACTTCCAATTTTGCAGCATCCTTCACCACATGGTTATTGGTTACGATGTACCCATCAGACGAAATAATTACACCAGAACCAGCACCTACTGGAATTGGATCATTGTCTGATTGATTTTGTCTTTGTGGTTGTCTTTGATTTTTATTTCTCGGGCCAAAGAATTGATCAAAGAAAGGATCATTAAACAAATCAAAAGGATTTATTCCTTGCTGGCTAGAACGCTGGCTAGCATCTTGCAAGTTGGTGATACTCACCACGGCATTCACCGATTCGTTGGCTGCCTTTGTGAAATCTGGCATCACCGTTCCGCCAGAAGTGTAGCTATAAGTTGCAAATTGCCCATTATTATTGTCAGAACCATTTGCAGAGGTTGTAATATTTTGATTTGAGATGAAGTTGTTGTTTTGTGAGTACTCAATCAATCCGTAGGTAGTACCAGCACTCACGACTCCTACCAAGGCATAGGTTAGTATATTTTTCATTGTATAAAAGTTTTATTTGTTCGTAAGATGTTAAAATCAAATTTGGTACCATAAACTTCACTGAAACTAAATGTTTAACAATCTTTAACTTGGGTTAAAATAGTTTAAATTTACATGTAGTATTTGTAGATTATCTCTAATCAAAATACTTTTAAAATTATCATTTTTGCAGAGAATGTGTTAAATCAATTAAAAAATAAAAGGCATAAAGCACTAAATATTTATCTTAGCCACATGAAAATACACTTTTATAAGTATCAAGGAGCGGGCAATGATTTTGTGATGATCGATGACCGAGAGGCTATCTTTAATTATGACCAAAAAACGATTGAAAGTCTATGCACACGCCGTATGGGAGTGGGGGCAGATGGCTTGATTACTTTGTTCGAAAAAGACAATATGTACCAAATGCGCTATTTCAATTCAGACGGGAACGAGAGCACCATGTGCGGTAACGGTGGCAGGTGTTTTGCGCAGTTTATGAAAGATTTAGGTCTAGTAAATGGGAATTTGGTGGAATTTAACGCCATCGACGGCAAGCATTCTGCGGAGTTTATCGGGGAAAATATTCGTTTGCAAATGATTGATGTAGAGGCTGTCAAAATTCAGCCAGAATATACATTTTTAAACACAGGTTCGCCACACCATGTGGAATTTGTAAATAATGCAGATGAAATAGATGTGAAAAATGCAGGTGCCAAAATTCGATATTCGGAATTGTACCCCGAAGGAGCGAATGTGAATTTTGTAGAAATCCTTTCGCCTAAAAAACTAAAAGTGCGAACTTACGAGCGTGGGGTGGAGGACGAAACTTATTCTTGCGGAACGGGCGTTACAGCTTCGGCAATTGCTTATTTTGCCAATGATAAAACCGACCAAAAGAAAATCGAGATTGAAACCCTTGGCGGAACTCTTTTTGTGGAATTTGAACCCTCAGACAAGCAATTTGTAAAAGTATTTTTAACGGGACCTGCCAAGCAAGCGTTTCAAGGAGAGATTACTATTTAATGATTAAAAAAATGATGAAAAAAACATATTTTTTAGGGTTTTTGTTTTCCTTTCTTTTGTTTCAAAGTTGTGGATATTTTTATAAATCCAAACCTTTGGTTAAGGAAAAAGCCTTTCTATATATACCAGAAAATGCAACCTACCAAAGCGTGCTCGATTCTTTGGCGCCGCATCTAGAAAATATCAATCAGTTTGATGCCTATGCGCGCACGCAGGATTATGATAAAAATGTAAAATCGGGAAAATATGAATTAAAGCCCGAAATGTCCAACGAAGAGTTGGTGAATGTTTTAAAAAGCGGAAAACAATCCGAGGTAAAGATTCGTATTCCTAACTCGCCTACGATTTTTCATTTGGCAAGAGATGCGTCCAAAAACATTACGGCGGATTCTGCAAGTATTGTAGAGGCAATTTTAAACAATCCGCGTGTGAAGGAAAATGGCTTAGACATGGAAACTGCCAAAATCTATTTTATTCCAGATACTTATAATTTCTTTTGGATTACATCGGGCAAAGATTTTGTAGATCGTATGTTGAAGGAACACGACAAATTCTGGAACGCCAAAAGAAAGCAACAACTCAAAGATTCCGGAATGACGGAGCTCGAAGTCTATACACTAGCTTCTATCGTGCAAATGGAGTCGCCCAAACCCGATGAGCAAGCTCGTGTGGCGGGTGCTTATCTCAACCGATTGAAGCAAGGAAGAAAATTAGAAGCCGATCCTACTTCGGTGTATGCTTATAAATTGCAACATGGTTTCACACAAAAGGTGCAGCGCGTTTATCAAAAACATCTAAAAACGCTTTCTGCCTATAATACATATTTGAATTATGGTTTGCCCCCTGCACCGATCTGTTTGCCAAACACCACGGCGATAGATGCGGTTTTAAAACCAGAAAAACACGATTACATCTTTTTCTGTGCCGATCCAGACCGTCCTGGCTATCATAATTTTACCAATAGCTATGCAGAGCATCAAAAAAATGCAGCCAAATATCGCCAATGGCTAAAAAAGAATAACATTAAATAATGAATTTAATAAAAACAAAAAAATGCTGAAAATTTATATTTTCAGCGTTTTTTTATGCGTTTATTTTTTTGTTCTTATTCTAAATGGAACGACAATTTAATTCCTTGAATAAACATATCTGTTCCAATAATGGCGATGATAAGCCCCATAATTTTGCCTAAAACATTGATGATGTTTTTTCCTAATCTTTTGATAATAAGTCTGCTGAAATTAAAGGCGTAATAATTCAACGCCATAATTAAGGCAATGATTAAAACCACAATCAAAACGCGGAAAAAATCGGCGTTTGAGACGGAGTTCATAGAGGCTACAATGGCACCAGGTCCCGCAACAAAAGGGATTGCCAGAGGAGAAATTGCTACATCATCATCAGGCTTTTCAATCCCCGAGCTGCGGATGGTGGATTTCTTAGAAAGCAACATTTCAAAACCTACATAAAATACAAGAAGCCCCCCAGTGATTTTAAAGGAAGGTACTGTGATGTCAAAAATGCTAAAAATATATGTTCCTAAAAGTACAAAAGACGATAAAATGAAAAAAGCAATTAAGCAGGCTTTTTTAGCAATTCTTTTGCGTGTTTCGTCGTCTTCGTCACCCAATAGTCCAAGAAAAATAGGCACATTCGTAATTGGGTTGGTCAAGGTGGAGATACTCACAAAGGCTCCAAATGAAAAGGTTAATAAATCCGTCATACTATAAGCGTAGGTTTGGGTGCAAAAGTAAGTCATTTAAATATTATAAAAAAGTAATTTTTTAGTACTTTTGTCATTATTGTTTTAAAAATTAAAGCAAAACAACTAGTTAAATTAAAAAATGCTTAAAAATATGATTCGTAAAATATTTTCAAATCTACTATTTAAAGTCTTTTTAGGGATTGTTTTGGGAATCATCTCAGGCTTATTTTTTCCTGAATGGCTTAACCGAGTTTTTGCAACATTCAACGCGCTTTTCAACGAATTTTTGACATTTTCCATTCCTTTAATCATTTTAGGGTTAGTGGCTCCTGCGATTTCGGATTTGGGTAAAAACGCAGGCAAGCTTTTAATCATTACTGTTCTGATTGCCTATGCATCGACTTTTTTTTCTGGATTTATGACTTATTTTGTGAGCAATGCCATTTTTCCACAATTAATTTCCGCACAAGACTATACGCCAAATGTTGAACATCAAATTAGGGAAGCTCTTCCATTTTTTTCTATTCAAATTCCACCAGTGCTCAATATCATGTCGGCATTGGTCATGGCATTTATGATTGGTTTAGGATTATCATTTAAGAGAGAATCAGCTTTGGGAAATGTGTTTAAAGATTTTCAAGAAATCATCGTCAAAGTCATAGAAAAAGTAATCATTCCTTTGTTGCCAATATTCATTTTAGGCATATTTTCTCAAATGGCTTTCAGTGGAAAAGTAGCCTTGGTTTTATCGGTGTTTTTAAAGATCATAGGTGTGATTTTCGTAATGCACATCGGTTTGCTTTTAATTCAATATATAATAGCGGGGCTAGTCGCCAAGAAAAATCCACTCAAAGCATTGGGGGTTATGCTGCCAGCTTATTTTACCGCTTTGGGGACTCAATCTTCTGCCGCCACAATTCCTGTGACGCTCAAGCAAGTGCAACTCAATGGCGTAGACGAAGATGTCGCAGGTTTTACGGTACCACTTTGCGCAACCATACATTTGGCAGGTAGCACGATGAAAATCGTGGCTTGTACCATGGCACTTATGCTAATGCAGGGTATGCCCTTTAATTTTGAAATGTTTGCAAGTTTTATTTTTATGCTCGGAGTTGTGATGATTGCAGCCCCTGGCGTGCCTGGAGGAGCCATCATGGCAGCTGTGGGGATTTTGCAAAGTATGATGGGCTTCAACCAAGAAGCTGTAGCCTTGATGATTGCCCTTTACATCGCCATGGATAGCTTTGGTACGGCGTGCAATGTTACGGGAGACGGGGCGATTGCTTTAATTGTAAACAAGATTTATAAATAAAGACGATTTAATCAAAAACTAATTATATTTGTAGCTTAAAATAAAATTGAAAATATGACCGATTTACAGAACATCATAGAAAAAGCTTGGGAAGAGCGTGAATTATTGAAGGAAAAAGAAACGCAACAAGCCATTAGACATCTTATCGATGAATTAGACGCTGGACGCGTGCGTGTGGCAGAGCCAAATGGCGACGAATGGAAAGTAAACGAATGGGTGAAAAAAGGCGTTGTGCTTTATTTCCCAATTCAGCAAATGGAAACCATCGAAGTGGGGCCGTTTGAGTTTCACGATAAAATTCCTTTAAAAAGAGATTATGCCAAAAAAGGCGTGCGTGTAGTGCCGCATGCAATTGCTCGACATGGTTCGTTTTTAGAAAGCGGTGTTGTGATGATGCCATCGTATGTAAACATCGGGGCGCATGTACAAACAGGAACCATGGTCGATACTTGGGCGACTGTAGGAAGCTGTGCGCAAATTGGTAAAAATGTTCACTTGAGTGGTGGAGTAGGAATTGGTGGTGTGCTTGAACCATTGCAAGCTGCACCCGTGATTGTGGAAGATAATGCATTCATCGGGTCAAGATGTATCATCGTAGAAGGAGTGCGCATCGGTACCGAAGCCGTGATTGGGGCAGGTGTAACGCTTACTTCATCTACCAAAATTATAGATGTTACAGGTGCCGAGCCAAAAGAAGTGAGAGGCTATGTGCCACCGCGTTCTGTGGTGATTCCAGGAATGATGCCTAAAAAATTTGCTGCGGGAGAATATCAAGTACCTTGCGCTTTAATCATTGGGCAAAGAAAAGAATCTACCGACAAAAAGACATCGCTCAATGACGCTTTGAGAGATAATAGTGTAGCGGTATAAATTCAGAAAAATGCCTACAGATATAGCTAAAGTTGCCGAGATTTTGCAAGAAGGAGGCGTGATTTTAACCCACACCGATACTACTTTTGGGCTGAGCTGTTTGGTTTCGAACCAAGCAGCAATTGATAAAATTTTTGAGATTAAACAAAGACCTAAAAACAAAAGTTTTATCCTTTTGGTGGATAATCCTGCCAGATTGCAACAAGTGGTAGAAGTGCCAGAACTGGCTTGGGATTTAATGGATTTGAGTGAAAAGCCCGTGAGCATTGTTTACAACAAGATTTTATCTTTGCCAAAATATGTTTTAGCCCCCGATGGGAGTGTGGCAATTCGTATGGTCAAAGACCCCGTTTTGCAGAGAATCATAGGCAAGGTGCGAGAGCCATTGATTTCAACATCGGTAAATATTTCGGGTGAAGTAGCACCTGAAACCTTTTCACAAATCAATCCCGAAATTTTAGAAAAAGTAGATTACATTTTGCCCGAAGCCAAAGATTTTGTGCCTAAATTCACGAGTTCTTCAATCATAAAACTAGGAATCGATGGGCAGGTAAAAGTCATCAGAGCTTAATTAAAAAAATGAAAGGATATAGCTTTAATCGGCTATATCCTTTTTTTCTAACATAGGAACAAATCGATAATCCCCAAAACTCATTTGTTCAAATTTCTTGTCGGACACGCGCAAGAAAGTGTACATTTTCTGCTGTTTGTCTCCGATAGGAATCACCGCTAAGCCTCCAATCTTTAATTGCCTAAGTAATTTTTTAGGTAAAAAAGGAGCTCCCGCTGTTACGATGATTTTATCAAACGGAGCAAAAGTAGGCATGCCTCTATATCCGTCTCCAAAGGTTTGATATTTAGGACTAAAACCTATTTTGCTTAAAATATTTCTTGAAAAATCGACCAAAGTTTTCTGTCTTTCAATGGTATAGACTTCGGCTCCCATGGCTACTAAAACCGAAGTTTGGTATCCGCTCCCAGTGCCTACTTCCAAAATCTTGTCGCCTGTCTGAATTTGTAGTAACGATGATTGAAAAGCCACCGTGAAAGGGTGAGAAATCGTTTGTCCCGCAGCGATAGGAAACGCCTTATCTTCGTAAGCATGCGCCTCAAAAGCAGAATCTATAAACAAGTGTCTAGGTATTTTATTCATCGCATCGAGCACCGATTCATCATTTATCCCTTTGGCTCTCAGTAAATCAATCAATTTTTTTCTCAGTCCCTTGTGTTTAAAAGTCTCTTCCAATCTCCCTATTTTTTTGCAAAAATGAAAAAAATCACCGAAAAATTAAAAAATATACCGAATTATATTTAATTTTATCCACTCAATTAAAATAAAAAATTATTATGCTAAAAGTAGGTGTTGCCGGTGCTGGACATTTAGGCAAAATACATTTAAAACTATTACAACAATCATCGCTTTATGAGCTTGTGGGCTTTTATGATACCGATGAAAATAATGGCGAAGAAGTTGCCTCTAAATTTGGGTATAAATACTTTTCGGATTTAGATGAATTGCTCGATGCTGTGGAGGTTTTAGATATTGTGACGCCTACCTTGTCGCATTACGAAGTGGCAAAAAAAGCCATAAGCAAAGGAAAACATGTCTTCTTGGAAAAGCCCATCGCTAAGACCGAAGAAGAAGCGAGAGAAATCATAGAATTGGCTAAAAAACAGAATGTGAAAGGGCAAGTAGGGCATGTGGAGCGATTCAATCCTGCGTTCACAGCAGTGCAAAGTAGCTTGAGCACACCTTTATTTATAGAAGCGCATCGCTTGGCGGAGTTCAATCCAAGAGGGACGGATGTGCCTGTGGTGCTAGATTTAATGATTCACGATTTAGATGTAATTCTTTCTATAGTGAAATCGGAGGTAAAGGAAATTCACAGCAGCGGTGTTTCTGTCATTAGCGAAACGCCAGATATTGCCAATGTTCGTTTAGCTTTTGAAAACGGCTGTGTTGCCAATATTACCACTAGCCGAATTTCGATGAAAAATATGCGAAAAATGCGAATTTTCCAGAAAGATGCCTACATTTCGGTGGATTTTTTAGAGAAGAAATCAGAAATCATTCGTATGGAAGATTTGTCTGGAAACGATGCTGATGAATTTGCAATGGTGCTTGAAAATGCCGAAAAACAACAAAAGAAAATTTGGTTTGAATACCCAGTAATTACCGCCAATAATGCAATTTTGGACGAATTAGAAAGTTTTGCAAAAGCCATTATATACAACGAGCCGATTCCTGTAACATTAGAAGACGGAACAAAGGCTTTGGCACTAGCTTTGCAAATTATTGAGAGATTTAATAAATAAAAAATCATTTATAAATGACAATTCGTAGTTTTAAAGAAAGATATGAGCAAGCATTAAAAGATTTATACACTCCTCAAGAGATTGATGTGATTTTTTATGAGCTTGCCGAACTATATTTAAAGAAAAATAAAAGTATCATTCGCGCAGGGCTAGATGAGAGCTGGCCAGAGTTGGTGCATAGCCAAATGCTTTTTGATATCTCTCTGGCGAGGTTAAAACAGGGAGAGCCTTACCAGTATGTGATAGGGAAAACCCAATTTATGAAAATTCCTTTTTTTGTAAACAAAAGTGTGTTGATTCCGAGACCAGAGACAGAAGAATTAGTGGAATGGATTCTTGAAAAATATCCTGAGGATTTTTCAGGAAATATTTTGGATATCGGGACAGGGAGCGGTGCAATTGCCATTTCGCTTAAAAAATATTTGCCCAACGCCAATGTGTATGGTGTCGATATAAGCAAAGAGGCGATAGAAGTGGCTCAAAAAAATGCTAATATCAATTTAGTTAATGTGAATTTTTTGGTGAGAGATGTTTTTAAACTTTCAGCCGATAAAGAATTGCCAAAATGGGATTTGATAGTGAGTAATCCACCCTATATTCCAGAAAAAGAAAAAGAAGAAATGGATGTAAGAGTGGTGAAGTTTGAACCGAATCAAGCGCTTTTCGTTCCCGACGAAAAACCTTTGATGTTCTATAAAGCAATAAGTGATTATGCCTTGGAAAATGCTAACCCAGATGCTAGGATATTTGTAGAAATCCATCAAGATTTTAAAGCAAAAACTCAAGCCATTTTTGAGAAAAAATTTCAAAAAGTAAAAGCTAAAAAGGATATTTCTGGCAATTGGAGAATGATTAAGGCTAAAAAATAAAATAATAAAAAAGGCTTCTAAAATATTTAGAAGCCTTGATTTTTAATTCGTTCTAGGAGTGAATTAAGATTTAGAAGTGACTTTTCTGTAAATGAATAAACAGATTAAAGCACCTACAATCGCAATTGCGAAACTTTTAATGCTAAAATCACCAGGATTGTCGATTCCGAACAAAACAGAACCTAACCATCCTCCCACAGAAGAACCGATAATACCAATGATTATGGTTACAATCCAGCCTCCTGGGTCTTTGCCAGGGTGAATAGCTTTAGCAATTGCTCCTGCGATTAATCCAAAAATAATCCATGAAATAAATCCCATAATTTTTAAAATTTAAAAGTTGATGTGTTAATTATTGCAAGGAAAGTGCCAAAAAACATTTTAATAAGAAAATCTATAAAAAATTAAAGATTGTTTCGTGGAAAATGACTAACTTTATGCCTTAAAATGTATAAATAACAACAAGTATTATGGCTTTAATTAAATCTATTTCAGGAATCAGAGGTACCATCGGAGGTGCTGTAGGTGAGAATCTTACGCCACTAGATGCAGTAAAATTCGCTTCGGCATACGGTACTTGGCTCAAAAACAAAAAAGGAAATGCAAAAACTACAGTAGTCATAGGTCGTGATGCTAGAATTTCTGGCGAAATGGTCAATAAATTAGTTACTGCGAGTTTGCAAGGCGTGGGAATCGATGTCATCGATTGCGGACTTAGTACTACGCCTACCATCGAGATTATGGTGCCAGAGCTTAAAGCTGATGGTGGAATTATCCTTACCGCGAGCCACAACCCCAAACAATGGAATGCCCTCAAGCTTTTAAACGAAAAAGGAGAATTCGTTTCGGGTAAAGACGGAGAGCAAATCCTGCAAATCGCCGAAGAGGAAAAATTTGATTATGTTGAGGTAGATGAGCTTGGGCAATATTCTGTAAACGAAGATGCGATTAAAATCCATATAGATAAGATTTTAAAACATAAATTAGTAGATGTAGATGCCATCAAAAATGCAGATTTCAATGTGGTGATAGATGCTGTGAACTCAACTGGAGGTTTGGCAATTCCGCAATTGCTAGATGCTCTTGGAGTGCAATACACTAAATTATACTGTGAGCCAAACGGACATTTTCCACACAATCCAGAGCCGTTAAAAGAACATTTGACAGATGTTATGGCACTTGTGAAAGAGAAAAACGCAGATTTAGGAATCGTTGTAGATCCAGATGTAGACCGTTTAGCCTTAATTACTGAAAAAGGTGAAATGTTCGGTGAGGAATACACTTTGGTTTCGGTAGCGGATTATGTTTTGGAAAACGAAAAATCTGTAGCGGTCTCAAACCTTTCATCTTCAAGAGCGTTGAGAGATGTGGCTAAAAAACACGGTCAAGAATATTTCCCTTCGGCTGTAGGAGAGGTGAATGTAGTAGAATTAATGAAAGAAAAAGGGGCGAAAATCGGTGGTGAAGGAAACGGTGGCGTGATTTTCCCAGATTTGCACTATGGTAGAGATGCCTTGGTGGGCGTTGCCCTATTCTTAACTCATTTGGCTAAAAAAGGAAAAACGGTGAGCGAATTGCGTGCAGAATATCCTGCTTATTTTATGAGTAAAAATAAAATTCAGCTTACGCCAGAAATCAATGTAGATGATTTACTTAAAAAAGTAGAAAAACACTACGAAAACGAAGAGGTAAACACCATCGATGGTGTGAAAATTGATTTTGCAGATGAGTGGGTGCATTTAAGAAAGTCAAACACAGAGCCAATCATCAGAATCTATACCGAGAGTACTACGCAAGAAAAAGCCGACCAATTGGCGCAAAAGATGATAGAAGTAGTAAAAGGTTTGATTTAAATTAGAAACTTTACTCAAAAAAATGGAAAAGCCGCTCAAGATAGAGTGGCTTTTTTTGTGTAATCCATAGAAATAGTTTTAAATTTGCGATTATGTTTTCAATCATTATTGCTTTTATCGGATTTCAGGAGATTGTATTTATCATCTTCGTAGCGGTTTTAATCTTTGGACCAAGCAAAATTCCTGAGATTGCGCGCGGACTTGGCGAAGGCGTGCGAGCGATGCGTGAGGCTACCGACGAGATTAAACGAGAAGTGATGTCATCGGCAGAGAAAATGGACCCCTCAAGCGAGATAAAGGAATCTGTCAAGGAAATTCAGCACGAAATCGATGAAGCAAAAAAAGAGATAGATGATGCCGTAGGGCCAGTGAAAAGAGAAGGATAGATGCAGGAATTAATTCACGAGATTGTAACACAGGATCAGCAACTTTTAATTTATCTCAATAATTTAGGTAGCCCCACTTGGGATGAATTTTGGCTTTTCATTACTGATAAATATACTTTCATTCCGCTATATCTCATTCTGTTAGTTTTGATTTATAAAATCTTTGATACTAAAAAACTTATTTTGGTTTTGATTTTATTAGGCTTAGGCATCACCATGGCAGATCAATTATCAAATTTATTTAAAAATGTGATTTTTATGCGATTGAGGCCATGTTTTGAGCCATTAGTTACTCATTATATAAGGCATGTAAAGCCTTCGTGTGGAGGTAGATATGGATTTTTCTCGGCGCATGCAGCCAATACCTTTGTGGTGGCTACTTATTTAGGAGCCATATTTAAAAAGAAATTTAAAGCACTTAGCATATTTTTAATCATTTGGGCAGTATTTGTTTCTTATAGCCGAATTTATATAGGAGTGCATTATCCATTAGATATTTTGGTAGGAGCTTTCTTTGGAGGGGTAATCGGTTATGCAGTTTACAAAGTTTTTTTATATTTTTGCTCAACTAAATATTTTCAGTCCAAGGGTTGAAAATCAGAAAAAACATTTAAAAATTAAATTTTTTCTTTAAGTACAACAATGAAAGCATTTATAAAAGGAGTGGGGCACTATGTTCCCGAACGAGTAGTTACCAACTCAGATTTAGAAAAGTTAATGGATACCAGCAACGAGTGGATCGTTGAGCGTACTGGCATTGAGCAGCGCCACCATGTAGGTAAAGGAGGGAAACAAACCACGGCAGATTTAGGCTACGAAGCCGCGATTAGAGCGATTGAAGATGCCAAAATCCAAAAAGAAGATATTGATTTTATCATATTTGCAACTTTAAGTCCAGACTATTATTTCCCTGGGTGTGGTGTGATTTTGCAAGATAAATTAGGCATAGGAAATGTAGGAGCACTTGATGTGAGAAATCAATGTTCTGGCTTTGTTTATGCACTTTCTACTGCAGAGGCATTCATCAAAGCAGGAAAATATAAAAACATTTTGGTCGTAGGGGCTGAGGTTCAATCATTTGGTTTAGACATGACTACACGCGGTAGAAATGTATCTGTAATCTTCGGAGATGGTGCAGGAGCCGTAGTTGTAAGCCCAAGCGAAGACGAAAATCGTGGAATCCTTTCTACCAATTTACATTCTGAAGGTAAGCACGCCGAGGAATTAATGATGGGTTTCCCTGGAACTAAGTTTGGCTGGGCAGATTTATTGCTCGAAGAAGACCATAATGTCGATGCTCACATTTTGTATCCATACATGAACGGAAACTTTGTGTTTAAGCACGCAATTACTCGTTTTGGAGAATCCATTAAAGAGGCGTTTGCCGAAGCGCAAATTCCGTTGGAAAAATTAGACTTATTCATTCCGCACCAAGCGAATTTGAGAATTAGCCAATTCCTGCAAAAACAAATGGGCTTACCAAGCGAAAAGGTATTCAATAATATTCAAAAATACGGAAACACCACCGCGGCATCTATTCCAATTGCACTTTCGGAAGCCAAAGAACAAGGGCACATCAAGCCAGGGGATTTGGTGTGTATGACGGCGTTTGGAAGTGGATTCACTTGGGGTAGCGTTCTTATGAATTTCTAAAAAATCGATTTTTAAGCATTTTTTGGTTTTAAAAATCATCTAAAAATAGCATTTTTATGAAAAGCAAAGTGAGGCAATCGCTTTGCTTTTTTATTTAAGATTAAAATTTAGCCACAACAATTTTATATCTTTGTAAACTATCGATTCAAAAACAATATGAATTACATCACTGCTGAAAATCTTACTAAATCTTACGGATTAAAAATCTTATTTCAAGACATTTCGTTTTACATTAACGAGGGCGATAAAATTGCCTTGGTAGCCAAAAATGGTTCGGGGAAATCCACATTATTAAAAATCATCATGGGCATTGATCCTTGCGATGAAGGAACGATTTCTATAAACAAAGACATTCAGACTGTGTTTTTTGATCAAGAAATTAAATTCAATCCCGAGCTTTCGATAGAAGATTTTATGATGCAGCTGGAAATTCCGCCCATTATCGCGTTAAAGAATTACCAAAAAATCATGCATTCTGGCGATACCGAAAAGCTAAGCCAAGCCATTGCCGAAATGGAACATCACAAAGCTTGGGAGCTCGAAACCGAAATGCAGCAAATTTTGGGGCAATTAAAGATTACCGACCTTGAGAAAAAAATGGGAAAACTCTCGGGAGGAGAAGTGAAGCGTGTGGCGTTGGCTAAACTTTTACTTGAAATCCGAGCCGAGCACAAGCATACTTTGCTCATCATGGACGAGCCGACCAACCACCTAGATGTAGACATGGTGGAGTGGCTGGAGCAGTATCTTTCGATGGCGAAAATCACGCTGCTTTTAGTAACACACGATCGCTATTTTTTAGATAATATTTGCGACATCATTTGGGAATTAGAAGACCAGAAATTGTATTTTCATCAAGGTTCGTATGCCAAATATTTAGAAAATAAAGCCTCGCGAGAGGAAAATCTTTTGGCTAATATAGATAAAGCTAATAATTTGTATCTCAAGGAATTAGAATGGATGCGCCGCCAGCCCAAAGCACGAACAGGAAAATCAAAAAGCAGAATTGAAGCCTTCTACGAAACCGAAAAAGTAGCCAAGCAAAATGTAAAAAAAGATAATTTATCTCTTGATTTTGAGATGAAACGCTTGGGCAAAAAGATTTTGAGTTTTAAAAATTTGAATAAATCCTTTGGCAAAAAAGTGATTTTAAAGGATTTTTCGTACAACTTTCAGCGAGGCGAAAAGGTGGGAATCATTGGTGGCAATGGTGTGGGAAAATCCACATTTTTAAACATTATTCAAGGATTGGAGCCCTACGATTCTGGCGAAATAGAAACGGGAGAAACCATTAAAATTGGATATTTTTCGCAAAAAGGTTTAGCCTTTAAAGAAGATGAGCGAGTAATTGATTTCATTAAAGAAATTGCAGAAAATTATCCTTTAGCCAATGGACGAAGCCTTTCGGCATCTCAGTTTTTGCGTTTGTTTTTGTTTGATGACCAAACGCAATATTCGCCAATTTCAAAACTCTCGGGCGGCGAAAAAAGAAGGTTGCATTTGATGTATGTGCTGTATCAAAATCCAAATTTCTTAATTTTTGATGAGCCTACCAATGATTTGGATTTGCAGACACTCACGGTGTTAGAGAATTTTTTGCAGCAGTTTCAAGGGTGTTTAATCATCGTTTCGCACGATCGTTATTTTATGGATCGCATCATCGATCATACTTTAGTCTTTGAGGGAGATGGCGTGGTATCGGATTTCGTTGGGAACTTTACCGAATACCGAGAATTTGCCAAGGAACAAGAACAGCAACAACGCGAGCAGGAAAAGCAGAAAAAGCCTGAACCTGTTGTGTTAAAAACGGAAACGCCCAAAAAGAAATTAAGTTTTAAAGAAAAAAGAGAATTTGAGCAATTAGAAAAAGATTTGCCTGCATTAGAATCCAAAAAAGAAGAATTGAGCAATCAGCTTTTAGGCGAAACTGATTACGAGAAAATTAAAGAAATAGGCGAGGAGCTACAACAAATCACCGATGAGCTTGAAGAAAAAGAAATGCGCTGGCTAGAACTGAGCGAGTACGTTTGATTGATAAATAATGTTAATGACACACTAAGTGTTTTAATCTAAGAAAAGGTGTTTTTTTAAATCTGAGAATTTGCATGGAAATTTAGATTGAAATTAAATAAAGTGTAATTTTCTGTTGATTTTTTAATTAAAATATTTTATAATAGAATAATCTTTGATGTTTTCATGAAAAATATCATTTAAAAAATAAGCACTTATATTCTTTATAAAATTAAAAATAGCTTTATTTTTGTCTAAAATAATTTAACAAATTATATGTATGAAAAATGAAGTTATTAATTTGAAGAAGATTCTAGCAGGGGTTGCTTTAATCCTTTTTTCATTTGGTTATGCTCAAATGACAATAGAAGGAACTGTAACCTCTGCAGAAGGCTACCCAGAGGCTGATGCGATAGTGAAAGTGTAGGGTACAGAAGGTGTTTTTACGGACGGGAATGGTAAATTCCAATTAAAAGTATTGCCCGATCAAGTGGTAAAAGGGAAGGTGAATTTGGTGGCAGAAGCAGCCAACGGAGCCACCCAAACAAAAAGTTTAAAGTACAAAGCAGGAAGCGTACTTAAAAACGATTTTAAACTTGGGTCTATCGCCCTTGATGAAGTAGTAGCCATAGGCTATGGTACTGCTAAGAGAAAGGACTTGACTGGTTCGGTGGTTTCTTTCAAGCCGACTAAAGACGATGCGAAAATAGCTACATCTGTTGATGATTTATTGCAAGGTAAAGTTGCAGGGGTGAATATTGTGTCTGGCGGCTCTAATCCAGGAGCTGCAGGTTCTGTAACTATTAGGGGTGCTAACTCTTTAACGGGAGATAGTCAACCATTGTATGTGATAGATAATGTTCCTCAATACTCAACAGGAGAAACTATGTCTGGTGCTAGAGGTACAGATTTCCAATCTGTTCAAGATCCATTGGCCGGTATTAACCCAAATGATATAGAAGATATTCAAGTTCTGAAAGATGCATCTGCAACAGCAATCTATGGTTCGCGTGGAGCAAACGGGGTAATTTTAATTACTACAAAACGTGGTAAGATGGGTAAAATGAATATTTCATTGGGTTCTACTTTTACCGTGGCACAAGCCTATCGTTTATTTAATATGATGGATTTAAAAGAATATGCTGCTTACGATCTTGAGAAACATCCGGATGTAATACATTTTAAGATTAATGGTGATGAGGTCCGATATTTATATGAGGTTGAGGATGAGGAAACAGGAAAGATGATTCTAAAAGATCCAGTTGTAACTAATCACAACTGGCAGGAGGAGGCTTTAAGATTTGGTCTTTCAAATGAATATAATTTAAACATCAATGGGGGAAGTGAAAAATTAAGATATAATTTATCATCTTCGTTTAAAAATGTAAATGGGATTGTAAAATCTACAGGGTTAAAACACGGAGATATGCGTTTAAATTTGTCTAGTGATTTGACAGATAAATTAAGTCTCAATTTAATTTTAAGTGGTTTTTATAGAAAAAATAACATGATGTCTGGTGGAAACTCTACAGGTAGGGCGACAGGAGCTATAATTCCTGCAGCCCTACACGCAGCACCATTTGTTAAACCAGATGATAATAGTGTAATAGATCCAGAAAATAAAGCAACCGTTTTTAGCTGGATTAATGACTATGAAGATTTAAGCAAAGAATACAGATTTTCAGGTTCTGCTGATTTTACTTATCGTTTTACTCCAAACATAAGATATAGTTTAAGAACCGGGGGGAACATGAACAATTTGGAAAAACAGAATTATTGGGGGACACAGCTTTATAAAGGTGAAAATGCACCTAATGGTTATTATAGCCAGAGTCGTTTAGAGAGAAGTAATTACAATGTGGAAAATTTATTGTTCTTTCATAAAAATTATGGATCAGTTGAGGTGGATGCTACAGCAGGTGTAACTTATGATGCTTATAAGTTTCTAAATAATAGTTTGTATGCGAAAAATTTTCCTATGAGTGCTTTGAAGATTAATGGGCTTCATACAGCGGCTGAAGTAGTGATTGAAAACCCAATTCAAAAAGATTATCAGCTTCTTTCTTATTTAGCACGTTTAAACTTGTCATTCTTAAAAGGTAAATATGTATTGACTGGTACTATTCGAGCAGATGGAACTAGTAAATTTAGTAAAGACAATAGATGGGGGTATTTTCCTTCATTTGCTGCAGCATGGAATGTTAAGCAAGAAAATTTCTTGAAAGAAAGTGATTGGCTAGATCAATTGAAATTTAGATTTGGTTATGGTGAAACAGGTAGTCAAAACATAGATCCATATTCAAGCATTTTTATATATTCAGCCGGAATAGGATATGCTACAACAGATGGCTCCTCTCTAAAAGGGTTTTATATTCAAGATGTGAACAACCCAAATCTTAAATGGGAAACCACTTCTTCAGTCAATGGAGGTTTAGATTTTGATATTTTTAATGGTAGATTAAATGCAAGTTTAGATATTTACAAAAAAAGAACTAAAGATTTATTGTTAAATATTACTTTGCCAGGTTCTACATCGTTTAATGTTTTACCAATTAACAAAGGAGAATTAGAAAATTCGGGTATAGAGTTAGCCTTGAATTCTCAAATTTTAAAAGCTAAAGACTTGTCTTGGTCAATCGGTGGAAATATCGCCAAAAACAATTCTAAAATTCTAAATATAGGAATGGCGAAGGGTAATGTTGGTGCTTTAGAAAATGTATCTTACTTCTTAGGTAGTCCTGTCAATGATCACTTTGGTGCGGCAAATATATTCTTGGAAGGAGAGGCTCCAGGTTTATTCTTTGGGTTTAAAACAGACGGAATCATTCAAGAGGGAGATGATTATAAAGCTGCAGCGCCATTTGGTAAGGGAGAAACTAGTCCTGGAAACCTCAAGGTGGTTGATGTAAATGGTGATGGTGTAGTTAATCTGCAAGACCGTACAATCATAGGTGATCCAAATCCTGATTTCACTTATGGATTCCAAACAAATGTTAAGTATAAACAAGTAAGATTTAAAATGGCATTTAATGGAGTTCAGGGGGGAGATGTAATGAATTCACAAGTACGTTATAGAGAAATGCCATTCTTTAATAATGGAAATGGAAATTTAGTTTCTGGAGCCGCAAGTTCAGCTTGGAGACCAAACAATACACAAACTTTGCAACCTAAAATTAATAGTCAAGTAGTAACAGGATATATCTATGATAGATATTTAGAAGATGGTAGTTACCTTACATGTTCTGATATTACTTTAGGGTATACTTTTCCTTCCAAAATTTCCGAACAAATAGGAATCAATAATCTAGATTTCTTCATGTCGGTAAAAAATGCTTTCACCATTACCAATTATAGTGGATATGATCCAACTAGTAGATCTTTTGCTTTCAATCCTTTAATTAGAGGAGTTGATTTATGGTCATTCCCAATGCAAAGAGCGTATATAGTTGGAGTAAATATAATGTTTTAATAAATAAATTGAATAGAATGAAAAGAATAAAAATAAATTGTTATATGTAGCCTTTTCGGCATCTTTACTTATAACATCCTGTGAAAGTTTGCTGGATGAGGATCCAAAGTATACTGCCAATTCTAAAACTATTTTTAGTGCTAAGGATGGTGTAGAAACGGTTCTAAATAACAATTATGGGCATTTATCTAGCGTGTATGGTTTTTATTTGCCTGTAGCTACTGCTGGAAATGGAACATCTTGGGGTATTAATCAGAGATTAAGTGCAGCTTATATATCAAGTGCTAGCTTTAATTCATTTGCTGAAGAAAGCAACTTTTTGGCTCCTACTTGGAAAGGTTTATACAAGGTAATTGCTGAAAGTAACTATTTGATTAGAGGTATTGATCAATCATCATTAAAAGATGATTATAAAGAATATGTTTTGGCGCATGCTCATTTTTTAAGAGGAGTAGCATATTATAAGCTGGCAAACCTTTTTGGGAAAGCAATTATTCATACAGAGCCTATCACTACAGAAAATTTGGAATTACCTTTAAGCAATCGTTTAGATGTGTATGAGGAGGCTATTAAAGATTTAAGTTATGCAGAAGAGCACCTAGGTAAAACCGAAGGTGGTGAAGTTGTGGGAAGAGCAACAAAACACTCAGCTCAAGGCTTTTTAGCAAAAACATATTGGCTTATGGCATGTCATGCACAAAGTGACGGTCAAGATGCCTCTGAATATTTGAACAAATCCAAAAAATATGGAGATTTAGTAATTAATAGCGGGAAATATTCACTAGATAATAATTATGCGAATCTTTTTAAATCTCATGTAGGGAAATCATCAGAATCAGTATTTCAATTGAATTTTTCTAATGCTAATGGACCTCAAAATAGATCTAATTTCTATTATGGGCCACAAGCTAATTTTGCAATTTCAGGTGCAAAATCATGGGGTAATATTTGTATGGATAGAGCTTTTTATGATTTTCATAAAGGTACTTACAGTGATGACCCTCGTATTAAAAGCATTTATATGTCCAAAGTGGCTTTAGCAAATGGCAATGAGAAAATGGTATATCCTTATTTCTCTTATCGTGAAAATGTTGATGGGAAAAATGAAAAAAAAGAATTTGATTTGAATAATGCGCCTATCTTAAATGGAGATAGAAAAAACCCAAAATACGATTTAACACAGTTTCCAACTCAGTTATTAGATGTTTTGAAAAAAGCAGGCCGATGGAATCCTAATAAAGATTGGTTCTGGCCATATAATGCTAAAATGGCTGATGCTAATACAAGTGCAACTGGATATGATACCAAAAATATGATAATTTTGAGATATGCAGATATATTGCTATTGATGGCTGATGTTGAGAATGAACTCGGAAATAAAGGTGTTGCTGTAGAATATCTCAATAGGGTATTGTCAAGAGCTAGAACTTCCGGAGGGGCTAAGGCTGTGTATCCAGAAAATGTTGATAATAAAATAGCTCAAGACGCTTTGAGAGAAAAAATATTCTTTGAAAGAATGTTTGAAATGGCTGGCGAACCTGATTTATTTGAAGATGTTAGAAGAAGAGGTACAGAATATTTAGAAAAAGTTATTGATATACATAATAACAATTACTTTGTGAAATATATTATTAGTGTTCAAGGAGGTAATCCTTGGGTTGAGTACCTTATCAATGGAGGAAGTGTGACAAATGATTTTTTAAAGAAAAACTTGTTATTGCCAATTCCTTCTAAAGAAATCAACTACAACAGCAAAATCACACAAGCAGATCAAAACTTTGGATATTAATCTTATAAAGTTTTAAACTAAGAAAGGCGCTCAAATGAGCGCCTTTTCTATTATCAAAAAATGATTTAAAACTGATTTTTTAATCTTCTGCCAAGAATGGGTATCTGTAATCCGTAGGCGGAACAAAGGTTTCTTTAATCAATCTTGGAGAAACCCAACGCAACAAGTTCTGAGCAGAACCTGCTTTGTCATTGGTTCCAGAAAGTCTTGCGCCACCAAATGGCTGTTGTCCCACTACGGCTCCTGTTGGCTTGTCGTTTACATAGAAGTTTCCTGCCGCATTTTCAAGTGCTTTGGTGGCTTCTGTGATAGCGTATCGGTCTTGGGCAAAAATTGCTCCCGTGAGTGCATAGCCCGAAGTGCCGTCTACCAATTTCAAAGTTTCTGCCCAATCTTTATCCTCGTACACATAGATAGTAAGCACTGGTCCGAAGATTTCTTCTTCCATGCTCACATAATGTGGATTGGTGGTTTTGATGATGGTTGGTTCAATGAAATAACCTTTGCTATCGTCGTAGTTTCCTCCTGCCACGATTTCTGCATCGGCATCAGATTTAGCTTGTTCGATATATTTAGTAATTCTATCAAAAGCTTTTCTGTCAATCACTGAGGTGATAAAGTTTGAGAAATCTCTTGGTGTTCCCATTTTGAAACTTGCTAAGTCTGCTTTTACACCGTTGATTACTTCTTCGTAAATACTAGCTGGTAAATAAGCACGAGAAGCTGCCGAACATTTTTGCCCTTGGAATTCAAAAGCACCACGGCTCAAGGCTGTGATTAAAGCCTTTTTGTCTGCTGAAGGGTGAGCTAGAACAAAATCTTTTCCACCAGTTTCTCCTACAATTCTTGGATAAGTTTTATATTTCTGAATGTTGTTTCCAATGGCTGTCCAGAAACTTTGGAATACTGCCGTAGAGCCCGTAAAGTGAACGCCCGCAAAATCTGGATGTTCAAAACAGATTTTGGTGGTTTCCTTGGCGTCTGTAATTACTAAATTGATAACGCCTTTTGGCAAGCCAGCTTCTTCAAATACATCCATCAAGAATTTAGCTGCAAGCAATTGTGTATGAGCAGGTTTCCATACCACTACATTTCCCATCAATGCCATGCAAGAAGGTAAATTCCCTGCAATGGCTGTAAAATTAAACGGAGTTACTGCATATAAAAATCCCTCCACTGGGCGGTATTCTACTCGGTTCCAAATCCCCTCAGAAGAGCTAGGTTGCTCAGCATAAATATCTGTCATGTATTGAACATTGAATCTTAAAAAGTCGGTCAATTCACAAGCTGAATCGATTTCTGCTTGAAAAGCCGTTTTACTTTGTCCAATCATGGTTGCCGCATTCAGCGTGTCGCGGTATTTGGTTGCTACTAACTCAGCCGCTTTTAAGAAAATAGCTGCACGCTCTTCCCATGGCAATGCTGCCCATTCAGCTTTTGCTGCGAGCGCACTATCTATGGCTTTTTTTACATCATCTCCCGTGCCTTCGTAGTAATGAGCTACACAGTGTTTGTGGTCGTGCGGAGAGAAAAGTTCTTTTTTAGTCCCTTCTATACGCTCACCTGCAATTACTTGGTGCACAGGCGTTACGGTGTTCCATAATTCGTCATATTTTTTTTGAAGAGATTCGCGTTCAGGAGAGCCTGGAGCGTAAGATTTTACTGGCTCGTTATAGGCTTCTGGTACATAAAAATTTCCTTTTGGCATAATTTTAAAGTATTTTTTAATGATTGAATTTCTCCAAAAATACGATTTTTAAATGAAGTTTAAAAGCGATTTTATGTCAAATCTCATAATTTAGCCAAAATATCTTTTTTGATTAAAAGCATAACAAATCAAGCTTAAACTAAGATTTTATGACTAACTTTGCCGTTCATTCAGCATTATTTACATGAAACAAGCATTGCCTTTTAGAAATTTATACATAGGGATTACGCAAATTCTTCAATCCGTTTTTGAGCAAAATCGCTATACCGATAAGGAAATTGAACGCACTTTTAAACAAAACAAACAATGGGGGAGTCGTGATCGTGCCTTTGTTGCCGAAACCGTGTACGACATTGTGCGCTGGAAATCGCTCATAGATTATGCATCAAATGCTGCGTTGAAGAGAAAAGATTATTGGTCTTTAATCGCGACTTACTTTATTATAAATAATGTAGAAATTCCACAATTGGAGGAATTTGGAAGATATAATATCGATAAAATTAAATCTAATTATCTCAAAGCTAAAAAAATACCGAATGTTTGGTATTCTGTTTCTCCGAATTTATACAAGTTGGGTGTGGAACAATTGGGCGAGGAATCTTGGAACCAAGAGCTCGATGCGATGAACCAGCCTGCACCCCCTATTTTAAGGCTAAATACTTTAAAGGCTAATGAAAAAATGCTGAGAAAATCTTTGGCAGAAGCGGAAGTGGAAATCGAGGCAATCCCTGATTATCCAGACGCATATTTATTGGTGAATCAGAAAAATTTGTTCCAGACAGAGGCTTTTAAAAATGGTTGGTTTGAAATGCAAGATGCGTCTTCGCAATTGGTGGCTCCATTCTTGGAGCTCTCACCTGGAATGCGAGTGGTAGACACCTGTGCTGGCGGTGGCGGAAAATCGCTACACATGGCGGCGTTGTTGCAAAATAAAGGAAGCGTTTTGGCAATGGATATTGTGCCGTGGAAATTGAAAGAAGTAAAGAAAAGAGCCAAAAGAAATGCTGCTTTTAATATTCAGACTAAAATAATTGAATCTTCTAAAACAATTAAAAGATTGCACAATTCGTTTGACCGGGTGTTGATCGATGCGCCATGTACGGGCGTGGGCGTTTTGAAAAGAAATCCCGATGCTAAATGGAAAATTAATCAAGATTTTTTGCAACGCGTAACGAGCGAACAAACGAAAATTTTAGCTTCTTACCCAAAAATGCTTAAAAAAGGCGGTTTGATGGTGTATGCAACCTGCTCTATCTTCCCCGCAGAAAACGAAAAACAAATTCAGCGATTTTTAGTTGAAAATCCTAATTTTGAATTAATTGAAGAAAAGAAAATCTTGCCAAGCCAATCAGGATTTGATGGGTTTTATATGGCTAAATTGGTGAGAAAAGATTAAAATTTCTCACCAATTTCCTTCAATACTTCTACAAAATAGTCTACTTCTTCCTTAGTGTTGAAGTGGCTAAACGAAATGCGCAAAGGGGTGGTTTTTTCAATCACTTCGGCTGGCACAATGCTATCAATCACATCAGATACTTTGGCTGCACCTGAGCTACAAGCACTTCCTTGCGAAACGGCAATTCCCTTTAAATCCAATTCAAAGCCAATGAGGCTGTCTTTAAACGGCAAAAGGACGCTCAAAATAGCGTAAAGGCTTTTTGATGAATCTTCGCTTCTCCCGTTAAAAACAATACCGGGGAACGCTTCTTTGAGTTGAGCAATCATATATTCTTTAAGTTCTAAAATATATTTTTGGTCTTTTTCAAATTCTTCATTGGCCAATTCAAAGGCTTTGCCCATACCGATGATGCCGATGAGGTTTTCGGTGCCCGAGCGCATGTTTCGCTCTTGTCCGCCCCCTGTGATTTGCGCTTTTAGCCCTGTGCCTTTTCTTATAAAAGCAAAGCCTACACCTTTTGGTCCATGATATTTATGCGCGCTACTACTCGCAAAATCTACGGGCAAATCACCCAACGAAATAGGGTAGTGTCCCAAAGTTTGCACCATGTCGGTATGGTAAAGCGCGTTGTACTTGTGCGCCAAGTTCCCAATTTTTTCTATATCATAGATATTCCCAATTTCGTTATTGGCGTGCATCAAGCTCACGAGTGTTTTTTTGCTTTCATCTTTCAGTAATTCTTCAAGCTGCTCTAGGTCTAAATCTCCATTGGGCAAAACACGCAATTTTTGAATTTCTGCTTTTCGGTTTTGTTCTACCGTTTTTACCGTTTCTGCCACGCATTTATGCTCGAGTGGCGAAGTGATGATGCGCTCTACCCCGAGATAGTCTACGCACGAACGAATGATTAAATTATTAGCTTCGGTACCACAAGATGTAAAAATAATTTCTGCGCCCGTGGTATTAGTATATTTGGCAATGCTTTTTCGGGTGTTTTCAATCAAAGCTTTTGCATCTCTACCGAAAAAATGCGTAGAAGATGGATTCCCAAAATGGCTACGCATATGAGTCAACATATAATCAATCACTTCATCTCGTAGTTGCGTAGTGGCTGCGCTGTCAAAATATACTTTCATTGCTAAATAATTATTGTTTTTTGTGTTAGAATTAAATCTTATGCAAGTTAGCTAAAAAAAATTAAAAATTAAATTTCTTTCACCGCTTTTTTATAGACTTCCAAACAACGCAGTCGGCTAGATTTTAGATCCACCATAGGCTCGGGGTATTTAGCCGTGCCCAATTCAGGAATCCATTTTTTGATATATTTTTGATTCGGGTCAAACTTTTCTGCCTGCGTAATGGGATTAAAGACTCTAAAATATGGGGCAGCATCGGTGCCACAACCAGCTACCCATTGCCAATTACCGTTGTTGGACGCCAAATCAAAATCCATTAATTTCTCGGCAAAATACGCTTCACCCCATCGCCAATCAATCAAAAGATTTTTAACCAAAAAACTCCCCACAATCATGCGTACACGATTGTGCATAAAGCCCGTTGCGTTCAGTTCTCGCATGCCAGCATCCACAATGGGAACGCCTGTTTTTCCTTGGCACCAGCGTTCAAATTCCTGCTCGTTGTTTCGCCAAGCAATAAAATCATATTTAGGTTTAAAAGCCTTCGAAACTACTTCGGGATAATGCCCCAAAACTTGACTGAAAAACTCGCGCCAAATCAATTCGTTCCAGAAAGTTTCGTTGTGCTACATGGCATAGCGCATGGCTTCTCGTATGCTCAAAGTCCCAAAACGCAAAGCCGTGCCGAGCTTGGAAGTGCCGTCGTCTAAATAAGGTAAATCTCGCTCTTTTTCGTAATGATTGATATTGATGTTTTGCAAATCGGTGGGCAAATTAGGAATTTCCACATTTTCAAACCCTATGCTCTCCAGAGTTTCGAAATCATCATTAAAAAAGCTATAAAAATGGAATTTTTCAAGAGCTACGGGAAGGGCCTTTAAATCCCGATCGGGTTCCAAAATCTTTTTCCATTGATTTTTGTAGGGCGTATACACTTTATAAGGCTTTCCCGCTTGCGTAAGCACTTCGTTTTTTTCAAAAACAATTTGGTCTTTAAAAGTATGAAATTCGATATTTTTTTGGGCTAAAAGTCGCTGCACTTTTTCATCTCGCTGGAGCGCGTAGGGCTCATAATCACGATTGGTAAAAACAGCTTTAAGATGTGAGTCTTGGGCTAAATCTTTCCAAATTTCGGTGGGATAGCCCTTTAGTATTAACAAGTCTGAATCAAGCTTTCGCAAGGATTTTTTTAAGGCTAAAAGTTGCTGCAAGATAAAGGCGACACGCTTGTCTTGTTTGGGCAAATGTTTTAGAATTTCGGCATCAAAAATAAAAATGCATTTCACGGGTATTTTGTGCTGAATGGCGTGGTGTAGTGCGGTATTGTCCTTTAGTCTTAAATCTCTACGAAACCAATGAATTACATAATCCTTCATGTGAGCAAGATAACGATTTTGAGGATTTAGCCCAAAAAATCCTCGAAAATCTAAATAAGTGTTCAAAATCAGCGTTATTTAATCCCATAATTAGAAAAAATTGCTTAATTTCGCAGACATTCTATTTTGAACATTTTAAACAAAGTAATTGAATCATTATGCATAATAAATTTCCAGAATACAAGCAGTTGGACTTAGTAAAGGTCGCCGCGGAAGAATTAAATTTTTGGGAGAAAGACGATACCTTTAAAAAGAGTATCGAAACCCGCGAAGGAAACGAAACTTTTGTGTTTTTTGAAGGACCACCTTCAGCCAACGGAATGCCTGGAATTCACCATGTATTGGCGCGTTCAATCAAAGATATTTTTTGTAGATACCAGACTTTAAAAGGCAAACAAGTTAAGCGTAAAGCAGGCTGGGATACGCACGGCTTGCCAGTGGAACTTGGCGTGGAAAAAGAATTGGGAATTACAAAAGAAGACATCGGCGTAAAAATCTCGGTAGAAGATTACAACAAAGCTTGTCGCGAAGCAGTAATGCGCTACACCGATGCTTGGAACGATTTAACTCATAAAATCGGATATTGGGTAGATTTGGAAGATCCATACATTACCTATCAATCTAAATACATGGAATCGGTATGGTGGCTATTGAAACAAATCTATGATAAAGGCTTAATTTATAAAGGCTACACCATTCAGCCATATTCTCCAAAAGCGGGAACAGGGCTTAGCTCGCACGAGCTGAACATGCCTGGGACTTATAAAGATGTAAGCGATACTACGATTGTGGCTCAGTTCAGAGCTAAAAAAGAAACTTGCCCTGCTTTGCAAGATTTAGATGGCGCGGTGTATTTCTTGGCTTGGACGACTACGCCTTGGACTTTGCCATCGAACACAGCACTCACTGTGGGTAAGAAGATTGAGTATGTTGCGGTAAAAACTTTTAACCAATATACTTTTGAGCCAATTACCGTAATCATCGGAAAACCATTATTGAAAAAGCAATTCGGCGGGAAATTCGTAGAAACCGATAATCCTGAGGATTTTGCAAACTACAAAAGCGAAGATAAAAAGATTCCTTACCAAATTCTAAAAACCTTTACGGGAGCAGATTTAGTAGGGGCTAAATATGAGCAATTATTGCCTTGGGCATTGCCATATAAAGATGCAGACCAAGCCTTCCGTGTGATTGCGGGTAACTTCGTAACCACAGAAGACGGTACAGGTATCGTGCACACCGCAGCTACCTTTGGTGCAGATGATGCTCAAGTGAGTGAGGAAAACGGCGTTCCGCCAATGCTCGTTTTAGACGACCACGGAAACCCCGTTCCGCTTGTAGATTTACAAGGGAAATTCACTTCGCATGCTCCTGAAAAATACGCAGGAAAATATGTGAAAAACGAATATTATAACGAAGGCGAAGCACCTGAGCGTTCTGTAGATGTAGAAATCGCTATTCAGTTAAAAGAAGAAAACAAAGCTTTCAATGTTCAGAAATATAATCACACCTATCCGCATTGTTGGCGTACCGATAAACCTGTTTTATATTATCCGCTAGATAGCTGGTTTATTAAAATCAGCGACAAACGCGAAAGATTGGTAGAGTTAAACAAAACAATCAACTGGAAGCCAAAATCTACGGGAGAGGGCCGTTTCGGAAACTGGTTGGCAGAGGCTAAAGATTGGAACCTTTCTCGTTCAAGATACTGGGGAATTCCATTGCCAATTTGGCGCACAGAAGAAGGCGATGAGGTGAAATGCATCGGCTCTGCACAGGAGTTAATGGAAGAGGTGGAAAAAGCTATCGCGGCAGGCGTGATGACCGAAAATCCATACAAAGATTTTGTGCCAGGTGATTATTCAGAAGAAAACTATGAAAAATTAGATTTACACAAAAACTATGTAGACCAAATCACATTGGTATCTTCGACAGGAAAACCAATGAAACGCGAATCTGATTTGATTGATGTTTGGTTCGATAGTGGTTCTATGCCTTATGCACAATGGCACTATCCGTTCTCTTGCGATAAAAAATTAGAGGAAATCGTTCCTGCGGATTTCATCGCAGAAGGCGTAGACCAAACACGCGGATGGTTCTATACTTTGCACGCGATTGCAACTTTAGTTTTCGACCAAATTTCCTATAAAAATGTAGTTTCAAATGGTTTAGTTTTAGATAAAAACGGACAAAAAATGTCTAAGCGTTTAGGAAACGCCATCGATCCGTTTGAAACCATTCAGAAATATGGGCCAGATGCAACACGCTGGTACATGATTTCGAATGCTCAACCATGGGAAAACTTAAAATTTGATTTAGAAGGAATTGAGGAAGTTCGTAGAAAATTCTTCGGTACCTTATATAATACCTACTCGTTCTTTGCATTGTATGCCAATGTAGACGGATTTACCAACCAAGAGGCAAAGGTTCCTGTTGAAAAACGCCCAGAGCTCGATCGTTGGATTTTATCCGAATTAAATACATTGATTGAAAAAGTAGATGGATACTATTCAGATTATGAGCCTACGCGTGCGGCGAGAGCAATCCAAGAGTTTGTGGGAGATAACTTGAGTAACTGGTATGTTCGTTTGAATAGAAGACGCTTCTGGAAAGGCGAATATTCTGAAGACAAAATTGCTGCTTACCAAACTTTGTACGAAGTATTGAAAGTCGTAGCACAATTGGCTTCTCCAATTGCACCATTCTTTAGCGATAGATTGTATAAGGATTTAACCGCCGTGGCGGGAGAAACACAGTCTGTTCACTTATCAGATTTCCCGAAAGCTGATGCAAGCCTAATCGATGATGAATTGCAAGAAAGAACACACTTGGCACAAAAAGCGACAAGTATGCTCTTTAGCCTTAGAAAACAAGCAGAAATCAAAGTAAGACAACCGCTTACTAAGGTGATGATTCCTGCGCTAGATGAGGTGATGAAAGAAAGATTAGAGTCTATTGCCGAGCTACTGAAACACGAGGTGAATGTAAAAGAAGTAAAAATCTTGAGCAACGAAGAAGCTGCAGATATTTTGGTAAAAGAAGTGAAACCAAACTTTAAATCACTAGGACCAAAATTCGGTAAGGATATGAAAAATGTTGCAGCAGCGATTCGTTCAATGAGCAATGAGCAAATCAACGAGCTGGAGCGTGCAGGCAAATTCAGTTTAGAAATAAATGGAGAAACGCACGAATTGCCAATTGAGGATTTTGAAATCATAACTAAAGATATTCAAGGTTGGGTGGTAGCTGTAGATGGTAATTTGACCGTAGCTTTAGATACCACACTTACCGATGAACTAAAAGCGGAAGGTCTTGCAAGAGAATTAGTTAATAGAATTCAGAATTTAAGAAAAGATGCAGGATTGGAAGTTACCGATCGCATCAATGTTCAGTTACAATACACACCAGAGATTCAGCAAGCGGTAGATGCTAATTACGATTACATCGCCAACGAAACTTTGGCAGAAAAAATTGAAGTTTTTGAAGCGCTAAATGTTGCAAATGTCGTAGAAATTGACGATATTGTAACGAAAATAGCAATTCAAAAACCTTAATCATTATGAGTAACGAAGAAAAAGGAAAAAAAAGGTATAGTGACGCCGAGCTCGAAGAGTTTAAAGAACTAATTCTTGAGAAAATTGCAAAGGCGGAAAAAGATTTAAAAGTTATTAAAGAATCTTTCATTAATAATCAAAACAACGGTACCGATGATACTTCGCCTACCTTCAAAGCATTTGAAGAAGGCTCGGAAACTATGAGCAAAGAGCAAAACGCTCAGCTCGCAAGCCGACAAGAGAAGTTCATTAAAAATCTAAAAAATGCCTTGGTGCGTATTGAAAACAAAACTTATGGCATTTGTAGAGAAACTGGTAAATTGATCAGCAAAGAAAGATTAAAACTTGTTCCGCATGCGACTTTAAGCATAGAAGCAAAGAAAAAACAGCGTTAAAAAAAGAAGACTCAGATGTTTGATTTCTGAGTCTTTTTTTTATTTTTGTAGATAACAATTAAAAAATAGTAAAAAATGACAGCAGGTATTATCATTTTAGTCATCCTAATTTTGTTTGCGTTGTATGGTGTGGGCGTTTATAATTAAGGGGCATAAAATAAAATGTACAAAAGAAAGAGAAAGAGAAAAGCCGACGAAAACGGCTTAAATAAAGGGTTTGCGGGCGATTTGCCCGCTTTTTTTGTTTAAAAAGAAATGTACAACAATTACCATTTACTACCATTTAATTACCATTGAAACTGGGTTTAAATACCGTTTAATATGCAATAACTACCATTGCCCAGTATGATAGCACCAGAAATAGCCCTAAAAGCGCTTAAATACGCTCTTTGGGGCTTTTTTATGGTTAGAATTTAGATGCCGGAAGCGAACAGATCTGTTTATATAAACACGGCATAACATTACATGCCGAAAATGTGTATTTTTTATATTAGGGGGACACTTAGGGGGACACTTAGGGAGACAAAAGTATCCTATTTTTTAGGTTTATAATTGGGGTGTTTAACCCTTTTTATACATTGAAAAAATAACGCTATTAATTGAAAATTAACAAATTACGATAAAAACCTTAGTTTTCACACCTCTTTCCCGCTGGAACGACTGCCTTTTGAGCTTTTGCTTCTTGTACTTTTTGCGATTACATTGTAAACACAGGGTCGGAGCTATATTCTTTAACTACCCTACCAAGCACCATAAATATTCGTCTTATATCTTCTTTTTTGATTCTAAATGGTTCGTGAACAAGCCTGCCGTCTACATAAGTCTCATTATTAGTGCTGTAAGCCATTATGTAATTATCATCTTCTGGGCAAGTTTGCATTCTTTTGGTTACTCTTATTTCGTTGGTTTCTATTACATAAGTACGCCCCCAGACTATGCTGTTTATGTCGTTAATGGCTCTAAGTGCGAGAATACAGCCATTAGGATACTCTACCATGCTATCTCCGTAATGGCGAATTGCAGCGGTAACATTAGTGAACCAGTCCCCTGCATCTATATACTCGGTAGGTTTTGAATTGCCAGAAAGCTCTGCAACGCTGGAAGTGCCGCCAATAGTAACTACATCATCATATAGCGGTATAAGGTTCTTAGGTTTCTCGGATTGTTTTTCTGTTTTTTCATCTTTTAGCATAGATCCTTCACCTGTAAGGAGCCATTCTAAATCATATTGGGGATAATTTTCAACCAATTTTAAAAACCATTTTGATTGTATATCGCTATTATTTTTAATTGCCCTAGACAAAACACCTTTACTTGCCCCAATTTTATCTTCTAATTGAGTTATTTTAATATCTTCATTTTCAGCAACTTTCGTAAATGCGCATAAAATATTATTCATGAAATTGAAAATTATCTCCAAAATATTTGGATTGGTTGAAAATTATCTTCTGTATTTGTCTTGTTAAAACATAACAACTATGACAAATGTAAAGGAAATAAATGAGATTGTTCGTATATGCGAACAAAAAAAGCAAACAGGCGATTACCAAACACTTGCCAAAGCTTTGGGAACAACCGTAGATGCGGCACGCATGCGATTTTACAGAAAAGATGAAAATGCAGTGCGTGTTCTGCACAGAATTATTGAACAACGCGAAAGTTTAACTCAAGAATTTCAAAAACAATAAGATATGAATAATTTAAGCATTAAAGGCACAATGAGCAGTAGAGAGATTGCTCAGATTGCTGGTAGACCACACAATGATGTATTAAAATCCATTAGAAAAATGGAAAGAAGTTGGAGAAATGTTACTGGGGGAAATTTTTCCCTCAGTGAATACACCGACAGCACAGGGCGAAAACTGCCAGAGTATCAACTAACAAAAACCGAGTGCTTATATATCGCTACCAAGTTCAACGATGAGGCAAGGGCGAGGCTAGTTCTTCGCTGGGAGGCTTTGGAGGGTGAAAAACTTAAAAATTATATCCAAATGCCAAAGGCTATCAATGTTTTTGGTATGGAGGCTTTGCCTTATGACTGGTGGCTGTTGCAAAATGGCTACTCGGTGAGCTCTGGGCAAAGAAACGCACGCATACGCAAGCATCCAGAGCACTTTTACAAAGGCACCAATGGCTGGTATATCAACAAGCTATACGCTGAGGCACTCCTTGCTATTAAACAGGGCAAAGAGAAACTAAAAGAAATACAAGCCTTGCCCCAAGTGCTACAAGTGGAAATGTTTTAAAAATAAAGAAAATGGATAAGCAATATAAAAATGTATCGGCAGAACAATTGGCTGATTGCTATAATGTGATAGCATCAATTTTGGGTTGGAAGTCTCTCAATATGAAAGAAATTTAAAAATTAAAGAAAATGAATACATACGAAAGATTGGAACAAATCGCAGAAAAAGTAGCTTGTTACTTATCGGGAGCAGGAAAGCTACCCCACGAAATAGTTCTTATTATGGAGCTTTTGGGTTTTGACGAAGATGAAATAAAAAACGCATTAAAAAATAACTGATGAAATCGCTGAGAACCTTTGAGGAAGACTGGGAGATTTTAGTCGAGAAAATCATTAAAGCGGTAAACGAAGATTAAACAAGAAACATGTACGCATATCAAAATAACATAGTGTCTATACCAGCCAAATTACTTTATGAGGATTGGGCGATAATTTCCTATGATTATTATAAGGTTTTATGCCGCAGAGGAAAGCTAGTCCGTACCAAAGAGGGGCGTGGGCAAGACAACCAAGCGTGGGTGTCTTTTCACGATTTGCCAGTGGTAAAAGGTATCAACCTAAAAGAATATTGCGTGCGTGCATTGGGCAGGCCTGAGGATAATTTAGTAAGAAATCAGCTCGAAAAATACATTTTACCCGACCCAAAAGCTATTGATTTTTTTGCTCAGCATAGAAAGCCTAACGGCAAGCCTTTGAAGTTTGAAAAGCAACGCCAAAAGGCAACTTCTGCTATGATTTTAAACGCTATTGAAACCATCTTTAAAGATAGAGTGGCAAGCAATAAAATCTTTGGAAAAAAGAAAACACAAATCTGGAAAAACATTAGCGAAGCGGTAAATGGTCTGAATACCGAAAAGTGGCAGTATGATTTACCGAGCAATGCCCGCAGTTTGCAACGAAAGTACAACCAATACCTGAAAGATAGATATATGGCATTTATTCATAAAGGCGAGGGCGGAGTGAATGCTCGCAAGGTAAACGAAGATATTGAACGCCTAATTATTGGGCTTTATTGTATGCCAAATAAACCCTATATGAGCAGTACTCATGATATGTATTTGCAGTTTATGGGCGGGGCGCTTGAAGCCTACGACGCGCAAACAGGCGAAATCTTTAATCGTGAGGATTTCTACGATGAAAATGGGCAAATGGTGGAACTTTCCGAAAGCACCATTAATAACTATTTGAATAAGCCAGAAAATAAAATCATCATAGAAAAATGCCGTAACGGCGCCTATGATTTTAGCCAAAAATCGCGCCCACATGTGCACCGACACGCTCCGCTGTTTAGTATGAGTAAAATCACGCTGGACGACCGCGATATAATGCACCACAAATTGCCCGATGGCTCAAAAGTGATGGCGTATTATGCCTTTGACTCGCTCTCTGGGGCGATGATAGGAATAGCCCATAGCAAAAGCAAAAATCAAAATTTGTTTTTAGACTGCATTCGCAATATGTTCCAGTTTACTACAAGCTACGGGTTGGGCGTTCCGATGCAAATGGAGGTGGAGCAACATCTAGTGAGCGACTTTTCGGAGGGGCTAATGAAAGCAGGTGTATTGTTTCCATTTGTCCGCTGGTGTAACCCTACCAATTCGCAGGAAAAAGAGGCTGAGGGCTTTATCCGCATCAAAAAATACGGAGTGGAGAAAGATAGACACCAGAATGTAGGGCGCCACTATTCACGTAACGAGAGCAATCGCGTAACTCGTCAAAAAATATTTGACGAGGCAAACGATAACTACAAAGAGGCAAAAGCTACTTATGAGCAAATCGTGGCGTGGGAACTGGAAGAACAAACTTTGTATAATAACGAGCTACACTCAAACCAAAGAAAATATAAAGGTAAAACTCGCCTTGAAGTTTTCTTAGAAAATGTAAATCCGAATTTACCAAAATTGAACAAAGCTCTTTTAGCGCAATTTATTGGGGAACACACCCAAACTACGATAAGAAGAAACCAATATGTGAGTGTGCAATATGAGAAATACCAGCTGCCAACGCCACAGGTGCTTTCTATGCTAGCCCCAAATAATTATCAAGTAGATGCCTACTTTATGCGTGAAGATGGTAAGGTGAAAGAAGTTTATTTGTATCAAAATGGCGAATATTTATGCACCTGTGAGCCAGTCCCTGTGTTTAACCGAGCTAATGTGGAATGGACAGATGAAGACGCGAAAAAATACCAAGAAGCGATGGCGTACATTACTAAGTTTGATGCAATGACCAAACGATTAAGCGAGGAAAAATTGCCAAAAATCGGAACAATGAAGCCCTCCACTACCATAGATGTGGATTTTGAAGTAGTTGAGGAAGCGCAAGAATTAGAGTACTCCTATACCGAAACAACAATAAACCAACGCAATAGAGCAATTAACGATTTATAAAAACATAACAGATGATAACCACAGAGCTAAAAAAACGAATTATTGAAGCCGTTAAAAATAATTTACCAAATTACAAGAATGCTGAAAAGCACGCACAGGCATTAGGCGTAAATTCTAGCCAGTATTCTAAAATTTTCACGGGTGGAGATGTAGACTACTCTTTGGCCGACGCGAAATGGATAAACATAGCTAGAAGATTAGGCGTTCAGTTAAAAGAAGAAACGCCATGGGTTACCGTGAAAACTGAAACATACGAGTATGTGTATAGTCAATTAGAAGCCTGCCAAACGCGCAGTATCTCGGCTATCCTTTGTGATTTGGCAGGTATCGGAAAAACCCACACGGCAAAACAGTATGTAAAAGAAAATCGCAATGCTATATACATTGATTGTTCACAAGTGAAAAGTAAGCAGAAACTCATTAGAAAAATAGCGCAAGAGTTTGGGATAATTTATACAGGACGATACGCAGATGTTTATGAGGATCTTGTTTTTTATATCAAGCAATTAGAAATGCCACTTGTGATATTAGATGAGGCTGGAGATTTGGACTATCCTGCGTTTTTAGAGCTAAAAGCTTTATGGAATGCTACCGAGTACGCATGTGGCTGGTATATGATGGGTGCTGATGGTCTGAGAGAAAAAATCAACCGGCAAAAGAACCTAAACAAAGTGGGCTACACCGAAATATTTGACCGCTACGGTAACGATTTTAAAAAGGTGAGCCCCGATGTAAAAGAAGCTTTGGAGGAGTTCTATTTAAAACAAATAGCACAGGTGTCAAAGGCTAACCATTCGACGCTAACACCAAAGCAAATGTTTGCAAAAACGAAAGGTAGTCTAAGAAAAGTGAGAATTGAAATTGAAAAACAAAGATTATTAAATAATGGCTAAAAGTGAATTAGAAATACCGCGCTACTATACCCACGAAGATATTGAAAAAGCAAGATTTAACGAATTTGAATTTACAGGAGAGTGGGGACGGCATTTAGGTAAGCCAGAGCGCACAGGTAGCCTTTTAATTTATGGCGGTTCTGGACATGGTAAAACAACCTACGCGCTCCAGTTGATGAAGTATTTGTGCAGCTTTGAAAGGGTGTTTTATAATTCAGCGGAAGAAGGCTTGAGAGCCAGTTTTAAACGCTCTGTCAATCTGAATAATCTAAAAGAAGTCGCTGGAAAGTATGTAATGCAAAAAGAGAAATACGATGATATGGTAAAGCGACTAGACAGAAAAAGACAGCCTAAAGTCGTTTTTGTGGATAGCGTACAGTATGTATTCAGAGGCAAAAAGGACACGGATTATTTTAAGCTAATAGAGAGATTTCCAGAGACATTGTTCATTTTCATTTCTCAGATGCAGAAAGGAGAGCCCAAAGGTGCCATTGCCGATGCTATTAAATGGGATTCACAAAGTATAATTAAAGTAGTAGACTTTAAGGCCTATATAGAAAAAACAAGGATTGGTGGCGATGAATTAACGCCCTACATTATAAATGCAAATAAAGCAAGAGAAAGAGAACTTAAATTGTTACAAAAAGGATAAATAAAACCACTATGATACACGAAATTTTACACCTCAATTACCGCAGTTATGCCATTTGGCGCGATGAGCATTTTTACAAGTATTGTCAGCTTTTAAGCCAAAACACGATGTTTACCATACGCGAGCTTTACAGCAATGATTTAATGCTTAATTACTTTCACGATATGTGGCACGCCTATGTAGAAAAGCCTTTTTTACAGGACTACGCAGACTTAATAAATCAGCTAGACGAGCCTGATCATTTTTGGAATATTTTAGAAACATACATTGGAGCCGTGTACGATGAAAATAGCGTGCGCATGTATTCATCAGCAATATTAAACGAAATCAAAAAAGAGAAAAAATTATGCAAGAAATGTTAGGAGACCTACTGCTCGTACTTGCCTACGATAGCGAGCGCGAGAAAGTATTTACATGCTGGGAACGCATGTATATCCACAGACAACGAGCGAGAATTTTCGCAGGGCTTGAACCCGATACGCCCCATAAGCTGAAAATGAAAATAAGAGAGGTGCAAAAGCGAATTAAAGCCATAAGCTGGAAACCTAGTTTAAACGAGATTTAAAAACTTTTTAAAACAATTTTAAAACAGATTTAATTATGAACGAAACAATTACAAAAAAGATGGTTCAGGAGTTTTTCCCAAAGGCATCAGTCAAAGAGGAAAAAGACACTTTTAAAATTCACGCAGAGGAATTGAAACTAGAAGATTTAACCGAGTTCCACTACACCATAGGTTTATCCCATTTTGGAACCTTGAAACGCAGCGGAAAGGGTATAACATTAACGATTAAAAAATAAACACAATGGAAAAATTTGCAATTCTACACGAAACCGAAGAACACGGACAAATATTGATAACAAGAATGTCTGAAAGCGACGAGAACTATTTAAAAGTAACATTTTTATTGAAAGGAGCTATTGTAGAGATGAAAATAACGATAAAAACTGAAAAAAGTCTAGCCGAAATTTTTAATAGCTATGAAAATGCAGAAACGGCTATCCATACAGTGTCTAACATAAAAAAAGAATGCAAATTATGGGATTAGAAAATTTAACCGATGAACAACTAGCGGCAGAGCTTAAACGCCGTAAAAGACAGCAAGAAGAAGATCGCAAAGCCTACAAAGATTTAGTAAACGAAGAATTACCGCGAATTGCGGGAATGTTGAAGACTTTAAGCCAAAACATTAGTCAAGTCAAGTTGTTTGCTTTTGAAAATCTAAAAACTTTATTGGACTTAAAAAGCAAAGCCTATGGCGTGAGGGACACGCAACAAAGCCACACCTTTAGCGATGATAAAGGAAACACGATAACTTATGGCTTCCGAATTATTGATGGCTGGGACGATACCGTTACGGCGGGTATAGACAAAGTGCGTGAGTTCATTACCTCTTTGGCAAAAGATGAAGCTACTGGAAAGCTCGTGCATGCCGTGAACCAACTTTTAAAAAAAGATGCCAAAGGCAATTTAAAGGCCTCACGCGTTTTGGAGCTTACCAAGCTAGCGGAGGATTTTAACAACGATAATTTTACCGACGCTGTAAATATTATCAGACAAGCCTACAAGCCACAGCGTTCTGCCTTTTTCGTAGACGCTAGCTACACCGACGCACAGGGCAAAAAAGTAAACATTCCGCTGTCGATTTCATCAGTGGACTTTCCAGAGGGAACGAATGTAGATGATTTATTTCCAGTAAACGAAAAATACGAAGCGTGATGGCGTGGGTTGGATTTATAGCGACATTTTTCGTGATAGCAGGCTTTATACTCGGTGTTTTTTTCTCCGATTTCGACGATGAGGACAACGACTTTTTAAACAAAATATAAGTTTAATTTTTTTCATATGAAAAAGTATTTTTATTTAACAGTCCTATATGTGGGATTAATTGTAGCCTTTAACAGTTGCTCCAGAGTGGAGCCAAACTATGAGGGCGTATTAATGGAAAACTATGGTAGAAATGGAAAAGAAGATTTTCACACCGTAGTAGGTAGACAATGGGTAATCTTCCCTGGCACTTCTCTGTATCAAGTGCCGATGTTTGAAACAAGTGGAGACCCTCAGCAAGTAACCATCAATGCCAAAGATGCTGGGGTATTTCAAGTAGACCCATCGTATCAATATCAAGCCATACGAGGAAAGGGTATCGACATTGTGTTTAACTACAAACACTTAGGCATTACAGAGCCTAAAATTATGATGAACAATGTTGAAGAAGCTATTTTAAACAAACTAGTAATTAATGCTTACCGAGAAGAAGCGAGAAATTACACTACTGACAGCTTGATGAATAATTTAAACAAGTACGAAAAGCAGGTAGAGGAAAGGTTAAAAGTGGATTTTGCCAACAAATATTTCCAGCTGAATAATCTAACCTCAGGACTTAAACCGCCAGCGTCTATGTCCAAAGCTATTGAAGCGAGAAACAATGCCATTCAGCAAGCTGAAAGGGTTAGAAATGAGTTGCAAGTATCCAAAATGAACCTTGAAAAGGCTAAGATTGATGCCGAAGCAAACAGAGTAAGAGCGCAGGGATTAGATAGTAAGATTTTGCAAGAACAATGGATTGATGCTATCAAGGAAACTAAAAACAAAGTTATTATCACCGATGGCAGAACCCCTGTAATACTAAATTAGAGATGAGAAGTTATTTAACTAAAAGCCTTTTACTGGCAACTCTATTTATAATCATTGTAAGCGTAGATAGAGCCTTATTTCAGTGGGAACCCTTGGCAGGATTTATAGGCTTTTTCTTCATCATTTTAGGGATTATTTATTTTCCATACGAGAAATTTTTCAACAAAAAATAAGTTTAATTTTTTTCATAGTTGGCACCCCGATTGGCAAGCTCCGAGGTTCGAGCCCTCGGCGGGGACAAAACTTTAAATCTTTAATAAATGAAAAAGAGATTTGTTACAAGTGAAAAAGAATGCTACTGCCATACTTGCAAGAAATGGTTTCATTATCTTGGTATATCGAGGCATAGAGCTGCCCATAAAAATAAAGGCGAAAGCTGTAAAATCACTTTTACCAATGGAGATACTTATTTTTTTAACTATAAAAAAAACTAATTTAAATGATAATAGCAATAGATTTTGACGGCACCATTGCCGAGAGCAAGTTTCCAGAGATTTTGGGCTTGCAATTTAAGGTCAAAAAATACATCCAAAAGCTCAAAGATGATGGGCACTACATCATCATTTACACTTGCAGAAATGGTGATAATTTAACCAATGCCATTAACTTCTTACTGGAGAACGGCATTCCATTCGATAGGATAAATGATAATAGTCCAGAGAACTTGAGGCAGTACAATAGTGCCAACACACGCAAGGTCTATGCCGATGTGTATGTGGATGATAAGCAAGTGGGCGGGTTGCCTCTTTGGAGTGAAATTTACCAATTTATAAAACAAAAAAGCAATGAACTCAATCACACCACAACAACTCAAGCAGCTGCAAACGATTTGTAGCAAGCGGTTCCCAGATAGAGAGGAACGATTAAATTTCATATCTGAATTTACGGGATTTGTCGTTAAGAGTTCTAAAGATTTAACCGAGCGACAAGCCTATGAGCTTATCCGCTATCTAAACACAGGCAAAGAGCCGAATAATAGCTTTTATGCTATGTTTTCAAAGGCTAATTCGCAGCATAAGGCTATTTTAAGCCTTGCACATCAAATGGGCTGGGTGCAGCATGGAAAACCCCAATTTGTGGATTTAAACAAGCTCGGCACTTGGATTATCTCTAAAAGATGCCCCGTGAATAAGCCTCTTAGTCAAATGACAAAACAAGAGCTTAGTAAGGTGATTTATGTTTTAAATCAATTAGTAAAATGGAAGTATGAAAAAAGTAACAATTAGCCTAACTCCAGAGCAATTAAATGCCGTGTTAAGTGCACTAGAAAATATGTCTCCTATAATGGTAAATACACCAGCTAAAATGGCTGTGAAAAGCATTTTTGATGAACTACTAAATAAGTTGCTTAAAAAGCAAGTGGAAAAGAGGAATGATCCTCCAAATAAAAATTTTAAGATGAAGTTAAAATACTATGAGGCTTATTCACTTTCGGTGGTGCTGACAAGTTGTAGAAGTCTATTGCCTCATGGTTATTTCTATGAGAAAAATGTGATATTGAGAATTGGAATGCAAATTGATAAACAACTGCAACCATGAGCGAAAGAATTTTTGTAATGACTAGCCCCAAGTTTCAAGGCTCCGTTACCTATCACTATGCCGAAAATGGCTATTTAAAAATGCTGAAAATAGAGGCGCAAATGGACGCGCAGACGCATGGAGAACTATTAAAAAAGGCAACGCCGATACGCATTAGCCAAATGCTAGAAATGAAAAAAGCCATCAAGTACGGCAAGATTGAAGAAATGCCCGCCGATTTGAGCTTTGAGCGGTTCTGGAAAACTTACGGAAACTTTGCAGGGAAAAAGAAGCGATGCGAGCAATTGTGGGATGCTCTGAATGATACCGAGCGTACCCAGTGCCTTAATTACATTAGCATTTACAAAAGCGCCAAGTCCCGCGACGGAACGGCCCTCGCTTATCCTGAAACTTATATCAATAACCGAGTGTGGGAAAGCTGATTTTTCCCTAAGAAACATTGCCTTGCGCGGTGTTTTTTTTTGTTTTATTTTTGTGCCAATATGGCAGTTACTCAGCAACATATCGGGCGCAAGCGTAATTTACTCCACAGGTATCAGGCCGTGATGGAGGAATTTAACAAACACGATTGTCGTTTAATCCCTATCTCCGTGATTTATAGGGAGTATATTTACCCTAAATTTCACATTAGCCGAGACACGCTGTACCGCATTCTAAACACGCCCATTGAGCAAGAGCTGGAAAAGGTTAAAAAACTCCAAGCCCAGCAGTTATCTCTCTTTGATTAAACATTGTGCATCTCCAAATGATAGATTATTTTATATTCCTGTACGCCATCATCTCTCTGCACTCTCCCAAAGGAAGCGCGTAGCATTTTAGAGGCGTTTTCCATAGGCGAAAAACCGTGCAGTTTTTGATGGATTTTCTCTGCCCATTCAAAGATTTGCCAAGCGTTGTTTTTCTGCCCTTTTGGTGCTTGAAAACTGGTATTGGTGAGTTTTAAATTTGCCAATGTCAGCTCCACCGAAAGGCTGACATTTTGGCGGTCTCTGGGCTTCTTGCCAAAATCTTTACCCATATTGGAATAATCCGCCTGTGCTATATCAATCAGGCAACACGGCCACTGCACCGGCATATTAGGCGAATAGTAGTCTAATTGTCCCCAATCTTCATCAATGTATTTTAATTCTTCTACTTCGGAAAGGCGTGCCTGTAAGTTTTCTAAAAGATTTTTCATTTTTTAAAAGGTTTTATTTCTAATTCTTTGAGGTTTTTATTTACGATTTCTTTTACGGCTCTATCAATTTGCGGGTGATGCCCGATGAATTGGCGCGGTTCTATTTTCATTTTAGAGCCCACTTTTTTAAGAGCAAGGGCTTTCCATTGTTCAGCCTCGGCTTTCATTCGTGTGGCTCGTTGGCTATTGCTTTTGAGCGTTTTTTTCATCTTATCCGTATTGTGGACTTTTACCTTTCCACCAAATTGATTGGTGTAAACCTTTGTAGTTGAACCCAAAGCTTTGTAGTACATTGCCCAAAAAAAGCGTTTCATTTTCTCGGTAACGATGATTTCTCCGCCATTATTAAGCATATCTGCATACGGCATAGCGCTTGTAAAAACAACGCCTTTCTGGGTGAGCTTGGACTTGATGGAACGGCGGAGCTTGCCCGTGCGCATCATCACCGAACCACGTCGGTTGATGAGTTTGGGCTGTTTCCATTTTTTGTCAAAAAAGGCTTTGCGTTCGAAATTGCGGTCAAACTCCTCGCTGATTTTAACCTTTATATCTGTTAATGTGATTTTTAAAAAATCATTTGGCTGCATATTTGTATTATTTTTTTTGTATATTTGCAAAACAAAATAGATGTTATTTGGAATGGCATAACTTGCCCTGGAGCATAAGTCGTCGCCAAAAGCATCTATTTTATTTTTTTGGTTATGGCATATAAGAACCTATTTAATATAATTTTACCATCTCTTCTTATTAAATTTTCTTCCGCTACATTATAATACCAATCATTTTCATTGTCTTTAAAGTAATAGAACTTCCTAATATTATCTTTTCTATGCTTAGAAATTTTAGCCTCCTTTACAAAACTGGCTTTTTCTAACCTTTTATCAATATTTTTTAATTCTTCCTTGGGGTAATCACTTCGCTTAAAGGTGTCGGAGTATAGGTGTTTATTTCCTTTTGTCGTAAATTTCACCTTAATTGTTTTATTACCTATGTCTTTTGTTATTTTTTTCTTCAAAAGTGTTTTCATTTCTTCTAGGTACATTTTACGAAGTTTCGCCTGCGCAGATAGTTCAGCCTCTTGTTTGACGATTTGTTCTGCACGGCATCTTTCGTCTTCCAAAGAAAGAAACAGCGTATTGGTGTTTAGGCTTAAAGTGGTTTTTCCATTACTACAAAATTTAGGTTTATAGCTATGGCTCGGCGGGAAAATCTTTTTTTCTTTCCCCGGGTTAAAACGAAACATTGCCAGTTTGTTTTTGCCGTTTTTACCTATTTGGGTAGTGGCTTTTTCGCCTATTTCTTGTGCTTTTTGGCTATCGGAAGGCGTTTTTTCCCTTGCTAACACCTCAATAGCCACACAACGGCATCGCCAACCATTGGGTGGGTAGAAACTATTCCAAAACGGGTCGTTTTTGGGCAGGCACACCCCACGCAGAGCCTCGTGCGAAGCCCTTACGCGCTCATCGCCGGCGGTGCGGTATTCCAACCAGTAGCGGTCGGTGTCGTTTTGCAAATTTGCCCACTGGCTGGCACTCATCGCACTATGGGCAGCAAACTCATATTCAGCCTCCAAGTAATGCTGATTGTATCTTTCGTTGAGCTTTAAAATCTTTTGTTCAAATTGATAAAAAGGGACAATGTCCCCGTTTTCATCTTTGAGGTAAGAGCGTGCCTCTGTTAGCTGGGCGTGGGTTTTTAGCCCCGAGAAAACAAACACATCCTGCTCCAAATATTGGCGCATTTCGGCAGGGGTTTCGTGCGGTATTTGCTCGCTTAAAATCTCCGCGGTTTTATTGATTAAGCCCTTGTACTCGGTGATTTGTGCCAAATCCTCTGGGCGATAACCTTGTTTTTCAAAAAGCCTTTTAAAAGCCTTTTCAGCATAGTTTAAAACCTGTTTAAATTTGCCCATAGCATGGACAGGCTTTCTATTTAAATTAAGGCGTTCACGCTCTGCCTTACAGCTTGGGCAATCGCAGGGCTGGTATTGCTCGCTCAAAGATTGGTGCAGGGCTGAAAAATAGTGCCGTGTATTTTCAGCCCTTAGTCGAAAAAATCTAAGGATAAATTTTGCCCCGCAGGAGCTACCCGCTCGCCGGAGACTTCCACGCCGAACTTCTCCCTAATCCACTCATCTGGAATGTTTTTGTATGGCAAAAGTTTAATGGTTCTATCAAAAAGCTCCGCCAAATCGTCCACTTGGTCAAAGGCAAAGGTTAGCCCCTCTTCCAAGTAGCCCACGCGCGCCAAGGCAGGCAACACGCGGTCGTTCATATAAAACTCCACCATCGTTTGGTCGGCGTTAATCAGCTCCTGCAACATTTCTTGCGAGCTTTCCTCGCGCCCTTTGCTGCCGTACTTGGTATCTTGCCCAATCACCGCCCCCGAAATCAAAAGCGAAATATTATCACGGCACAATTTAATTAAACCGTTGTAGACTTCCCCACTGGCGGGTGTGCCGGTATTGGCGAACTCAAATTTTTCGGTGTCATCAATGATAAACCACGCGGCTGCACCCATATCCATCATCATTTTTTCTGCTCGTTTCAAGGCATAGGGATCTTGGGTATTGGTTTTCATCACGCGTGGGGGAATGCCGTAAATCTCGCACAGCTCCGACCAGCAGGATTGAGCAAAACGGCTAAACAAAATATGTGGCACGGCTTTGTTTAAAAGCCCCAGCGGTTCACTGCCGGCAAACTCCAACAGCCAAGTACCATACTCGGGTGCCTCGCGGTATTTTATCGCCTTGTCGTCGGCGTAGTCTTTCACTAATTCGCCCTTTTGAGGTATCACATTTTGGCGCGGAATTAAGGCCATTTCCAGCGGAGCCTCTGGGTTGTTCGTTTCGGTGTTATAGGCTAATTCTATTAAAGAATGCCCGTAAAACTCCGCGTCCAAAATTGCCGAAATAATATCGCTGGAGAGCTTGGATTGCTGGAATTTATCCGTAAGCTCCTCGTGGGTGTCGCCGTTGGCTTTTTTGAGTGAAAAGTTAGCCGAGAGGGTTTTGCGCTTGCGGTTTTGCAGTTGCGAATACGCGTGTGCATCAAGCATCATCTCCTGCATCAGATTGTAAAACGGAAACATCTTAGGGCGCTCCACATTAGAGGCTTGCATTTGCGCCTGTTTCCAAATCTGTACATCAATGCGGGTTTGTGCCATCGCTTTGGGTTCGATGGTTTTAAAGTAGCGCGCGTTATTGTTGCTTTGTTTTTTGCGGGTGTTTTTATTTGTTTTTTTCATTGTATTTGCCTTTGATTTGTATGCCGTTTTCGGTGATAGCTAATTGCTCTAAGTGAAAGCCATCGGCCTCCATTTGCACGCGCACGTGGCGGTCGAGCATACGGTCAATTTTGCCGTATTTCGCCTTTTGAATATCGCAACCGGTCAGAGGTGATTCTTTGTATTCGCCCTGTGCAGCGATGAGCAAATGCTCAATGTGCCGCTCGGAGCTTTCCGCTATGGCTAAATCGCCGTTTTTAAAAAATAAATCGTAGTCATCGGTGAGTTTTATATCATTCATTTTTCATTTTATTTATAGGGTCAAAACTATGGTTGAATTTAGGCCGTGAGCCATAGACAAAAACGATTTTTTCATTTTTGGAATTGGGATTGTTGGGGGCTGCACCATCGCTATCGTCCCACGAAAGAACAGGTAAATTGGGCAGGTTTACCTCGCCTTTGGCGAGTTGTTTGAGCCACGAAACGGCACGGTCATAGCGTTCTTTGGCTCGCTCGTGAAGAATATCCGCACTACATAAATCAATAATATTCCACTTGGCAATATTGATAGCGCAGTTTAAAAGCATCGCGTTACGCTCATCGCCTTGTGCGGAAAAGATTTTATCTATATCGTAGCGCAGGCGACCGTCTAAATATTCCCTTTTGTTATTGCCTTGTAGGTAGCTTTTGAGCTCCTGCTCGGCGGCAGCCATTGCCTGCAAAACAATGGTGTCGTCACCCTCGGTAATTTGCTCTATTTGGTAGCCGTAAATGTTGTTTTTGAGGTCGTCTATTTGTAAGTACATAGTTTTTAATATTTATTGTTTATCCTTGCCCCAAAGCGGTAGGTACTTTTATTTCTGCGTGTGCGCGTGCTGAGATAATTAAACGCCCCATGCACGGCATCGGGTCCGTCATCGTGAGCGCCAGAGCCTTTTTCAAAGGCTAAAAACTGGTCAATAAGGGTTTGCATATCGGGGTCTTCTTTGAGGCTGGCGTTAAAAAACACATTCTTCCGCTCAAAATACCCAGAAAGGCTTTCTATCCTGTCAAACTTATCGGTTTTAGGGCGTTTATCGGCAACCACAGGAATGTAATAGCCTCGTTTTTCACCCTCACGGTCAAAGTCCGAAACAAAATCGTCCATCGCAAAAAGCCCCTCTATGAGATAGCGAATGTTGAATTTTTCGAGGTGATTTTCCTCGTAAGTGTTATAGAGCCACTCGGCACAATGGGCACGGCTTTTTTGTTGCATATACGCGGTGATGATGTGGTATTCCTTGCCGGTGATGCCTACCAAAACCAGCGCCTTGTAATCGGCGTTTTGCTTGTAGGAAAGGTCGCCATAAAAACACAAAGCATCGTATTTTTTTAGCGGTAGTGCGGGTTTATATCTAATATCCTCATATTTAAAAATCGCTCCGTCCTCAATGTGGGTATGCATATATTCGCGAAGAAAGGAACGGCGGGGCGTTTTTTCGTATTTCTTACGCCAATAATCAGCACTGGTTTTTTCTGGCCATTCGGGCTGAAAGCTGATTAAATCCTTGACGGCACACACGCTTAAAACTTCAAAGTGCAGGGCATTGCTTTCCTTTTTATTTCCAGTTTTTAAAACGGTTTTAAAATAGCTTTTTAAGCGGTTGGTAATGGAGTTTTTATGAAAGTTGTTATTGGCAAACACAAAACGCTCGGTGGCGTCTTCATCGGTGTCAAAACAGCCCCAAATATCCTCGGTGATATAGTCTACGCTTTCACGCATAATGCGGTCGTTGTGAATGGATTTTTTGCTGTCCACATCATCAACAACGATGTAATCGGGACGCTCGGCCTGCTCTCTGGCACCTCGTGGGTTTTGCCCAAATCCGATAGACATAAAGCGTATGCCGTCGGAAGTAGCAAAGTCGCCATCTGCCCAGTTTCCAGCGGAATAACGCTCCCCATAATCATTTTTGATACGATTGTTAAATTGCAATTGTGCTTGAATGGAAGAAAGTAGTTTTTTGGCTTTGGGCTCGGTCTCGCCCACCAAGAGCATAAATTTCAAATTATTTTTAGCCAAATACAAATACAGCGGAATACCCATATCAATATGTACAGACTTTCCTGCTGAGCGGTACATTTCAGCCAGTAATCTCAGGCGTTTGTGTTTCACAATGATTTTCGCCAACTTGGCGTGGAACCACGCGGAGGGTTTTTTGGCATAGTTTGGAAAATAATACGCAAACCAGCGGAGATAATCCGCCTCTAAATGCCTTATTCGCTCGGTTTTTTCTTTGGAAGTCTCGCCGATTTTTACCGAAGTAGCCTGCGCTATGCGCTGGCAATGCTTGTCGTAATCCTGTAATAATTTTAAGTATTTGTTATTGCTCATTGCTTATCTATGTTGTTGATTTTTAGTTGTAAAAATAGTTTGTGATACTTGGTGCACTCTTTGGCAAACTGCGGGTCCTGCTCGGCGATGAAAAAGTCTAATTCCTTTAATATTTTATGAATGACAATCGGGTCGGCTTGTTTGTTGAGCCTATCAATGGCTGCCATGAGTTTATTCACGGCATCGGCGTTAAAGGTTGCAGGCTCGCCATTGGCTACCCGCAGGGCTTCTTGTTGGAGTTTTTGTTTTATAGCAGTTGGCGATGCGTGGAAATTGAGGCGTTTTTGCTCCCAATTGTCCGCCTTTGCCCAGTTGCCGATGGTTTTTTCGGTTACTTTAAAATGCTCGGCGACTTCTTTCAAAGTGATTTCTAAATTTTCAATATAAAATTCCTCTGCCTTGAGTCGTGTTTGTGTCTTTGCCATTCTTTTTTAAGGGCAAAAATGCCCTCATTATAAAGTATTTAAAAGATAAAGTTTGAAGATACGACAGATGTGTCTGATGTTCGGTATAAGATTTTTTTTGGCAAAAATTGTAACTCAAATTTGCCTCAAAATCATAACAAAAATGCCACGATTTATATTAAATGACGAAACAAAGGCCAACTCTTACGGCTTTAAGATAAAGACTAGCGGTATCAGTCTGGAGCGCTTCTCCGCAAACCCTGTAATGCTTGACGGGCATAATCCGTCCAACCTTTCCGTCATAGGTCAATGGAAAGAAATTAAGACAGAGGACGGAAAGCTCTCCGCTGACACCGATTTTGATACAGAGGACCAAAATGCGGCGCTCATTGCAGGCAAGGTAGAGCGCGGCATTATTAAAGGGGCTAGTATGGGCATTGCCTTTCAAAAGAAAGATTTAAGACTAGAAAATGGAGAGCTGATACTTTCGGCGTGTGAGCTTTTGGAGGCATCTATTGTTTCCATTCCTAGCAACGCCAACGCTTTACGCCTGTATGTAGACAATAGACTTTTGACACGCGAAGAAGTGCAGAACCTATGCCTATCTATTGAAAATAAAGAAAATTTTAATCCAGAACATATGAAAAAAGTACAATTAAGCACAGCTGCCTTGCTCATCTTAGGGTTTGCGGCAGCACAAGAATTAGGCGCCGAACAAATCAACGAGGCGGTGCTGAGCTTAGATAAGCAAAAGAAAGATTTAGAGGCAAAACTTCAACTTTCAGAGGAAAAAGTACAAGCCTATGAGAAAAAGACCAAAGAGGAAAAAGACAAAGCCATTGTCCAAATGGTATCTCTTGCCGTGAAGCAGGGCAAAATCACGGCGGACAAACATCAGTCTTTTGTGGATTTAGCCCAGCAAAATTTTGAGCTGGCCAAATCCGCGCTTGATGCCATTCCAGCTAAACAAAACTTTTCGCCCGAGGTGAAAACGCCAACCGGAGCCGTTCAAACCATGGAAGAGTTTCAAAAATTGAGTTTAACGGAGCAATTGGCGTTTAAACAATCTAATCCAGAGGGCTATAAAGCTATTTTAAAACAACTTTAAACCTCATTTAAAAACAATTTAAAAACAGAATATATGGCAAAGAATTTTCCAGAAATATGGGAGGGCCGAGTGCGCCATAACTTAGAGAAAGGCGCAACGGCGGATTTTTTAGACGGCGTGTCAGAGCTTGACGGCGATGTAACGCAAATGGGTGAAAAAAATATCATCCATGTACCCACCACACAATTTGCACCGGAGGTGTTGATTAACAACACCACTTATCCGCTTGCCGTGCAAGAATACACCGATGACGAAGTAGTTATCAGTTTGGATAAATACCAAACCAAGCCCACCAAACTCACCGATGACCAAATTCAAGGTGCGAGCTACCAGCGCATCGATGCCATTACCAAAGCACAAACCAACTCCATTGGAGCAAGGAAAATGAAAAAAGCCTTGCACTCCATCGCACCACAACAAAACGAGCCTACCAAAGGGAATATCGTGTTAGATATTGCCGATGATTCTGTGGGGTGTACTTATGAGGATTTAGTAAACCTCAAAGACAAATGCGATGCCGCCGAGTGGCCAGAAGAAGGCAGAAGATTGGTGCTTTGCAATAAGCACTGGAACGCCCTTTTGAAAGATAGAAAAAACTTCGGCGACCAGTTGGTCAATTACAAAACAGGCACTGTATCACCAGTGATTGCCGGCTTTGAGATTAAGAAATACATTGCCTCGCCGCACTACAACGCCAGCAAGGAGAAAAAAGCCTTTGGCGAAGTGCCATCAGGGGGCGACAAACCCGCATCCGTAGCCTTTGTTTTAGACAATACGGCGAAAAAAACAGGCATTACCAAGCAGTATTTTTCCGAAGCAGGAAAAGACCCAGAGAACCAAGCCAATTTGCTCAGTTATCGTCATTATTTTATCGCTACGGCAATGGAAGATAAATGGCGTGCGGCTTTAATCTAAAAAGGATGTAAGGGCTAAGCCTATTTAGCCCTTTTCCTTTAATTATTAATTATTTAAAAACAATCAAATGGAACCTATATTTAAAGAAAACCCACAGCTTGATGTGGTGTATAAGACTTCCGATGGAAAATATTTTTATACAGAAAACGACGCTAAAAACTACGCCTCAAATTTAGAGGACAAAAAGGTTAAAAAATTAATGCGTGGTAATGATACCTCAAAATCAATTTTAAAGGTGGTATCACAGATATTGAACAATGCGGTTGAAGATGCAAGTGAAACCGAAGAGAAACCTAAAACTCAAAACTCTGAATTAAACGAGAAAATTCAAGAGTTAAAAACTTTGGAATTAGTCAAGTCAAATTACAACCAAATGAAATCTTTGGTTAAATATTTTGATTTGAAAACAGAAGACCAAAAAGCAGAGACTTATATCAAAGTCTTAGAAGAATATAAACAAAAAATCTCTCAATAATGAACGGCGTTAAATTTATCAGAGAAAACGGCGGACTGGGCAGAACCCTTGCCAGTGAGGACGCTACCTCCGGACTTATCGTGTACGGCGAAACAGCCGTGGAAAAAGCCCTTATTTTGTCGGTGGAAGAATTGGAAGCACTGGGGGTTTCCGCCACTTCGCACCCTGTTTTGCATTACCAAGTGAGCGAATTTTTCCGCATCAATTTAGGGGCAAAATTATACATTCAATCCGTGGAAAGCTCCGACCAAAACTACACCGAGGTGAAAGTCCTCCAAAACTTCGCCCAAGGGAAAATAAGGCAAATTGCCGTGTGCGACTTCAAAACGCCTAGCGCTAATTTGCAAGTGTGTGTAAAGAAATTGCAGGAGGTAGCCTCAGAACTGGGCAAAAGAATTACCCCGCTTTCTGTTTTGCTTTCTTTGAAAATCGAAAGCGCAGAGATGACCTCACTTCCTGATTTGCACACTATGGAGAGCGACAAAGTGAGCGTTATCATCGGGCAAGACGGCGGTGGGCGTGGCAACTTTTTGCACCAAACCAATCCATCACTTTCCTGCATTGGGACGACTCTGGGGGCTCTTTCCAAAGCCAAAGTTCACGAGAGTTTGGGCTATGTAGAGCGTCAAAACTTGGTTTCTTCTACTTACGACAAAGCTCTCACAGGCGATGAGTGGCGAGCCTTAGAACTAGATGTACCTGCCTTTTGTGATGGCTCCAAGCTCGGAGATTACACGCCTCAGCAATTGGATAGCCTAAACGATAAAGGCTACATATTCCTCACGCAATATGCTGGAAACGCTGGCACTTACGCCAACGATAGTTTTACAGCAACGGCCTTAAATAGTGATTACGCTTACATTGAAAACAATCGCGTTTTGGATAAAGCCATTCGGGAGGTAAACCGTGTATTAGTGCCTAAAATTTCGGCACCGGTTTACATTGACCCAGATACAGGCTATTTGGAAGCGGCCAATGTGGCAGCCTTAGAAGCCCTTTGTGATGAGCCTTTGGACGAAATGAAACGAAATGGAGAGCTTAGCGGTTACCGCGTGTACATTGACCCACGCCAAAATGTCTTGCAAAAATCCAAGTTGGAAGTGGTCATCAAAGTGGTTCCCGTGGGAACACTTAGACAAATTGAAGTGAAAATCGGTTTAACATTAAACTTGAATAATTAAAAACTTGCAGGAGTAGCATATATGACTTATCACTCTATATGTGAAGTAATCGGCAGTATACGAATATAATTATATCAACAAAGCACTAACGGTTTTTAAGGTGGATAAGCACAAAAGTTTTTGCGTGAGTGCTTTGTTATTTTGAAAATGAAAAGTAAAAAATTATGGCAATAGAATTAGAACCATTAATCAACGGCCGAGAATACGGCTGGGCAGATATTATTTGCAATATCGGCGGTACGCCAGTAACAGGCATCAGGGCTATTAAATACGAGGAAGAGCAGGAAAAGGAGAATGTTTACGGCGCGGGGCGGTATCCGATTTCGAGAGGCTACGGACGCGTAAAGGCCACTGCCAGCATCACGCTTTTGGCAGGCACGGTGCTAGCGCTTAAAGCTAAGGCTCCGAAAGGACAACTCCACCGTATTGCGCCCTTTTCTATCACCGTGAGCTATCAGCCCGACAACCAGCCGCTGGTAACGCATATCCTGAAAAACTGCGAGTTTAAAAAAGCAGGCTTCGATTGGAAAGAGGGCGATATGAGCAAAGAGGTAGAGCTGGAATTGATTATTTCTCACATTGTAGACAAATCAGTTTAATTACACTTTAAAAACTATTTAAACAACATTTAAAACGATAAAAAAAATGAACGAAACAATTTGCGGGCTAAGCCCAGAGGAAATAGAGCAACTCAAAGCCGAAAAGGGTGCTTTGGTGTTAGTTACGGTAAACTATGCCGGACAAGCTCAAAATGTGATTTTTAAAGAGCCGACCTTTCAGCAGTTGGAGGCGCTCTCAAAGATTAGCAAGAGCAATGAGATGAAAGCCGTGCAATCGGCCTATGCCAATTATATCGTAAAGGCAGACGAGGAAATAGAGCAGCGCGATATGCTCAAAGCCAAAGCCGTGGAGGCGCTGATGGCAAGAATGCAAAAAACTACTGCCGAGGCAAAAAACTTGTAAGCTCGCTGCAAGGCGAGCAACCCGAAAACGGAAGATGGCAAGCAGATGCTTTGATTAGGGCAAATTTTGGTGTAAACCCTGAAAATCTACAAGTAAGCGAGTGGAATAAGTTATATGCCCAAGCCCAATGGTTGGAAGAATGGCGTATGCAGAACCAAGCCGAATTGTTTTTGAAACTCTTCGGGAGCTAATCATTCAAACAACGATTAGCAAAAACAATCATAGCATAAAAATACCAAAGCCCCCCAACAATAGGAAATGCAAAAACAAAAAAAATGCTCAAAATAAGACTAAAAAAAATGCTTACGAAAAAAGCATAACCTAATGGTGTGATTTTATAACCTTTCATAAAAACGAAACTTTTTACAAAGATAAAAAAAATGTCTTCAAATTCAGTAACATATCAAATTAATTTTACCGCCAATACGGAACCTATTTTTAATAAGATAGAAACAGGTTTCAATGGTGTGAAAAAATCAGTTGAGCAAACAAATAAAGTTTTTGGAGACTGCTATAAAGCATTATTATCGGTAAACTTAGCGGCCGATGGTATGAATGTTTTAAAGCAAAGTTTCGACAACCTAATTCAGCCCGGCGCTACACTGAACTCCCAAATGGCAGAGCTTTCGGCCATTACAGGCGTTACAGGCGAAGGATTAAAGGCTATTGAACAGGCCGCACGAGATACCTCCAAAACTTTTGGAACGGATGCCTCCGCCAATGTGGAGAGTTATAAATTGGTGCTTTCGCAATTAGACCCCGAGATTGCCAAGAACGCCGAGGCGATGAAGCTAATGGGCGAGCACATCAATGTTTTGTCCAAACAGATGGGAGGCGATACAGTGGCGGCTACCAATGTTTTGACCACTTCGATGAACCAGTTTGGTATTTCTACCGAAAACCCCATCGAGGCGGCTAAAACAATGGGCGAAATGATGAATGTAATGTCGTCAGCGGCACAGGCTGGAAGTGCCGAACTTCCACAAATCCAGTCGGCTTTGGAACAGGTCGGGATGGTAGCCAAAACCACAGGATTAAGTTTTGAAGAAACCAATGCCCAAATTCAGATTTTAGATAAGGCCGGAAAAAAAGGAAGTGAGGGCGGTGTGGCACTCCGAAATGTTTTAACTACATTGTCAGAGGGGCGTTTTACTTCCAAATTGGCCGCGCAAGGTTTGCAGCAAGCAGGTATTTCGGTGGAGTATTTGGCCAATACCAGCATACCGCTTACCGATAGGCTGAAAACGCTGAGAAAAATCCAGAATGATACGGCGCTAATGACCAAAGTGTTTGGTAAGGAAAACATGGCGGCCGCGATTGCAATGATTAATGGGGCGGATGAAGCCGCAGAGCTTACGGAGCAAATTACAGGCACCAACTCGGCCACAGAGCAAGCCGAAATTATTATGGGCAGTTATGCCGAAAAAATGGCAAGAGCAAAGGCTTGGGTGGATGATTTAAAAATAGGATTTTTTAATCTAATTGAGCCAATGGCTCCATTAACTCAACATTTTTTCTCTCTTGTAAATGCTTTGGGTGATATGTCCAGAGTATATATATCTGCAAAATCTGCTATAGAGGCTTTCTTTCCTAAGTTGTTTTTAAAAACTATAAAAACAGAAGAAGATACCATAGCTACCAATGCAAATACCACAGCAACCAATAGGAACTCGTTAGCCAAAGGGAGAATGGGAAACGCCTCACTTCTTTCCGCTATAAAGATGAAATCTATCAATGCACAAATGACTATCGGAGCCGTTTTAGCTAGAATACAGGCAAGCGGTATTCGCTCGGTGGCAAGGGCTTTTTTGCAAGCTACTTTGGGGGCCACGGCCTTTCAAATTGCCTTAGATGCTTTAGGGATAGGGCTAATTTTGGCAGCCATTGCCGCACTCATTTTTGGGTTAAAACATTTGTGGGAGAACTCACGCCGTTTCCGTGAGATTTTATTTGGAATTGGCTATGCAGGGCGTGCCGTGTTTCATAACATTGGTGTGGTTCTGCAGCGTGTATGGCAAAAAATCATCAAGCCCATATTTGACATTTGGTGGGAAACCGTGAGCGGGTTTTTCACTTTTGCCTACGAGATGGGCTATAATTTTGCCGTGTCATTGGGCGAGTTTTTCGCTTGGCTGGGCGATGTTTTTACAGCGGTTTTTTCTGCGATATGGGATTTTTCCGTGCAAGTTTTTACAGGCATTTTAAACATTTGCTCCGAGGCGTGGGCTTGGATAACGGATACATTCGGAGGCTTTGCCGCGTGGGTAGATGAGACCATTTTAGGGACTTTAAAAAACATTTTTTCCAGTGCTTGGGATTGGGTGATGGGATTTGTCGACAAAATCGTAGGGATTTTTAGAAAAATTGGGGGCTGGCTCTCCGATACCTTTGGGGGTATTTTTTCCTCGGATGGAATGCTTAGTGTAAAAACAGAATATAAAAAAGGCGAAGAGGCCGGAGGAAAGAGTTTTGACCGCGATAAAGCAGAACGGGAAAAGGACAAGCCCCAAGAAGTGTCCATCGTGGAGGATAAAAAGAATTTATTTGACCTTAAAAAAGGAGGTCTTACACCGCCTACGGTGGGCGGTATTGCCGGCGAAAAAGCCAAGAAGAAAAAGAAAAAAGGCGGTAAAGAGCATTCCGATAGTGGCAATAAGGTGCAGAGCCTTACGGTGGGCAAGTTTATGGACAACCTAAATGTGTATATGAACACTACGAATGGCATTGATAAAGAACAACTTGTACAACAGTTGAAAGAAGTATTTTACACTACGGTGGCGGATTTTACAGGTGCCACAAATTAAATCAAAAAAGATGATAGATTTAAATATTCAAGCTGATAGCAGAGGACTTAAAAGCGCGGGCGTGAATGCTTTATTTCGTTTTTCGATGGAGAACGCTCAGCCTTTGGAAATCAAAAAAGGTGATGATTACAACTTTGCCGAGCTAAAAGAGCTGGAAAACCGCCCTTGGATTACCACATTGAAAATACGAGGCACAGCGGGCGAGTTTGAGTTTTCAGAAATTATCATCAGCCTAACGCAAGAGCGTAACATTGTAACCACGCCTTTGCAAGGGCGCGACGGCACCATTAAAGAGTATATTTCCGATGGGGACTATTCTATTACTCTTGATGTGGCTATTTTACCGCTTAGCGCGGTAGCACAGGATGATGAAAGTACTTTTGCCATTGCCGAAAATCATTACCCCGACGAAGAAATTAAGCGCCTACACCGCCTGCTCTTAGAGAAGCAAGCCCTCGAGGTACAGAGCGATTTTCTAACGCTTTTTGATATTAAATCCGCCGTGGTAAAAAGCTACTCCTTGCAGCAGGAAACACATAGCAACCGCCAAAGTTTGCAAATTCAAATGCTCTCCGACAGGGCTTATGAGATTAAACAAATACAGCAGGACAATGTTAAAGTTAAGTAGTCATATCATCATAGAAAGCGAAAAAACTTGGGAGTTTTTCGCCCTCAATGAGTGTACCATTACAGAGGACACCGGTAGACTTACCGATACCTGCGAGCTGGTATTGCCGAAAAATATCCATTGGCAGGGCTTTGTTTCAGAAAACGGAAAACCGCCCATCAAAAGAGGCGACAAGATAGAGGTTCGTTTAGGCTATGATGACGAGCTGGTTACTCGCTTTTCGGGCTTTGTTAGAAGTGTAGATGCAAAAACACCCATCACCATCAAATGCGAGGACGGTATGTTTATTTTGAAGTCGAAAAAAGCAGAGCCAAGGTCGTTTAAAAACGCCTATCTAAAAGATATCATCGCCCATCTTTTAAAAGGTACAGGTGTGGAATTTTACCTCATTGACAAAGATATAAAAGTGGGGCTTTGGCGTATCACCAAGCCCAATGTTTCCGAAGAACTGCAAGAGATGAAAGAAAAGTTAATGATTTCGGCGTATTTCCGCAGGATTAACGGCAAAAGCATTTTATATGTGGGGCTGACCTACCCATTTGACAACCGTAAAAAGTTGAAATTTTCCCACGCTAAAAATATTATCTCCGAAAATTTCGAGTACAGAGAAAAGGAAGATATACGCGTGCGCGTGGAGGCACAGAGCTTTAACGCTAAACACAAAAAAATAACCTACGAATACGGCGACAAAGATGGCGAGCTAATCAAAATACGAATGGACGGGCTAAGTGAGGTAGAGCTTAAAAAATACGCTATGCAAGCGCTCGAACGCTACAAGCAAAGCGGATTTAAGGGGAGTTTTGAAACTTTCGGCGTGCCAGAGGTGAGCAAATGCGATATGGTGGAAATACACGCCAGCGACGGAAATAGCGGAACCTATTTAGTGAAAAAAAATGAAATCCGTTTTGGACAAAATGGCTACCGCCAAAACATTGAGCTGGGAATGCCTTTAAATATTGATAAAAAATGAAAGAACTTATCCAACAGCTAGCCCAAACCGGCGAGGAAATTTACGCCAAAATCTGCGAGGTGATTTCGGTTAATTCCGAGAACCACACCGCCGATTTAAAGCCCTTAGACGGTTCTTCGCCTATTGATGATGCCTACCTGATGGCAGACGACCAAGCGGGCGGTATTTACGCCGAGCCTGCGGTGGGTTCGCTGGTGTGTGCGGTGTTTATTTCCAAAGAAATTGCCTTTGTGGTAGGCAGCTCAGAGCTAAAAGAGTTTTCCGTAAAAATTGAAAATACCGCTCTGAAAATAAACGCCGAGGGCTTTCTCCTCCGCAAGGAAAACGAAACTTTAAAACAATTAATGGCGGATTTGATTGCGACGATTAAACGAATGAAATTCACCACTAACACAGGGAGTACGATAAAGCTTATCAACGAGTCCGAGTTTACCGCGTTGGAAAAACGATTTAATTCACTTTTAAAAGATATTTAAAATGGCTTTAAAGCCGTAGCACGGCAGGCAATTAATTTTAATACAGAAAAAATGCTCAACGAAAACAGACTAAAAAATAAAATCATCGCCGCAATGGACAAATGCCAGCAGGAGGAAGATAACCCCAACCGAAGTAAGGAGCAATTTGCCGGCGATTTGGCGCGTGCCATTGTGGAAGAAATCAAAGACCTACAAATTCATTACACCTCGGGGCTCATTGCACCCACTAGTGGCGGGCCCGTAACAGGAACGATTAACGCTAAAATTGAATAATGATGCTAGAATTATTACAACCATACATAAGTGAGATTATTACGGCTATTATCAGTGCTTTTGTCGCTTGGTTTTTTTCGCGCAAAAAGCAACAAATGGAGGTGCAAGCAAATGAGCTTGACAATGTAGATAAAGCCGTACGCATTTATCGTGAAATGATAGAGAATTTAGGCGAACAACTTAAAACGGCCATTGTGGAACTTGATGCGGCTAAAAAAACGATAAAAGAATTAGAGCAAAAAGTAGAAGCGCTCACCAACGAACTCACCAAATACAAACAACTCAACGGAAAGTCCGTAGCACGGACAGGCAATTAATTTTTAAAGCAATGATAATAACCGTCCTACATAAACAATCCCTTTTCGATGTGTGCCTCCAGCACACGGGGAGCATTGCGGGCATTTTTGAGTTGGCCGAGACGAATAACCTTAGCATCACCGATGATGTGCAGGCTGGGCAAAGGTTAGAACTTCCCCCTCTCGGAGGGGGAAAGGGGGAGGTCGCGCAAGATGCGGATATATTAGCCTACTACCAAGCTAAAAACATTCAGCCTGCCACGGCATTGGAAGAATACACCGAAAAATTAGAAGGTATCGGTTATTGGGCAATTAACCAAGACTTTAAAGTTAGCTAATTATGGCACGAACAATAGAAGAAATACAAGCAGAGATTTACCAAGAAAAAGAAAACCACGAGGAACTAAACGAGCTCAATAGCACGAGCAAAACCGCCCTTTGGCGCTTGTGGATTTACATTGTGGCGGTTGCGATTTGGAGTTTGGAAAAAATCTTTGACCGCCACAGGGCAGAGATAGACGAGCGTATTCGTGTGCAGAAGAATTTCCGCCTGCCTTGGTACAAAGAAATGGCGTTGAAATTCCAGTACGGCTATGGTTTGGCACTGGTAGATGAAACCGACTATTACGACAATTCAAAGCTAACCGAGGAAGAAATAGAAGCATCCAAAATCGTAAAATACGCCGCCGTGATTGAGCAAGAAAACGCTTTAATCGTGAAAATTGCTACCGAAAAAAAAGGAGAATTACAGCGAATTTCTAACGAAGAAGAAAACGCCTTTGTGCATTATATGAACCGCATAAAAGCCGCGGGCGTAGAAGTGCGTGTGATAAACTCCGAGCCTGATATGCTTGCCGTGGATTTGTTGGTGTATTACGATCCTTTGCTAATGAAAAAAGACGGCAGCTACATTGATGGTTCTGCCGCCGAACCCGTCAAAGAGGCGATTAAGGAATACATGAAAATCTTGCCATTTAATGGCGAGCTGGTGCTAGAGCATTTAACCGACCACCTGCAAAAATTAAAAGGCGTGGCCATTCCGCATTTGCAACAGGTGCGCAGCAAATGGCTAGATGGCGATTACACCGCCATTGCCGTGCGTAAGGTGCCAGAGAGCGGTTATTTTAAAGTGGACGAAACCGAATTAAATATTACTTATGAACCGAATATTTAATATTGATTTACCCAAATTGGTATTGCTTTTAACGCCCACTTTTTTGCGCAAAGCAAGATTTAAGGCGTGGCTGGTCTCGCTCGTTTATCCACTAACCAGTGTGCAAAACACTTTCCAACGCTTGCGCGCGGAAGATATTTACAAGCTGGAACACACACCCCAAGTGTGTAGCTTGGAGGCGATGCTAAACGACCATTTTGATATAACGCAAAGGCGTATCCGCATAGGTGAAACTTTAAAGGCTGACCCCTTTTTCATTTTTGCGGAGAATGAAAATACGCCCAAGTTTATTGATAATGAAAACGACATCATTTATCTCAATAGCTACAACGAAAACGCCGATACAGGGAGCGAATTTGTGGTGTATCTACCCTTTGAGGTTTGGGATAGAGAAAAGACAGAGGTAGCGCTTGGCGAATATCGTTTTTACCAAATGGAGGCGCTTTTAGACTTCTACAAATTAGCAGGAAAAAAATACAAAATAGTTTTAAATGGATAAATTAATTTTAAACGGAACCAATGGCTTTCCACTCCACACCGATACGCTTGCCGAGGCGCAGCGTGCGTGGAATATCTTTAATGCCATCTCTGGAATTACGGGCGATTTGGCGATTTTGCAAGGTTGCGAGCAGAAAGGCTCAAGCGTAAGCGATGGCGTGGTCGTTATCAAAGGCGAAGTGCTGAATTTTAAAGGTGGCGCCGTGATGCCCACGATAATTATTGAGGAAAAAATTACCGAACGAGCCTTTAAAGACAAAAATAAAAAGCCCGTGTTTGCTACAAGAACCGCTAAGTTTGGCGCAGGCTCCAACGCCCACAACTGGGCAGATTTTAAACGATTTAAGCCACTTCCTGCATTGCAAGAAGAAAAGGAAGATAAAACAACGGTTACAGCCTTAGACAAAAAGCTAACGAAGCTAGAGAAATTAATTAAAAATACCATTCCAGTGGGGCTTGTCGCTATTTGGGACAGACCAGCAAACGAAATACCTGCAGGCTGGGTGGAGCACACCGATTTGCGAGGCAGAGTTCCGGCAGGGCAAGGTTCGGGCGAATTTTCTACGCTTGGGGCTGAAATTGGCGAGGCTAAACACACCTTAACCATCGCAGAAATGCCCCGCCACAGCCACAAATTTAAAGGAAGAATTACGCAAGATGATAAAGGAACAGGGGCCGATGGCACTGAATATTCCACCCAGTCCTACTATGGTTTAAGTGAGGGCGTAGCCATAGATTATCAAGGGGGCGATGTGGCACACAACAACATTCAGCCCACTAGAATTGTAAAATTTATCCGCTTTGTAGGATTTGAAGATTAAAACTAAAAACAATGGCAAAGACAGATTTAAATAGCATTAAACAATGGTTTAAGAACGGCTTAAAGCCCACGCAGGAGCAATTTTGGGCGTGGCTGGATTCGTTCTGGCACAAGGACGATAAAATTCCCGCGGAAAATATCCAAGGGCTAAACGATATGCTTTCGGGCATAGATTTATCTTCTAAGGTGGAAAATGCAGATTTTGAAAGTTTTAAAACTGAAAACACTGGAGAATTAGCGAAGAAAGCCAACGCCAACGCCGATAACATTACAGATAATGTAGCAGACTGGCAAACAGCCTTGAGTATTTACACCAAAGAGACGGCGAAAAAAGAGCTAGGCGAAAAGGTAGATAAGGAAGAAGGCAAAAGTTTGAGTACTAATGATTTTACGAACGAATATAAAGCGGTACTGGATAATTTGCCCGTGGAGCTATCCACGGAGACGACTATTAAGTTTGACCGAGATAGGGATTATGGCACGCGTACTCGTCCTATTGATACTTTTACGCTGGATTTGGCTGGTGCTAAACGAGGTGTGGTTAATGTGATTTTCTTCAACGGTGCGCGACTACCGACACACTCGGCAATTGATTGGAGCGGTAGCTCCGTGAATTTCATTCCCAACACTACATGTAAGATAATCTTAATGTATTTGGATAATCGAACAATTTTAGGAAACTTATTATGAATCGCAGGCGTTTATTTTTTTATAATAATCAACATTATGTAGAACTGCATACAGATGCTGTAGGATTGCAGGACGCGCCTTACCTAAAACAAAGGGGAATGCAGTTTAAATATGAAGTGTATATAGAGAGAGATAAGCTAATAGAGGGCTTAATTACGGAAAATGATTACACATTGAATTTAACGGAACAGGTGGGGCGTAAACGCATACGGGTGTATGGGGTGATGAGTTTAAACTTGGGACAAACTTATACTACGGTGGAGGGTAAGCCGTGGCATGACCCTATGTATAAAAGATTTGAGGATACTAATAATGTGGGGCATATTAAAGTAGTAGATTTTAGCCGAAGTAAAATAAAAAGTATAGGTTTTTGGGTAACTGATGGCTTGTTGCTTCCAGAAGTGATTATGGGAGATCACTCCCAGTGGCGACACAGGGGATTAAATTTTAACATACGCTCTTGGTTTAGAAAGGAATGTGTTCGCTGGATGGATGAGCTGTTGTTGTGGATGCAACAATTACAGAAAGGAGATATTAACATATTCCATCACGAAGACATACAATGGACAGAAATAGGTGAAGTGGCTTATCGAGATTTGAGAGCGCGTGATGCCTTCGGTTTGGATTGGGCGTATAGAGGAGGCAAAACGGCACGCCCAGATAATTACGAAGATTTAAAAGGGTTTAGTTATAGAGGATAATAAAATAAAAAAGAATATGAAGACAATTAACATTAATGACAAAGAATTAAAGCTCTATGAGGGCGGAGAAGATGGCTTTGTAGGAGTGGAATACAACAGCCAAGATTTTGATTTACAAAACATTTTTTACAAAAACAATGGGCTAAAAAAAGAAGTGAGAGCCACAAAAATCATCATTGATTTGGAAAACAATCAAATCCTCACGGAAAAAATTACCAGCTCCATCACACCAACAGGGGACAAAGTGGATACAAAGATAAACCCAGTGTTTATAACTTCGGAAGAAGACACAAAACTTTTCATGCAACAAGCCAAAACATTACTTGTGCCAGCTCTACTTAACGGCATTGTGCGAGATATGGAGCTATCAAGAGCCGTAATGGATTTACGCGGAAATTTAATCGAAACTCAGCCTGTGCCAATTACTGAAAATGAAGAAAAAGAGGGGTAGATGAAAAATTTTATGTTATACCTAATAGCTTACACCTTGCTTTTGCCACTCACTATCTTTAATTACATCGTGGTGGTAAGGGCTAAGGATAAAACACGCAAAGGCTATTTCAAGAGTACAGCCATTAACATTGACAGGTTCGGTAATCGAGAATTTAGAGCGACTTGGAATAAGTTTTTGAGGGCTGAAAATGGTTATGCTTTCGGCGATGAGAGGGAGACTATCTCCTCAGTTTTAGGCAAAAACGAAAGAGACGGCACGCTCACGAAATGGGGCAAAATCTTATGTAAAATCTTAAATAAAATAGACAAAAATCATTGTAAAAAATCAATTAAAAATTTAGACTTATGAATCAATTATTAAAAGCATTCAACTTCTTCGGGGCTATGGCATTTGCCCTTATTCCCGTTATCGCTTACAGAGAATGGGTTGATTATCCAAACCAGCAACACCCATTATTGCAATGGCTATGGGTAATTATAGCCTATGGTGTTATTGCTCCAATCATTATTAGGTTCGCAGCCAAGCACACTGGAAGGCTGGGAACGCAATGGGAAGGCACATATAAAGGCAGAAGTTTTTTCATCGGATATATTGTAACGATGATTATTTGGGCAGCAATCTTTTTTTGGAATAAATAATCATGTTAACGGATAAAGTATTGCATAGCATTGTAGGCATAGCCATCACATTTGTGGTGGCTTATTGCCTGCTCCTTTTAGATTATTCCTGGTGGAAGGCGCTGCTTATTGGTTACGCTGCAACAATCGTTTTTGCCTGCACCAACGAGCTAAGAGACTATTTAGCTTATGGCTTGTTTGATTGGCGGGATATTTTGGCAACGCTTAACCCAATTGTGTTTGTTAAATATTTAATCAAGTTGAAGTTATGAAATTAAGCAAAGATTTTGATTTATTGGAGTTTGCCTGCCACGACGGAAGTGCAACGCCCGAGTTTGCACTCAAGAACTTGCGTGAGCTGGCGCAAAATTTACAAGTCCTGCGGAATTATTTGGGCAAGCCTATAATGGTAAATTCTGGCTACCGAAGCCCAGCGCATAACCGCAAGATTGGCGGCAAAGTGAACAGCCAACACCTGCAAGGAAAGGCTGCAGATATACGCGTGGAGGGCGTGAAGCCCGCAGAGCTTGCCCAAGCGATAGAAAGACTGATTTATAACGGCAAAATGAAACAGGGTGGTTTAGGCATTTATCCCACTTTTGTGCATTATGATATTCGTGGAACCAAGGCAAGATGGAAAGGATGAGAAAGGCGTTTTATAGGAAAATCCCAGCCTTTTATAATGAAGAAACAGGCGAGTTAGTTGGAAGAAATTGGCTATATGATAAGCTAATTGCTTTTAATTTATGGTGGGATTTCAAAATTTTACGCTTAGAGGAAATACCATTATTAGTAGAAGAATGAAAAAGTTAATAGTTATTTTATTGCTGGCGTTGCTAACGAATTGCGGAATGCGGAAAGAAAGCCAAAAAGTGGCAGAATTGAACGCAGAAAGTGCCGAAGTGCAAACGCAAAGCATAACTCTGGAAAAGCTCACCACAGAGCTGGAAGCAGTTAAAAGTACAGCAAAATTTCAGCTATCAAGCCAAGCCTTGGAGCTGGAAGCGCTCGGCGAAAAGCCAGCCATTTTTAGCGAAATCAAAGGTACCGACACCATTTATAAGGTAATTGTGCAGAACGGCAAGCTAAGCAGAAAAAACGAGCAAAAAGACAGCTCGCAGGCGGTGGCGCTCACCAATTTACACCGTGAGCTCTTAGATGAAAAAGCGGAAAATGCAATCTTAAAGCAGGAGAACCATACGCAAAAAGAGAAAATAACCTATTTAGAAAGGGATAATACAAAACTCGTTAAAGGCTTGAAATATGCCGCTATCATTGCTGTAATTGCTTTTTTGGCTTGGCTATTCTGGAAATTTAAGCGCTTTTTAAAGTGGGTTTAAATGATATTTAAAACTTCTTTTGGCAGGACTAGAAGTATAAAAAATGTCCTCCGCTTTTTAAATATTTTCTCAGGACATCTAAAAACACGAGCCACAGGCTACGGAGGACCAAAAGTCTTCTGTCCCTGTGGCTTTTTTTTGTGTTTATGTCCTGAGAAGTGCAAAGATAATAACAATTAAAAAATAAACAATGTAAATCAGCGCCCTTGCCATTTCAAGGGCAAAAGAGAAATTTTGTAAAACATTTTAAAGAGGCTTTAAAAGGCTTTCCGAGTAATGCTACTTATGTGGATTTGTTTGGCGGTTCGGGGTTACTCAGCCACACCGTGAAGTGTGTACACCCAGAGGCTAAGGTAGTTTATAACGACTTTGATAACTTTCAAAAGCGGTTAAAAGCCATTCCAGAAACGAATAAGATTTTAGAGGAATTGAGAGCTTTAAACCTTAAAACACCAAGAGGTAAGATAATTCGAGGCGAAGAAAAAGAGAAAGTACTAGAAGTGCTGAAAAGAGCCGATAAGCGCGGTTTTGTCGATTGGATTACGCTTTCTGGAAGTTTAAAATTTTCAATGAATTATGGTACCGAATTAAAGCATTTTACACACGATAGCCTTTATAACACTATCCGAAAAAACAATTTTGACGAAGCCAACGACTACCTCGCAGGCATTGAAGTAGTAAGCGAAGATTACCGCCATTTGTTCCAGAAGTACAAAGATTTAGACAATGTGGTATTCTTGGCTGATCCGCCTTATTTGAGTACTGACACTGCCACATACGCCAGCGATAAATATTGGAAACTCACAGATTATCTGGAAGTATTGGAAACGCTGCAAGGTTCTAACTTCTTTTACTTTACCAGTAATAAAAGTCAAGTGGTGGAGCTTTGCCAGTGGCTTGAAACGCGTACAAGTGAGAATTTGAACCCCTTTAAATATGCGACTTGTACGGCAATGACTAATCGCCCAAGTCATAACACAGCCTACCAAGATATAATGTATCACTATAAAAAAACAAACGATGAATAAATACCACAAAACACTAGAAAAAATCCTCAGAAAAGGAAAAACACAACGAAATAAAAAAGGCGAAATTCGTTATTTGTTAGATGAACAATTGAAACTCAAACCTGCCGATTTGCTTGAAATTTTTGAGGGGCATGGTATCGCACGAATGAAGCTCAAAAATGAATTAGAACTTTTCCAAAAAGGCGAAAGGCTAACGGAAAAATACCGAGAAAAAGGCATTAACTGGTGGGACTATTGCGGCCCGATATTGGTAAATTCGTATCCCACCTATTTTGAGCGTTTGCCACGCTTAATTGAGCAAATTAATAGAGAAAAGCGGAGCAGCAAAAATTATGTTTTATTTTTAGGAGAAACAGGCGCAGAGAGCAATCAGCAACCTTGCCTTTCTTTGGTGCAATTCCAGATAGATAAAGGCAAGTTAGTGGTCTCGGCTTACCAGCGTTCCAGCGATGCGAATTTAGGCCTGCCAGCCGACATTTACCACTTGTATTTGATTAGCCGGCAAATTGATTTACCGTTGAAGTCAATCACGCTCAATATTGGAAATGTCCACATTTACGAGAATAATTTGGAGAAAACCAAGAGCCTACTGCAAGGCAAAAAAGTGAAATTTGAACTAAATGTGTAATAAAAAAGCCCTCAAATGTGAGGGCTTTTGTCTATCTTTGTCGTGTCTGAATCCGACTAAAAAATGTACATTTCGTTTTAAATTTGTGTACATTTCGTTTTGCGGATTATAATTTTGGGCTTTTTAGATTTATTAATTTATTTAAAATCTTATTCTTCTTCGCTTTTAGCGTTCTCGGTTGCTTCGTTTTCTTCTGGTGTTAGTAAATCGTTTTTAAGCAAAATATTGTACCATTGGAACAATTTTTTAAGATCTGAGTGGTACACACGGCTTTCGTCGTATTCAGGAAGCACCTCTTGCATATACGCACGCAATTCGTTTTCGCTAGATTTGTGGCTTATGCACTCTTTTCCGTTTTCTTTTTCGTAGATTTTTTTGAAAACTTCGCGTAAAGGAACTTCTTCTGTATGGGTGTAAATTGCTACATTGCTAAGCAAACTTACATTGTAAGATGCTGGAATGCTTGATTTTTTTCCGTCGTCTAAGTTTTTTGCAATAAAACCACTTTTGGTTTGAGAAATTAGGTTGTATAAACCTGGCTTTCCTGAGATTGCAATTACTTTTTCTATCTTCATCTTTTATGTTTTAGTATTAAAATTTTTTTCGTGAGGGCAAATATAAAATTTATTTCGGAAAACGCATCTTATATTTTACATTTACATTCCCTTTGCTGATTTTATCCAGTTTTTTGCTCACCAATTTTTTCTTGAAATTGCTCAAATAGTCGGTAAACAAAACACCATCTATGTGGTCGTATTCATGCTGAATGACACGCGCAAAGATATCCGAAAAAGTTTCGGTATGCTCCACAAAGTTTTCGTCCATATAGCGTAGTGTAATGCTCTCTGGGCGAGCTACATCTTCGCGCACATTTGGGATACTTAAACAACCTTCGTTAAACTTCCAAGGCTCGCCCGTTTCCTCGATTTTGTGAGCGTTGATAAATACTTTTTTAAAAGTTTTAAGCTCCTCGGCTATGTCCTCGTACTCCTCATCTTCTGCAAAAGGAGTAATGTCTATCACAAAAAGGCGAATCGGAAGCCCCACTTGCGGTGCTGCAATCCCGATGCCATTGGCGGTGTACATGGTTTCAAACATGTTTTCAATCAACTCGTTGAGGTGCGGATAATCTTGAGTGATGTCTTCGCATTTTTTTCTTAAAACAGGGTCGCCATATGCGCGAATATCTAATATCATTTTTAAAAATGTTTTAAATTATAAATTTTTAATTTTATTTTAATTCTGAAAGAAAAAATCCTCCAGAAAATGTTTTTTTAATTAAAGCTAAAAAACGAAATCCAACCGATTTTTAATCAAAAAATATAGCAAAATCGATTTTTTAGCCGTTTCGTTCCATGAAAGACTGCAAAATCAATGTGGCACTTACGCGATCGATGATGGTTTTGTCTCGGCGTTTTTTCTTTTTTGCGCCACTCATAAAAATTGCTTCCGCTGCTCGGATGGAAGTATAGGATTCATCTTCTCTGTGAATATTGATTTTCGGGTATTTTTTCTGAAAATCTTGAATGAAAATCTGAATGTCTTCTTCAATTTCTCCAGGCACGCCGTGTGCACGCATTGGCAAACCTATCACCACATCGCTCACGGGCTCGGTCGCAAAATATTTTTCAAGATACGGCATCAAATCCTTGGTAGGCACTGTGTCCAATGCCGAGGCAATGATGCGCAGGGGATCTGTTACGGCGAGTCCCGTTTTTACTTTTCCGTAATCTATGGCTAAAATTCGCAAAATTTCAATTTTTAAAACTAAACAATCTCCGCCGAAAGTCCGCTATCTAGCAAGGCAGAACACATCGGGATAAGTGTATCTTTGTCACCAGATTTCACATCGCACTTGCCAGAGTAGTGCACAATCATAGCACACTGTTCCGCTTGAATAGGCGTGTGCTGGCAGATTTTGACCAAGCATTCAATCACCCAATCAAAGGTGTTTACATCATCATTGTGCAGAATGATACGGTAAGCATTCTCGGTTTCGGTAAGCACCGCGATGTCTTCTAATGTTTCGGTTTGTGTGTTAAAATATGGATTCTGTGTCATTTTTTAAGCTTTTTCAAAACGGAGAGCAATCCACTCGTTTCGTTCTTTCTTATCTACAAAATTTAATCCAAAACCTTCTACAAATTGAATCATTTCTTGCTCATCGATATCAAGCAATCCACTCAAAATCAATTGTGCATTAGGTTTTAGTGCATTGATGTAAAAAGGCATATCTGCCTTTAAAATATTTTTGTTGATGTTTGCCAAAACCAAATCAAATTTTTCGTCTGGAATGGATTCAGCACCACCTTTTATAAAACTAACTTCTACATTGTTTCGTTCGGCATTTTCTACCGCATTTTCGTACGACCATTCATCAATATCGATACCCAAACAAGATTTAGCCCCACGCATTTTGCTCAAAATCGCCAAAATGCCCGTTCCCGTTCCCATATCAAGTACAGATTTTTGGTCTAAATCTAGGTTTAAAAGATATTCCACCATTAAATGCGTGGTCTCGTGGTGCCCTGTGCCAAAAGACATTTTGGGCTGAATCACGATTTCATACGGAGCATCGGGATGTGGCTCGTGGAATTCAGCACGAATGTAGCACGCATCGTTGATGTTGATAGGCGAGAAATTACTTTCCCACTCTTTGTTCCAGTTTACGGGTTCTATTTCTGTTCTTTCGTACACGGTTTCGGCGGTGTCGAGTTCTGCAACTTGGTCTTTTACAAATTCCTCGTCGTCATAATCTTTTAAGATATAAGCCTTTAACCCAGTCGCTGTTTCTTCAAAAGATTCAAATTCAGCTTGAGAAAGTAGTGCGATTAAAATCTCGCTAAATGGCTGAGGAGGTACAATATTAAAGTTGTATTCAATATAATTCATGATGTAATTTTTAAGGTTTAAATCAAGCAAAATTTAGCCTTAAAGCCAATTTGTTTTGTGCTGAAAAACCTTTTGCAAAGATACAAAAATCTAAGCTAATAAATGATTTGGAAATGGATTTAAGCTAAAAAATTAAAAAATCTGAATTAAAAAAAGTACCTTTGCTGTATGAAAAATGATAATAAAATTTTTGGGCTTCATCCTGTGTTAGAAGCCATAGATTCTGGCAAAACCATAGATAAACTATTTGTGCAAAAAGGCTTGCAAGGCGAATTGGCAAGCGAGGTTTTGCGCAAAGCCAGAGCGTTGGGGATTCCGATGCAGTATGTTCCCGTGCAAAAACTCAATAAACTTACCCGCAAGAATCACCAAGGGATTTTTGGGTATTTGTCGCCCATTGAATTTTATAAAATAGACCAAATCCTGCCACTCGTTTATGAAAAAGGCGAAAATCCGTTTTTCTTGATTTTGGATAGATTGAGCGATGTGCGAAACTTTGGAGCCATTGCCCGCACCGCTGAATGCTGTGGTGTGCATGCCATTGTGGTGCCAGAGCGTGGAGCAGCAGCCATCAACGAAGATGCCTTGAAAACATCTGCTGGGGCGTTATTTAAAATCCCTGTGTGCCGAGAGAAATCCCTAAAAGAGGTAGTGAGTTTCTTGCAGCTAAGCGGAGTCTCTGTGGTGTGCGCCACAGAAAAAACGGAAGACACTATTTATAACACAGATTTAACCAAGCCGCTTGCTATTGTAATGGGGAACGAGGGCGATGGTGTGGCAGAGGAGTTGCTCAATCGTGCAGATTATTTAGCCAAATTGCCGATGCGCGGAGAGATTGGCTCGCTCAATGTTTCGGTGGCGTGTGGTGCGTTTCTGTACGAGGCGATACGCCAGCGGGAATTCGCCTAAAATGATTTCAATCATAGAAAGGCGGTAAAATTTCATATAATCACTTAAAATATTTAACTTTACAAAAATTAAAAAACTATGAAATATTCAACAATTATAGGCTTAGTCTTGCTCGTAGTGGGCTTAGTTTTATACATCGTTCAAGCGCCAGAGTACACCGAGCCAGCCTTTTATGTAGCAGGCTTCTTGGGGCTTGGCGTGGGCTTGCTCTTTGGGGGCTTTATGGGCTATGCGCAGAAGAAGCGCCAAAAGATAGTGAACCAAGTAGTAGCGCCAGCGCCTCAAACCAAGGAAGAAGCGCCAACCGTAATTGAAAATAAAATAGAAGAACAATAAAAAAATAAAGTAAATCATGAGAAAGAAAATCGTTGCAGGAAACTGGAAAATGAATAAAAACTGGGCAGAGGCCAAGGAGCTTTTGCTTGGAGTGAATAATTTCGTTTCCTCTAGAAACCCAAAATGCGAAGTAATCGTAGCGCCACCAGCTACCTACTTGCACCAAGCCGCTGAAATATTCCAAAGCCACGCCGAGGTATCAGCGCAGAATGTCTCTGAATTTGAGCCCGGGGCTTACACAGGCGAGATTTCAACAGAGATATTGAACTCAATCGGGGTGAAGTACTCAATCGTGGGGCACTCTGAGCGCCGCTCTATCTTTGGCGAGACTAATGAGCAAGTGGGCAAGAAAGTAGATAAAGCCCTATCTGCCAATATATCGCCCATTCTTTGCTGTGGCGAGGTGCTAGAAGAGAGAAAGGCTAATAAGCATGTGGAAGTGGTATCCGAGCAATTAAAGGCCGCGCTCAAAAATGTGAAGAAAGAGCAAATGAAGGCGGTGATTATAGCCTATGAGCCAGTTTGGGCAATAGGAACAGGAGAGACTGCCACACCAGAGCAAGCACAGGAGATGCACGCAGAAATCCGCGCCTTGTTGAGAAGCTTATTTGACCAAGAAACCTCCGAGGCCGTAAGAATTCTTTACGGAGGAAGCGTGAAGCCGAGCAATGCCGATGAGCTATTCTCTCAGCCAGATATAGATGGCGGCTTAGTAGGCGGCGCTTCATTAAATTTAGAAGACTTCTCAGCGCTTATCACCTCAGGGAGTAATGCCACAAAATAGAGATTAAATTGTTTATACCAAGGGCCGCCCCCTGCGGGGGCGGGTCTTTTTGTTGATTGGCGATAAAAGAGATTCTTATGTTATGATTTTAGATGAAAATTGATTTTTAATACGATGTTTTTAATTTGTAATGAGATATATGAGTTTAAGCCATTATTTAAAGTGGAGACGATAGTGAGTTGTTTTTTTTTAATTAATAAAATGTATAAGTGAATAATATAAGATTAAAATTAGCTATGAAATAAAAGTTCTTAGGATGAAGATAGAGGGGAGAGAATTTGCTCTTGAGTTGAGGTAAACATTGATAGAAACATTATATAATAGTTTAGTGGATTTTTCTGATAGTATGTCAAAGCACTTTATTGCTTTTGGTAATGAGTGGTAGTGTCCGAATTGATATAAGAATTATGATTAGTTTAAAAGATATTAATTATCCAGAATCGTTGAAATATTCATATAATAAGACTGAGAAGCCTTATGAATTTTATTGTGAAGCTTTTTCTAAATCTAATGAAGTGAAATTTTTGTTAGGTTATTTTAGTTCTAATGCTTTGCAAAGTTTAATTCCTTCTTTTTGTCAATTTTTAGTAAATTCGGGTAAGATGACTTTTGTGATGAATCATGTAGTTTCAAGGTTAGATTATGAGGAGTTATTTAAGAGCAAGAAATCAGGACAGGAGGTGGATATTTTTAAAAATGTAAAAGAACTTCAAAAGCAAATGTCAAAAGATCAAAAGTTCTTTTTTATGTACGTCGTCAAACTAAAGTTTACTGAGGCTAATATAGTAAACAATTAAATAAGTCCAAAACAATAATTTAATTTTCTTTGATTTAAAGTATTTATTTTCACTTGTTTTCTTAGTTTTAAGATTTGGTCTTGTCTACCTAGGTATACATCTTCAGGGGTTAAATTATTTAAAGCTTCGTGATATCTTTGCGAGTTGTAATATTGCACAAATTTATCAATAGCCCTTTCGAGTTGCTCGGGAGCATAATAATGGTGTAATTTGACTACATTTTTCATGGAACGATGATACCGCTCGATTTTCCCTTGTGTTTGCGGATGCAATGGTTTTCCATGTATGTGTCTAATTCCATAAGTGTTCATTAAGTAATCTTTGAGCTCCTTAGCAATATAACAAGGTCCATTGTCGGAGAGCAACACTGGCGGTTGCCTTCTATTTTTTATTTTGGCTTTACTGATGGCGTTATCAATGGTTCTTTTGACGTCTTGTGCAGTCATACTAGGACATAGTTCCCAATGAACGATATATCGGCTGTAGTCATCAATGACGGTGGATAAATAATACCATCCCCAACCGATAATTTTGAAATAAGTAAAATCCGTTTGCCACATTTGATGCACGAAATTGGTTTTGGAATGAAACTGATCTGCTGCCGCCAAGAACCTATGCGGTGTATCGGCCAATAATCCCTGTTTTTTCAAAATGCGATAAACGGATGATTCTGATATGAAAACGCCTTGTTCATCAATGAACCTTGTGGCAATGAGCCTTGGTGTTTCCTGGGGATATTGCAAGGCAATCTCAACGACCATTTGTTTGATTCTATCGGGAATGCTATTCCATTGTTGCTTTTGATTACGTTTCGCTTTAAGGCCATCAATACCATTTTGGCTGTAGGCGTGATACCAATTATAAAAGGTTCTTTTGTGAATGCCTAATTGCTTTAAAGTCCTATTAACGCCTAATTCAGAGTTTTTTACCACCTCTATAATCTCTGCTTTTTCTTCTGCCGTTAGTCTCATATATTTTTTAAATTGAGGGGTTAATCCAACAGATTTAAGCTTTTTTTTACAATGTCATAACGAATAACCAAATCGGCCAAAGACTCCTTCAATACGGTATTTTCTCTGCGTAAATCTTTGACTTGCTCACTGGTAGCTTCTCTTGTTTCGTTACCCGAAAGACGTTTCTTTCCTGCTTCAATGAACTCTTTACTCCATTTGTAATAAGTAGCTTCGCTGATGCCATATTTTCTGCACAGCTCTGCTACACTGAGCTCTGCACGTAAGCCTTCCATGACGATTAAAATCTTTTGTTCTGCATTGTACACTTGGCGTGTATTACGGCGAACTTCTTTAATAAGCTTTTCGCTTTTTGTTTGTTTTTTTACCATGTTCTAAGTGGTTTTTGTAAAGTTAGTTTTTTCTTTTTTTAACTATACTATTTTTAACCTAAACTGGTAAACTTTTTGCTGACGATTTACAGTGGGTTTTATCTTTAGTCTATCAGTGCACCATCTGAATGTATTATTTGGTACAGGATAGCCTTTGCCGATAACATTTATCCAAAAGTTTTCTTCTAATTTTGGGGTGGTTTTTTTTACATATATGGGGAGCTTTTTATCATTTGCAGCTTTTTTTATATGTGATAGTACTTTTTCTACATAGGTTTCAATGATAGGATTTTCAACCATTGTATCGTTACAAACGACATATACGGGGCGAATCAATTCTATTGATTGTGATTTTAATCTTTCTAAAGCGATCCACACGAGAGTTAATACAACAGTACTATCTTTTCCTCCACTGAATCCAATAATCCACGGACGTTTTTTGTTTTTATCAGAGAATGCGTACTGATCCATTAGCTCTTCAATAATAGATTCTATTTTTTTAGATTTAATTTTCATAATTGTAAAAAACAAATAAAAATAAGAAAAAGGATATTTTTTTTCAGGGGTAAATGTACAAAAAAACAGTTAATCAGACTGAATATTTGATGAGTTAAATAAGTGTTAGTAGAATGAGAAGGTCTTTTAAAAAATAAACGATTAAGCACAAAGCCGAAGAGATAAAAAGAAATTTACTTTTTCATTTTCCACTCTGTAAGCATTATTTGAAACTTTATATAGGAAAGTACAGCGCTTTAAACATAAAAAACTCGCCTGATTTCTCAGACGAGTTTGTAGACCCACAGGGATTCGAACCCCGACAAACGGCACCAAAAACCGGTGTGCTACCGTTACACCATGGGTCTCCGTTATTGATTTGGACTGCAAATATAGAATAAAAATTCTTTAATGCAAAAAAATTATTTAAAATATTTTTCGGCAAGCTCCACAGCCTCTGGTTTGCCCACATCTAAAACATTGGAATTGTGCGAAAAACCTAATATTTTTTCCCTCGCCATTAGGTCTAAATAAGATTTCATAATTGAGAATTTTCCAGAAAAAGTGTTTTTCTCAAAGAACGAGAGCGAAAGCATATGCACCCCACTGAATGCGAGTGATTTGCTATAATTCTCATTGGCGATGATGGCCTCTCCATTTCTCAAATCCTGCCAACCACATAGCCGGTCTTGCGCATCAAAGAGCAATTTGCGTGTACTTGTGCGTTCGCTCACAGCTAAGCTAGCAAATGCCTTGTTTTTTTTATGAAAATCAATGAGTTTGGTAAGGTTGATGTCGGTGAGAATATCGCTGTTTAAAATTAAAAAATCTTGATTTCCAAGTAAATTTTGTGCTTTGAGCAAGCCACCTCCTGTTTCAAGCAATTCGTCGGTTTCGTCAGAAATCAGAATTTCCGCACCAAAATTGTTGTGCTGTTTTAGGAAATTAAGAATTTGGTCGGAAAAATGGTGGACATTAATGACAAATCGCTGAATTCCAAAAGACTGAGCATACTCAATGTTTCGTTGCAAAAGTGGTTTGCCATTGATGGGAAAAAGAGCTTTAGGTGCTGTGAGTGTAAATGGACGCAGGCGTGTACCTAATCCTGCTGCAAAAATCATTGCCGTGATATTATCCATTTTGCCAGTTTTTTGCATCTTGCACGGTGTGTGCGGTTCTCACATCCACATCGTTTGGGTAGTTTTCACGCAGATAATCGCTGAGGCGGTCTGCTGCAAAAACCGAACGATGTTGTCCTCCTGTGCACCCAAAATTGATTTCCAAATTGGTAAAGCCACGAGCGATATAATCTTTTACTGTGATATCTATCAAGTTCTGAATCAGTTCAATAAATTTAGGCATTTCGGTTTTGGTTAGTAAAAAGTCTTTTACGCCTTGGTCGCGCCCCGTTTGTTTTTTGTATTCGTCGATGCGCCCAGGATTTAGAATCCCACGACAGTCGAAAACGAAGCCGCCACCATTGCCTGACGGATCTTGTGGAATTGCTTCACGGTACGAAAAACTTCTTACATTTATGTTTAATTTACTCATTATAAGTGATTTGTGATTTCAGTTTCGTTTAATTTTTTAAAAATATCTTTTAAGGCTAGAGAATTTTTGATTAAATCTAAATTTTGTAATTCTTCTAAATTTTTGATTCCTAGTGAAATGCTCGATAAGAAATGCTCTTTTTTGTAAATCCAGCCCAAACGACCATACACGCCCAATACTTGCAAAAGTCTGAGAATTAGGCAGGTGTTGAATTCGTTTAAAAATGCATTTTCATCAAAATTAGGGATTACTTTTTTAAGCTCAGAAATATAAAAATTCAATAATTTTTGTCTAAGTGCAGGACTTAAATTAGCTTTAGCCTGCCACAAAAGCGATACCACATCATAGGCGCAAGGTCCACGCATGGCACCCTGAAAATCAATGAAATATATATTTTCATTATGTAGCATTACATTTCTGCCTTGCAAATCACGATACATCAAAAATTGATATTTGGCATTTTCTATTGAATCGGCAAGCGTGTCAAAATCTGAGAGCAATTTATCTTCGGCATAAACTTGCTGAGATAAATCAAGGAAATAATTTTTAAATCCAAATAAATCTCTGTAAACTAATGTTTTATTGAATTTTTTGTGCGTAAAAAAATCTTCATCATTGATTAATTCATTACCCTGAATTTGAAATTTTACTAAATCTTTGAGCGTTTTTTTGTAATAATTTTCTGTTTCAGGTGAATTTTCCAATACATTATTAAGTAATGTTTTGTCGCCTAAATCTTCTTGAAGATAGTAAAATCCTTGGTCAAAAAAATGAATTTTTGGCACATTTATAGGAATTTGTGCAAGTTTTTGGGCTAAATTCACAAAGCACTGATTTTCATGTGCGTCTTTGTTTTTAACTAAGATTAAAGTTTCAAATTTTCCTTGGTCAAAAAACACACGAAAATAAGCTCTGCCCGAGCCACCCGCATTCATGGGAACAATGTCACGAACCTGCCCAAAGGCTTTGATTTTTGCTATAATTTCTGCCGAAAGTGGCAAATTTTCTGTCATACTAAAAATTCAATTTTAAACGATATTTGACGTGATTTCTAATTGTGCCGTAGCCACTTTTCTTTGTTTATTAAAAGTATCAAAATAGAAATCAAGTCGCCCAAGATACAATCCTGCCCAGCCTACTTGATTCACAATCGTTGGTTTGCCCACCTTGTTTAGGATTTCGGTAGGGTGTGGGAGAAAAGTGTGTGTGTGCCCCCCGATGATTAAATCTATATCCTGTGTTTTGGTAGCAAGTTCACAATCAGAGATTTTAGGTGAGTCGTATTTGTACCCAATATGCGAAAGGCAAATGATCATATCACATTTTTTATCTTTCAGGATTCGCGTCATTTCTTGCGAAATTTCGACGGGGTCGAGGTATTTGGTTTCTAAATAATTCTCTTTGCTGATGAGCCCCACGGGATCAATTCCTAGTCCAAAAATTCCAATTTTCACTCCGCCTTTTTCTATGATTTTATATTTTTTGGTTTTTCCGTCCAGAATCGTGTTGGTGAAATCGTAATTAGAGCAAATAAAATCAAAATTTGCATGTTTTAGTTGTCTATCAAATCCAGCCAATCCATTGTCAAAATCATGATTTCCCATGGTCGAAGCTTCGTAGCCCATTTTAGACATCAGCTTAAACTCCAATTCACCCCCAAAAAAGTTGAAATACGGCGTACCTTGGAAAATATCGCCCGCATCTAGCAACAGAACATTAGGCTCTTCTTTTCTGATTTTATCTATCAAAGCCGCACGACGCGCAAAACCACCTTTGTTGGAATATTTTGGATTTTCCGAAGTTTCAAAAGGCTCAATTCTACTATGCTGGTCGTTGGTGTGCAAAATTGTGATTTTCTTTGCGTTAGATTTTGCCCACGCAGGAATACTAGGTAAAAGTGTAAGCGCAGTTGCAGCTGAAGTAGTCGCTAAAAATTTTCTTCTTGAAAGCATGGTCAATTAATTTTAGGGTAAATATCTTGGATTGTTGTTGATTTGTAAAGTGTCGTTTGCCTTGAATTCTTGGATAAAAATATCACGAAGTTTTTCGTTGATTTTTATAATTTCTTCGGGCTGTGTTAAGAAAGTCATGCCATCGCCACCTTTTTGCAAATAATCGTTGGTGATGACCCAGTAAGACTTATTCACATCAAATTTGCGATTGTTGCTGAGCATAATGTTTAAATCAGGTGCGTCAAGCGAAAAGCTCAAACCTGCAATGGGATGCCCTTTTTTGCGATGCTCTTTGAGATAATCAATCATTTTTAGAAAATCTTTTCCGTTTAATTTTACCACCACGGCTTCGTTTTCAAATGGCATCAGCTCAAAAATACTGCGCACCGTGATATTGCCTGGCGTAAAAGTTCTACGGATTCCCCCTGCGTTTAGCAAAGCTACATCGATATCGTGATGATATTTTTTTTGAAAAATTTTATTGCCCGCTTCAAGCAACTGATCGGCAAGGAGATTGCTCAAATTCGCATTCATTCCTTTTCTTAAATCGTAAGGATTGTAGGTGAGCACTTGGTCCATTTCCTGGTCAAGCTGCTTTTTATAGGGCGCAATTATTTCGGTGAGTTCAGGGCTTGGAGCATATGCTGAGGTAATGTTGATTTCTTGTTGCGCAACTTCGGGTTGCTTATAGAGTTGCTTTTGGCAAGCGGTGAAAGAGAGAATGCTTGCTAAGGAAATCAATGAAAATGTGCGATTTTTCATAAAAAGTAAATTTCTACCTACAAAAGTGAAAAAAATATTTGTAATTAAGGCTTTTTTCAAGGCTAAAAAAATGTAAAGATTTTAAAAATCATTATTGCAATTGATTTTACAATAATTTTAAGTTTCGTTTGATTTTTTACTTGTACATTTGCTATATAATATATTAAGGTATGAATTATGCGTAAACTAAGTATTCTTTTCTCACTCGTAGTGTTTTCATTTTTTTCTTGCCAAAAAGATGATGACCCAGAAGCCGTGCTTAATCGTGTAAATATTTCTATCAAAAATAATCCTGCCGAGGAGTATCCAGGGGAGGGGTATTATAAGGTGAAAACTGTGATTGATGGAGATACCTTTTATTTAGAAAATAAAAAATCAATAATTAAGGTGCGCTTGATTGGGATTAATACTCCAGAGCTTCATCCTGTAGAATTTTTTGGAGACCAAGCAAGAATTTTCACATACAACTTAGTCAATAACCGATATGTGCGATTGGAGTACGATGTTGAGCACTATGATAAATACAAAAGAACTTTGGCTTATGCCTATTTGAGCGACGGCACTTTTATAAACAATGAGATCATAAAAAATGGCTATGCGCGCCAATTGACGATTCCGCCCAATGTGAAATTTGAGAAGCTTTTTTATGAATCATTGCAATATGCAAAAAAGCATAAATTAGGCATGTGGCACTATAATTAGAGAGAAAACGACCTATTTTTATTTAGATTAAATACAAATGAATGGTTTGATGTTTATAATTATTCTAAATTCCAAAAAAGATAATAAGGTATTTAATTCGTAATAATTTGATTTATAGGGAGATTGGTAAAAAATACACAATATCTCCATTTCCGAGCTATTCAAAACACTGAAAAATATCATTGTCAGGAACTTTTATGTGACTTATTTTCGTGAAAAATAATGTACAAAAGTTATGAATAGCGATCATAATTCAGAGCATAAAAGAAGGGGACTTTGGAGTATTCTTCCATCGAAAAAGTGGGAGGTGCCAGCCATTATATCATTTGGTGCTTTGTTAGGTTTAGGGTTTTATACTTTACATTTTAGTAAAGCCACATCTTATTTGTCTGATGATCCCAAGGCGTGTATCAATTGCCATGTGATGACTCCTGAATACATGACATGGGCCAAAAGTTCACACCGTAGAGTTGCTTCATGCAATGATTGCCATGTTCCACATAGCAATGTTTTTGCCAAATACTTTTTTAAAGCAAAAGATGGTTTGTACCATTCTTATGTGTTTACCACTCGTAGCGAGCCACAAGTTATCAGAGCTAAAGAGGCTTCGATAAAAGTGATTCAAGAGAATTGTGTGAGATGTCACGAAAATCAAATTACAGATGCTAAAACCGCTGGAACAGTAGCGCATCATGTAGAAAATAGAACATCACGCACTTGTTGGGAGTGCCACGAGCAAGTTCCGCATGGTAATGTAAAAAGTTTATCATCTGTGGGGTATTTGATTGAACCCACTACAGATGTGACCAATGAAAACGAACAAATTGTTCCAGAATGGTTACAGAAAAATGTGCAGGAGCAAGAAAAAAATAAGTCTAAAAAACAAGAAAATAAATAATTAAAATGAAAAATTGGTTCTTTTTTATCGTAACGATTGTGGCTGTTTTCTTTTTAGGTCTTTTGATTTCTAATATCACCGACCGAAAAGCAGAGGCAAAATATGCGTACCAGCCAAAAGTAAAGATTGCAGAAGACCGTATTGAACCACGAGATTCAATATGGGGGCTTAATTATCCAAGACAATATCAGTCTTATCAGCAAACAGCTGATACTACCTACAAATCTCCCTACTACTCTAGTGGGAAAAGAGATGTCTTGAAAGATGAGCCAGCGCTAGTTGTGTTATGGGCTGGATACGCTTTCTCAAAAGATTATACTCAGCCTAGAGGGCATTTCTATGCAATTGATGACATCAGAGAAACTTTAAGAACGGGAGCGCCTATGAAACCAGGAGAAGGGCCTATGCCATCTACTTGCTGGACATGCAAAAGCCCTGATGTGCCAAGGCTGATGCAACAAATGGGAGTAGCCCAATTTTATAGTAAAAAATGGAGTGATTTAGGTCCAGAAGTGGTAAACAAAATCAGTTGTGCGGATTGTCATGATTCAAAAACTATGAATTTGACAATTACTCGCCCTGCACTGGTCGAAGCTTTTGAAGCAATGGGGCAAGATATCAAAACACAATCTCATCAAGAAATGAGAAACCTTGTGTGTGCACAATGTCACGTAGAATATTATTTCGATAAAAACAAAGTAGAAGGAGCTCAATACCTAACTTTCCCTTGGCATAATGGTAAAACAGTAGAAGGGGCAGAAAGATATTATGATTCAATCAACTTCTACGACTGGGAACACCCATTGTCTAAAGCTAAAATGTTGAAAGCACAGCACCCAGATTACGAAATCTTTAAACAAGGTGTTCACGCAAAAAGAGGCGTTTCTTGTGCCGATTGCCATATGCCATACAAATCAGAAGGAGGACAAAAATTCACAGATCACCACATAGGATCTCCATTGCAAAATCCAGAAAATTCATGCTTTGTATGTCACAGAGAGAGCGAGAAGAATTTGGTGGCTGATGTATATGAAAGACAAACTAAAATCAAAGAATCTACAGGATATTTGGCTAAAGAATTGGCAAAAGCACATATCGAGGCTAAAAAAGCTTGGGATTTAGGAGCTACCGAAGCACAGATGAAAGATATCTTACTTGGATTAAGACACGCTCAATGGAGATGGGATTACTCAGTAGCATCTCACGGGGCAGCATTCCACGCGCCAGTAGAGGTTGCAAGAATAGCAAGTAGCGGTATCCAAGAAGTAGCTCAAACAAGACTAAAACTAGCTAGATTATTAGCTCAATTAGGATTGAAACAGCCAGTTCAGTTCCCGAATTTAGATAATAAAGCGGAACTCCAAAAATATATAGGACTGGATATGCCAAAATTAAGAGCAGAAAAAGAGAAATTCTTGAAAGAAATTGTTCCTCAATGGTTGCAACAAGCAAAACAAAGAGAAGCAAAATACGGAGTACAGGAAGTTTCTATGGCTAAATAATAGTACATTTAATTAGAATTTAAAAAGACTATCCCCGTTGTTTTTTCACTCGGATAGTCTTTTTTTTACTAAAACATATTTTTTCGAAAATCTAAGCATGAGAAAATTTCTTCAATTTTTAGTTTCAACCAAGGTTTCGATGGTGTTGCTTTTCATTTTTGCCGTGGCAATGGCTGTGGCAACTTTTGTGGAAAATGACTATGGAACGCAAGTCGCACGCGCTCAGGTGTATGAAGCTTGGTGGTTTGAACTTTTAATGCTTTGGCTTTCAATTAATTTTATTTTTCATATAAAGAAATATAATCTCCTGAGCAAGAAAAAATTGGTGATAGGGCTCTTTCACATAGCTTTTGTAATCATTATTCTAGGAGCAGGAATTACAAGATTTTTTGGTACAGAAGGGAACATGTCTATCCGAGAAGGGCAGGCGGTAAATTATTTTCTTTCAGCCGAAAAATATGCCCAAATCCAATTTGAGGATCAATTAGATTTGGCTTTAGTAAACATTATTCCTTATAATTTTTCTGGAATTGACAAATCCTTAGAACTAAACAACGAAAAATTTAATTTTAAAGTTGTAAAATACTTTAAAGCTGCAATTCCAGAATTAAAAGAAGGGAAAGACACTATTATGGAAATGGCTATTTCCAGAGGGCAGGGGAGAGAGGATTTGCATGTTGTAAATCGTGCAGAAATCCCATTGCCAAATGCCGAAAAATTAAGCTTTAACTATAAAAATCCTTCGGCTTTTATTCAAATTTTTAAAGAAAACGGAGCTTGGAAAATCAAGTCTAGAGAAAAGTTATCTATCGTGGAAATGATGACGCAAAAAATGTCGGTTTTGCCTGCCGATACAGTTTCAAACTTGGTGTATAATACGCTATACCAGTGGGGAGACGCGACATTTTTGGTGAAAGACATTGCCGAGAATAAACAACAGTCTTACTCCGAAGCACCGCAAAATTTAGAAGAATTTTACCCGAAAATGGTAGAGGTGGAAATCACCGATGCCAATGGGGAAAATATAGCAAATTCCTATTTTCCGTTTACAAACAAGGCACCCGAATGGAAATCCTTTCAATACAAAGGGAAAACTTATCAATACACATTTGGCTCAGAAAAGAAATTCTTGCCATTTGCTTTAAAATTAAACAAATTTGAGATAGAACGCTACCCAGGAAGCCAAAGTCCGTCGGGGTATGCGAGTGATGTGCAAGTGATTGACAAGGAAGAGGATAAGGATTTTGAGTTTAAAATCTATATGAATCATGTTTTGGACTATCGTGGCTATCGTTTTTACCAATCATCGTATGATGCCGATGAGCAAGGAACACTACTTTCTGTGAACAAAGACCGATTGGGAACGCTAGTGACTTATGCAGGCTATGCACTTTTATTTATTTGTATGATTCTCACTTTATTTGCCAAGGCGAGCCGTTTTTCAATTTTAAATAAAAGATTGAGTAAGATTAAAAAATCCATTAATTTAATTTTGGTCTTTGCACTGGGGATGGGAGCTATGCATGCACAAGATTTTGAAAGCAGCATTACGCCTCAAGAAAAAGCCAATGAGTATGGGCGTCTCGTAGTGCAAGATTTAGATGGGCGAATGAAACCGCTTACCACTTTGGCCTACGAGATTTCGCGTAAGTTAAATGGCAAGACTAATATTGCAATAAGCACAGCCGATAAGACTTATAAACTTTCGCCTGAGCAGTTTTTATTATCCATTCAAATTAATCCGAAATTATACAGCCAAATACCGATTTTTAAAGTAGATGATGAAAAATTGAGCAGATTACTCAAAAAATTGAATTTACCCGTTCAGAAATATTATGCGTTTGATGATTTAATCGATGAAAAAGGGACTTATCTTTTGCATGATGAGGTTGAGCGAGTGAATCGTCTCAAAGCTTCGGAACGAAACGATGCCGACAAGGAATTGCTAAAACTAGATGAGCGATTTAATATTTTTTATGGCATAGTAATGGGAGATTTTTTGCGATTGTTCCCAAACAAAAATGCTGAAAACAATGAATGGTTTACCGCCAAACAATCACAAAAAGATTTTACGCCAGAAGATGCAACCTTTGTTCAAAATATAGGAAAATACTATTTGTCGGCACTTGCAAAAGCCAACGCTCAGCCAGAATTTAACGCCGAAAATTACAAAGACGCAGATGAAAGTTTGCTCTACATTTCGGCGTATCAAAAGGAAATAGGCAAAGAGGTATATCCTAGCGAAACGATGATTGCAGCTGAAACTTTTTATACCAAAGCCAATATTGGAAATTATCTATTTGGATTTTTTATGGTTTTGGGCATTATTCTTTTGGTCGTAAATATTTTGGGATTATTCAGCACGCAAAAATCGCTGAATTCAATATTAAAAGTAGGCTACATTTTATCGTTCATCGGATTTTTAGTCTTCACATTTGATTTGGGTTTAAGATGGTACATTGCCAAACACCCACCATGGAGCGACGGTTTTGAAATGATGCTTTTCGTGTCATGGGGCGTTTTGCTTTTCGGTTTGTTGTTTAGTAAAAAATCATCTTTTGCTTTGCCTGTGGGGTTATTATTTTCGGGCGTTTTGCTGTTTGTGAGTTTCTTAGATTGGCTCAATCCAGAAATCACAAACCTTAAACCCGTATTACATTCCTATTGGCTAAAGATTCATGTCGCTGTGATTGTGGGGAGTTATGCACCATTGGCACTTTCTGCGGTATTAGCCTTACTTTCTTTGGTTTTAATCATTTTTAAACCAAAAATGCCAAGCAAAAGATGGTGGGCTGCGATGCAAGAGATGTCGATCGTGAACGAAATGTCGCTTACCATAGGGCTGTTTTTGCTCACAATCGGGACTTTTTTAGGCGGAATCTGGGCGAATGAAAGCTGGGGACGCTACTGGGCTTGGGATCCTAAAGAAACTTGGGCGTTGATTTCGATTATGGTATATGCCATTGTTTTGCACTTACGATTAATCCCTAAATTAGCCAATGCTCTGATGTATAACTTGTGCAGTATGTGGGCGTTTGCAAGTATTATCATGACTTCGTATGGCGTGAATTATTACCTCAGTGGATTGCATTCTTATGCCAAGGGAGATCCCGTTCCTGTACCAGTTTGGGTGTATTGGGCAGTGGTAATATTTGGAATAATAAGCGTGTTAGCCGCTATTAAATTTTATAAATTAAATAAAAATGAACAGAAAAAATTAAGATAGAATAATTAAAATTAAATTTTTTAGTATGAAAAAGTCAATTTTATCGTTAGCTGCAATGATGGCAGCTGGAGTATCATTTGCTCAGTTGAGCATCGATGCAAACTTGAAAACTCGTTTTGAGTATCGTCATGGTCAAGCTGATTTGTATGTAAAAGATACCGATCCTGCTACTTTTGTATCTCAGCGTACAAGATTAGGTGTTAACTACAAAAAGGATTTCTTGGAATTGCAAACTACCTTACAAAATGTGAGCGTATGGGGAGATGCTGGGCAGCCAGGTGCTTCTGAAGGTGTAGGTATCTACGAAGCTTGGGCTAAGTTAGGCATGGGAGAAAACTTTAGCTTAAAATTAGGTCGCCAGCCACTTTCTTATGATGATGAGAGAATCCTAGGAGCTCTAGATTGGGCACAAACTGGTAGAACTCATGATGCAGCTTTGTTAAGCTATAACAATAATGGGCTTTCTGCAGATGCTGGTTTTGCTTACAACCAAACAGGAGAAAACAAATTGGGTAATTATTACGATCTACACAATGCGTTTTCTTACAAAACTATGCAGTACCTACACTTGAACAGAAAATGGGCAGGGACTTCTGCTAGTGTATTGATGATGAATAACTCATTCCAAGATCCTCAACAAGATAGAGTTTACGCTCGCCAAACATTGGGAGGATTCATCAACTCAAACATCACTCCAGCGTTTAAATTAACAGGTAGCGTATATTATCAAATAGGTAAAGCAGCTTATGATGTGAATTTATCTGCATACCAAGCAAGATTAGAGTTGAATTACATTCAGCCATCTTATCAATTTGGTATAGGAGCTGAGTTGTTGAGTGGAACTAAATATGATGAGACAGAGAAAAGCCACACATTTGTCCCATTATATGGCACAAACCATGGATTCAACGGATTTATGGATTACTTCTATGTAGGAAATTACGCTTCGCCAAACAGCAAAGGATTGAACGATTTCTATGGAAAAGTAGCGTTTAATGTAGGCGGAGATGCTAAACTTTTAGTTCAGCCACATGTATTTCTTGCAAATGCTCAAATTGCTCCAGATACAGACAAATACTTAGGAACAGAAGTAGATTTGGTTTATTCGAACACTATTTCTGAAAATATTAAATTAAATGTGGGATATTCTCATATGTTTGCTTCAGAGAGTATGGAATTGGCTAAAGGAGGTTATGGCTCACATGATGAAACTAATAATTGGGCTTGGGTACAGCTATATATTACCCCTAATTTGTTTAAAAGTAATCAATAATTAAAATCAGAACTCAAAAAAAACCTTAAAATTATGTATAATCAGCAAAACGAAATGTACACAAATTTAAAACAAAATGTACATTTTTTAGTCGGATGCAGTCACGGCAAAGATAAGCAAAAGCCCTCATAGCTGAGGGCTTTTTTTATGTTCAATCATTAAAAGGTCTGGCCTATAAATATCTTTTACCCTTGTGTCTGGCTCGAATGTACTGAATCTTGCATCTTGTGGCTTCTTTTTAACTCTACCCGCCGCAATATCAGTTAGGGCCCTGCGGTAGAGCTCGACGCCCATTGGGCAAAGCACATCACGCCATAGCTTACTTGCGCCGTCCTTTGGCGATAATTTGTATTCTGGGGGAATAAAGCACCAGTCTTGATAGGCTATATCTCCTCTGTCTATTCCGCCATTTAGCCAAAAAATAGTACCCCCTGTTATGGCATCATTCATTCTAATTGCCCACTCAATAGCCGAGCGCCCTCGATGCCTCGGCAATAGGCTTGGGTGATAACCAAGCCAACCGAGCCGTGGAATATATCGCGTTCTTTTTCCAATGTAGTCAAATGAGTGAGCCGTTATTCCTAGGTCGCACTCTGGCATATTGTCGGCGCAGAGAGAGCCCGCAGGGATTATTTGTATCCCCGCATTCCGCGCTCTGCTTGCAATATACTTATCATCTATTGGGCAGCATACCGCCGTTATTTCATGTCCTAGTTCCCTGCATAAGTCAAATATTTCTCTTCCGAAATACTTTTGACCGCTTATTACTACTTTCAGTTTATTGCTGTTTTTCATTTCCTAAATATTTAAATGCTTGGATAGCCCTAAAGTGCCCACCAAACCCGCTAATGGTTTTATTTTTATCTCCTCCGATTCCCTTTCCTGTTTTTTGTATTGACCTAGCACTTTTTGCCTTATTTGCTCCGTATAATTGCGCATTAGTTTGGGTCCACTTATTTGCATGGCGGAGGTAGCCACAAAGTTGGGGGTGTGATGTGTGAAAAAAGGTGTGGTACTTGCGACCGCAGCGCCCGTTCCCATCTAAGTGATATTGCATTATTTCGTTTAGAAAACGCTTACCCACTCCCGCGCCCTGCCACTCAGGCATTACAACCAATCGCGTAGCCCTGTACGCTTTGGCGGTAAACAATGGGCAAACCGCCACATGGCAAACAAGCTCGCCGTTTATAGTTCCCACAAAATACTCCGCACACGGAGGGTGCGGTAGGTCTAAATAGTAATGCTCTTTAAAAAATCTCCAGTAACTTCCGTTGACCTTCCAAATGTCGAGTTGCAAAGGCGGTCGTTTTTGGACTTTTTTTTTACTTTTCCCGTTCGAGTATCATAAACCCAATCAGGTTGCAGCCATTCAATTATATCGTAGTGGCACGACAATAAAACTATTTGTTTCCTTTTTTTTCTTCTCCACGATTTAGTGAATGCCGACGCTCCTATTTTAGCAATTTGCCTATCTACAACGGATGTAAACTCGTCAACCACAATTTTATCTCTGTCCTCGCATATCAATCTAGCTAGCCCAGCGCGGAATTGCTCTCCATTGCTTAGAACCTTGAGTGGCCTTAGCCACGCGGGCACATCGCCCAGCCCCACGGCCGAAAGTGCCGAGGTAACTTCATTCATAGATTTTTCGGGGGTTATATCCTCAACGATTGGCCTGTCGGCGCTCCATCCGTCTGAAAGATTGATAATACCGTTATCCCAAATTTGTGAGCCTATGGAGGTTTTACCGCTACCAGACGGGCCAACTATGAGCCCTATTTGCCAATCACCTCCTTCTATGGGTAAATCGGCAGTATGCTCCCACTCGTGACCACTTTCTGCGTTAAACAATGATTTTACTTTTTCCGCTCTAAAACTTTTAAAATTCTTACAGGTGTGTTTTACTTCAATTTTCATACTGATACTACTTTTAATTCTTTAAATCCTAATTTTTTAAGTTGTTCAAAAACTTTCTTTTGCTCGTCCTCGTTACTACACTTCACGATAACGGCGTGCTGCTCTTTATATTTAAATTTTGCCATTTCTTTTAATTGTTATTATCTTTGTTGCTCTCAGGGTAATACAACGAAAAAAGCCACACTAGCACAGAAGACTTTTTGTCCTCCGTAGCCAGTGTGGCTCGTTGTTTTAATACCCTGAGAAAGTTTTAAAAGCGGAGGGCATTTTTTTATACTTCCGCCCTCTGCAAAAGAAGTTTTAAACGATATTTAAGTTCTATTTAAAAGCCGTTTAAATGCTTTAAAAATACCAGTACTTGAACCTATGTAAACAATACCAAATAATATAACTGCCCAAAGCAAATACTTAAAGTTATTAGCCAGTTTGATATTGTCTTGCTTTTGCTTTATGGTTTTTTTTTCAAGTGCTGAGATAGAAATTTGTTGCTTCTCCAGCCGTGTTTGCAGTTCGTTTATTCTGCCGTATAGCTCGCTACTATGCTTATGATTTGAGCTATCTTTTTGGCTTTTTTTCTCCGTATAAGTAGCGTTTTCTGCTACAATTTCACGAAAGGGCTTGCCGTTCCTATATTCCGTTATCCGTGCTGGCTTAGTACTATCTTTAGAGCTTAGCGTGAAATCATAACCAAAATTTAATAGGCTATTTTGTGAGTTATCCGTTTTTTCCATATAACTGAAATCACTTTTATTTAACCTGAGGAGTTGTCCGTTCTGCCGCACCTCGGTGGATACGCTGCTTTCCATTTTTGCCGTTTGTGTTTTGCAGCCTAAAAGCAAAAAACACAATAAAAAAGCAATTATGTACCTAACCATTTTTATCATATTTAATTAATAACTCGGTTAAAAAGTCGGCGATTTTGCCCACATTGGCTTTGTATTTAGCCATATCGCTTTTGTTTGTGATAAAGGCAAATTCAATAAGCACGGCGGTGCCACGGAGGTTTAAAATGCCTATTCTGCTGTGCTGGCTTTGGTTATCAGTTTTCACACCTCTGTTGGCTATTCCCATGATTTTAGCCAAGCCGTCCACAGCTTCTTTGGCTAATTTTTTACTATCTGTACCCGCGTTTTGGCTTATGTAAACTTCCACGCCTGTGGCTTCGGGTCGTCCAGCATTAAGGTGCAAATCCATCACCACATCACCCGTGCGCAGTTCCTTGCGGATACGCCCTTGATACACGCGGTTACTTTCTGAATTATCATCGGTATTATAAGCGTGTCCACGGGCTTTAAGCCTTGCTACGATCATATTGCGGAGCTTGTCCATTTCGTCGCGCTCAATGTAGCCATTCGCTACTGCGCCGCTGTCTTTTGCCCAATGTCCTGCACTAGGATAAACTTTGGTATTAATTTCTTTCATAACTTCAATTGAATTAAATATTTAACGAAAACAATGGGGTTCAGCGTTGCGGTAATGTCTTTCCAGTCAAACAAGCCATAAGCTAAATAGTCTCTTAACTCATTCAAAAAGGCGAAAGCAACAGTTACAAAATAACCAATGAGCAAGGCTTTCCACCAATTGAAATCAAAAGCGAGTAAGGCGTAGGCGACAACAAATGTTATCGCCAAGCCTATCGCTGAATGCAATGCTTTGTCTACTGGTATCATGCGCTTAAATCTCCTGAATATGCTAGTACTGATATTAAAAAGACTGCCCACACTATTTCGCCGTAGATGCTAAAAAACATCGTGGTGCCGTCTGTAAACTTTAAATGACGAATCCAAGCTCTGTTTAGCCAATAAAACAATGGCATCGAGATTAAATAAGCCACAATGAAATAAGTGAATGCCCAAACAGCGCTCAGTGGCGCAGGGTCTATCCATATTAGACCAATGCCGTAGATGCATCCTAAGATGATACCCTGCGCTACGAATCTTGTAAATAATTTTTTAAGGCCGAAACCGCCTAAAAAAGCATCGATTTTACGCCAAATGCTTTCTGCTTTTTTTAAAAGTCTAAATAATAATTCTTTCATCACTATAAATTTTAGTTATTAATTTTTTGTTTAAGTTCATCGTTTTCATAGGCTTTACGGCAGTGATTGCGCTCAATTAAAAAAAGTGAACAATTTAGCACAGCGCCTGTTTTGCTCATGGTGCCATCTACCTCTTGCATTCCGAGGTCAGAACTTAGGCTTAAACCGCGCTTGCCAAATTCTTTCCCTTGCTTAGTTTTAAGGGTGCAATTCCAGAGTGTTCTGAGCTCGGAGCAACCAAAACAATCCCACCTGTAAGCACTTTCTCTGAAATAACCTGCCATACCTTGAAATGCTTTTTTAAAGCCTTTTTTTCGCCAATCCTTGGCGAATACAATTGCTACATTGAGTGGCGTAAGCGCAATTACCAGCACAGGCGCGATGATGAAAATTAAAAGGTTAATTAGTGTTTTCATCAAATTCTCTGTTAGCGTTATCTATTTGAATGTGTTTTGAAAGCATAGGCTTGAGCACTTTAAACGCGGTTTGAGAGAAAGCTTCGTAAGCGTCCATTTCCAAAGGCACATCATCTTCGCCTTTTACGATTTCGCCGCGTTCATCTCTCACAAATACATCGTAGGTGTCATCAATTCGCCATTTTCTGCCTTTTTCTCGCGTTTCGTGTGTAAACTCTGGCAAATACACGCCGTCTTTGGTGAAATAATGTGTGTAACTCTTGATTGGAATAATTTTAAACTCGTGGTCTAATCCAATACCGACAATATCTAGCACTCTAATGCTGCCAGACTTATGATCATCTATCTGCTCCTGCATCCAACCTTTGAACGCATAGCGATGCTCTTCTATATTAAATTTTGTTTTCATTGATTATATTTTTACTATTGTTCCTATTATCACCTTTGTATCTACAACTTCCAATTTTAATAGACAAGATTCATTACTTCTAAAATCGTTTTCATTTTGCCACTTTATTTCTGTGGCCTTAGGTAATTCAGTTCCATTAAAAAAAATCCACACCGTTACCCCACCTCTTTTCCCTGCTGGTAATGTGAATGTTACTTTAGAAAGTGCAGAATTCCAATCTCCATATCTTCTATTCCTATCAAAAACGATATTACTTCCGATTGTATAATGGGTGACATTATCACTTTCCATCCAAACTTTATCATCGTAAATACTTCCGTCAAATCGAACCGAACGAAGCGTAAGCCTTGGATAATCCTGGAAATTGTAAAAAAAAGACACCAAAGCATCTCGTCTTCCATTAAGGTCTGCTGCCCTGCCTATAATTGTTTCTCCCCATGTGTTATACGTCGTTAGAGCTGGTCTATCCTTCCTACTTCCGTTAGAGAAGTATGAGCCTACACTTTTTAATTCTTTTACACTTGAAATGCTATCAACATTTATGGAATAGCCATTTGGCGCTGTGAGCGTGTGCTTCTGCCAATTAGCACAATTAATAGTTGCAATGGTTCCGTCTTCGTCAGAGGTAAGTAAATGCGTAAATTGTGGGTCGCTCACTTCTTTTTCTTCGACACCATCGCCACTTATTTTAAGTCTACCCTCGACATTGAGCGTGCGCTCCACACCAGAGGCAATGGTTTGGTCTTCCGTTGAAAGATTGCTAAAATTTTCTAATTTATTTTTTAGCTCCTCTGTAAAGTCATTAGCACTTAGCCCTTTGCCCTCTTCCTTGTCTACTTTTTGATTAAGTGCCTCGACTTGTTCTTGTTTGTAGCTTTCAAAATCTGTGTTTTCAACCTTAGAGGACAAATCAATGTTTGAAAGCATATCGTTTAGCCCTTGGATATTTTCCGCGGGTATTTTGTCATCTTTATGCCAAAAGCTGTCCAGCCACGCCCAAAATTGCTCCTGCGTGGGCTTCAAACCGTTTTTAAACCAGTTTTTTATGGTGTTTAAATCTGTCTTTGCCATTGTTTTAGTTTTTAAATTCTATGATTGCAAATACAAAGTTGGAGGCGTTGCCACTGGCATCATCGGAGGTGCCAACATCGCAGTAATTAATCCTATTGTCGTATGCGTTAAATTTGATAAAGCGCTGATCAAAACCTCCTAGCACTTGCCCTACCACCATATATTTGGTATGCCCAAGGTTGTGGTGTATGCGGTGTAAATCGGTGTAATCGGGACGAGACCTGCCCTCAACCATCACGGCAGAAACCGTAAAATCACCAATGAATTTTGTAGCTCTCCGTGTGCGGTAATCTACCAAGCCCGCAGCCACTATCTTGTAGGGCAAATCGGTGATGTCGCTAAATGGGTGGGTATGCGCTTCCACTGGGAAGCTCGTAGGCTTTTGCTCCACCTCGCTCCATTGTATTTTTTTGGTTTCCAGTGCGCCAAGTCTTTGCTCTGCCCTTGCCAAATCTTCGGTCTCGGCTTTTTCTGAAAACAACCGAATGAGATGGTCTTCGAGCGCCGAGAGGCTTGGCGGTCGCTTAAAATCCGCCCAAGGGTAGGTATTGGTACCTGCGCCAAAAGTAGCGTAACGCGTGATTTCCACCTCTTTGCTCTCGCCATCTTCAAAGGGCAAGGCTCTCTTTTCTTCCTTAATGATAACGCTAGTAAAAGCGCTCCCACCTTTAAAAGGCAACAGCTCGCCGCCAATGAAAACAACGCCGTCGCTCACGCTTGACCCCGTTACTTTACAGCCAGAAATAATCGCTAAATCACCGGCCAAATGCCCTAAATGGTTAAAGAGCTGATAACTATTTTGCATAAAATCCAACACATTGGTATCTAGCGGAAAACCGCCGGTGTTGTCAAGTTTTAATTTGTTCATTTTGTGTATATTTTAAATATTTTACTGGCTAATTTGTAATAATTGACAAGGGCATTTATTTCTATTTTTTTACCCTCTAATTCCTTTGGGATTAATACTAAAAAATCCACTCCAGTGTCGGCGTAATCGGCTCTATCTCGCAAATACATCGTGCCTAAAAAGCGTGATTTTTGCTCGCCACGGGTATAAATGTATTGTCGGCTAAACTTATTGCCCTCGACGATTTCGATGCGGCGCAAAGCATCGTCAAAAGCATCGTTTAGTGCTTTTCTCAAGTAGCATTTTTGCCCGTTGTAGCCAAGGGTTTGAATATCTGTTTTTCGCTTGATGGTAAAAGCATAATGTAAGCTTTTAAGTGGGCTAAGCAAAGTAAATAGCCACGCGCGCATTCGTGCTTTCCGCAAAAATGTTGGCGTTAAAAGCAGGCTTAATTTTTCTATGTCTAAATCAAAAATTCTCATTTATAAATAATTGATAACACTTTTGGTTTCATCTTCTGTGTCAAAATTCACAGCGAAATAGCCACTCACTGGAATGGTAGAAATATCAATGGGCATGGCGATGCCATAAGTATCAGTACTACCATCTATCCATTGACTTTCTGCCAAATCAAGGCTTACATCAGCCACGCCATTGGCTTTTTGGATTTCATCTACCAATTTAGCCAAAGACAATTCACCATTAAAGGGCAGGGTTTTCATATAGTTTTCTATGGCTTCGCGCACGGGTTGCTTGGCAGTTAAAATCTCAATTCCATTTTCATCAAGCACCAAAGGATCCCGCACAATTCTAAGATTTAATTTCAATCTATCAGGTCGATAGTTCACAATGGATACAGCTACACCAGCGTCTTTTATTTCGTTTATATAGGCTTTAAATGAGCTCTCAACCTCGGGCGCGAGTTTCCATAGTTTACCTCCAGTTTCGCCCGCTATTTTGATGATAAGCATGCGCTGTTCCTCACTCTCAACCACGGCGGCGTATTTGATTACTTTGGCTTGTTCTATTTCCTCCTCCGTATGGTTTTCGTTGTTGTATTTGTCGCTATCTTCTAGCAAATCAAATCCGTATTGAAAAGCCAAAGCCTTATTACGATACCAGCGTGCCGTGTGAGGCTTGAGTTGGCGCAAACGCTCGTCAATCTCTGCCCTGTGCAAATCAAAGATTTTTTCCAGCGACCAAATCGCTACGGAAACAATATATATCCACAAACGCCAAAGGGCGGTTTTGCTCGTGCTATTGAGCTCGTTTAGTTCTTCGTGGTTTTCTTTTTCTCGGTAAATCTCCGCTTGTATTTCTTCTATGCTTCTTGCCATAATTATGATACTTTGAAATCTTGGTTAATTGTCCAATAACTGATACCTTCTAATTTTTCGGTGTATTCCTCAAGCGCCGTGGCAGGCTGAATGTTTTTGGCTTGGTAGTAGGCTAAAATATCCGCATCTTGTGTGATGGGCTGTGGCAGTTCCAAGCGTTCGCCAGCTTGTACATCATCGGTAATGCTTAGATTGTTTGCTTGAGCCAACTCAAAGACACCAACAATACTCCCCGTGTGCATTAGGCACACATCAAAAAGGGATTGTTTATGTAATACTACTATCTGCATTACACTTTGGCTTTTCCGTTTAACTGCTTGTATTTGGTCAGCTCATTGGTGAGTGCTTCCACTTTTTGCTCCAGCTCCTTGATAGTTTGCTTTGCTTCGTCAAGCTCAGAAATGGCAGTTTTGAGTTTGAGGGCTAAATCTTCTATCATTTCACGGTAGTATTTTAACACGCGCTCTGCGTTTTCAATTTCTTTACTTTCGTTTTCAGTTTTCAAGTTCTCTATTTCAGCGGTTCGTTTCTTTCTCTCAGCGAGCCAGCCAATGAGATTTACCAGCGTTCCCCCACCAAAAAGTAAAGTAATCCAGTCTTGTATAGTATTCATCATTATTCAATTTTTGCGTTAATTTTTCCTGTTACGGGGCCGCCACTTGATGGCGCAATTAGCCCAGCGGTGTAAACGATTTGTAATTCCTTAATTTCTTCCACAATGGCACGCGCCAAATCGGAGGCAAATTCCTCCTTACTTCGGTTGGGGTTATCTTCCTCTTTTTGGCATTTGTCCATGGCGGCGATGATTTTATTTTTTAGTCTTTCAGTATTTAAAGCCATTTTAATTATCGTTTAAAAGGTTATTAAATCGTTTTTCCAATGCGGTAAACTCGGGCTCGTTGATGAGCTTTATTGTACTTCCTGTGTTGGTTGTGAACTTCATTCGTTTAATCGTTGCTATCAAATCCGCCATTAAGGCTTTGAGCGTTTCGTTTTCCTTGCGGAGGAGAAAGCCGTCAGCGTTTACTAAAAAATGAACTTCTCCAACTTTGTAATCAAAGCTTTCTACCTCGCTGTATGCTATAATGTGATAGCGGTTCATATCTTCTTCAATGGGTGCTATCAAAATGCTACTGCCCACTTTTGGAAATAGATAAAAACGCTTTTCGCTTTCATTTTCAACCTCGGTGGCTGTTAGCCTTACGCTATATTCAATGCTCTCATCTTTCACGCGACAGGTTCCTTTCTTTTTATCAACAGAAAGCACTTCTACTGCCGTGGTTGGCGTGGCTCTTTTGGCAAATACCGATAAGGCATTTTGTAATTCTAAATCTAAGCTCATAACCTTGCTCCAATTTCTATTTTTCGTCTGGCACCACTGGTGCCAAAGCTGGTTTCTACTTTTTTGATGAAGTAGTCCTCATCAATATTTTTCAAATCTTTATCTATAAGGCGCGCTTTCATTCCACGAGTGGCAAACGGGACGAGAAAACTTGTAATACTGCCATCAAAGCCATCGTATTTCATTTTTTCAATTTCTGCTAACGCCATTTCTTTTAGCTTTTTCTCATCTGAAACTACCGAGGTGTGAAACTCTCTAACCTCGCCCTCGGGGTCTCCGACCTCAATGGTCTGTCGTTTATTTTTTGGATCTATATAGGTGTAGCGTACCTTTATTTTTCTTTCTTCTTTGCTGCGATATTCCAAATCATTGCTAACGATGTTATAGTTTAAATCATACACCGCCACTTCTCCGATATTCGTTAGCTGTTGGAGCCCTGCGTATAGCTCGCCCTTATCGTTGATGAAAATGGAAAGCCTAAATTCCTCCTGTAACTTTTTTAAAACCTGCGTTCCGTTGGCATTTTTGATGATCCATTTATCCAGTGTAACGCTGGGAATACCTTGCGATAGCTTAATAGGCGTATCTTTCACAACCTCCTGCAACACTTCTTTCAGCGTAATGCGCTCCCAAGCCTTGGTTATATTTTTCCGGCGGAGCAGATACATTGCGTCCTCACATTCCACTACTACGGGGGTGCCCGTTTTTACCCTTTTTACATAGCCTTTAAATTCTACACCGCGGTATACGCCCTCGTAGCCCAAAGTTACCGTTACTTCATCGCCTGCTTTGATGGCCCGCTCGGTATATAGTTGTTTACCTTTTTCTTTAATAATGAAGTGAGTAGGCATTTCAATGGTGCAAGTATCCGACAGCTCATCTACGGATTTAGTAATCGTTACTTGACTGATACTTTTAAAGTGGTAAGCCCCAATTTGGATATGTGATTCTAATACAAACATTTGTTCAGCTTAAAAGTTTTTTTCGCTCTATTTTTTTATCGTCTAGCTCGGCGTAGAAATCGTTGTCGCTGACTGCAGAAATTTCGTATTTCTGGATTCCTTCTTGCCCCTGCATCGCCTCAAATTGAATATCTTTTAAAACGATATTTCTAATGCCAAAGAGTTCAAACAATTTATTTTCTTTCACTTCTAAACTTTCGTTTTTTTCAAACAAAAGCGTGAGGGCTTGCACTTGCTCGGCAGGGTAGCGCTCGGGTTCCTCAAAATCTACGCACAGCCCTTTGATGGTGATTTCCCAGTCTTCAGTGCAGATGTATTCTTTCACTTTTCCACGGCGGTATTTGCCCACGGTGGCGGTTTCTACAATGGTTTTAGATAATGAAAAATCCACCAGCGGTTCGTTGGGAAATAGGGTTATTTCGCCTTTTTTGTCGGAGACTTGTAGCGTCATAAAGTATTGGCTACCCTTGGCGCGTGCCTCGCTAATGCTTCTAAGGCTTGGGGCTACAAAGGCGGTTTTATTGTTTTCCCACCACGCAGGGAATGCGGGGCCAACATAGTCAAAGAAAGCCCGAGCGGTTAATTCCTTTATGTCGAATATTTCTGCCATTTTTACATTGTTTGCATTTGGTTTACACTATTTACTGCACGCAATAATTCTTCTTTTAGCCTTTGCCCTAGGTTTGAAATCCCCTCATTAGCGGAACTCACATATATTTTGGTATCGGTGCCGAGGTTCTGAATATTGATGTGAATATCTGTTTTGCGTGTGCCGCCAGAGATAACACTGCCCGCTTTATCCTTTGCCGCCTTAGGTGCTTTTTCCTTTTTACCCTTTTCCCCTCCACCTGTATCAGTTAGTAGCGAATCAAATAGATTTGATTTAGGGCTTTGCCCATTACCACTGCCTCCGCCCACTCCTTGCGTGGTATTGACATTCTCATTTGCTGTTACAGGGTTAGCTTTTTTCCCTGCCTCCCAGCCTATATTAAAGTTTTCAAAAGCCTTCTTCCCATCACTGATAGCCTGAGCTGCGGAGTCTTTACCCATTAGGTTTTTTATGGCCTCGCCGCCTGTTTTTATAGCGCCAGTGAAATCTCCTGAAAAGAATTTTACCAAGGCTTGCCCTATACCCATAATACCACTGAGCATTTCTTTGAAGCGATTAACCACATAGTTTTTAATCGTATTTCCTAGCCCTTTTAATACTTCCCACACGCCCAAAATAGCACCTCGGAACCACGCAAATTTATTCCACAGCAGTACCACAACACCTATTAAAACCACAATGGCGGCCACCACAAGCCCTATGGGGTTCATCGACATTGCCAAGTTCCACGCCCACTGTGCCGTTTCCACAAGCCAAATAATTCCCTCAAGAATGCCTAGTGCAATACTGAAAGCAATGGTAGAGGCATTGGCAATAAGCATATACGCGCCTACACCTAAGGCTGCAATGCCTAATATCTGCATAAAGAGGGTGAAGTTTTCTAGGCTAGGCAAAAAGCTGACAATCCATTTACCAAAAGGGATAATTTTATTAGCGAAAGCAGTACCTATATCGAAAATAGGCTTAATCCACTCGGCAAATTTTAGCCCTATACGCATTATTACATTTTTGAGTGTGCCTAAAAAGGTACTCCATTTTCCGCCTGCACTTTCAGCCATTCTATCGGCCATGCCGTAATACAAACCGCCCTCTGAAGTGGCTAATCTAAAAGCCTCTTCCACCATTTGGGCAGAAATGGCTCCCTCTTCCATTTTCTTTTTAAGGTCCCCCATGGCAATCCCCGTATTCTGAGAAATTATCTGCAAAGGGTTAAAACCTTGGGTTATCATTTGAAGCAAATCTTGCCCCATGAGCCTACCCGTTGATTGAACTTGTGCATATGCTAAGGAAAGCCCATTTAATTTTTGCTCATTTCCCATGGCTATATCGCCTAGCATTTTCATATTAGGCATAATTTTATCTTGGGCAATGCCAAAACTGAGCATCAACTCAGAGTTTTTAATAATAGCCTCGTTTGAGTAGGGCGTTAAATTGGCGTAGTTGTTAAGCTCTCCCAGCATTTTTTTTGAAGCATCAAGACTACCTAACAAAACTTCAAATTTAATATTGGTTTGTTCTAGCTCTACACCTAATCCAAATAAAGCCTTAATTCCACTCCAAGCCTGAATAGCAAGCCCAACGCCACCTGCAAGGCCAACAAGTCCCCCCATCTCTCCGCCAAGCGCTCTAATTCTTCCCCCAATTCCTTTTGGAGGTAAATTTTCTAGCTTTCGAATTTCGCGCTCTGTGCGATTAATCTCTGTTTTCAGCCTCCGTATATCGTTTATAGAGGTAGAGGCTGTGCGCTGTGCATTGAGGCGCTGCAATTTAGCGTTTAATTCATCGATGGATTTTACCGATTTGTTGAAATTATTTTGTAATTTTGATTGGCTGTTTCGGAGTTTGTTTTCCAAAGTCCCCAAACCGCTACTTATCTTCGCAATGGAAGAGGAGGCGAAATCTTTTAAGAATAATGAAAAACTATAACTCATATGGTTCTATCTTTTTTTACAATTATCGGGTGTTTACTTCTAGCCTATGGGCTAATGATTGTTTTAGGCTTTATTTTTAAGGCATCGGCTTTTATTTCTCTTTTAGGCTTAGCCTTTTTGGTTAAAGGAGGGCAGGTTTCCGCTTCACAATGGTGGGCAGCAGCTATTCAGTTGCCTTTTTTACTATTAGAATTTGCTTTGATTTTTACCGAAGGCTGGGAGGGGCTTGTGTGGGCGTTATTGATACAAGCGCTAGTTTCTGTAATTATCTTTAATCTTCAAAGAATTAAGGCTAACCGCCATTAGTTTTGCTTTCTTGCTCTCTTATGTTTTGCAATTGTGCAAACTTTTCTCCCCATTCTTCATCGGTTAAATCATCAGGGTTTATCCCTAGATAGTATTCCATCATGGTATTGACATAGCCTATCCAATTGGATTCCATATCTCCTTTGGAATCCTCTATAACTTTTTTAGCTCGGCTGTTTTTACTTCCATTAAGCCCTCTAATTGTGCCGAGGCACCAAAGAAATAGCTGTCATCACCTTTTACATCGGCATCACCGCCTAAAAAGCATTGGTTTAATATCACTTCGGCAAAGCCGAGCGGGTTGGTCTGCATTTTTGTCATTGCAAAGCTGAGTACCTTTCTATCGGGCTTTTTTAAATAAACTTCTTTGCCATCTTCAAATTGAATTTTAAAAATCTCCCCGTATTTTTCTTTCCACTCGTTGATTTGGCTCTGATTTATAGTTTCAGCAGTATTCGCCGAAACTGCGTTTTGTTCCTGTGTGATTTCTTTTTTCATTTTTTAAATTAAGTTTAAACAGTATTTAAATTTCCTTTTTTAGTTATCTACCGTGCTACGGTTAATCTTGGCGTTTTACATTTAAAAACAAGATGGGCAGCTCCACAATCATATTTTTGTCGCCTTGTTTCATCGCTTTTTTCACCTCGGTAAACTCGACACCTTTTAAAATATCGGTTACCATCTGCCCGCCATCGTGCGGAACATAGGCCACTACGACATCAAAGCTGAGGCTTAAAATGTCTTTATTTTTAGCATCTCTGGTCATCGCTTCCAGCTCGGATTGCCAAATGCTGAGCTTGCCCTCATAAGTTCTGTTACCGCCCACCACGCCGTGCGGTTTGCACCCGCGCCCGTAGAGGTAGTCTTTTTCTTTTTTCTCGGTGTATTCCACCTCGGTGGCGCCCTCTAAAATACGCCCACCCAAGGCAATGGATATATCACACCACGCATATTGCTTACTGCTAAATGTTGTCATTGCTTTATTCTTTTATTTCTGTTGTGAAACCTATATTTACCTCAATTAATTCCGCGTAGCCCACGGGTAATAGCTGAATGTTGATTACTACTTTTCCGCTTCTGAGCACATCTTGTTTAGGGGTTATAAACACTTTCACGGCAGATAGCTCGCCTTGCTCTACCATTCCACCATTTAGATTGCTCTCCACTTTGGTTTGCCAGCTTTTGATGATGGCAGGGTGAATGCTTCCATCGGCGGATAATAGTACTTCCTCGCTCAATTCTTCCACAAGGGCATCATAAGCAATAAGCATCGCCTTATCCATTACAAGGCCATTGCTAAGCGTTCTAAAATCATCGGTTGCGCGGGTGAGTGTTTTGTCCCCACTGAAATAGTAGCCACTGCGCCCTGCGAAGGTTCTGAAAAAGATATAGCCTTTATCATCTATGGCATCCCATTGGTCGGCACGGCTGTCAATCGTGGTGCCATCGGTAAAGTAGGCCACAATGTCTAGCACATTGCCATCTTTCACACGGTGAATTTTCCTTTGCACGGGAATGCTGGTAATTTTCCCCAGTGTTAATCCAACGGCTGCGTACTTATCAGTATTTTCAGCACCGATAAGGCAACTTACTTTGTTGTAGTCGCTTTCTGTGTAGTCTGTTAAATCAGCCACTTCGCCATTCCACGCGTTACCCGAAATGATTACTCTAAAAGGCATATATTTTAGAGCAAAATGCTCTGCCAAGGCTTGCCCATTGACAACGGCTGTTTGCACATCTTGGTCCAGCCCTCCTGTGAGGCTCTCGCTTCCTGTGGGCTTTTTCACTACACCCAGCACACGAATTTCCCCCTTGGCATCGCCAATGATTTTGGGGGCATAATTTCCCTCTTTGTCCAGCATTTCAGTCATCGTGGTGGCATCGCTCACAAGCATAAGCCATAGCTCTGCGCCATCGCCTGCCTGCCGGTAAAAGGCTTTTACTTGCTCATAGGCAAAGGGGTTTTCTTCCTCGGTAATGCCTAAATCCTTAGCCTCTGTAATAGAAAATATTTGGTAGGACTTCCCTAATTGTACCTTAGCGCTCACGGTGTTGCCCGTGCAGATGAGCGCAGGGACTTTTGCCCCTGCATCTGCTATTCTTCCCAAGCCATCTTTGGCTATGTTAAATAAAACTTTTGGTAGTGCCATTATTCTTCTTTTTTAAGTTCTTGTATGCGGTTGGCCAATAGTTTTAAAACCGTCTTTCTATTCGCCTCGCTTTCTTCCTGTAAAATCAAGGCTTCCAGCAGCCCCTCATCGTTTACATTTTTTATGCGCTCTTTTACTTCTAGGAGGTTCCCGTGCAAGGTGTCAAAGGGCTTTTCTTCTCCTTTTTCACCTGCCCTAAGGTGTTGCCCCACCTCTTTATTTTGTAGAGAATGGGCGTGCGCCTTGGCGTGGTCATACCTCAGGAATAAAAAGCCATCGGCGGTGCTGTAAATCTTCGGAACACTTTCGTGCTCCGAGAGATATTTTTGTGCCTTTGCTTGTGTCTCCATCGCTTAAAGAATTGCTCCTAAATATTTAGGATTGTTGGCACGAATCACACCTACTAAGGCTCTTTGGGCAAAGGATAAGGTATCTGCTTGAATCCCGCTATCACGCAAATTGGCGTACATTTCAACATCGCCAAAGCATCTAAATACTTCGTCTTTCACCCAAATAAATGAGGCTTGTTTGTCGCCACTTTCTTTGGTAGCCCCGAATGGCTTTTTAACGCCTGCCGAGGTGTATAATGGATTTTGGCTATACTGAAAGATGTTGATGCCATACATTTGTTTTTCGTTTAATATTTCCTTGTAGAGCTTTTTGTCCTCCTTGCGGATACGGGCTAAATGCTCTGGGGTAAAACAAATGTTGATGCCCTCGGTAATATCCTTGCCCTCCAAAAAGGCTTTGATGTCAATTAGTGCATCAATCACGGAGTCTGTGTCGCCTAAGTTTAGCACTTTGTTAAACTCGTTATCCTGCTGTGGTGCCCAAGCGTGCGCCGCTCTTTTGCCTAAGTTTTTCGCTAAGGATACACGGTGGCGGTTGATGATAGAGCTTCTCCTATCATATTGCAGCTCTATTTCCTGCAATTGGCGGTGTCTTGTTTGGTCTGTTGAATAAGTTTTTAACAGCACCTCATTAGCAATGTCTTTGATGTCGGCAATTGGCAGAGGGTCTTCATTTCCCTCAAAATAATTTTCGTGCACACTAGGCTCTATCCCAGCCTCGGCAAGGTGTAGTTTGTTATTTTCTACATACTCACTCATATCCACAGATTGCGAGACAAAGGAGTGATTTGGGATTGGATTTTCCTTGATACCCGCAACCCATACTTCTGTTTGTAATGCCATAATGGTTTCTCTTTTTTTTTAATGGTTAATTTTCTTTGTGTCTTACGCCTCTGGCATAGTCTTGTGCCAATCTTGCATATTCCTCCGGCTGGTTGAGTTTAATTTCTCTTAACTGCTCTACATCGTGTTTTTGCAAATAGTCAAAAGTGAGGGCTATGCCTGTTTTTGGCTTTTCGCCTTTCCCGAGGACTACGGTTTTAACGACTTGATTTTTGCCATTCAGTTTGATTTCGTTTTCTTTTTCCGCAATGAGTTTGGTAAGGGTTTCTTTTTGTTCTACGAAATTCAAGGCAAAGCTCTTAATTTGGCTTTGTTTCAAAGCCTCTGGGAATACCCCCAAAGCAATAGCCTTATCCACCAGCTGAGTGGCCTCGGCGGTTTCGTTTTCCTTTTTTTCTTGCTCTAATTCTGATATGCGCTTTTCGGCGTTGTCTTTGGCAAGTTTCAAGGCCTGCACCTCTTGCAGCACCTTTTGTTCGTTGGTTTCCTCGCTCATTCCAAGAGCGAGCGCGATGGTTTTAATTGTCATATCCTTTTGTTTTTTTAATTTTTTCAATTGAATAGGCTCACCATTTCGGTGTAATTTCAAAGCATTGTCATTTCCGCCAATGTCTACAATAGAAAGCTCTACAAGTTTGGATTTGGTTACCGTTTCAAAAATTTGCCCTGGGAGAATGTGTTCAGCATTTGAAGAGGCCTCAATAACATCGGCACCAATAGAGGCCATTTTCAAAAAACCTCGCTCCACCTTACCCGCAATTTTTTTACTGAAATCATCTTCCGTATCAAATTCCACATCGGCAATAAGTTGTCCGCCCGTTTTCTCTAATTTCACCACACGGCCAATCACTTCATTTCCCTCTGTGCCGTTCACTTTGTCAAAGCCGCGCGAATGCATATACAGCACCACGGGGTTACGCATATATTGCTTGGTGTCAATCCCAGCCGTTAATACACGATAGCCGTAGCTGTTTACAATGTTTTCATCATTTATCACAAATCTATGTGTCATTGCTTTTGTTCTTTTTACAGGGCAAAATTGCAAGCTTTGAAAATGAAAATAAAACTGGCGTCCAAGCCTTGTAATTTTTTCTACAATGCTTGTAGGAATTTCTTACAAGCATTGGATAAGAAATTCTGACACAATTAAATAAGAGAGAAATTTGCGCTACCAATTAGCAATAAACGCAATGCAAGATATTTTAACCAACACCGAAAATGATTTACAAATTAAAGAAGGAGATTTCCTAGTGGGCAACGCTCATAGCCAGCACCAAAAACATATCCTCACCGCCAATAAGGGCGAGTACAAAGAGTTCCCAGAGGTGGGCGTGGGCATTGTTCAAATGCTTGCAGACGACCGCTATACCGAAATGCTCATAGAAACCAAAAAACAATTAGAGTACGATGGTATGCAGATTAAAGATGTGAGCCTGCAACCCAATGGGAATCTAATAATTGACGGTAAATACAAAGCATAAGATATGGCAAGAATGAAAAGAGAAGAGCGTATAGAAAAACAAAGCCAAGGCAGACAACTTTTTGCCTCTGGCTTTTCCTATACAGATATTTCAAAAATTTTAGGCGTAACTCAGAAAACACTTAGCAATTGGGCAGAGGAAGATAAATGGGAGGAAGAAAGAGAGCTTTCGGCCATCAAACCCAGTGTGATGAAGCGTCTTACCCTCAAATGCGCACTAGCTATTCAAAAAGGAGAACCATTGCCGTATAAAGCAGATGATATTTCTAAAATCGTTGCCGCCTTTGACCGCATTACCGACAGCCGAAAAAAAGCCGTTTACACGATGGAAAGCATCGACGGATTTACAGAGTTTATGCTGAATAAAGCAGGAAAAGCCAAGGGAGAAAACCAAGCGACCCTCCTTAGCTCCATAAAGACTATTCGCCCTTTTTTCGATGAATATGTAACCCATTTACTTAGCCATGACTAAAACAGAGCTTAAAGAAGCTAGGGAGCGTTATTTTATGCGCTCAAAGATGATAAAGGAGCTCACCTCTGATTCCTTGGTCAAAGAAACCACAGACCAACAACAGGAGCGAATTAAACATCTTTTAAAACCAGAAAATTACAACGCGTTTTTTGATTATTATTTCGGCGTTAATAGTGGCTTGCCCTTAGCCGATGCACCTTGTGCTAAATTTCATCAAAGCAGTTATGAAAAGGTTTTTAAGGATAGAAAAATACGGCAATTCCGCCAGTGGTTCCGCGGTGCGGCTAAATCCATACATACCAATGTGGGCAACATTCTCCACCTAAAAGAAAACAACGAGCTGTTTTTTGCCTTGCTCATCGGAGCGAATGAAGGACTTGCCAAGCTATTGCTTTCGGATTTACAGGTCCATTTGGAAAATAATCAGCGCATCATCAAAGATTTTGGCGTGCAGGTTTCTTATGGCGATTGGGCAGATGGCGAATTTCAAACCAAAGATGGCAAGTTTTTCAAAGCCTTAGGTTTAAATCAACCATTTCGTGGTTTGCGTTTTGGAGCTTACCGTCCAGACTTTGCCAGCGTGGACGACTGTGAGGACAGGGATAGAGCCAAACGCCCCGAAATGGTTCGCAAATACGGCGAAAAAATTACGGGAGATCTTAAAAAAGCATTCCATAAACAGCGTGGTCGCCTCATTGTGCCTAACAATTACATTGTAAAAGATGGCTTGCTAGACTTCATTATGAACGCTTTCAAGGAAAGTAAACATTTTGATTTAAGCAAGGTCGATTTGGCAACCAAAAACATCACCAAAGATAATTACAAAGAGGTAAAGGACTGGGCGCCTAGCTGGGACGAGCGCTACACCAAGCAGGAGGTAATAGACATCATCGAAGACGACGACTTTTACACCTCACAGCGTGAGGATTTCAATAACCCTATTGAAGAAGGTAAATTATTTAAGGCTAAGGAAATACTGCACCGAAAGGTGCACCCTAGCGAAGTGTGGGACGGCTTTTTGGTACACTGGGATTTAAGCTACACAAGCAATGGCGACTACAAGGCAGGGGTTTTAATCGGCGTGCAGGGCTTGCGCCTCACGGTGTTGGAGACATTCTGCCAGCGTTGTAGCATTAATTCGGCGATGGAGGCGCATTTTTCGTGGATTTTTAAGTACAAGCACAAGGGCTACACGCCTTTATCTTTCTACGATGCTACCGCCGCACAGCTTGCCGTGTATCAGCCCGTGATGCTCCAAGCGGCAGAGGACAACGCCTGCCCAGATTTGCCCATTCCACAGCATCAGCAGGGCGATAAACATAACCGAATAGAGGCTACCCTGCGCAATATCCTCTCCCGAAAATTGCTCTTTTGGGACGAAAATTTAAAGGAGAAAAAAGACTACGAAGCTTTTATAAAGCAGGTCCTCGCCTTTGAAAAAGGCACCACTAGTAACGATGATGCCCCAGATACTTTGGAGCGCGCCGTGGCTCTCGCACAGCTCTATTACGGCTATTCTAAAAGTGAAGGAAGTGCCAAACCTCTTATTGGAAAAAGAACTAAGAAACGAAGAGTATGAGCGGAGAGCCTCCGCGGGCAATTTTTAAATAAAACACGATGACACCGAGAAAAGAACTTTTTATAAAAATAAAACAAGCCCTCGCAACTGTACAGGGCTTAGAATTGATAGACCTACAACGCGGGCAATTTGATAACCCACAAAGCCACTACCCAGAGATATGGACGGCTGCGCTTATTCAAGTGATGCCTATCCGCTATGAAACAATGACCCAGCACCTCCAAGAGGGTGCCTGCGAGGTTAATGTTGATTTCTACTGCAAAGACGGCTGGACAGATCAGCACCTTGGCACAGCAGACCCAGAACACGGGCTGATGGAGCTAGATATTTTGGACAACATCGTAGATGCCCTGCAATTTCTAAAAGGCGAACAATTTAAACCGCTACAACAGACGGGAGAAGACGAATTGCATATCAACGAAGAGGGCATTATGAGCTATCGCCTCACTTTTTCCACCATCATTCATCGCAGAACGGTATATCCTTTCAGCAGAAAAGCTGTGAAACTAAGTTTAAACAACGATTAAAAATGATTTAAAATGTTTTTAAATATAGAAGAACTCAAAACCGTAGCAACTCGTGAAGTGATAGATTTAATCACCAATAGCGATGATAGCATCGTGGAGGAAATCATTGCCGAAAGCATCGACCTTATGAAGTCCTACCTTTTTAGGTATTACAACGCTTCTGCCGTATTTGAAAAACAAGGCGAGGAGCGCTCCAAAGTACTTCTTAAATACCTAAAAGACATTGTTATTCACGAGGTCTATATCCGCAGAACCAAGAAAATGAACGAAGTGGCAAAAATCCGATACGATGAAGCGCTACTTTGGTTAGAAAAAATAGCCAAAGGAGACATCGAGGCCGACTTGCCAAAAAAAATGGAGGACACCAACGGCGATGGCTCCCCCGATGAGCCTATTCCCTTTATGAAGCTCGGCAGCCGTAAAACCTATAAAAATCACTGGTAAGCGGTGAGCCACCGCAGGCATATACATAAAAACGAAAAATAATGGGCAGAGATTTAAGGGATTTGCAGAAAAAACTCAACGAAGTTGCCGCCTTTATGCAAAATGATGCCTCTAAAATTTTAAAGACCGAGGGGCTGAAATTTATCCAGCAAAACTTTCAAGATGAGGGCTTTCACGATGGCAGTTTACAAAAGTGGCAACCGAGGAAAACAACCGACAAGCGCGGGCGCGACATCACCCGATACCGCACCAATAGGCGGGGCAAGCAGGGCACGCTTAATAAATATGGGCGTCAAATCAAAGACCGCCCAATCCTTACAGGGCACAACTCTGGGGGCAATAAGCTACGCCATTCTTTTAAGGCTCGAGTGGAGAGACAAAAGGTGACTTTCTACACGCACAAGGAATACGCCCAGCGGCATAATGAGGGCTTAAATGGAATGCCCAAACGCCAATTCATGGGGCAATCTAAAACATTAGACAACAATATTAAAACAAAAATAACCAAGGTACTGGATAAAATATTTGAACAATGAGCAAAACTAAAAAACGATATACCGACAAGGGCATACACATAAAAGGCAACGCGCTGAAAGGAAGCGTACACCTTACCAAAAATAAATCCCAAGACATCGCACGCGTAACTCAGCTGATGGTAGACATCATTCGCAGGCAGAAAAGGCTTTGGCGTATGGAAATCAACCATTGGCAAAGCGCCCGCTATGCCCGCTATCAGGTAGAGTTTCCTCGCACTTATCCATTAGAAGAAGTTTATCAAGACATTATGCTCGACGGGCATCTCACCGCCGTAACTGAAAATAGAACGCTCCGTGTAGTGAATAACGATTTTATTTTTGCTATTGATGGGGTGAAAGATGAAAAACTAACCGACTATATTAAAGACAAAGAGTGGTTTGAAAACACCATTAAATGGGCACACGAAAGTATCTACCACGGTAATTCCGTGATTTGGATTAAAGAATTTACCAAAGGGGAAATCCAAGAGGTAGAACTGGTGGAGCGAGGGCTAGTAATTCCCGAGCGACATCTATTACTAAAAGACTGGGACGCTACCGAAGGGATTGATATTCGGGAAGTGTCTGATGTGCTTTTAATGGCTCAATTTTATAGCCCTGTTGGCTTATTGGAAAAAGCCGCCGTGTATTGTATTCTTAAACGCCATTCTTGGGGCAGTTGGGACGAGTTTGAGGAGTTATTCGGTATTCCCATTCGCATTGCCAAAATAGCGAGCCAAAGTGATGCCGTAAAAAATGAGGTAGCAGGCTGGCTGGAAGAAATGGGCTCGGCTCCTTACGGCGTTTTCCCCATCGGCACGGAGGTAGACATCAAAGAAAATAGCAAGTCAGACGCCTTTCAGGTATTTTACCGAAAAATTGAGGCTTTGGACAAAGAGCTTTCTAAGCTGGTATTGCACCAGACCATGACCACAGAAAATGGAGGAAGTAGAGCGCAAGGAGGGGTACACGAAAATACACTCAAGGAAGTCATCTATGCAGACAATAAGAAAATGCTTGCATTCTTAAACAACAAGCTCATTCCAGCTATGCGAAATTTAGGCTATGCCATTCCAGAAAATGCCAAAATCCAAATTGAGCAGGTAGCGGACCCCAAAGAACAAATCGCTGTTGATGGCGTGTTATTGGGGAGTGGCTATATTCTTAAAAAAGAGTATATAGAGCAAACTTATGGTGTAGAGATAGAACAAATGCCTAGCATAGGTGCGCCTCAAGTAAATAACGAGGCTAGTGCAAAAAAGAGCTAAGCCTACTCAAATTGCATTATCGCACCCATTGTTGCGAGCATCACAAGCCTATACAATTAAGCAGGCAGAATGATGATGACTATTTGAGTGGGCTTATTGAGGACTACATTCGTAATGTTTTTGAGGAGCGAAAGGTAAGCGAGACACAGAGAGAGAAACTCTGGAAATACTATTATGATAAGTTAGGAAAGGCAGTGGATTTAGGCTATGCGCCTACTTTGGAACAATACAGCGAGGAGCTTGCTTTATCGTTAAAACAAAATATTGCCGAGTTCTCAGCTTTTAAAGAAACTAGTTTTAGAAAGCAATTAGAGGCTTCTCTTACCGAGAATGGGCGTGTACTCAGCTGGCAAGAGTTCAAACAAAAGGCGGATGATTTAAATATTGAATACAACCGCCGTTGGCTCAAAACAGAATATGACCAAACCATCGCCACAGCAACACAAGCAGGCAAGTATCAAGAGTATTTGGCTAATAAACACTTGTATCCAAACTTAAAGTATAAAACCATTGGAGACGATCGTGTACGCGAAAAACATAAGCAGTGGGACGAACTCATTTTGCCCTTAGAACACCCTTTCTGGAAAAATCACCTACCCCCAAACGACTGGGGCTGCCGTTGCTATGTTGTTCCTACAGATGAAGATACTAACAGAGAGATACAAGAAGGCGAACCTCTAAAAGAAACTTTTGCCAACAACCCAGCACTTAGCGGGAAGATATTCCCAACCTCGGGCTACCTCACTTTTGGCGGGCTCAATCCAGAAACCATTGAAAAAATTATTGATTGGAGCCATCAAATGTTTAAAAGGGTTGTCAGTGAGGCAAAGAGAATTTATAAAAGTGAGATTTTAAAAAAGCCTCGTGAAAAACAATTTAATCGTATTTTTAAAGGAGTAGATGGTGGAAAGGTACTTTTGCATAAGCTCGCTAGAAAAGGAGATGATTACAAAGATATTCTAAATGCAGCAAAAGCCTTTGCAAAAGAGGGTAAGGTTGCGGAAATATTACCTGAAATAAATGTAAGAGATAAGGAATTTAGAGCTATTATTTTTCCAGATTTAAATTCAAATGTTTCTAATCCTGATTTAAGAATTGATGGAGAATATTTTGATGTTAAAAGACCCTCTGCGTTTAAAAATATATTGAATAACGCTAACAAAGCGTCAAAACAAGGAGCCTCAGTCATTATTAGCGACAGCTTATTGGATAAAGAACTAACCAATGAAATAATGTATAATCAAGCAAATATGATATTTAAGTCAAAATACTATAAAAAAGACATTGTAATATTTCAAAAAGGAGCAAATCGGTATGTATTTAATCGAACAGGCGACAAGTAATAATTAAAATTACTTATCGCCTGAGCCTGTGGCGACTTCGCAAGCCTCCTTTCATCTGGTTAATTCCAGCTGATGCAAATATACAAATTTTATTCAGAGTAGCAACCCTCGCCGCGTAAAATGGCATCTACTGTGCGAGGGGCTAAATAAACTTTGAGTGCCACGGCCTCAATTAAAGCATCTACGCGCCACTGGGGGTTCTTTTTAGAAAACTCCTCAAACAGATTGCGTACCTTCTGGTTTCTTTGCTTTAATCGTTCCCTGCGCGTCATATCGCAAAATTAAAACGATTTTATTAATCTAGCAATACTATTTAGTTGCCTGCTCTAGTAGCCAAAGAGCATCATCTTTAACTTCGGGGTCGTTTGGCATTTTGTAGAATCCGTAGTCTGGTTTATTAGCAACAATTGTCTGAGAAAATGAAATTAAATTAAATGGCTCACTGGCAAAAACAGAGACATCTTTATTTTCTGGATAAAAGAAAAAATAACTTGTCTGCTCTGGGTTTGAACGAGTCTTCACTATCTCTACTAATTCCTCTTTTGTAGTGCCTTCATTGTAATTATATACCCAATACCAAGCGTTATTAAATTCAAACCCTGCAACATCTTTAACATTGCTACTGCAAGAAATTAAACAAAATAAGCAAACAAAGGCCAACAATATTTTTTTCATGTCATTAAATTTTTCCCAAAAATAAAAAAACCGCCTGAATATTCAAGCGGCAAAAGATAAAAATTTAATTAAATTTCCCACACACGATTATTGATATAAGTTTCTGGGTAAGCCAGTGCCGTTCCGTCGCGAGACTTGGCACTTTTGTAAATGCTAATGTAATTAAGGCACTGGGTGCGCTCGGTATCGTTTAAGGCATTCCACAATTGCTCGCAGCGCTTCTTTTTGCCCGCAAAGTTGCCGTATGTCTTCCAAAACTTCTCAAAGCTCAAATCGGCGGGCATTTCTTCTATCTTGCCGTACTTGATGGCTTTTTTCATTTCCAGCATTTGGCTAATGTGTATCGGCGTTGCCTTTTTCAATAGTTCTCCGTGCAGCTCTGTATCCATTTGCGCTTCATTCTTTAATATTTTTAAATAGCCGTTTTCTGCGTAGTGGTAGGTGACGGAGCCTTGAAATTTAGGACTTGTCATTACAAAAATTCTTTCGCTCATGGTTGTAATTGTTCAAAAATTTGAGAATTAATCATTAAAACGGAATGTTTTTCATAAAAAGAATCATGAGATAATAGCTCTCTAACCCTCATTAGTACCTCTGAAAGCGCGTAAGCTTCGTAATATTTCAGAATAAGCTTAAATTCTTTCTTTTGTGGTTCATTTCTCTTTTCCACTTGCTTTTTCAAAAGCTTAGTAAGTAGTTCATCAAATATGCTTTGCACCGCCATTTGCGCTGGAGCTTTCCCAGTTATTGTTGGCACTTCTTCTAGTGCAATAAGCATAGCATTTAAATGCGCTGGATTTAGTTTAATTGTTACTTTTTTCATACTTCCATTTTACTAATTGATTTAAAACATAAATCACCTTACTAAGCTCTTGTTTTGTCATTTGACTAAGAGGCTTATTCACGGGGCAACGCTTAGAAATAAGCCAAGTACCGAGCTTGTTTAAATCTACAAATTGGGTTTTCCCCTCTTGCACCCAGCCCATTTGATGCGCAAGACTTAAAATAGCCTTATGCTGCGAATTTGCCTTTGAAAACATAGCATAAAAGCTATTGTTTGGCTCTTTTCCTGTATTTAGGTAGCGGATAAGCTCATAGGCTTGGCGCTCGGTTAAATCTTTAGAACTCTTAACGACAAAGCCCGTAAATTCAGATATAAAATTTAAGCGTTCTTCTCGGTCTGGGAACCGCTTGCTACAAATCGTTTGCAGCTGCTTGAGTTGTTGTGGTGTAATGGCATTCATTCTCTAATTATAAAAATAGTATCAATAAATTCGATTTTCTCGGCATTTGGAAAGCGTTTCGCTACCATTTCTAGGCTCTCTGCTGCAACATACTTTTCGTAGCTAGTTCTATCTACAAAGTCGGGTTCTGATAAATAAATTTTGTATAGTTTCATTGTGCAATATTTATTTCATATTTATAACCATCTATCCCATCGGGAAAGCGCCTAAACACTAACTGCCCGCAATATCTCACCGTGTAAATTTTAACCGAGTAAAACTCCACTGCCTCGTAGGCTATAGTTAAATTCGTCTTACAAAATTCATAATTTCTAGCCTTCAGCCATCTACTCAAGATAGCTATCTCTTTCCTCTCAATAGCTTTATCTATAATTTGTTCAAATTTTAGTCTTTCTATTTCTATTTTCATTTTAACTTATAAGTTTTACTATCTATTCTTTCATATTTAAATCCAAGGTTAAACTTCTCCTTTTCCAACTTCTTGGCTTTAGCCAAGGCTTTCAAGGCTTTGTCTCGCTCCAGCTTTCTGACAGCTTCTGGAGTAAGCGGAATGCCGTCAAATTTCAGTGCTTTTTCTTTTACTCTTTTGCGTGGCATAATAATGTTGTTGTTATTTTAATTTGTCCCCGCCGTGGGCGCCATCCACGGAGCCGTTGCTTGTCGGGGTAACTATGAAAAAAATTAAACTTATATTTTGTTTAAAAAGTCGTTGTCCTCATCGTCGAAATCGGAGAAAAAAACACCGAGTATAAAGCCTGCTATCACGAAAAATGTCGCTATAAATCCAACCCACGCCATCACGCTTCGTATTTTTCGTTTACTGGAAATAAATCATCTACATTCGTTCCCTCTGGAAAGTCCACTGATGAAATCGACAGCGGAATGTTTACTTTTTTGCCCTGTGCGTCGGTGTAGCTAGCGTCTACGAAAAAGGCACTGCGCTGTGGCTTGTAGGCTTGTCTGATAATATTTACAGCGTCGGTAAAATTATCGTTGTTAAAATCCTCCGCTAGCTTGGTAAGCTCCAAAACGCGTGAGGCCTTTAAATTGCCTTTGGCATCTTTTTTTAAAAGTTGGTTCACGGCGTGCACGAGCTTTCCAGTAGCTTCATCTTTTGCCAAAGAGGCAATGAACTCACGCACTTTGTCTATACCCGCCGTAACGGTATCGTCCCAGCCGTCAATAATTCGGAAGCCATAAGTTATTGTATTTCCGTGATCATCGCTAAATGTGTGGCTTTGCTGCGTATCTTTAACGCCATAGGCATTGCATTTCAAGTCTAGCAGTGCCTTTAGGCTTTCAAATACAAATAACTTGATTTTCCCAATGTTTTCGCTTAACATTTTTAATGGCTCTACAATTTGCGGAAGTTCTCTGTTTACCAACTCCTTGTAGACTTTTCGTTCATCGGCTTTCTCTTGCTCTCGGCGTTTAAGTTCCGCTGCCAATTCTTCTGTGGTTAAATTTTCTAAGCTCATAAATTATATTCTTTTTTAATATTATCTACTGTTTTCGCGGCTTTTTCTTTGTCATAGCTATCATTAAAAACTTCATTCATCATTTCTTCATTTGGCACTTCTATCTTTATTTCAGCAGTTGCCTCTGATAGGATGAATGTAATTCTAATAAAATACTTCCCGTCTTCTATTGTTTTAGTTATCAGTATTTGTCCGTGTTCTTCTGTTTCGTGTAGAATTGCAAATTTTTCCATGGTGTTTATTTTTCAGTTATTAAATTGGCTATACCATTTATTTTCATGTAGGCACATCTTTCGATTGAAATTTTATAATTTTTAGCTTCTTCATCGCCGCCTAATCCACGCTTAACGCCATTAATTATGTGATTTCTTGCCTCTTGCATTGATAGTGCTCGCACAATAAATCTGTAATAAAAAGGTTTATACTTGAAACGCTTATCTCCATCATATACAACCTTAACTTTAATGTCGTAATGCTTTATTTTATTATCTCTTCCCATGATTAAATATGTTTTAAAATTGTTTTAAAAATCGTTTAAATGCTGTTTTTTCTTCTTCGGTGGGCGTGTCAAATGGCGTTACCCATTCGCCCTGTTCGTTCTGAATAAATGCTTTGCCATTTACTACATAATACTGGCTATGCACGCGCTGAATTTTAATTTTATTGCTCATAACTATTGTTTTTAGGTTTCCAATTTAAATGTCTAATTTTCCAGTGTGTGTCATTTATTTTCATTTTCAGCTTATGGGGCGTATCGGGTTCAAGCCCTGCGAAAATTCTCGCTCGTTGTCTGTGGATATACATGCGTTCCCAGCATGTAAATACTTTCTCGCGCTCGCTATCGTAGGCAAGTACGAGCAGTAGGTCTCCTAACATTTCTTGCATAATTTTTTCTCTTTTTTGATTTCGTTTAATATTGCTGATGAATACATGCGCACGCTATTTTCATCGTACACGGCTCCAATGTATGTTTCTAAAATATTCCAAAAATGATCAGGCTCGTCTAGCTGATTTATTAAGTCTGCGTAGTCCTGTAAAAAAGGCTTTTCTACATAGGCGTGCCACATATCGTGAAAGTAATTAAGCATTAAATCATTGCTGTAAAGCTCGCGTATGGTAAACATCGTGTTTTGGCTTAAAAGCTGACAATACTTGTAAAAATGCTCATCGCGCCAAATGGCATAACTGCGGTAATTGAGGTGTAAAATTTCGTGTATCATAGTGGTTTTATTTATCCTTTTTGTAACAATTTAAGTTCTCTTTCTCTTGCTTTATTTGCATTTATAATGTAGGGCGTTAATTCATCGCCACCAATCCTTGTTTTTTCTATATAGGCCTTAAAGTCTACTACTTTAATTATACTTTGTGAATCCCATTTAATAGCATCGGCAATGGCACCTTTGGGCTCTCCTTTCTGCATCTGAGAAATGAAAATGAACAATGTCTCTGGAAATCTCTCTATTAGCTTAAAATAATCCGTGTCCTTTTTGCCTCTGAATACATACTGTACGCTATCCACAAAAACGACTTTAGGCTGTCTTTTTCTGTCTAGTCGCTTTACCATATCATCGTATTTCTCTTTTTGCATTACATACTTTCCAGCGACTTCTTTTAGATTATTCAGATTGACAGAGCGTTTAAAACTGGCTCTCAAGCCTTCTTCCGCTGAATTATAAAACACCCTTTCAAAGCTGCACAAATACTTCATCAACTGGAGCGCGTAGGTTGTTTTACCATGTCCAGAACCGCCATAAATTAAAAGGCTACCTGTGCGCTCTGGCTTACCTAAATGCCGTCCCCACTCTCCTGTAAATTCAAATTCGTTAAATCTTGCTTTTTCAATATCTTCGTGGGTATAGTAGCGCGGTATTTCTAATTCACTTTTAGCCATTATTTAATAATCTTTGTTTTTCAATTTCAATTCTCACTTTTCTTAGACTACCTTTCGTTTTTGCAAACATTTGCTTTGGTGTTAGCGTCGAATGGTTAGCCTTTGACACCTGTGCTATTTGTTTTAAATAGAACTCCTCCAAAGCTTCTTTTACATCGGGGCTCACCTTTTTAAAATCGTTACCGTAGCGGTCAAATATTTCGGTGTAGCCCACTTTGTTTAGGTTCTTTTGCCGGTTGATTTTTTCTCTCAGACCATCAGCACCCATCATATACCAGCCACATGCGTACTCGGTAGCATTCCATAAAGCTTTTAGCTCTAAAAACGCAGGATAGTCCAAATCTCCAGCCTCATCTAATATCACAAGTGGCATTTCTAATTGCTTGATATAAAAAACAAGATCCTCATAAACATCTGCGTATCGTCCTGTATAAATTATCCCAAACTCTTGCGCTATTTTTCTAATGAGTTTCTGCTTACTTTTCACTTGTGAACAATCAATGTATATAGCATTGCGATTTTCTTTTACATACTGTTTTGCCGTGTGGGTTTTTCCGATACCTGCCAAATCACAAAGGATAGCCGAGATACTGCGCGTTTGGCAGGCTTCTAATTGACTATACACATACTCGTATGTTTCAGTTTTCACGGTAACCCATGGCGTTTCTTCTTTTAACTGAACGCCTAATCTTCTAGCTATGTTTATCCATTTCGCGTCGGCCAAAGAGTAGTCTACATCTCCACCCGTGAAAATTTTAGAATACTGGCTAGAATTTACGCCTAATGCCTGTGCGTGCTTTTCAGCATTCTTGTAATTTGGTAAATTATTTTTAACGGCTTCAATAATTCGTTTTTTTAGCTCTGTGGTTATCATCTGTTATGTTTTTATAAATCGTTAATTGCTCTATTGCGTTGGTTTATTGTTGTTTCGGTATAGGAGTACTCTAATTCTTGCGCTTCCTCAACTACTTCAAAATCCACATCTATGGTAGTGGAGGGCTTCATTGTTCCGATTTTTGGCAATTTTTCCTCGCTTAATCGTTTGGTCATTGCATCAAACTTAGTAATGTACGCCATCGCTTCTTGGTATTTTTTCGCGTCTTCATCTGTCCATTCCACATTAGCTCGGTTAAACACAGGGACTGGCTCACAGGTGCATAAATATTCGCCATTTTGATACAAATAAACTTCTTTCACCTTACCATCTTCACGCATAAAGTAGGCATCTACTTGATAATTATTTGGGGCTAGCATAGAAAGCACCTGTGGCGTTGGCAGCTGGTATTTCTCATATTGCACACTCACATATTGGTTTCTTCTTATCGTAGTTTGGGTGTGTTCCCCAATAAATTGCGCTAAAAGAGCTTTGTTCAATTTTGGTAAATTCGGATTTACATTTTCTAAGAAAACTTCAAGGCGAGTTTTACCTTTATATTTTCTTTGGTTTGAGTGTAGCTCGTTATTATACAAAGTTTGTTCTTCCAGTTCCCACGCCACGATTTGCTCATAAGTAGCTTTTGCCTCTTTGTAGTTATCGTTTGCCTCGTCAAATATTTTTTGACGAGTTACGCGATTGCTCTCGTTACGTGAATAGTGGCGCCCTACATTCTGGTGTCTATCTTTCTCCACTCCGTATTTTTTGATGCGGATAAAGCCCTCAGCCTCTTTTTCCTGCGAATTGGTAGGGTTACACCAGCGGACAAATGGAAACAATACACCTGCTTTCATTAGCCCCTCCGAAAAGTCGCTCACTAGATGTTGCTCCACCTCCATTTGCATCGGAACGCCCAACCCGTAGCTTGTAGTAAACTGGAACATATTGCGAATGCAGTCTAAAAACAAATTTTGATTTTTGCTTTTGCTATGGGCTATTCCTATCATCGCCCCAGAGAGCGAGTCAAAGGCATAATACGCCATCACTTTTGAGCCATCGGGCAATTTGTGGTGCATTATATCGCGGTCGTCCAGCGTGATTTTACTCATACTAAACAGCGGAGCGTGTCGGTGCACATGTGGGCGCGATTTTTGGCTAAAATCATAGGCGCCGTTACGGCATTTTTCTATGATGATTTTATTTTCTGGCTTATTCAAATAGTTATTAATGGTGCTTTCGGAAAGTTCCACCATTTGCCCATTTTCATCGTAGAAATCCTCACGATTAAAGATTTCGCCTGTTTGCGCGTCGTAGGCTTCAAGCGCCCCGCCCATAAACTGCAAATACATATCATGAGTACTGCTCATATAGGGTTTATTTGGCATACAATAAAGCCCAATAATTAGGCGTTCAATATCTTCGTTTACCTTGCGAGCATTCACTCCGCCCTCGCCTTTATGAATAAATGCCATATATCTATCTTTCAGGTATTGGTTGTACTTTCGTTGCAAACTGCGGGCATTGCTCGGTAAATCATACTGCCACTTTTCGGTATTCAGACCATTTACCGCTTCGCTAATGTTTTTCCAGATTTGTGTTTTCTTTTTTCCAAAGATTTTATTGCTTGCCACTCTATCTTTAAAGATGGTTTCAATAGCGTTTAAAATCATAGCAGAAGTTGCCTTTTGGCGTTGCTTTTCAAACTTCAAAGGCTTGCCGTTAGGCTTTCTATGCTGAGCAAAAAAATCAATAGCTTTTGGGTCGGGTAAAATGTATTTTTCGAGCTGATTTCTTACTAAATTATCCTCAGGCCTGCCCAATGCACGCACGCAATATTCTTTTAGGTTGATACCTTTTACCACTGGCAAATCGTGAAAAGACACCCACGCTTGGTTGTCTTGCCCACGCCCCTCTTTGGTACGGACTAGCTTTCCTCTGCGGCATAAAACCTTATAATAATCATAGGAAATTATCGCCCAATCCTCATAAAGTAATTTGGCTGGTATAGACACTATGTTATTTTGATATGCGTACATGTTTCTTGTTTAATCTTCGTTTACCGCTTTAATGATTTTCTCGACTAAAATCTCCCAGTCTTCCTCAAAGGTTCTCAGCGATTTCATCAGTTATTTTTTAATGCGTTTTTTATTTCATCTTCGTCAAAACCCAAAAGCTCCATAATAAGAACTATTTCGTGGGGTAGCTTTCCTGCTCCCGATAAGTAACAAGCTACTTTTTCTGCGATTTGTTCCAATCTTTCGTATGTATTCATTTTCTTTAATTTTTAAATTTCTTTCATATTGAGAGACTTCCAACCCAAAATTGATGCTATCACATTATAGCAATCAGCCAATTGTTCTGCCGATACATTTTTATATTGCTTATCCATTTTCTTTATTTTTAAAACATTTCCACTTGTAGCACTTGGGGCAAGGCTTGTATTTCTTTTAGTTTCTCTTTGCCCTGTTTAATAGCAAGGAGTGCCTCAGCGTATAGCTTGTTGATATACCAGCCATTGGTGCCTTTGTAAAAGTGCTCTGGATGCTTGCGTATGCGTGCGTTTCTTTGCCCAGAGCTCACCGAGTAGCCATTTTGCAACAGCCACCAGTCATAAGGCAAAGCCTCCATACCAAAAACATTGATAGCCTTTGGCATTTGGATATAATTTTTAAGTTTTTCACCCTCCAAAGCCTCCCAGCGAAGAACTAGCCTCGCCCTTGCCTCATCGTTGAACTTGGTAGCGATATATAAGCACTCGGTTTTTGTTAGTTGATACTCTGGCAGTTTTCGCCCTGTGCTGTCGGTGTATTCACTGAGGGAAAAATTTCCCCCAGTAACATTTCTCCAACTTCTTTCCATTTTTCTAATGGATTTTAATACATCATTGTGTGGTCTACCAGCAATCTGAGCAATCTCTCTACTGCTCATTGTGCCTTTAATGCTTAAATTATTCATATCTTATTGTTTTTGAAATTCTTGAGTTAAACTTTCGCGTTGTTCAATAATTCTGTGCAGAACACGCACTGCATTTTCATCTTTTCTGTAAAATCGCATGCGTGCCGCATCTACGGTTGTTCCCAAAGCTTTGGCAAGTGTTTGGTAATCGCCTGTTTGCTTTTTTTGTTCGCATATACGAACAATCTCATTTATTTCCTTTACATTTGTCATAGTTGTTATGTTTTAACAAGACAAATACAGAAGATAATTTTCAACCAATCCAAATATTTTGGAGATAATTTTCAATTTCATGAATAATATTTTATGCGCATTTACGAAAGTTGCTGAAAATGAAGATATTAAAATAACTCAATTAGAAGATAAAATTGGGGCAAGTAAAGGTGTTTTGTCTAGGGCAATTAAAAATAATAGCGATATACAATCAAAATGGTTTTTAAAATTGGTTGAAAATTATCCCCAATATGATTTAGAATGGCTCCTTACAGGTGAAGGATCTATGCTAAAAGATGAAAAAACAGAAAAACAATCCGAGAAACCTAAGAACCTTATACCGCTATATGATGATGTAGTTACTATTGGCGGCACTTCCAGCGTTGCAGAGCTTTCTGGCAATTCAAAACCTACCGAGTATATAGATGCAGGGGACTGGTTCACTAATGTTACCGCTGCAATTCGCCATTACGGAGATAGCATGGTAGAGTATCCTAATGGCTGTATTCTCGCACTTAGAGCCATTAACGACATAAACAGCATAGTCTGGGGGCGTACTTATGTAATAGAAACCAACGAAATAAGAGTAACCAAAAGAATGCAAACTTGCCCAGAAGATGATAATTACATAATGGCTTACAGCACTAATAATGAGACTTATGTAGACGGCAGGCTTGTTCACGAACCATTTAGAATCAAAAAAGAAGATATAAGACGAATATTTATGGTGCTTGGTAGGGTAGTTAAAGAATATAGCTCCGACCCTGTGTTTACAATGTAATCGCAAAAAGTACAAGAAGCAAAAGCTCAAAAGGCAGTCGTTCCAGCGGGAAAGAGGTGTGAAAACTAAGGTTTTTATCGTAATTTGTTAATTTTCAATTAATAGCGTTATTTTTTCAATGTATAAAAAGGGTTAAACACCCCAATTATAAACCTAAAAAATAGGATACTTTTGTCTCCCTAAGTGTCCCCCTAAGTGTCCCCCTAATATAAAAAATACACATTTTCGGCATGTAATGTTATGCCGTGTTTATATAAACAGATCTGTTCGCTTCCGGCATCTAAATTCTAACCATAAAAAAGCCCCAAAGAGCGTATTTAAGCGCTTTTAGGGCTATTTCTGGTGCTATCATACTGGGCAATGGTAGTTATTGCATATTAAACGGTATTTAAACCCAGTTTCAATGGTAATTAAATGGTAGTAAATGGTAATTGTTGTACATTTCTTTTTAAACAAAAAAAGCGGGCAAATCGCCCGCAAACCCTTTATTTAAGCCGTTTTCGTCGGCTTTTCTCTTTCTCTTTCTTTTGTACATTTTATTTTATGCCCCTTATATGATTTTAAGGTTTTTTTTATATTTAAAAATTATTATTTCAGCACAATTGCCGTGCGGCTTGGTAAGTAAATTTTCAATTCGTGATTTGGTGTAGGGTATTTAATACTTGTATCCAATCGGTTGAAACCACCAAATCTTTCATCATCGGTGCAAAATTCTACTTCCAAATCCTTTTCAGATCGTACATGCACAGTAAATTCTCCAAAACTTTCTTTACCAAAATTAAATAAGAATACACGGCCTCCTTTGGTAAAACACAAAATGCCATTTTGATTATCTTCATAGATTTTATATTCATCCTTGGCATTTAGCATAGAAGATTCTTTTAAGAAATGAACCATTTCGCCATCAAAATTGTTTAAGAATTTGTATTTTAAGTGATCTTGTTCTGGCAAAGACCATTGGCGTTTGGCATAAGCATAAGACCAGCCATTTCCCTCGCGAGGAAAATCAATCCATTCTGGATGCCCAAATTCGTTCCCCATAAAGTTCATATAGCCCTCGCCGCCTAGAGCCGCCGTTACGAGGCGAATCATTTTGTGCAGCGCAATACCGCGATCCACGACGATGCTTTCGGTAAATACGCTCATATTGTCGTACATATCTTTGTCCATCAGCCAGAAAGCGATAGTTTTGTCGCCCACAAGCGCTTGGTCATGGCTTTCTGCATAGGCAATTGTTTTTTCGGTGCGGCGTCTATCAATCAATCTCCAGTATAGTTCTCCCATATTCCAGTCTTCGTCTGATTTGGTTTCAAGCGTATCGAACCAGAAATCTGGAATGCCCATCGCCAAGCGATAATCAAAGCCCAAGCCACCTTCGCACACTGGGCGGCATGCACCAGGCATTCCGCTCATGTCTTCGCAAATGCTGATTAGTCCTGGTTTTAAATCATGAATTAATTCATTAGCAAGTTGAAGGTAAATGATGGCGTCGTTATTGGTGTCTTGGAAATATTTGCTGTAATGATCAAAATTCACATGCCCAAAGTGATGGTAGAGCATACTTGTTACCCCATCGAATCTAAATCCATCGAAATGGAATTTTTGAATCCAATATTTAAGGTTAGAAGCCAAAAATCTTTTCACTTCAATTTTGGCATAATCAAATAAGCGAGAATCCCAATCTGGATGCCATCCGTTGAAGTAGAGCTCTGTTCCATCTAGTTCGGCTAAGCCTTCGTCACGATTTTTTACGGCGTGGCTATGCACTACATCTAGAATCACGGCAAGTCCGTTTTGGTGTGCAGTGTCGATTAATTTTCTTAAATCATCTGGCGAGCCGTAGCGCGAAGATGGGGCATAGAAATTCGCCACTTGATAACCGAACGAACCATAATATGGGTGCTCTTGAATTGCCATAAGCTGAATTACATTATAGCCTAATTTTTTGATTTTAGGAATCATGAATTCAGTGAATTCTTTGTAGCTACCTACTTTTTCCTCCTCGGTAGCCATCCCGATATGAGCCTCATATACCAATGGATTTTTAATGCTTGATAAATCAAATTTAGCATCGTTCCATTGATAAGTATCTTTGCCAGAAAACACACCGTCAAAGGTTTTATCCTCGTTCTGAGTCATTTCGGTAATGTAAGCTGGGATTCTGTCAAGAGCACCGTTATTGGCTATGACATGCATCTTAATTTTTGAGCCAGGAACTAATTTATCTGCATACTCACTATCTGGTAGAAAAACTTCCCAAGTTCCAAAATTTCCTCTTTTGAGCGGGGTAGCAGAACGATCCCAGGCATTAAAGTCTCCAATCAAATAAACTTGATGCGCGTTGGGGAGCCAATCTCTAAACCACCATCCTTTTAGTTTTTTGTCATAGTTGAATCCAAAAAACTCATGTGCGGTAGCAAATCGGTCGAGCGAACCAAAGTTTTTTTCAATGTATTCCTTCGTGTTTTCGTACCACTCTATGCGGTTGATTATCTGTGATTCAAAATCCCGCAAACATGGGTCTTGCTCTATCAGTTTTAGTTGGTGCATCTCGGTTATGTTTTTACAAAAATAAAAGATTTCGGCAATGTAGCAATACAAAAAACTAAAAAATTACAAAAGATATTTATCACATTTAGCGAAAAAATAATATTAAGTTTAAAAATTATTTTTAAATTAGTAGCTACGAATAATTTGAAAGTAAATCATTTAGCGCATGATAGTGTGGAATTAGAATTTGCTTTTTTAATTAAATTTTTGCTAACTTATTTTTTGCTGTTGTTTAAATTTTTTGTGTAGAAAAATAGATTTCGTTATTTTTTATACCAAATGGTAAGTTTTCCAAATTTTGATACATTCCACTGCGGCTTTTACATCATGCACGCGCAAGATTTTGGCATTGTTTTCAAGTGCAAGCATATTCAGAGCGGTGGTTCCGTTTTGGCTCTCTTGTACAGGGATGCCGAGTAATTTATAAATCATAGATTTTCTTGAAATGCCCGTGAGAATGGGATATTTGCCAAACAATAAATCCTTTTGCTGGCGGAGTAATTCATAATTTTGATGCAATGTTTTTGAAAATCCATAGCCAGGGTCTAGAATAATGTCGTTGATACCTAATTTTTTAAGCTCAAATATTTTTTGGCTAAAGTATAATTGCACTTCTTCAAAAATATTGTCGTACTCGGTATTTTGAGTCATTGTTTGAGGTGTGCCCCGCATGTGCATTAATATATAAGGTACTTTGAGCTGAGCCACGGTTTCAAACATTTTGTTATCAATCGCACCGCCCGAAATATCGTTTACAATGCTCGCACCCGCTTGGATGCTTTCCTTGGCAACTTTAGCCCAAAAAGTGTCTACAGAAATAATGATTTCAGGGAATTTTTTAACCAATTTTTCAATCACGGGCAATATGCGTTGTAGCTCGGTATCGGCATCTAGGAAGATAGAGTCGGGGCGAGTGGATTGTCCGCCAATGTCGATAATGCTTGCACCTTGTTCCAGCATTTCTTCGGCGTGTTGCAGTGCCACATCTAGCTGATTGAATCTTCCGCCATCGGAAAAAGAATCGGGTGTAATGTTTAAGATTCCCATCACGCGTGGCGAATCCAGCGAGAGCAATTTTCCGTTACAATTAATCGTCATTGTTTTGAAATATTTGGTTTAAAAAACTTATTTTTGTAGGCTAAGATAGTAATTTAAAGCCATTGGTTGCAGCTAATGTGCAAAAAATTTAAATCAAACTTTGTATGGAAAAAACTTTACAACAATATGACCAAGCGCTTGCGATGTGCCGAAATTTATTTGAAAAGAAATTAAAAGATTATGGCGCGTCATGGCGAATTTTGCGTATGGCATCGGTTACCGATCAGATTTTTATCAAAGCCAATCGCATTAGAAATATTCAGGAAACTACTGAGCGTAAGGTAAATGAAAGCGAAGAAAGCGAATTTATTGCTATTGTAAATTATTCCATCATTGCATTGATTCAATTGAGCAAAGGTGCTGTGGTGCAGCCCGATATGTCGGCAGAGGAAGCCATGGTTTTGTATGACCAATACGCTCGCGAAGCCCGAGATTTAATGGAACGCAAAAATCATGATTATGGCGAAGTGTGGCGCGATATGCGCATTTCATCTATCACCGATTTGATTTTGCAAAAAATCCTGCGCGTGAAACAAATCGAGGACAATCAAGGGAAAACAGTGGTGTCCGAAGGTTTGGACGCCAATTATCTCGATATGCTGAATTACGCTATTTTTTCACTCATTAAATTAAACGAAAAAGCATGAGAATTTTAACCCAAATCGTTCGCATTTTTGTAGGAATTTTATTCATTATTTCTGGTTTAGTCAAGACTGTAGACCCCATAGGTTTTAGCTATAAATTAGAAGAATATTTCTCGCCCGATGTGTTCAATATTCCATTTTTGAAAGATTTGGCGTTGCCACTATCCATCTTTTTTGTCATTTTCGAAGTGATGCTTGGGGTGTTGTTGCTTCTAGGTGTTTGGAAGAAATTTACACTTTGGTGTTTGTGGCTTTTGATTGTATTTTTCTCATTTTTAACCTTTTATTCGGCTTATTTCAACAAAGTAACCGATTGTGGCTGCTTTGGCGACGCGCTGAAATTAGAGCCTTGGCAATCGTTTTACAAAGATTTAGTCCTTTTGGTATTAAGCACCTTTTTATTATTTAACCAAAAATACATCAAACGCTTTATCGCTCAGCCATTTTCGTATGTGATTGGTCTGATTTGGCTTGTGGCGTGTGGTTTTATCGCTTATTGGGGCGTAGCGCATTTGCCATTGGTAGATTTCAGAGCTTATGCGGTGGGCAAAAACATTTCTGAAGGAATGAAAACAGCTGATGAATTAGGGCTGAAGCCGCCGAGCATTATGCTTGAATATGAATTAGAAAACCGTGTAACGCACCAGAAAATCAAGGTGGACGAAGAAAAATATTTGGCAGATAAGCATTATTGGGAAGAAGGCTCTTCGTGGGATTTGATTTCAACCCGAGAAATTGTCAAAGAAAAAGGATACATACCACCAATTCACGATTTTATGATTGATTGTGGCGAAGAAGGCGACATGACCGATGTGTATTTGTCTGAGCCAAAGGTGGTAATGGTCATAACCTCGTTGCCGTCGAGAGCGAGCGAAAAAGGTTTGGCTAAAATGTCTGAATGGGTACAGGCTCTAAAAGCTGAAAATCCTGAAATTAAGATTTTGAATGTTTCTTCTCAAAACTTAAACATTGGCGGTGTAAATTCTTGCTTAATGGATGCCACTACGCTCAAAACCATGATTCGTAGCAATCCAGGCGTGGTATTCCTAAACAAAGGAACGGTAACGGCTAAATTTGCTTGGCGCGATTTACCGAAAATTAAAAATGTAAATGCTAATTTCTAACGGGTGGCAAGGTTTATAATCAGTAAAATACTCTATGGTTTGCTCACTTTGTGGGGTGTAGTTACCGTGATTTTCTTGCTCTTTAATGTGATGCAAGGAGACCCCGCGCGTATGATGCTCGACCAAAACGAAGATCCCGTGCAGCTGGCGGCGATTCGCCACAATTTGGGCTACGATCAGCCCAAGTATAAGCAGTATTTATATTATCTAAACGATTTGTCGCCATTGTCTTTTCATAGCAAAAACAAGGACGATTTTACCTATTATTCTAAAGCCAAATATGGCGGAAAGGTGCTTTTTTCTACACAGAATTATGATGTAGTGCTTAAATATCCTTATTTGCGAAAATCTTACCAAAAACAAGGGAAACCCGTTGCCGAAATCATTGCTGAAACCTTGCCTAATACGCTTATTTTAGCCACCTCTGCAATTGTGATTGCATTTGTTTTGGGAATTGTTTTGGGGATTATTTCTGCGGTGTTCAAAGACACTTGGATAGATAAATTTTTGCTTGTAATCACTTCGATTGGTATGAGTGTGCCGTCGTTTTTTGCCGCGATCATTATGGCGTATATTTTTGCCTATCTCTTGGTAGATTACACGCATCTGAACATGACGGGGAGTTTATACGAGGTTGATGATTATGGCATGGGCAAATATTTAGATTTAAAGAATTTAATTTTGCCTGCCATTACTTTAGGGATTCGTCCGCTTGCGGTGATTACGCAGCTCACGCGCAACTCTTTGCTCGATGTGATGAGTCAAGATTACATCAGAACCGCATTTTCCAAAGGATTGAGCAAAAAGCAAGTGATTCTAAAACACGCATTAAAAAATGCACTAAATCCCGTAATTACCGCCACATCGGGCTGGTTTGCAGGTATGCTTGCAGGAGCCGTTTTTGTGGAATTTATTTTTGGCTGGAATGGTATAGGCAAAGAAATCGTAAATGCTTTGAACACGCTCGATCAGCCCGTGATTATGGGCGCTGTTTTGGTCATTGCATTGGTGTTTATCATCATCAATATTTTGGTGGATATTCTCTATGGCGTGCTAGACCCAAGAATGAGAAAATAGGAATTTGAGTGTTTTTTTGATTGAAATTTGGAATTAGTTCCTAACCAAAAAAATACAAAAAAAACCCGAATATTCGGGTTTTTTTTGCTTTGAAAATCATATGATTAGATTAAATCTTTCATTTTAAATTCTTCTCCGCTGTAGCGATCAAAGCAGTCTTTCAAAATTTGTTCAGCTTCTTCTTTAGTTCCCCAGCCTTGCACATCTACTTTCTTTTTCTCTAAATCTTTATACACTTGGAAAAAGTGCTCAATCTCGCTTTTCATATGCGGGTTGATGTCGTCTAAGGTTTCAAGATTGCTCCAAACAGGGTCGCCCACAGGCACACAGATTAATTTTTCGTCTGGACCTTTCTCATCTTGCATGTGGAATACACCAATGGTTTTCACTTCGATTAAACATCCAGGGAAAGTAGGCTCTGTTACCAATACCAAAACATCTAGCGGGTCTTGGTCAAGGGCAAGTGTATTAGGAACAAATCCATAATCAGCAGGGTAGTGCATAGAGGAGAAAATAGTTCTGTCCAAGCGGATTCTGTTCCATTTTTTGTCTAATTCATATTTGTTTCGGCTTCCTTTAGGAATCTCGATTAATACATCGAATGTTTTCATAGTCTTTATATGATTTAAATAATATCGCAAATTAATCATTATTTGGAAAAGCAACAAAATTAAATTCTAAAAATTTAACTTTTATGCATGGTCAAAATAGTTTTTTAATTGAATGCTTACTTTTGGGGCTAATTGCATGACCATGATATGCGTGCCCCCTTTTATGATGTCAGCATTTTTTATATTTCTTACGGGGAATACAATATCCCTATCGCCGTGTATGTGATGTGGATTTTTTACGACTAAATTTTTGGGATTCCAACGAATGATTTGATGGATACTCCATTTTAAATAATACGGCTCTCGGTGCGTAAAAAACTCCTTGATTTCAGGCAGGCGCCTATCATACAATTTCCTGAAAAAGGTATACGAAAGCAAACTATCCGAGGTAAAAAACCACATCGGAATCAATCGGTGAGCATTAAATTTCCCGCCCCAGCGCATCAGCGGAGGAAGCTCTTGGCGATTTTTCACAGAGGAGATTAAAATCGTTTTCTTAGGCAAAAGAAAGCGGTTCATTTCCTGCACAATGATTCCGCCAAACGATAGCCCCAGCAGGGCAAAATCCTCGCTAGTATCTATCCCGCGCGCCATTCGCTGAGCATAGTGCGCTAAGCTCTCCCCTCTCTGAGGGGAGAGCCACTCAATGAAGACTGGCTCCACTCCCTCGGGGAATTTCAAGTATTTAAACGCTCTTTGATTGGCGCCTAGCCCACTGATACAATAGATTTTCATAGCATTTGCACCTCTACAATTCCATCAGGGTTTAGCATCACCAAATCCACCTCGGTGCATTGATTGATTAAATCGGGATTATACGGCGTTTGGACTTTAATATAATTTTCGGTGTAGCCAAACATCATTCCGTTTTTATTTTCTGCCTCCCACACCACTTTTCGGCGTGTGCCCAATTGAGATTGGTAAAATGCAACGCGCTTTTTCTCGGAGAGAATTCTAAGCATTTTGTTGCGTTTTTTTCTTTCGTTAATCGGTACTACGCCTTCAAAATCAACGGCTTCTGTATTGTCTCGCTCCGAATAAGTAAAGACATGCAAGTAGCTGATTGGTAGTTGATTCAAGAAATTATAAGTTTCAAGGAAATGCGCTTCGGTCTCCCCTGGGAAGCCCACAATCACATCTACCCCGATGCAACAATGCGGCATAATTTCTTTTATTTTTGCCACGCGCTCTTGGTAAAGCCCTGTCAAGTAGCGGCGTTTCATTTTCTTTAAAATCTCGTCGCTACCCGATTGCAATGGAATATGAAAATGCGGCACAAATCGTTGGCTCGTTGCCGTGTACTCGATTAATTCATTTTTTAATAAATTCGGCTCGATAGATGAAATTCTGATGCGGTGCACATCGGTCTCTTGGTCAAGTCGTTCCACGAGTTCCAAAAAGGTATGATCGTGTTTTTTGTTGCCAAATTCGCCTTTTCCATAATCGCCGATGTTTACTCCCGTGAGCACAATTTCTTCAATCCCTTTTTCGGCAATTTCTTGTGCATTTTTTAGTACATTTTCCACGCTGTCACTTCGCGAAATTCCACGCGCCAGCGGAATGGTGCAGTAAGTACATTTGTAGTCGCACCCGTCTTGCACTTTTAAGAAAGCACGCGTTCTGTCTCCAATGGAGTAGGCACTTTCGTAAAAATCAGCTTCTTCGATTTCGCAAGAGTGAATTTGCGTGTTTTCCTTGTTTAAGCTATCTAGAAAATGTACAATATTAAATTTTTCTTTCGCTCCCAAAACCAAATCCACACCTTCCATAGCTGCGATTTCTTCAGGTTTTAATTGCGCATAACATCCCACCACAATCACAAAACCTTTCGGATTGGCTTTTTGTGCCATTTTCACCACGCGTTTGCAATCTTTGTCGGCATTTTGCGTTACCGAGCAGGTGTTGATTACATACACATCGGCAGGCTGGTCAAACTCCACTTGCTCATAGCCTCCTTGTTTGAGCGAACGAGCAATGGTCGAAGTTTCAGAAAAATTAAGTTTGCAGCCAAGGGTATAGAAAGCTGCTTTTTTATGTAGACTGTTATTTTGTGACGCATTCATTCTGCAAAAATAATCATTTTTAGGATAGAAATATCTTGTATTAAATCTTAACACATAAATATTGTTCAGTAAAATGAAAAAAGTCTTAAATTAGCCAAAGAATTCAAAACTAATTTCACATGAAACGACTTTCTATCTTTATTTTTATCATGCTTTTTGCAATGGTAAATGCACAAAAAAGCATCGATATCCAAGCGCGCTTTTTAGAAAATACAAAATACGCTGCGGGTGCCAAATATGATATGATAATGGAATTACCAAATAGCGAAAATCCCATTGCAATGAATATGGGAATCAAAATGGATTTTAAAACGGGTAAAAAATCGGGCGATAAAATTCCATTGGTCATTGATTTGAATACAATGGATTTTAAAATCAACGGAAATCTGATTCCACTGTCTTTTGATGGCGTGAAAATGTATGGCTATACCCAAAAAGGAACAAAAATTAGAATCGATTCTATTTCGGGTAAAACATTAAATAATGAAATGAAAAAACAGCTCAAAAAGACTTTTGATCAAATGAAACAATACGATTATAATGGGAAAATCAAAGTGGGCGAATCCAAAACTTTATCTATGCCAATCAATATGGATGGAGATGAAGTGGTGGCAAAAGTAACTTACACGCTAGAGCGCATCGAAAACAATCACGGAATTTTAAATTTAAAAGGTATTATTCCCGAATTTACAAACAAAGAAGGATTAAAAACCACAATCGATATCGACGGAAAACTTTTCTATAATATCCAAAACTTGTTTTATGATAGAAACGACATCAATATGAAAATGAAAATGACAAAAGGAAACCAAGTCATCAATGCTAAGGTGAAGTTTGATATTTTGGTTGATGTTTTAAAATAAAAATAGCCCCTAAAATTCAATTTTAGGGGCTACTTACTATAGTGAAAAAAGTATTATTTAACTTTGGAATAGGATAAAATCACAATTTCATCTTTTCCATCATTGTCTTTATCAGATCTACTTCCTTTGAGCGTTAGAATATCGCCGTTCACTTGCGCTATGAACGAAGGTTTCTCCAATCCGTTAATATGTAAATGGTTGCCATTCAGCGAAAAATCAAACGCTTCAACTTTATTGTTCAATAGTTTACATGGATTATCATCACTCGCGGAATAAATAGCATTTAAGTATTGCCATTTAGGAGTGAACTCAATATAACTTTTACGATCGCAATCACTATTGAATGTGTAATCTTCAATTTTTCCATTCCCAGATAGAATGATTTGCTTTTTAGTTAAATTCCATTTGCCAAGTAATTCACCTTGGTATTGTGATTGAGCAGAATCATCATCGCTACTACAACTTGTGATTGAAATTAAAGCACTTAAAAATCCTAAAAAATATATTTTTTTCATTGGTTAAAAAATAATTTCAATGCATTTTACAAAAGTAGTGCCAAAGATTTAAACCCAATTAAGAGATGCGGTGTTTAAAAAGTAGTTTAGGACAAAAATCATATGCTGTTTTATAATTAAAATGTGTACCTTAGCATTTAAACCAAATTTATAATGAAAAAAACAATCCTGCTTTCAATATTCATGAGTGTTTCGGCACTAGCGATGGCTCAGAAAAAATTAAGTTCAAAACCCAATATCGTAATCATTTATGCAGATGATTTGGGAATCAACGATTTGTCTTGCTATGGGGCTAAAGAAATCAAAACGCCAAACATAGACAAATTGGCGCAAAATGGTGTGAGGTTTACCAATGCTTATGCCGCAGCGGCAACCTGTACGCCGAGCCGTTTTTCATTGCTTACAGGCGTTTATCCTTGGAAAAACAAAAATGCCCGAATCCTAGAAGGCGATGCGCCGATGCTCATCCCACAAAACGACCATAATTTGCCAAGCCAATTGCAAAAGGCAGGCTATGTTACGGGCGTAGTGGGGAAATGGCATTTAGGTTTAGGAAATGGCAAAATGGACTGGAACCAAAAAATTACTCCGTCGCCCAACGATATAGGATTCGATTATTCATTCATCACCGCAGCGACCAACGACCGTGTGCCTACTGTTTTTGTAGAAAATCACTCGGTGGTGGGCTTGGAAAAATCAGACCCGCTCAAGGTGAGTTATAAAACCAATTTCCCAGGAGAGCCTACGGGAAAAGCCAATCCAGAATTGCTGAAATTAAAACCTTCGCAAGGGCATAATCAAAGCATTCATAACGGAATCCCACGCATCGGCTACCAAACGGGCGGAAAGAATGCCCGCGACCAATGGGTGGATGAGGACATGGCAGATCTTTTTGTGAAAAAGGCAGGAAACTTTATTTCAGAAAATAAAAATAAACCATTTTTCTTGTACTATGCACTGCACCAGCCACATGTGCCGCGCACACCGAATCAGCGTTTTGTGGGGAGTACCAATTTAGGACCAAGAGGAGATGCCGTGGTAGAAGCCGATTGGTGTGTGGGACAAATCATGGAACAGCTTAAAAAAGAGAATTTGCTAAACAATACTTTAGTAATTTTCAGTAGCGACAATGGTCCTGTGCTTGATGATGGTTATTTTGATGGGGCAGAGGAAACCAAAAATCTTCACCAGCCTTGGGGCAAATACAAAGGCGGAAAATATAGCATGTACAACGCAGGGGCAAATATTCCTTTGATTGTATATTGGAAAGACCAAACCTCACAAAAAGTGTCTGATGCTTTGCTTTCTCAGATTGATTTACCTGCATCTTTGATGGATTTGGTGGGAATGAAAAATGTAACTTTTGCCGATTCTCAAGATTATTTAAAAACATTTTTGGGCAAATCCAACAAGCACCGCAAATATCTGTTGCACGAGGGAATGCAAGGTAAAATTGCATTGAGACAAGGCAAATGGTCTTACATTCCGCCGTATGACGGGCCTAAAATGGTGCCGTGGGGAGTAACTATTGAAACAGGAAATGCCGACAAACCACAATTGTACAATTTGTGCCAAGACCCAGGCGAGACCAAAAATGTAGCGGAAAAATATCCGAATAAAATGAAGAAATTTGATAATTTGATTAAAGCTTCAATGCAATGATACATTTTAGAAATTGGTTCCTTTTTTGTTTAACTTTTTGTGCAGTTGTGCTTTTTGCACAGCAACCACAAACGGTGGAAGTGTTTAAAAATACACTCGTAAACTTCAGCAACGAGGGCGAAATCCCGAATACGATTCGTTTGCAAAGCGGTCGGCTTTTAATTAAAAAAGTAAAAGCACCCATATTTAAAAAAGGAACAGATGTTTCTATCAAAGTAAAATTGCGTTCCAATGGGGATTCTTGGGACAAGGTGGGCTCTGTTTTTGTTTTAAGCCCTAAAGATCAAAACAATATTTTAAAAATAGCGCAAGGCAAAGCCAAATTCCCAAGAGGCTCTGCACCCGAGGCGGGGTTTAATGGTGTGCTACCTGCAGAAGGCTACAATCCGCCTGTGGAATTGATGCGTTTTATGACGCCTTTTGGTGTAGGACATTTTAGCGACACGATTAAATTCCCCAAAACCAAATTAGGACGCCCTGTGAGCGTGCCTACTTGGGCAGATTTTGTGGAATGGAATCAAGATATTTCGCAATTGCAATCTTTGTTGATGGGCGAGTTTTATGTCGGTGTTTGGATTGATACTTGGACTAAAGAAGGCTATTTGGTGGACATCAGTTTGGAATATTCGGGAAGACCGCGCCCCATCAAAAAAGTGCTTCCGCTTGTGAGTACCGTGTACTACATCGACGGACAAAAAATCCCTGATTTCTTTTCAAGACAAACTTTGCAGATGTCTTTTGATTTTCCAAAAGTGAAAAAATCAACTCAACCTGAACTATACTACATCACTTCGGGGCATGGTGGGCATGAAAAAGGCGATGAATTTGTGAAAAAACAAAATACCGTGAGCATAGACCACAAGCCCGTTTTAGATTTTATTCCATGGAGAGATGATTGTGCTTCGTTCAGAAGGTTTAGCCCCACGAGTGGCGTTTGGGTGCAAAAAGACACGGCAAGATTTTACAACGATGCGGGCGGGGTAGAAACTCGCGTGATTGAAGAACGCTTGGCGTCTTCGGATTTGTCTCGCTCTAATTGGTGCCCAGGTTCGCAAGTATTGCCTGAAATTGCCCCAGTTCAATTATCGCAAGGAAAACATGTTTTAGTTATAAAAATACCTGCTACTGCCAATAAGGAAAATCAACAAAATCATTGGATGGTTTCGGCATATTTGGTGTATTAAATAAATTCAATCAAAAAAATGAAAAAAACAATAATTTTATCCCTTGGATTGCTTGGGAATATACTTTTAGCGCAGAAAGCAATCGATTATGTAGACCCGTTCATCGGTACTTCCAATTTTGGTGCAACAAACCCTGGAGCCATTGCGCCGCGTGGTATGTTGAGCATTTCGCCGTTTAATGTGGCGTTTGATACCACGGGCATCAAAAATCCTTTAGAAAAAGATAGCCGATGGCTTTCTAATCCATATGTGCACGAAAATACATTTTTCACAGGTTTCACGCATGTGAATTTGAGCGGTGTAGGCTGTCCAGATTTGGGCGTAATCATCGCTATGCCCACCACAGGAGATTTAGAACTAAATCATTTAAAATATGGTAGCACCTACCACGACGAAAAAGCAAAACCTGGCTACTATGCTTTGACATTAGACAAATATAACATCAAGGCAGAAGCCACTGCCGATACAAGAGCGGGCATTACTCGCTATACTTTCCCCGCAGGGCAAGCCAATTTAATCATCAATCTTGGTTTGGGCTTAACCAATGAGCAAGGAGCGGTGATAAAAATGAATAATAATCAGGAATTTCAAGGAATGCGCATGGTGGGCTCGTTTTGCTACAATAATGCAGAAGGGGCATATCCCGTGTATTTTTATGGTAAAGTTTCGATTCCTGCCGAAGAATTTGGTTCGTACAAAGTGGCAGATAATTACAAAGGCGTAGAAGCGCAATGGATGACCTATAACGGACAAACTTTGCTAAAGCCTTCGTTCACCAATGAAGTGGTTGGCGATAGCATCGGCGGTTTTTTTAGTTATAATTTTAAAAAACCGACACAGCTTGAATTAAAGATTGGCGTTTCGTATGTAAGCATTGAAAATGCTAAAGAAAACTTGGTGAAAGAAATCGGGCAAAAAGACTTTAACCAAGTGGTGGCGCAAACTCAAAACGCTTGGGAAGATAAACTCTCAGTCGCTGAGGTAGAGGGCGGAACTTTAGATCAGAAAAAAATATTTTATACAGGACTATACCACGCATTGATTCATCCCAATATTTTAAACGACATCAACGGCGAATTTCCCTTACACAAACGCGTGGGCATAAAGAAAACCAATCACCAGCGATATACCGTATTTTCGTTATGGGATACCTACCGCAATTATCATAGCTTATTGTCGTTGTTATATCCACAAGACCAGCTGGATATGGTAAATACAATGCTCGATATTTACGACGAAACAGGTTGGTTGCCAAAATGGGAATTAAATAACACCGAAACCTTTACCATGGTAGGCGATCCTGCCACCGTTGTTTTGGCAGATACCTACATGCGTGGCATCACAGGTTTTGACAAGAAAAAAGCTTACGAAGCCATGTTAAAAGGTGCAACGCAAATGAAAGACAATCCGCTACGCCCAGGGATTGATGATTACTGGAAATATGGTTATGTGAGTTTAAATTCAGGTGTGGCGGGTCCTGTTTCCACTACGCAGGAATATAATATTGCGGATTTTGCGATTTCTCAATTTGCGAAAGTAATGGGAGATAAAAAGAATCAAAAGAAATTTGATGCGCAATCTAAAACCTACCGAAAATTGTATAACAAAAAATGGAGTCTTCTAGTACCAAAATACAGAAATGGCGAATGGCTAAAAGACTTTAATCCAGAAAAAGGAGCCAATTTTGAAACCAATGAGGGCTATATTGAGGGAAATGCCTATCAATATACATTTATGGTTCCGCAAGATATTCGTGGTTTAATCAAACTGATGGGCGGAAACAAAAATTTCGTGAAAAATCTCGATGCCGTGTTCGAAAAAGGACAATTCGATATGGCAAACGAGCCAGATATCGCTTATCCTTATCTATACAATTACATCAAAGGTAGCGAGTGGAAAACCCAAATGCGTGTAAACGATTTATTGAACAAATATTTTACAACACAACCTGCAGGGCTCCCTGGCAACGACGACACGGGTGTAATGTCTGCTTGGGCGATGATGAGCATGATGGGCTTTTATCCCACCGAGCCAGCTGTTGCTAATTATGCACTTACGGCACCTAAGTTTACTAAAATTAAATTACGCTTAAACCCAAAATTCTTTGGAAACGATGCGGTGGAAATCATCTCCAATGCAAGCCCAGAGAACATTTACATTCAGCAAATTAAAATAGATGGCAATAAACATAATTCTTACTTCATCACCGATAAAGAATTGAAATCTGCAAAAAAAATAGAATTTATACTGGGAAATCAACCCAAAAAATAAAAAAATATATGGAAAAAATACAAGGACTCATCGTTGCACCCTTTACGCCGTTTGACAAAGCTGGCGAGGTGAATTATGACATCATTCCGCAATATGCCGAAATGCTCAGAAAAAATGGGCTAAAAGGCGTTTTTATCAACGGTTCGTCGGGAGAGGGCTATATGCTCACTACCGAGGAGCGCATTCAACTAGCCGAAAAATGGAAAGCATCTGTGCCAGCTGATTTTAAAATCATCGTGCATGTGGGGAGCACTTGCGTGAAAGATAGCAAAAAAATGGCTGAGCATGCGCAAGCCCTAGGCGTGTTTGGGATAGGCTCTATGGCTCCGCCGTTTCCAAAAATTGGGCGAGTAGAAGAGTTGATTACCTATTGCCAAAAAATTACAGAAGGAGCACCCGAATTGCCATTCTACTATTACCACATTCCAGTGTTCAATGGAGCGTATCTGTCTATGGTAGAATTTTTGGAAAAAGCCGACCAAAAGTTGCCAAGCCTTGCGGGCATTAAATATACCTACGAGAATATGTACGAGTTTAACCAATGTAAATTTGTGAAAAACGGGAAATACGACATGCTCCATGGGCAAGACGAAACACTTTTGGCGAGTTTGGCAATGAGCAAAACCCAAGGCGGTATTAGTGGCACTGCCAACTATGTGGGCAATGTGCTTGTGGGCGTAATGGAGGCATGGCAAAAAGGAAACTTAGAAAAAGCCCGAATTTTGCAAAATTATAATCAAGAAGTCATTAATGTGATTGTAAAATACCGCGGAAACATCGTAGGCGGAAAACGCATCATGAAATTGATGGGCTTAGATTTAGGCGAAAACAGAGTGCCGTTTAGAAATATTACTGCCGAGGAAGAAGCCGCTTTATTAAAAGATTTAGAAGCTATAGATTTCTTTAATAAATGTAACGAACTTTAATATTTTTTGAAATAAAAATAACAAGCGCGAAACTTTTTCGCGCTTTTTTGTGATTGAAAAATAGCAGAATTTTATTTGTATTTATTGATGATAAAGTTATCATTGATTACTAGATAAAAAACCGCTCCAATAAATTGACTTTATTGGAGCGTGCGCCTCACAATTTGTAAGGGGTGTCTGGGTTGTTACCCCCTGACACTACAAATGTACAAAAATATTTAAATCTAAATTCAAAATCATTTAAAAAATGATCTCATAAAACGCACAAAAGGAGACAGCTAAGCTATCTCCTTTTGGCTACGGGCTTGACTATAAATACCTCGCGCCCTAACTCTTACGAGCTGTTGCGAATATACAAAAAATATTTTAATAGACTACATAACCACCTTTTATTTGTTGAGAATCCAACATCAAGTTTAGGATAATGCGGCGTGAAAAGTTTGTGTGGTGTCATTCCGAACTTGATTCGGAATCTTCAGAAAAACGGAATTTATAGATTTTTATTCATATTTGATATTTTGAAATTAATTCAGAATATTAGTATGCTAGCCCCTGAAACAAGTTCAAGGTGACACGCGTTTCAGAAAGTGGTGCGTGGTGGTGTCATTCGGAACCCATAAAAAAACTCCGCTTATTGCTAAGCGGAGTTTTAATTATGTTAAAAACGAATTTTAGTATTGTTGGTAATCTAAATTCATTTCGTCTTCCATTTTAGCATAAACGCCAGAAGTCAATTTTTCGCGAATAGCTTTGAAGGCTTCTATTGTTTCTTTGATTTCGGCATCGGTGTGTGCTGCAGTTGGAATCAAACGCAATAGAATCATTCCTTTTGGAATTACAGGATATACCACGATACTTGTGAAGATTCCAAAGTTTTCGCGCAAGTCTTTTACCAATAAAGTTCCTTCTACGGTAGAGCCTTCTAAGAATACTGGCGTAACGCAGGTTGAGGTGTTTCCTAAATTGAAACCAGCTTCGCGCAATCCGTTTTGTAATTTATTGGTGTTTTCCCAGAGTTTATCTTTTAATTCTGGCATGGTTTGTAGCATGTCAAGTCTTTTCAATGCACCTACTACGAGTGGCATTGGCAAAGATTTAGCAAAGATTTGAGAACGCATGTTATATTTTAGGTACTCAATCATTTGTTTTTCGCCTGCTACGAATGCACCAACACTTGCCATAGATTTAGCAAAAGTAGAGAAATACACATCGATTTCATCTTGCACGCCTTGCTCTTCGCCGGCACCAGCACCAGTTTTGCCCAAAGTACCGAATCCGTGTGCATCGTCTACCAAGAGTCTGAAATTATATTTCTTTTTAAGGGCAACCACTTCTTTTAAGTTACCTTGTTGCCCGCGCATTCCGAATACGCCTTCGGTGATTACAAGAATTCCGCCGCCTGTTTTTTCAGTAATTTTTTCGGCACGCGCGAGCATTTTCTCTAAGCTCTGCGCATCGTTGTGCTGGTAAGTAAATCTCTTACCCATGTGTAGGCGAACACCGTCTACGATACAAGCGTGCGAATCGCTATCATATACCACAACATCTTTAGGGCTAAGCAATGCGTCGATGATTGAAAGCATTCCTTGGTATCCGAAGTTTAATAAATAAGCAGCTTCTTTCTGAACGAATTTAGCCAAACGCTGTTCTAGCTCTTCGTGTTTATCAGTCTGTCCAGACATGGCACGCGCTCCCATAGGGTAGGCGAGCCCATATTGTGCAGCAGCTTCGGCATCAGTTTTTCTGATTTCTGGGTGATTGGCAAGCCCCAAATAGTTGTTTAAACTCCAGCAAATTACTTCTTTGCCTTGGAATTTCATTCTTGGGCCTAGTTCGCCTTCCAGTTTAGGGAAGATGAAGTAGCCTTCGCCGTATTCTGCAAATTGTCCTAACGGACCTCTGTTTTCTTTTATTCTTTCAAAAATATCCATAATTCGTATTTTTTTTATTTTTATGATTCTTGTGTAAGTTTCTTTAAATCTTTGTAGAAAATCTTGTCGAGCATGCGATCTGGGATAACATACATCGCAGCTTTAAACATTAATTTCTTTGGAGCCACGACATAGCGTGCTTTTGGTTTTTTAGCTATAAAAGCTTCCCAAGCTTTGTCGGCAACAGCTTCCACGGGCAAGCCGATTTTCTCTATTTCGTCTACCGCCTTGTCTAATTGTGCAAAGATTTCGCCATAATCGGTATTTTCATACGGATTTCCGCCTGATTTGGCTTTGCCCCAAATTTCAGTTTTAATTGGTCCTGGTTCAATTAAAACCACCTCTACGCCGTAAATCATAAGCTCTCTTCTGAGTGCATCGTAGATGGCTTCAACTGCGTGTTTAGACGATGAGTAAGGTCCTAGCATGGGGCGTGTCATTACGCCAGCGGTAGAGCTAATTTGAATGACTTTTCCTTGCCATTTGGCTTCTTTTGAGGCACCGAGTAGCCACAATAATTTTTGTGTAAGATATACGGGGGCAAAGACATTGACTTCGTATTGTTGTCTTAATTCTTCAATCGGCACATGCTGAATAGGTCCATATTTGGCAACTCCCGCGTTGTTTACTAGTACGCTCAATCCTTTTTTGCCCACCACTTTGTGGATTTCTTCCACGGCTTTGTCCACTGCAGGATAATCTGTTGTGTCAAAAACTAGCGTATGAAAAGTATTTGGGTATTTTTCTTCGAAATATTTGGCATCTTCTTTTTTGCGAACGCTCCCGAAGACATACAAACCTTTGGCTAAAAACTTTTCGCAAATGGCTTTTCCTATTCCAGAGGAAACACCAGTAACTACTGCATATCTCATAATTTTTTATTTTTTATCGATGTTAAAGCCTTGTTGCGCCATCCAATCGTCGCTGTACACTTTGTTCATATAGCGAGAGCCATGGTCTGGGAATACCACAACGCTCACGGCATCGGCTGGTAAATTATCCTTGTATTGTAATAATCCTTGCAAAACGGCACCGCTCGTATAGCCGCCCATGATTCCTTCTTGTAGGGCTAATTCGCGTGTGCGGTAGGCACTTTGCTCATCGTTTACTTTTACATATTCATCAATTACCGAGAAATCGGTGGCACCAGGGATTAAGTTTTTGCCCAAGCCCTCGATTTGGTAAGAATGAATTAAACTTTTATCTAATTCTCCCGTTTCGTGATAATGTTTAATCACGGAGCCATCGGCATCTACACCGATGATTTTAATGTTTGGATTTTGTTCCTTTAAATATCTAGCAATTCCTGAAATGGTTCCGCCAGTGCCGGAGCAAGCAAATAAATGCGTGATTTTGCCCTCTGTTTGTTCCCAAATCTCCTTGCCCGTAGAGTGGTAGTGGGCTTCGATATTTTTGGGATTAAAGTATTGATTGATGTAAATAGAATTTGGAGTTTCTTCGGCGATGCGTCTTGCCGTTTCGTAATAGGAGCGAGGGTCGTCGGCAGGAACATTGGCAGGACACATATGCACTTCTGCTCCCAATGCTTTGAGAAATGCAATTTTGTCTTCCTTGGTTTTATCGCTCACGGCTACGATACATTTGTAGCCTTTTACAATGGCATTCATAGCAATAGCAAAGCCCGTGTTGCCAGAGGTAGTTTCTACAATCGTGGCACCAGGCTTTAGTAAGCCTTTTTCTTCGGCATCTTCTATAATGTATTTTGCGATTCGGTCTTTGGCAGAATGTCCTGGGTTGAACATTTCAAGCTTTGCAAAGACTTCGCCAGGAACCGATTGCGTAATGCGATTGAGGCGCACCATGGGCGTGTTCCCGATGAGTTCAAGTATATTGTTATAAATCTTTTTTGTTTCCACAAAAATGAGTTTTTGTAATTAAGAAGCTAAGGTACGAATTTTAAATGAATGATTGTTCTTTTTGTGCTGTGAAACTTTAGATAATTAATGGTTTTTTAGTTGAAAAATATATAGTTTTTAATTTAAAATTTACTGTTTATTGAGTCGTAAATCATAGCATATATTTTTTTTATCAAGTGTATAACTACCAAAAAATAGTTGAAAAGCAGGACTGAAGAAAAAGATTGAAGAAGTGAAAATATCATCTTTATCTTAATAGATTGAATTTTTGAATTAAATATGCAGTTGTTCGAAATTGATAAAAAAATAATTAGAGATATTATTATTAAAATAGATAATGATATTGAAAAAAGTATAAGTGTCGTTATTTTACTTGTGAAATTCTTATAACGTTCAACATAATTTACATATTCATCACTTTTATTTAGTTTTAGTTTGTTTTTTCTTTTATGGTAATTATCAAGTAAAATAAAAATAACAGAAAATAACAATCCTGAGAATATACTTATAGAGCTGATTATATTAGAGATGATATCCTTGTCTAAACACGAAAAATAAAAAAAAAATGATAAAAAAATAAAAAAGGGAAGAACTAAATGGAAAGAGAAAAATACGAACTTTTTTTTGCTTATGCTGATTTCTGTAAAACCATCTTTAAAAATTTCTATTAAATTGAACTTTGAAAACATCACTTATAATTTATTTCTATTTGAATCTGGTTTAATATAGAGTCTGTATGTTGTATAATTTTATTAAAATCAAAATGATTATTTTCTTCTTTTATTTCATCAGGTAAAAAAATTGTGGGTTTTATATCGTAAACATTCTTTATGCCAACATGAGCTCTATGACCTTCCTCGTCTTTATAATAAGCTTTAATTTCATAATTATTTTCGTCATCTATTTCTAAATCTTTTAAATCAGAACCTATTAATTTATTTTTAGACCTACCCTTAAAAATTTTTTCCCAAAAAGTATTGATCTTTGTGTTGAATCCAGTTATTTTAATTTCAATCTTTAAATTTTCATATTCAGAGAATAAGGGGTTTAAAAGTTCTCTTTTTCCTTCAGATAAGTAATCTTTTATAATTCTCATTTCATAAACATTACTCTTATTCAAGTAATCTTCTTTTATTTTTTTTGGAATAAAGTTTGAAAAGCTCAAGGTAACCCCCTTTTCTCTAAAGAATTTTTTTAGTTCATTTTTAACTAAAGAAGTAACGCTATAATTTGTGTAGCTTTGAATCATTAGAACACCTGCATCGTAATCATATGGTGTCCATAATTTGATGTAAAAAGGTAAAGAAGCAACTTGTTCCATTGTAATTTTACCTACTTCTTTATCTGAGTTATCTTGATTATATATGGTTTGTACGTTTCCTATTGCCCCTCCAAGTATTTCCATGTCTATGATACTTTGATCACTCCGAATATTAAGTTTATTATTGGTGGGGGTAGAGATGCTTTTTGTTTTTTTGGGATCAGATTTAAATTTACCTTCAAATCTGTTTCTAAAATCGGAGATAAAATCATAATATGATTTTTTTCTATCATCTCCAAAGACGTTCTTAAAAAATGTACGTCGTCAAACTAAAGTTTACTGAGGCTAATATAGTAAACAATTAAATAAGTCCAAAACAATAATTTAATTTTCTTTGATTTAAAGTATTTATTTTCACTTGTTTTCTTAGTTTTAAGATTTGGTCTTGTCTACCTAGGTATACATCTTCAGGGGTTAAATTATTTAAAGCTTCGTGATATCTTTGCGAGTTGTAATATTGCACAAATTTATCAATAGCCCTTTCGAGTTGCTCGGGAGCATAATAATGGTGTAATTTGACTACATTTTTCATGGAACGATGATACCGCTCGATTTTCCCTTGTGTTTGCGGATGCAATGGTTTTCCATGTATGTGTCTAATTCCATAAGTGTTCATTAAGTAATCTTTGAGCTCCTTAGCAATATAACAAGGTCCATTGTCGGAGAGCAACACTGGCGGTTGCCTTCTATTTTTTATTTTGGCTTTACTGATGGCGTTATCAATGGTTCTTTTGACGTCTTGTGCAGTCATACTAGGACATAGTTCCCAATGAACGATATATCGGCTGTAGTCATCAATGACGGTGGATAAATAATACCATCCCCAACCGATAATTTTGAAATAAGTAAAATCCGTTTGCCACATTTGATGCACGAAATTGGTTTTGGAATGAAACTGATCTGCTGCCGCCAAGAACCTATGCGGTGTATCGGCCAATAATCCCTGTTTTTTCAAAATGCGATAAACGGATGATTCTGATATGAAAACGCCTTGTTCATCAATGAACCTTGTGGCAATGAGCCTTGGTGTTTCCTGGGGATATTGCAAGGCAATCTCAACGACCATTTGTTTGATTCTATCGGGAATGCTATTCCATTGTTGCTTTTGATTACGTTTCGCTTTAAGGCCATCAATACCATTTTGGCTGTAGGCGTGATACCAATTATAAAAGGTTCTTTTGTGAATGCCTAATTGCTTTAAAGTCCTATTAACGCCTAATTCAGAGTTTTTTACCACCTCTATAATCTCTGCTTTTTCTTCTGCCGTTAGTCTCATATATTTTTTAAATTGAGGGGTTAATCCAACAGATTTAAGCTTTTTTTTACAATGTCATAACGAATAACCAAATCGGCCAAAGACTCCTTCAATACGGTATTTTCTCTGCGTAAATCTTTGACTTGCTCACTGGTAGCTTCTCTTGTTTCGTTACCCGAAAGACGTTTCTTTCCTGCTTCAATGAACTCTTTACTCCATTTGTAATAAGTAGCTTCGCTGATGCCATATTTTCTGCACAGCTCTGCTACACTGAGCTCTGCACGTAAGCCTTCCATGACGATTAAAATCTTTTGTTCTGCATTGTACACTTGGCGTGTATTACGGCGAACTTCTTTAATAAGCTTTTCGCTTTTTGTTTGTTTTTTTACCATGTTCTAAGTGGTTTTTGTAAAGTTAGTTTTTTCTTTTTTTAACTATACTATTTTTAACCTAAACTGGTAAACTTTTTGCTGACGATTTACACTTAAAAAAATCACAAAAGTATATAGGTGTACCTTTTTTTATATCCTTTTCGTTTAATTTAATTCTATAAATATCAAGTTGTAAATTTTGTGCCATAAGAATTTATTTTTGATGATTGTAAAGGTAGAATATTTATTTGTAAAAACAAAAAATCCCAAATTCATATGAATTTGGGATTTTAAAAAAACTCAATTATTATTGATTAAAGGGAATGATTCGGTATGAGTATTCGTATGGCTTGTAGAGATAAACTCTATATTTCTCGAGTGGCAATGCGCCCCAACTGTTGATTCCGCCTAAACCTAATTGGTGAAGGTCGATATCAAGATGTACATTTTTATCATACTCCAATTCGCCTGAGTGGGTTTGTCCTTTTTCTTCCCCAGGGTATAATTGTTCTGGTGCGTATGGCAGAGCGTTTACATTTAAGAAAACCGTTTGTGGCTCAATGGTGAATCCGCTGCCGTCGTTTCTTGTGATTTTGGCATAGCGCACATCTGATTTGTTACCAGATTCTTGCGGACGAATGTATGGGTGGTATTGGTCTTTGATTAAGCCTTGGTATAAGCCCACCATGGCAGATTGTTTTCTGTCTTGGTAGCTTTCCCATGGACCACGACCATACCATTCTATATTGGTGAAATCGGTAGGCAAAATCATGTGTGTTCCAATTTTAAAGCTTATGGCTTTGTCGTCATTTTTTAGCGGAGTGTATTTGTTGTCTACCAAAATACTTCCTGCCGCGTCAAAAGTGAGTGTTTGTGTGAATTGGATAGTTTTGTCTACTAATTTTTTCACGATAATCACTTGAATTTCACCTGTATTTAGGGCTTTGTAGCTTACGCTTTCCACTTCACCGTTTTGGTCGGCATCTTTTAAACCTTTATTTTTCTTTGGTAATTTAGCCCCAAAGTCGTTATCGGTTCCAGGACGCCAGAAGTTGGCATAAGGGCCTTGCTCAAAAATCACTTTTCCATCTACGGTGTAGTTTTCTAATCTACCTTTGGTCTTAGAAATAGTGGCAGAGAAATTAGTATCGCTTATGCTGATGTTTTGCGCGTTTTCATCTACATTGATGGTGGCTTGCTGTGGCGTGTAGGCCTGTCTACGATATTGAGATAGTACAAATTCTCCAAATGCAAGCGGAGTGTGTGCGTTTAAGATTCCTTCTTTAGCTTTGGTGTAAGCAGTAAGTTGTAAAATGTATTCGCCGTCGTTTCCTGCAGTGAATGGTAATTTATAATTTCTGCTTTTTTGTGCAGCGATGCCCGTTGGTTCAAAATCACCTTCGTTTACTACTTTTCCATCTTTTAATAATTGCCAGTGAATGATGAAATTATCTAAAGATTTAAAGAAATATTTGTTTTTCACATTTACAACACCATTTCTGTAGGTAAATCCGATGAATTGCTGCACGCGACGCACTTCGTATGCATGTGGATGCAGAGTGTGGTTTGGTCCTATTACACCATTGTTTAGGAAGTTGTTGTCACTAGGCGTATTTTTATCGCCCCAGTCTCCTCCGTATCCGTAAATGGTTTTTCCGTTTACTTTTTTCTCAACACCTTGGTCCATCCAATCCCAGATAAATCCGCCCATAAGCGAAGGGTATTTTTCATACAAATCCCAATACTCTTGGTGTCCGCCCAAGCTATTGCCCATTGCGTGAGAGTATTCGCATTGAATGAATGGCTTGGTAGGGTTGCTACTTACATAATCCTTAAGGAAGTTCAGGTCACGATACATGCGAGATTCCATGTCGATGTTCCAATCTCTTGCGGCTAGTTCATAATGAATAGGACGAGAAGAATCTAATCCTTTTAAGGCTTTATAAGCTTGGTAGAAATTCCAACCATTACCAGATTCATTACCCATACTCCAAGCAAAGATACTCGGGTGATTTTTGTCGCGTTGTTCCATGCGAGTAATGCGCATTACATGCGCTTTTTCCCACTCTGGCTTGTTTGCTAAAGTTTTATCTGCGCTGTAGTACATTCCATGGTTTTCCACATTGGCTTCATCCATTACATAAAGCCCATATTTATCGCATAAATCATAGAAATAAGGATCGTTAGGATAGTGCGAAGTGCGCACAGCATTTATGTTAAGCTCCTTCATCATCTTAACATCTTTTTCCATGTCTTCTCTAGAGATAATTTGCCCTGTTTTGGAATTGGCATCGTGGCGGTTTACCCCTTTGATTTTTACAGGCACTCCATTGATGGTGAAAAGTGGACCTTTGATTTCTACAGTTCTAAATCCCGTAGGACGACGAATCACTTCTTGCAATTTTCCGTCTTTATCTCTTAAAATTAATTCTAAGGTATAAAGATTTGGAGTTTCTGCTGTCCAAGGCTTAGCATTTGGAATATTAGCCAAAAATTGATTTTCAGTTTTTCCGTGAGGCATTTTTAGTCTAGATAAAGCTTGTTTACCTGTCCAAACTTTTTGACCTTGCGCATCGTATAAATTCGCTTCGATGGTGCTTTTTTCTTGGTTTTCATCAGTATTATTAAATGCCTGAACACGAAGGCGCATTTCTCCATCTTTGTAATGATTCACTAATTGAGAAATTGCTTCGTAATCATAAAAATGCATTTTTGGTCTGGCATAGAGGTAGCAATCTCTCGTGATTCCAGAGAGTCTCCACATATCTTGAGCTTCTAGGAAACTTGCATCGCTCCAGCGGTGCACTTCTAGTGCTATGAGGTTTTTGCCAGGTTTAACATATTTGGTAATATTAAATTCTGATGGAAGTTTGCTATCCTTGCCAAATCCTACATATTTACCATTTACATAAAGTTTAAACGCTGATTTTACAGCTCCTAGATGAATAAAGATTTCGCTTCCGTCCCAATTATTAGGTATTTCAATTACTCTACGATATGCAGCTGCGGGCTGATCCACTGTGTCTGGAATGTTAGGTGGTTGCGGATTTTTCATCGCAAATTCGAAACTTTCGTTTACATAAATTGGCGTTCCGTATCCATTAAATTCCCAAGTGGCAGGAACTTTAAAATTGTCCCATTTAGCATCATTAAACTTAGTGGCATAGAAATCTTTGGGCAATTGTTTGCGGTCTTTTACCCATTTAAATTTCCAAGTCCCATTCAAGTCTAAAAATCTTGAAGATGCAGACGGGTCGTTTTTCTTTGCAAGATCCACCGATTCATAAGGGAAGTAGGTGGCTCGCATAGGCAAACGATTTTCTTCCTGCATCGCAGGATTTTCGTAATACGGGTCTAAATACGGTTTCTCTGCCTGCTGTGCTTGCATAGACATTGCACAGAGAAAACTCAACCCAATAAGCATTTTTTTCATATATGTTGAATTTTTATTTTAATTAAATTTAGTAAGCTGTTTTGTCGTAATATTTAGGATAAAAATTGATTCCTTTGAGTTTCCATTCGTCGAAATGATATGCATTTAATCTTTTTACAAAATCATCAAAATTCTTATTTTCGAGCGGCGTCCAAGCCATTTCTGCAAAGGCTTGCATGCGTGGATAAATCATGTATTCGTAGTGCAAGACAGAGGACATAAACTCCGTCCACACGGCAAATTGAGTGCCTAAGACATATTTTTGTTGCTCAGGCGATAATTTGTCTGAATTTGGGTTGTAGCCATATACCGCTTCCAATGTGTTGATTGAGAATTTTGGAGCCCAATATTTTCCGATTTCGCTACGATCTTGGTGTCTTATAAAGTAAAGGGGATTGCTTGGCGACATTACTACATTATGTCCCATTTTTGCTGCAGCGATGCCGCCTTTTTCACCACGCCAGCTCATCACCGTAGCAGAGGGTGCTAAACCTCCTTCCAAAATTTCGTCCCAGCCGAGGAGTTTTCGGTGGTGTTTGGTTAGGAATTTCTCCATTCTTTTAATGAAATAACTTTGCAATTCGTGGGTGTCTTTCAAATTCTCCTTTTTCATTCGGGCTTGGCAAAGCGTGCAAGTTTCCCAATGTAATTTATCTACTTCATCTCCACCGATATGAATGTATTCCGATGGGAAAATTTCCATAACTTCTTTTAAAATATTTTCTAAAAAAGTAAAAGTTTCATCTTTACCCGCACAATATTCTAGGTTAAACGAGTTTTTGTATTCTTTGGTATGGTGCAAAATTGAATTTGGAGATTCTTGCGCCTTTCCATTACAGCTAAATTGTGGATAAGCGGCCAAAGCTGCACCGCTGTGTCCTGGCATTTCGATTTCAGGAATCACGGTAATGTTGCGTTCTTTGGCATACGCCACAATGTCCTTGGCTTGCTCTTGGGTGTAGTAGCCGCCATAGAGATATTTCTCGCCCGTAGGCACGGTGTCTTTTTGGTAAATTCTGGCTTTGGGAATTTCCATGCGCCATGCACCAATTTCTGTAAGTTTTGGATATTTTTTGATTTCCAAACGCCAGCCCTCGTTGTCGCACAAGTGCCATTGGAAAGTATTTACTTTATAAAAAGCCAACATGTCAAGCGTTTGTTTTATGGCATCTACCGAATAGAAGTGGCGGCTCACATCGAGCATCATGCCACGCCACTTAAATCTTGGATAATCTTTGATTTGCACACTTGGCACAATCAGCGGAGCGTTGTTTCTCACCATAGGGAGCATTTGCAAAAGCGTTTGCACAGCATAAAAAGCCCCTTCACGGCTGTTGTATTCAATTGTGATTTGGTCAGGATTTACATTCAATTGGTAACCTTCTTTACCAAGCGAAGTTGGCGCAGTTTTGCTAAAGACAATCGTATTTTTGCTTGAAGATTTAGCCTCTTTTAATTGATAGCCCGAAATCTCCGAAATTTTATTTTTTAAATAATGAACCAATTTTTGGGTATCAGCATCTTTCGGGTAGTTTATGCGTGTTTTTTCTGTAATTAAAAACGAACCTTCTCCTTTGTGCAGTTCCACGGGTTTTGGAATAATGTGAAATTGAGCCATTGCCGTACCTAGAAATAGGCACAGAATCATTGCCCCAAATGTTTTATAAAATTTCATATATTTTTAAACCTTAAAATACACAAATTTAATGAAAAAAAAATTATTATCTCAATCCGAAATAACGCATAAAACCGCAGAAAATTCCATTTTTGATATGATTTTTGGCAGGCTTTTAAAAATGATTAAAAAATGTATTTTTAACACTAAGTTTTAATTTCAATTCATGGTAAATTAACCAAAAGCTAAAATCTAAGTTTTTTATTTTTATAAATTCGTTTTAAATAATTATTTTTGTTGAAAATTCAAGAATATTATGCTACTTGTAAACGAGATTAGAGAGCAACGCGCTCGTATTGAGGAAGGTCTTAAAAAAAGAAATATCGAAGATTTAAGCTTTTTAGACCAAATTATTGAACAAGATGATATAAGAAAACAAACTCAGTTTGAATTAGATAACGCACTTTCGGAATCCAACCAGCTTTCAAAGCAAATTGGCGAGCTTTTTAAATCTGGCAAGGCACAAGAAGCCAACGAACTTAAAGCTAAAACTGCGGATTTAAAAACTAAAACCAAAGAATTACAAGAGCAATTAAACGCTGCGAAACAGAAAGTGGAAGAATTATTATTCCAAATTCCGAATGTTTTGCACGAGTCTGTTCCATTCGGGAAAGGCGAAAACGAGAATGTAGAAGAATACAGAAGTGGTGATGAATACGATAGAGAAGGGCTTCCACATTGGGAATTAGCCAAAAAATATAATTTAATCGATTTTGAATTAGGAACAAAAATCACGGGAGCAGGTTTCCCAGTTTATCGTGGAAAAGGAGCCGTATTGCAGCGTTCTTTGATTAATTATTTCTTAAACAAAAACACCGCCGCAGGCTATGAGGAGTTTCAAATGCCGCTTATGGTAAACGAGGCTTCGGCTCGCGGAACAGGGCAATTGCCTGACAAAGAGGCGCAGATGTATGAAGTGCCGCTAGATGGATTTTACTTAATCCCCACAGCCGAAGTGCCGGTAACGAATGTCTACCGTGATGTGATAGTGGAGGACAAGGATTTTCCAATTTTAATGACGGGCTACACCCCTTGTTTTCGCCGTGAGGCTGGCTCTTATGGCAAAGATGTGAGAGGGCTCAATCGCTTGCACCAGTTTGATAAGGTGGAAATCGTGCGTATTGAAAAGCCAGAAAATTCATATGCCGCCCTTGAAGAAATGAAAAAGCATGTAGCCTCTATTTTAGATGAATTAGGGCTCACATACAGAATTTTGCACCTCTGTGGTGGCGACACAGGTTTTGCTTCCGCCTCTACCTACGATTTTGAAGTATGGTCTTCCGCTCAAAAAAGATGGCTAGAAGTAAGCTCCGTTTCAAACTTTGAAACCTTCCAAGCCAACCGCTTGAAACTAAGATATAAGATAGAAAAGGGAACAGCCCTTTGCCATACACTAAACGGAAGTTCACTTGCTTTGCCACGAATCCTAGCCGCTTTGCTAGAACATTATCAAACGGAAGACGGAATCCAAATTCCAGCAGTATTGCAAGGACTTTGCGGTTTTGATATGATTAAATAAATTAAATCAATATACAAAAAACAAAACGAAGATGAGAAGTGATTTTTATCTTCGTTTTTTTATGGTTTAAATTTTCCGATTTGGCTATTTCGAATTTGATTTTTATTCATATTTGTCATTCTGAATTTAATTCAGAATCTTTATTCTTTGTTAAGGCTTCAGCATCAAGTTCAGGGTGACAGCTCGTGGAGAGTTTATGCAATGTGATTAACTGGTAAACTTTTTGCTGACGATTTACAATTGACAACCAATTGAAAAAAGATATAATGATGCTTAATCAACCAAATGTTCCAATCGAAAAAATAGAATGGCATTGTTTTGATGAAGTAGATGATACTTTCATTAAAAATGTAAAAGACGAATTGAAAAAGGCAAATGTAAAAGAAAGTGATTTTATCATTATAAAATATTAAAAAATGGAAATAAAATTAAATAAAGAATTACAGAAAAAATTAGATGATTTTTTAGCAACAAAAGATGAGAAAATGAACAAATTTATAAAAATATTAAATTTAGAAGAATTTACTTTTTCAAAAGAAGAAATTAATAATATAGAAGAATATTATAGAAAAGATAAATCTATGTATGAGTATATATATATATACATAGGAGAAGCGATTATAAAAGTTTCAGGAGGTTTTTGGTCTATTGGAAAGTTAAAAAAAGATGAAGCATATGGCTTACCTATTATTCTTGCTTGGGGAGGGGAGAGTAATAATCCAAGGATTTGCTCTGATATTTGGTTAAAAAGAATAGATACTAATAGATTGAGAGTATCTCTTGGAGAAATGATTTATTCATTATAAAGATCATAAAATACTTCTAATATCTACGAAAAGTAAAAAGAAATCTATACTAATGGGAAACCTCATATCGTAAACCACCACCTTGGGAAGGATGCCGTAACCATTGCCTCCCTATTTATGGGTTGTGGTGCAAAAAAAGCCTCAAAGAAACTACCAACAACCTAGATGACGGAATTAAAAAAGTTGGAAAAGAAGTTAAAAGTGCTATCAAAAAGAAACTTGATGATGTAGATGAGTTTATGAAAACGCCTGAATTCCAAAAAATAGTAGATGATGCTTGGAAAAGATATAAAGGTAAATTATCCAAAGAAAAATGGACAGAAAAATATAAAACTCTTTATAAAAATAGAGAAAAAGGAAAAATTACTGAAAAGACTTTTAAAGAGTTAATGGGAGGTAATAAGCCTACAAAATCTATTACAACCTCAGACGGGAAACGATACTTTGATAATGTTTTAGAAAACACAGCAAGAGAAGTAAAGTCAGGACCAATTACTCTCTCTAATAGTAAACAGCAAATATTAAAAGATATTGAAATTTTGAATCAGAATTTAACAAATAACCAAATTTCAAAAATTGAATGGCACTGCTTTGATGAAGTAAATGAAATTGAAATAAATAAATTTATTCAAGATAACTTAAGACAAGAATTAAAAAATACGGAGGTATTTAAGATAATTAAATATTAAAATTATGGTGATTTTAAACAATAATAGAGAATTACAGAGTTTTATTGAAAAAAAAGATTTTTACATTGATTTTTTAATAGAAAAACTTAATAAATTCAATATAAAAGGTAATAGTATTGATGATTTTGAAAATAGAATTGATGAAATTGAAAATTTTTATCATAATTATTATTCAAATTTCAATGAAGAAGAGCGTAAATTATTACAATTATCTTTTTGGGCTTTTTTTTCAACAATCTTGATCAATAAATTAGGGGGAAAGTTGCAGATTGCACCAAAATCAGATTATTGTGCTGGAACACCACAGTTGGTAGATTTTGGTAATAGATATAATAAAAATGGAAAAAGGCAATGGATAGGAATTGGATTTGATTCTTGGTTTAATGGTGTCGTTCAAGATAAATTATTAGGTTCTCTGGATGGAACAGTAAAGCATGTTATAGATTACTATAAATAAAATTGAATGATACTGTCTTTATGGTAATGCTCCAAAGTTAGTGATATTACAATTTTACTAAATTAACAACATTATTATCATAAAAATAAGACAAATACTAAAAGATGTTGAAATTTTAAATAATGATTTAGCAAAGGAAATAGATAAAATAGAATGGCATTGTTTTAATGATGTTGATGATAATGTAGAAGTATTTATTAAGCAAGAACTTAAAATTAGAAAAATGAATGAAAATTTATTTATCATTAAAAAATATTAAAAATGAATTTAGAATTAAATAAAAGAGAATACAATAGATTTATTAATGAAATACCTTCGTTACTAAAATCTTTAGAAGAAAAAATAAAGATGCGAGAAAAAGATTTTAAAATATCTTTTGAATGGGATAAATCGATATCGTGGAAAAATATTTTAAAGATTTATATGCTATGAATGAAGAAGATATAAAAGAATTTTGGGCTTATATAAGTGAAGCAATAAGATTTTATGTAGGAGGAGATTATAAATTGGCTCCAAAATCTGAAGAAGCTGCCTTTACTCCAATAATTGTTAATTATGGGTTTAAAAAGAAATGGAAAATTAGATTATCCGCTGAAGTATGGAGATACAGATTAATAAATAATAATTTAACAAAAACACTATTGGAGCATATACAAAGTATTAATGAGGAATATGGTATTGAAAACTAAAAAAGAGAATTAGAAAACTTAGGTTATATATCAGACTTACAGGTTTTGTTGTAAGGTATTGATTATTAAATGTATTTAAAGTTTTTGAAAAAAATAAAAAGCTACAGGAAATATTATTATGGGCAGAGCAAAATGGTAAAAAATTTGATTTCAATAGTATTGATAACGGAATACCGTTACAAAAGAAAAAAGCAGCTATTGATGAGTTAAAATCAATAGGCGTAACAGATGGTAATCCATTAGTTAAGAGACAATTTGGAGAAATGCCAATAAATTCAGAAATCGGAGGGAATTGGAGTAAAACAAAAGCTCGTTTCAAGGTAGAAACTCTAAGAAATACAAACTCTAAACAAGTTAATATAGCATTAGGACAAGGAGATGCTCTTAATAAATTTAATACAAATATAATAGAATTTGAAGGAATTAAAATCTAAATACGCAATAGGAGAACCAATTAATGCACCAAAATATGGCGAACAATTAAAAGGAAAGGTTTTGGAGGGGAAGCAAATATTAGAAATCCCTGAAAGCAATAGAAGTTTTTCTAAAATTCAAGAATACATAGATTTAGCAAAAAGTAAGTATAACATAGAGATAAGATTTAGACCAGAATAATATGGAATCAGAAAAACAATTAAAAATTTATGAAAATATGAATTTTTATAATCGCTATGAACGATTAAGTGAAAAATACCAGTTAGAAAATAGATTTGAAAATTATGCAAATGAGAATGTTATTGCTTTGTACCAAGAATTAGGATATGAAGCAAAACACATCAAAAAGAATAATTTTTTTAAAATTGAAGAAAAAATTGAAAATATTAAATTCTATTTTCATACTTGTTTAAAATATGGAAACATAGAATTAATAATAGGTGCATCCGATATGGAAAAGAATGAATTTTTATTAGGTGGTCCATTTGCTCATATCTCGAAGGAAATAGAAATACTAAAAAATATAGAAAAAGAAGGATACATAAGAAGTCCTAAATTTGGCAATTATGAAGATTTATATGAGATATTAAAAGTTGTATTACATATCTATGAAGACTTCAAAAAGGAAGTTTTGAAATCTTTTAACAAAGGAAATAAAGGCAATGTTTGACAGATGAAATGATTTTAACAAAAAAGCGCAAAAATCTGATTTTCGCGCTTTTTTCATTGATTCTATAAATCTATTGAGAAATCAATTTTTTATGGTTTTTACGATAAAAATAGTAAGAAACTAAACTTAATACCAATGCAATGGCTACACTTATCGGCACCCAAGTAGGGATTGGGATTTTATCTCCCGCGGCGTAGGTGTGCAATCCGCTGAGGTAGTAGTTTACCCCAAAATAAGTCATAATCGGAGAAGCCACCGCCCACAGCGATGCAATATTAAACGCAAAATTGCCCCTAAGCCCAGGCACCAATCGCATATGCAATACAAAGGCATATACAATGATAGAAATAAACGCCCAAGTCTCTTTCGGGTCCCAGCTCCAGTAGCGTCCCCAGCTTTCGTTGGCCCACATTCCGCCTAGGAAAGTTCCCACCGTGAGCAAGAAAATCCCAATGGTAAGCGACATTTCGTTTACGATAGTGAGTTCTTTGATGTTCTTGGTTATAATATTTGAAGGGTTTAAGCAATATAAAACCAACGAGAAAATGGCCAATACCATACTTAGCCCAAAGAAACCATAACTCGCGGTAATAATTGCCACATGTATGATGAGCCAATACGATTTAAGTACAGGAACAAGCGGTGTAATCTGCGGGTCGAGTAGGGAAGAACCATGCGCAAATCCCATCATAATCACCGCAACGAAACATCCCGCTGCAGGTAAAAATGCGTTGCTATTTCTATAAAGGATAAGCCCAGCCATAACGCCAATCCACGAGATGAAAACAACGGCTTCGTAACCATTGGTCCATGGGGCGTGTCCTGAAATATACCATCTTAAGCCTAAACCAAATGCGTGTACAGCAAATACTGCCCAAGTGGCAATCAGTGTGAATAAAATGAGTTTTCGAAGGATTTTTTTGTTTGAAAATAAATTCATAAATCCTAAAATCAAGAAGATAACGCCTAATCCCGCATAGATTCTCATCACTTGGAAAAATGGCTCAAAATGATTGTAGAAAACTTCGATATTTACTTTTGTTTGTGGTGGAACAATATTTTTACCCCACTTTTGTTGGTACGCGCCAATCTCATCTGCTACGCCGTTTACTTTGGTCCAGTCGTTGTTTTTCTGCGCTTGATTTAGTGCGTTAAAGTATTTATTAAAGAACGCGAGCGCCGTGGTATCGATGTCCATGGTTTCGCCTTGTTTAATCCAGCTTGTCCAAGTTTCGTTGATGTCGTTTTGGACAGGAATCATTTTTAAATAATAGCCTTTAGCTAAATTGTCTAAAATCGTGAAACGCTCCGTAACATTGATGATTTCGTTGTCTTGTTTGGTTTTTTCTGATGGTTTTTTTCTAAAGGCTTCGCCATAAGCTTTAGCCAAATAAAATTCGCCTGTGCCCAAATCCACCATATTCATCAGCGAAGTATGGTCGGTCTCATCTACCTTTAATTTTTTGTATAATTCAGGGCCGATGTTTTTGCTCACTTTGATGATTGGCGCCTTGGCCCACAAAGTAGGGTTTTGCTGAACCGAAATAAACCAAGCCGTAGCTGGCAAGCCATAAAATTTATCGGATTTATATACTTTTCTCAATAATTCAAGTGCGTGTGTGCTCACAGGCTTGATGCGCCCGCGGTCATCTTGAATTAATAGGTGTTCAAATTTTTTGAGGTGTTCGGGCGAGAAATTAATTTGTTTTACGATGTCCTCACCCTTTTCTATGGTGTTTATATCCTCAGCTTTTAGGGTAAAATCCTCGCCGTCGTGGTTATGCCCATCGTGCTGATGGTGCTGTGCTTCATCGGCTGAATTGGCAATGCTATCCAGTGTTTTAATATGTTGCTCGGCTTCCTGAGCTTTCAGGTTTTGGAGCGAAAGCACGCTTAAAAATCCTAAAAATAGGTATTTTTTATGACTTAAATTTTTAAGCATTTTAGCAAGATTTGTAAATCGTGAACCTTTCCAGAAAAGTGTTAAGAACATTCCTAGATACAGCATAAAATATCCGATGTAAGTAATGATTGTTCCTGGGCGGTCTTGGTTTACCGATAGGCGAGTCCCCAATTGGTCTGGGTCGTAGCCTGATTGGAAGAAGCGATACCCACCGTAATCCAACACATTGTTCATATAAATTCTATAATCTTTCTCTTTTCCGTTGTCGATTACAGCGATTTCGCTTGCAAAAGATGAGGGATTTTGAGAGCCAGGATAAGTTTCCATTTGAAAATCTTTTAATTTAATGGCAAATGGCGTGTTGATGATTTTGGAGCCATAGCCTGCAGAAATCATAAGCCCGTTGATTTGTTTGCGTGCGCTCAAGTTGGTATAGCCTTCGCCGCCGCGCAAGATGAGGGTGTCTTTTACATTCCCATCTTTATACTCAAGCACTACCACATTGCTGTTTTCTTGGTCTTTATTTTTATCACCTGCAATAAATTCTAGCGTTCCGCGGTAGGCAGGTTTAGCCAACACAAAATTCACAGGACCGATTTGGTACATGGCGCGCAATCTTGCATTTTGTGGCGTGTTCACTTCGATTTTTTGCAAACTCTGGGCAAAGGTGGCAGAATCTGTTACAGCTCCCATTTGCTGTCCTTGCATGCTCATGCTCTGCCCCTCAAGTGGCGAATTAATTGTGAGTGCATTTTCGTCTCCAGAGATTTGGATAGTCCCTTCGATAGGATTATTGAAGGTGAAAATTGCCCAACCGATTTCCTTGATTTCTCCCTCTTGTATATAGTTGGTCTTGCGTCCGCCTTGTCCCACGGTTACGATTTCTAGGCTTAATTTTCCTTTGCCTGCAATCACGGTATCTTTCGCATGCGGAATGTAGTCTAAAGATCTCACTGAAATGTCACGGTCTTTAAACAAATATCTTTGGTTAAAGTTTTTGTGTAAAGGGAAGCCCACCTTTTTACTATTTAAGAAAGTCATGGTGTAGGGCGTTTCGTAAGCCAAATGTTGGTCGCCATCAAAAATATCTAATTTCACATAAGTTTTATTAGAAATAATGTGGTTTGAAGTTTCTCCCTCGCGGATGTTCATCATGCCCTCTACCGAGAATAGGTGCGTGTAAGCCGCCCCGATGAACATTACCACAAACGCCACATGGAATAGCAAAACACTCCATTTGCCCCTGTGCCACAAGCGATATCGGAAGATGTTGGCTATAAAATTGATGATTAAAAGCACCTGCAACACACTGAACCAAACGCTGTAATACACAAGTTGCTTGGCGGCGGGTGTGCCATAATCATTCTCTATAAAAGTTGCTACCGCCATAGCCACCGCATAAATCAAAAGCATCACTGCCATGGCACGAGTAGAAAAAAGAAGTTTCTTTATAATATTCATTTAAATAAAATTAAAAAAATCGGTTTTTTTATATTTGTTTGAAAAGAAGATTTTATTCTTCAATCCATTCCATAATCTCGGCATCGGTAGGTTTCGTGCGAGAATAGTAAATGCGTGCCACTGTGCCATCTTCATTAATCAAGAATTTTTGGAAATTCCATTCCACGGGTGCATCGATTACGCCGTTTTCGCTTTTTTGAGTCAAAAATTGATAAATCGGAGCTTGATTTTCGCCCACTACATCGATTTTGCTCATCATCGGGAAAGTAACATTGTAGTTGCCTGTGCAGAATTTTTTGATATCGGCATTGCTACCAGGTTCTTGCCCTTTGAAGTTGTTGGAAGGGAAACCTACAATAGTGAAATTGTGATTTTTATATTTTTGGTATAATTCTTCTAAATCAGCATATTGCGGTGTGAAACCACATTCCGAGGCGGTGTTTACAATCATGATTTTTTTACCCTTCAAGTCCGAGAAGTTAAAATCGTTTCCGTCAATATCTTTCACGGTGAATTGATAAAGATTTTTCACTTCAGCGGGATTTTCCACAGTCGTAGTTTCAGGTTCTTTCGAGGTTTTTAAAAATTTACAGGCACTTAGCGATAAGCCCATACAAGCGATTAAAAGTGTTTTTTTCATTTTGGATTAAAATAAAATTTCGGCTAAAATACAAAAAATAAAAATTTTGTAGATGCCAATCACGCAGGTAAAACCCTTTAGGTGTAAATTTTGTGTAAAAATTAATTTTATGCACGAAATCTTATCAATTTTTTGTAACTTTATCATTTGAATTAAATCTTGATTTTTAAGGTTTAATTTAATGATGAAAAAAGAAAAATTCTGAACCTATATATGAGTAATTACAAGTACATAAACCGCGAGATTAGCTGGCTTAAATTCAATGCAAGAGTATTGCAAGAGGCCAGAGATAAAAGCGTTCCGTTATTAGAACGACTAAGATTTTTAGGTATTTATTCAAATAATTTAGACGAGTTTTACAAAGTGCGATATGCTACGGTGGTGCGTGCTTTGGAGATAGACCAAAAGATTTATTCCAATATAATTAAAGGTCAGTCGCTTAAAACTTTATTAAACGACATCAAAGAAAGCGTTTCCTTGCAACAGCAAACCTACGATGATACTTATGATGAGATTATCCAAGAATTAGAGAAAGAGGATATTTTCTTTATCGACGACAGTGAGGTTTCTGGAAAATATGCCGATTACATCCGTAATTATTTTCAAGATAAATTAAGCCATACCATTGCGGTGTATCTATACCCGCTAGATAGTACCAAAATTCCAGAATTGCGAGAGGGGGCAAACTACTTGGCAGTGAAAATGGTGAAAAATCCTGAAATTAAATCCGAGACTCGCCGTTTAAGGCAAACTTCGAAGGCTTGGAAGGGCATTAAACCCGAAAATGAGCCACAGCCAGTCAATACCTACGCGATTATCGAAGTGCCTACACATCTCTTCTCACGTTTTGTGGTATTGCCCAAGATGGACGAGAATCGCCACTATATCATGATGCTTGAAGATGTGATCCGTTATAACTTAAATGAGATTTTCAATATTTTTGATTACGACCATATCGAGGCACATTCTTTTAAATCCTCCAAAGATGCCGAAATGGATTTAGATCAAGATGTGCAAAAAAGTTTTATGGATAGAATCTCTAGAAGTGTGGAGCGCCGCCGCCGTGGTGAGCCCGTGCGTTTGGTGTATGATAGAGACATGGCAAGCGATACTTTGGATTATTTGAAAAAAATATTGCACATCGATTCATACGATACCATTTCGCCAGGTAGCAAATACCACAATAAGCGAGATTTCATTAAATTCCCAAATTTGGGACGAACCGATTTAGAATTTAAAAAAATTAGACCACTTGTGCCACCTGCATTGCAGCATGTAAAAAGCTACATCAGCGAGATTGAAAAGCAAGACCACATGCTTTATGCGCCGTATGCCGATTATTCAGTTTTGTTGAAATTTTTGCGAGAGGCAGCGATAGACCCGCATGTGAAATCGATTAAAATGACGGTGTATCGTGTGGCTAGCGAATCGCAAATTATGAGTGCACTGGTGAATGCCGCCAAAAATGGTAAAAAAGTAACCGCCGTGCTGGAGCTTCGTGCAAGATTTGATGAGGCAAATAATGTTAATTGGTCTAAAATATTACAAGACGAGGGCGTGAAAGTAATCTTCGGAGTGGCGGATTTGAAAGTTCACTCAAAGTTAGGTTTGGTAACTTATGAACGCAATGGAGTGGAAAAGAAAATCTCGTTTGTGAGTACAGGAAACTTCCACGAGAAAACCGCGAGAATCTATACCGATTTTACTTTGATGACATCGCGCGAAGAAATCACAGAAGAAGTGTCGCAAGTGTTTGATTTCTTTGAGTTTAATTATAAAGTTAAGCCGTATAAGCACTTAATCGTTTCGCCGCACGAAATGCGCCGAAAACTTACGCGCTACATCAATCAAGAAATTGAAAATAAAAAGCAAGGAAAACCCGCGCAAATCAATATCAAAGCCAATAGCCTTTCAGACAAAAAAATGATTGATAAGCTGTATCAAGCCAGCCAAGCAGGGGTAGAGGTGCGATTGGTAATCCGCGGAATTTGTTGCTTAATCCCTGGTATTCCAGGTATGAGCGAAAACATCAGAGCCATCAGCGTGGTAGATAAATTCTTGGAGCATCCGCGTATTTATTGGTTTAAAAACGGGGGAGATGACCAAGTTTATATCTCGTCTGCCGATATGATGACGCGTAACATCGATCACCGTGTGGAGGTAGGCTGCCCTATCTATGATCCTGAGTTGAAGAAAGAAGTGATGGATACTTTTGAATTAAGTTTTAACGACAATGTCAAAGGTAGAATCCAAAACAACACACAAGACGAAATATATCAAAGCAACGATTTGCCAGAAAATCGTTCGCAAATTAGTATTTACGAATATTATAAAAAATTGTACAATGAAAATAACTAAATTAGCCGCAATAGATATAGGGTCAAATGCCGTAAGGCTTTTGGTAAGTGCCATTTACGATGAAGAAGGTCGTGTAACATTCAACAAAACCAGTTTGGTGCGTGTGCCGATTCGTTTGGGAGAAGACGCCTTTGTGCGAGGTGAAATTTCCGAAGAAAACGAAAAAAGACTAATCCAAGCCATGACAGCTTATAAACTTTTGATGGATGTGCACCAAGTGCAAGGCTATTCTGCCTTTGCCACTTCTGCCATGCGCGAAGTGAAAAATGGAAAGAAAGTCGTGAAAAAAATCCGTGAAAAAGCAGGCGTGGATTTAGAAATTATCGACGGACAAAAAGAAGGGCAAATCATTTTTGAAACCGAGCTAAAAGAATATGTAAATGATAAGAATTCCTATCTATATATCGATGTAGGTGGGGGGAGTACCGAGCTCACCGTTTTGGCGCACGGAAAAGTGCTCAATACCCGTTCGTTTGATGTGGGAACGGTGCGCTGGCTCAATGGCAAGGTAGATGCTTCTTATTTGGTAAAAGAAGTGAAACCTTGGGTGATTGAAAATTGTAAAGATTTAGGCAATATCGAGATGATTGGTTCGGGGGGGAACATCAACCATATTTTCAAATATTCGGGTAAAAAGAAAGCGCTCAGCTTTACTTATTTGAACCAACAAAGAAAGATTTTAAGTGCTTTGGATTTCGAAGATCGTTTGTCGATATACAACATGAAACCCGACCGTGGAGATGTTATCGTTCCAGCGTTGGAAATCTATACTTCGGTAATGAAATTTGCCAAAGCTAAAAAGATGCATGTGCCAAAAATAGGTCTTGCCGATGGAATGGTGCAGTATATGTATCACCACAAAAAATACTAAAAAATACATTTTTTTTGAAACTGCTTCCACGAGTTGCGGTTTCTTTTTTTGGTTTAATAGTGGATTTATTTAAAGTTGTAAAAGTGTGTATCTACCGAGAAGATGTATATAAAATCATCAGTGAAGGAGAAGGCATTAAAAGACCACCAATAAATATGAACGAAATTAATTTCAGAGATTAAAATAATGTATAGAGCAAAAGTAGTCAATTATATAAATTCATTTCTTATCAGTGAAGGATTTCATTTAAAAAAAGAAGAAGACAAAACAGCAGAACAATTGTATTATAGTAAAATAAAAAATGATATAACCATTGGTATTAGATTTTTATCTATAATATATGAAACTAATCATTTTTACGGTTTTGTTAATTGTAATCAAATAGTATTAATTGAAAATATAGTTGCAAAAATTTTATATAAAAATAAAATTACGGCTGTAAAACCCAAAGATATTTATAATACTATTATGACGAGAAACTATAAAAAATATAGGCTTCCAGCAGAGGGCATTTTAATTGATAGCGAACGAAAAGTTATAGAAATTTGTAATTTATTTGACCATTTTTATTACGAATATTTTACACCTTTCTATGAAAAATGGAAAGATTTAACGGTATTGTACGAATATATAAAGGGCAAAGAAAGAAGAGAAGAACTTTCAGAGATATTAGGGCAGTTTTGGCAATTTAAGAAGGCAGCAATATTAAGATTGTGTAATGATAGCAATTATCAAGAATTTATAGACCAATTTGTAAAACGTCGAGAAGAAATATTAGAACTTCGCCCAGATAGTATAGATGTTCAACGCTATTGCCAAGCAGCCAAAGAATTAAAAGAAGTTTTAGACAAAACAGCGCCTATCTATAATGTGTAAACCGAGAACACAAATTATCAAGACAATGCAAAGTTAATTTGAATAGAGGGGAAAGAAAACGGGTGAGGATATGTTTTGCAAAAACTATAATTTATTGTATTTTTGAACCCCTGAATTTAAACCCAAAAATCGATTAAATTTATATTTTAATTAAAATTAAATATTTAATTGAATTTCAGATTTTTAAGTAGGTTTAATTAAAGTAAAAGGTTAATATAGAAATTTGGTATAAATGAACATAAAACAACATATAGCCGAGATAATTTTAGACACGCTAAAGGAGAAATTTCAGCTTTCGCCAGAGAGTGTAGAAATTCAAGTTACGAGAAAAGAGTTTGAGGGAGACTACACCTTGGTCGTTTTCCCATTGGTGCGTTTGCTTAAAACCAAACCAGAGCAAGCGGGCGAAATGATAGGTGAAGTTTTGATGGAAAAAAATCTTTTTTCTGGCTACAATGTCGTGAAAGGATTTTTGAATCTTGTGCTTTCAGAAAAGTTTTTTGCAGAATATTTACAGCAATTAACGGAGGGTGAAAAAACGCCAGCCATTCAACAAAAATTAATGGTAGAATACTCTTCGCCCAATACCAATAAGCCGTTGCACCTAGGGCATATTAGAAACAATTTACTAGGCTATTCCGTTGCCGAGATTTTAAAGGCTGCGGGCAATGAAGTGATTAAAACACAAATTGTAAATGACCGCGGAATTCACATCTGCAAATCTATGCTAGCGTGGCAAAAATTTGGTAATGGAGAAACCCCCAAAAGTGCGCATACGAAGGGCGACCACTTGGTGGGGAAATACTATGTAGCATTTGACCAAGCATACCGCCAAGAGATGAAAGATTTGGTAGCAAAAGGCGTGAGCGAAGAGGAGGCAAAAAAGACCGCCCCTATATTCCTAGAAGCACAAGAAATGCTCAGAAAGTGGGAGGCTAATGACCCCGAAGTGCGCCAACTTTGGGCTACGATGAACGATTGGGTGTACAAAGGATTTGATGAAACCTATGAGCGTCTTGGCGTAAACTTCGACGAAGTGCAGCACGAGAGCGAAACTTATTTGCTCGGTAAAGATTTGGTGAATCAAGGTTTGGAAAAAGGTGTTTTCTTTAAAAAAGAAGATGGCTCAGTCTGGATAGATTTAACTAGCGAGGGATTAGACGAAAAACTAGTTTTGCGCGCCGATGGCACCTCCGTCTACATCACACAAGATTTAGGCACCGCCGTAGAGCGATTTAAAAATTATCACATAGATGGCCTAACCTATGTGGTGGGCAATGAGCAGGATTACCATTTCAAAGTTTTATTTTTAATATTAAAGAAATTAGGCTTTGATTGGGCAGCCCAGCTACACCACCTGTCCTATGGAATGGTAGATTTGCCAGATGGCAAGATGAAATCCCGCGAGGGTACAGTAGTCGATGCAGATGATTTGATGAATGAAATGAAGCAAACAGCCAAAGACATCGCCGCCGAAGCTGGAAAATTAGAAGGGCTTACCGAGGCAGAAAAAGAGGAGCTGTATGAAATCATAGGGCTAGGGGCGCTTAAATATTTTATCCTAAAAGTAGACCCTAAAAAACGAATTATGTTTAACCCTAAGGAAAGCATTGATTTTAACGGGAACACAGGGCCATTCATCCAATACGCCTATGTGCGAATCCAGTCCGTATTGCGCAAAGAGCAGCCGCAGCCAGTGGATATGAGCGAGTATAAATTCAGTACTATCGAAAAAGATTTGCTTAAAGCCATTAACGAATACCGAGAGGTTGTAAACAAAGCGGCACAAGAGTTAAGCCCCGCATTAGTAGCTAATTATGTATATGATTTGGTAAAGCAATTCAATTCATTCTATCAAAATCATAGCATTCTAAATGCCGATACCGAGTTGCAAAAACAAGTGCGCCTACACTTAGCAGAGCAAGTAGCGGTAAAAATCCAGAAATCCCTCCAATTGCTTGGCATAAAAGTGCCGCAGAGAATGTAAATATTGTTTGCTTAATTTTGATAAATGAAATCGCCTTGACCTCGTCAGGGCGATTTTGTTTTAAAGCCTTTTTTAAGCACTCGCACTAGACGGAGCGACACACTCGTACTAGACGGAGCGGCACACTCGCACTAGACGGAGCGTATCCCCCGTATTGTATATAAGAAAAAGCCAATTCCGCTGAGGGAATTGGCTGAGTATTTAGTAAGGAGGGGCTTGCGTTATTTTTAGCGAGGTAAGCCCTTACTTTATTTAGCTTTAAATTCCTTTTAAATAACTTTTCAGCAAAATCTCAATATTCTTATAAGTGGATTGATTTTTCAGCACATCGCACACAAAAGATAAGTCGCACCATTGAGCTTGGGAGATAGCCTCCTCAGTCTGAGGCGTGGGCGCATCGTTGCCATTGTAGCGCATTTCATACCAGTAGGTGGTTTTAAAAATGGCTCTATCCCGCAGGGGGTACATATGGTAGGTTTTCGGTAATTTTTTAATGATTTCCAATTCAGAGATGCCGCATTCTTCCTCCACCTCGCGCAGAGCGGCCATTCGTTTCCCTTCCTCTTTTTCGATTTTACCCTTGGGCAAATCCCAAGTGTTGAGGCGGAAAATCATTAGAATTTCCCCTTTTTGATTAAGCACAATTCCGCCTGCCGCTCTGATGTTTTCAAAACTTGCTTTAAAGTCCTTAAAAGTGTTTTTAGGGTTTTGAGACACTACGCGGAACGCCACTTTCTTCTCGCCCCTTTCAAGCGTGCAGAGGTCGTAAATATGCTGAAAGGCGTTGGGATTTTCAGCCAAGATATTTAAGCAATCAGGCTTTTTGCTTGCTTTTTTAGCGAAAGAAACTTCTACATTATTGATAAAAACTCTGAACATTTTTGTAGCTTTACGATTTTAAGCCATAAAATTAATGAAAAAATGAAATTCGAGAGCAAAAAAATTACTATAAATGAGCCACAAGTGCAAGTTTTTCAAGAATTAGCCCAGCCCGCCAATTACCAAGCCTTGATGCCAGAGAATACACAATTTCATCTATATGAAGATGGGCAAGGCTTTGATTTTCAGTTGAGCGGAATGCCGCGTGTGGGGCTGAGGCTAAAAGAGGCGGGGGAGCCAAATTACATTTTATTTGAGTCGCCCAACGAAAGTTTTAATTATGAAATGAGGCTTGTGCTGGAACCCGTGAGCGATGTCCAAACACAGGTTTATATAGATTTCAGCGGAAAGTTTAACCCGATGATTGAGATGATGGTCAAGCGCCCTTTGTCCAATTTTCTTGAAAGATTGATGGATAATTTAGCTCAAAACAAGGGCTAAACGAATTTGAAATAAAATCCGTAATTTTGTAGCCATTTTCAAAGAAATTCAATCTATGTCAGACTTAATAGAGAAACTACAAGGAATACAGCAACGCTTTGATGAAATCGCTGATTTAATTATTCAGCCAGATGTAATCAATGACCACCAGCGCTACGCCAAGCTAAATAAGGAGTACTCAGATTTGCGTGAAATTATACAAGCAAAGGAAGAATATGAAGCTCAATTAAACCTGCTAGCCGAGGCCAATCAAATCATAGAATCAGCCGAGGATAGGGATATGGTGGAGCTAGCCAAGGAGGAAAAAGATAGCGCGCTAGCGGCCATTCCAGAAATAGAGGAGCGCGTGAAGTACCTCTTAATTCCCAAAGACCCAGAAGATGATAAGAATGTAATAGTGGAGCTGCGGGCAGGCACGGGAGGCGATGAAGCCGCGATTTTTGTGGAAGACATTTTCCGAATGTATTCTATGTATTTTAAAAATAAAAATTGGAGCTTTGAAGTCCTAAACGCCACAGAGGGCGGCGTAAAAGGCTACAAAGAATTAGTACTAGAAGTGAGTGGAGACTCTGTATACGGAACTATGAAATTCGAAAGTGGAGTACACCGCGTGCAGCGTGTGCCAGAAACCGAGTCTCAGGGGCGTGTGCATACTTCGGCTATCACAGTGGCCGTGTTGCCAGAGGCGGAGGAGGTAGATGTGGAAATTAACCCCGCAGATTTAGAGTACCAAACTGCGCGTTCAAGTGGTGCAGGAGGGCAGAATGTAAACAAGGTAGAAACCAAAGTGCAATTAACGCACAAGCCCACAGGAATTATGATTCAGTGTCAAGAGTCTCGCTCACAGCACGCCAACCGTGAGAAGGCTCTACAAATGCTACGCACCAAATTGTACGAAATCGAGTTTGAAAAAATCATGAGTGAGCGTACCGCACAGCGCCGTTCGCTAGTATCTTCGGGCGACCGCTCAGCCAAAATACGCACCTATAATTACCCACAAGGGCGCGTAACCGACCACCGAATCAACAAGTCAATCTACAATCTTGATAACTTTATGAATGGAGATATTCAGGAGATGATAGATTCTCTTAAATTAGCTGAAAACGCCGAAAAAATGAAAGGCGAAGAAGCCATATAAAAAATAATAGAAAATGATAAGCGAGGCGTTTCTTTACTACATATGGAAATTTAAATTGTGGAGTAAAGAAGCGCCTTTGCTATCCACAGAAGGGGAGCAAATTGAGGTAATATCCCCAGGGGAAAGAAACGAGAATGCAGGCCCAGATTTCACCAATGCAAAACTGAAAATCAACGGAATTTTATGGGTGGGCAATGTGGAAATTCATATAAAATCCTCAGACTGGATTCAGTATAAACACCAGCAAGATGATAATTATCAAAACATTATTTTGCACCTTGTTTTCGAAGATGATTACAGCGCTTCCCTAGGAGCCTTTCCAACATTGGAGCTAAAAAAATATTTGCCGCAAGCCACCATTGAGCGGTATCAAAATTTACAAGAAAATTTTAACTTTATTCCGTGCGAAAAATTCATAGGCACACTAGATTCCTTTTATCTGAAAACTTTTACCGAGCGCCTATTCATCAGCAGATTAGAGCGCAAAGCAGAGCAGCTTAATCAGCGATTGAAGTTTCTAAAAGGCGATTGGGAGGCTCTCTTGTTTGAAGAATTAAGCTATGCATTTGGTCTGAAAATCAATGTTGAGCCTATGCGGATTTTGGCTAAATCCTTTCCTTTCAGAGTGTTGCGTGCCAATCATGGAGAAGCCGAGGCATTGCTTTTAGGGCAAGCGGGATTTCTGGAAGAGCCACAAGATGATTATAGCATTGCGTTGAAAAAATCCTATGATTTTATTCGGCATAAACATCAATTGTCGCCCGTTTCCAATCATTTATTTAAGTTTTTACGATTGCGCCCGCCGAGCTTTCCTACGCTGAGGATTGCACAATTAGCAGGGATTTATTGCAAAACGCACCAAATGTTTTCTTTGCTACAATCGGCACGGAATTTAAAAGAATTTTACACCATTTTTGAGCGATTTTCCACGAGCGAATATTGGGATAATCATTATAAAATAGGCGTAGAAAGCAAACGAAAAACGACTAAAAAAATATCCAAATCGTTGATTCATTTAATCTTAATCAATGTTTGGTATCCGATTTTGTTTTTATTTGAGAAAAATCAAGCCGATTTTGATGTGGAAAAATTTTTAGAGGCTTATGCCGAAATTCCAGCCGAAGAAAACTCTATTTTATTGAATTTTAAAAATTTAGGAATTAAAATTGAAAATGCACAAGATAGCCAAGCCTTGCTAGAATTGAAAAAAAGTTTTTGCAATCACAAAAAATGTTTATCTTGTAACATTGGAAATCAAGTTTTAAAATCATGCTAGACGATTTAAGAATCAAAATGGAAGCTCACGGATTTGAGGTAATTTCTCGTATTTCGGACAAGCTCGGAATGCGTGCCGCCAAATTGCGTTTGCTTTTCATTTATTTATCTTTTGCCACATTAGGAATCACCTTTGTTTTTTATTTAATTATGGCATTTTTTCTTTGGGTGAAAGATGGCTTTATTAAAAAAAGAAAATCAGTCTTTGATTTATAATTAAAAAACACATTTTGAGGGATTTTTTTCAGCATTTTTCAGTCAGTAAGGAGCAGCGAGGAGCTTTCATTGCACTTGGTCTGCTGGTTATTGTAGGGCTTTTGGGGCTTGAATTTATACCTCAATTTTTACCAGAGGGCAGCGTTTCGCCGCTCCCCGCCGAGGTGCAAAATTATTTAGCCCAAACTGAAAATATTGAGCAAAAAGCGCCCAAAGTTCATTTAGAAAAATTTAACCCGAATGCCTTAGATGCAGCGGGCTTTCAGGAATTAGGCTTTTCAAAAAAGCAGGCGGAAATCATAGAAAAGTACCGTTATTCGCTGGGAGGAAATTTTAGCACGCCAGAGGATTTTGCTAAATGCTATGTAGTGAGTGAGAAAAAGTTTCAGGAGCTTTTGCCATACATTCAGTTGAGGAAGGTAGCCGTGTCTGCCGAGCTTAAAACGCCCAAGACTTTTAGAGAGCAAAAACGCCCTGAAATTTCAAAGTTTAATCCGAATTCATTAGATCAAAAAGGATGGGAACAGCTGGGCTTTTCAGAAAAACAAGCCCAAGCTATAATTAAGTACAGAGATAAAATTTTGGGCGGTGAATTTGAGAATTTACAACAAATTAAGGATTGCTATGTTATTAATGATTTTAAATTTAATCAAATAAAAGATTTTATTATTCTGCCCAAAACGAAGTCTGCACCTCAGAAAAAGCAGCAAAATATGATTTTGTATCCCAATGAAATGACTTTAAAAGATTGGTTAAAAATAGGATTTAGTGAGGCAGATGCTAAAAATATTCTTAAATTTCGGAGTTTTATGGGCAAGTTTGAATCAGTCGCAGATTTTGAAAAATTGAAGATTGATAATATCGAACTTTTAACCCAGCTAAAAAATCAATATATATTAAAATTTGATTGAAAATTTTGAGAAAATGAGAGAAAGAACAGAAGAACAAAATATCATTGTAGAAGCCATTAGAAGTTTTGCCGAACAAAGAATTAAATCCCATGTGATGGAGTGGGACGAGGCACAACATTTTCCTGTAGAATTGTTTAAAGAATTGGGCGAAATGGGCTGTATGGGCGTATTAGTGCCAGAAGAATTAGGCGGTTCGGGCTTGAGTTATGAGGAGTATGTGGACATTATCGACGAGATTTCTCAAGTAGATCCTTCCATTGGATTGTCGGTGGCGGCGCATAACTCACTCTGTACTAATCATATTTTGACTTTTGGGAACGAGGAGCAAAAACAAAAATGGATTCCAAAATTGGCATCTGGACAAGTGCTAGGTGCTTGGGGGCTTACAGAACACAATACGGGATCTGATGCGGGAGGAATGAGTACCACAGCCGTGAAAGATGGCGATGAATGGGTGATTAATGGAGCGAAAAACTTCATTACACACGCGATTTCTGGCGATATTGCCGTGATTATGACGCGTACGGGCGAGGTGGGAACTTCGGGCAATTCAACCGCTTTTGTGCTAGAAAAAGGAATGCCAGGCTTTACTTCTGGTAAAAAAGAGAATAAATTAGGTATGCGTGCTTCGGAAACAGCCGAATTGATTTTTGATAATGTACGCGTGCCAGATTCGCATCGTTTGGGCAATGTGGGCGACGGGTTCAGACAGGCTTTAGCCATTTTAGATGGCGGGAGAATCTCGATTGCAGCCTTGGCTTTGGGTATTGCAAAAGGGGCTTATAAAGCAGCGTTGCAATATGCTAAGGAAAGAAAACAATTCGGTCAGCCAATTGCTAATTTCCAAGCTATTAATTTTAGATTGGCAGAAATGGCAACTAAAATTCACGCTTCTGAATTAATGATTTTGAAAGCTTGCGAAATGAAGCAGAAAAATCTAAAAATGACCAAAGAAGGTGCCATGGCTAAATGGTATGCTTCAGAATCTTGTGTGGAAATCGCTACCGATGCGGTGCAAATTTTCGGCGGATATGGTTATTCCAAAGATTTCCCTGTGGAAAAATTCTTTAGAGATTCAAAATTGTGTACCATAGGAGAGGGGACCACAGAAATCCAAAAACTAGTGATAGGACGCGAAATTTTAAAATAATTTCTTGTCGTTCTAAATGTTAAAAACTAAATTGTATATTTGCAATACATTAAATATTGAAATTAAAAGTATGAAAAAATCAATAATAGCGCTTTCGATTGTGACTTTGGCTTTTTCTTGTAAAAAAGAAAATACAACCACCACAACCAACGAAACGACAAAAACCGAAGTAAAAAAAGAAGTTCCAGCAGAAGCATTCACCAAAAATGCACAAGATGAGTATGTTTTTGCCTTTAATTTAGAAGAAGGAAAAACTTATCCGTTTAGCCTTACCAATAATGCTACCATGACTCAGTCGAACGGGAAGCAAAGCCAAACGGTGAAACAGACTTCTACTACTGCACTTGATTACACCGTGGCGCAAGTAAAAGATAGTACTTATGTGCTGGATGTGAAATTTACTCGTTTCAAAGAAGAAAATAAAAACGATAAAAAGACTATTGGGTTTGATACCGATGCAGAAAAACCAACCGACAAAGGCGCTGCAAGACAATGGGAATTCAATAAAGCTATCGTAGGAAAAGTCTTTAAAATGGAAATTACTCGCAATGGCAAAGTGATTGATGTAACCAATCTATTGCCTGTGAGAAATGCAGTGAAAGAAGAACTTAAAAAAGATTTAAGCAAAGAAGAACAAGATGGGCTAGACCAAGTGTTGAGCCAAACATTAAACATCACAGCAATCCAAACAATTTTTGATGAATCGACTTCTTTCTACCCCAAAAAAGCCGTGAAACTAGGCGAAAAATGGAGCAAATCTGAAGGAACAGATAAGGCTAAATCTACTATGAATTATACTTTAACATCTATCGATAATGGTGTAGTAGACATCAAAATCGATGGAAGTAGCAAAGGAAGCGATTCGCAATCAAATCCGCAAGGAGTGAAGTTGTACAGAAGTCTAGAGGGAAGTGTAGACGGTTTGGCTAAATTAGACCAAAAATCGGGCTGGATTTCTTCTGCAGACATCAAGAGAAAAGAAGTAGTGAGAGAAACTCAGGAATATCAAGGACAAAAAATGAATTTCTCGTCTACCACAAACACTCATACAGAAATCAATAATAAATAATTATTTGAGATTGAAAGCAAAAGGAACTGGCTTAAACGCTCATAAAGTGTTTGAGTTTGTTCCTTTTTTTATTAAATTCGTTTTTTAGCTATTTTACACTTAAAATTAAATGACACCTATTTTGAAATTAGTATTGCTTGGAGTAATTCTATATTTTATGTACGATTACTACCGAAAAACCATCAAAAAATCCTCGTCTCGCAGACGAAACGAAGACCGAGATGTGCGTATCTTTAAAACAAAAGAAGTAGAAAAATCAAAGTATAATGTAGATGCCGAAACGGTAGATTACGAAGAAATTGAAGAGGATGAAACTAAATAAAAATATAATTTTTGGGTTAATTTCTATCGTGCTGATTGCCCTTGTGGCTTTGGCATACAACATGCCCGTTATCAGCGGGAATCAAGCTTTGTTGCAACCCGATATCGTAAACTACAAAGGTAGTGCCGAGAGCATGCACCAGTATCAAAAAGCTACGGGCGAAAATGTGTACTGGAGCGATGCCATGTTTAGCGGTATGCCCACTTATCAAACGGGGGCGAGCTACCAATACAATGTGATTAAGAAAATAGACCAAGTTTTACGCTTTTTGCCGCGTCCTGCCGATTACATGTTTTTGCTTTTGGCGGGATTTTTTATACTCGGTTTGGTATTGTTTAAAAATTGGAAATATGCACTAATGGGTGCATTTCTCTTTGGCTTAGGCACTTATTTCGTCATCATTATCGAGGCAGGGCACAATTCCAAGGCGCACGCCATTGCTTATTTTGCGCCATTAGCCGCTGGAATTATTCTTTTATTTAAGCGAAAATATATTTTAGGGCTTTTGCTCACAACACTTTTTATGGCGTTGGAGCTAAATGCCAATCACCCACAAATGACTTATTATTTCGGTTTTGTCATGGGATTATTTGTCATTTTTGAAGGGGTAGAAGCCTTTAAACAAAAACAAATCAAAGCATTTGGAATTTCGCTAGGGCTAAGCGTTGTGGCATTGTTTTTAGCATTAGGCTTAAATAGCACCAATTATTTAGCCACTTATGAGTACGGAAAATTAAGCACCCGTGGCAAAAACAATGTAACTTTGTTGCAAAATGAGCATAGCAATCATGCTGGCTTAAACAAAGATTACATCACGGCTTGGAGCTACGGGAAACTAGAAACCTTAAACCTTTTTATCCCTAATTTTATGGGTGGAGGTTCTACCGAGCCAGAAACTTATAAAAAGAATTTGCAAGAATCTGTTCAGCAAGCGGCGGGCGAAGTGGCGGCACAATATGCAGCGCAAAATCCTCAAGCCAAATACGAAGAAATTTACCCGCAAGCTTTAGCTTCTATGAGTCAAAACATTAGTGCTATCCCAACTTATTGGGGCGATCAGCCATTTACAAGTGGTCCAGCTTATCAAGGTGCGGTGGTTGTATTTTTGTTTATTTTGGGCTTATTCTTGGTTAAAGGAAGATACAAATGGTGGCTTTTAAGTGCTACGCTGTTGAGTTTTATCCTTGCTTGGGGCAAAAACTTTATGCCTATCACTGATTTCTTTATAAATTTTGTGCCGTTCTATGATAAATTTAGAGCTGTTTCTTCAATACTTGTCATGGCGGAATTTACCATGCCATTGTTAGGTGCATTGGCAGTATATCGTTATTTTAAAGATAAAACTTTAAGCGAAGAAACAAAGAAAAAAATCTTGTATTATGCAGGCGGTGGCGTTGTGGCATTTTTAGTGATTTTGTATGTGGCGGGCGGTAGTATGTTCTCGTTTACATCTGAGATAGATGCGCAATTGCCACAGGCCATGGCAAAAGGCATTAAAGCGGATAGAATTGCGATGTTTAAAGCAGATACTTTGCGTACAATTATTTTTGTGGTGCTCACTTTAGGTTTGTTTTTATTGTATCAATTCAAGGTTTTAAAACACAAAGAAATCGTGATTGCGGGTATTGCCATTTTAAGTTTAATTGATGTTTGGGGTGTGGATAAACGATACTTAAACGACGAAAACTTTATCCCTGCACAATGGGTGAAAAATCCGTTTCCTACACAAATGACCGATCGCATGATGCAGGCGGCGCAAGGCAATCCGATGGTGATGCAGATTGCATACAAAATCCCAATGAATAGTGTTTTAAACCAAATCAAAGAAAACGACAAAGGGCATTATCGTGTGTTTAATCGAGCAGTCAATACATTTAATGATGCTTCTACATCTTATTTCGTCAATGCGATTGGGGGATACCATGGAGCTAAATTGCAGAATTATCAAAATATCATAGATGTCTATTTTACAAGTGATTCTATCCAGAAAAAACAATTGGGCTTAAGCAATCGTTCGCTCGAAAACATCTTAAATATGCTCAATACACGCTATGTGATTGTGGGCAATCCGCAAGAACCGCAGGTGATGAAAAATCCAAATCCTGCAGGAAATGCGTGGTTTGTGCAACAAGTTTTAGAGGCTAAAGACGACAACGAGTCTATTGTGAAAATTGGACAAATCGACATCAAAAATCAAGCGGTAGTTAATAATTTTTCAGCGAATAAAAATTATTCTTCTGCCAATGCTAATATTGAATTGACAAAGTATTTACCATTTGAAATCCATTATACTAGCGAGAATGCCAATGATGGTTTTGCGGTATTTTCTGAAGTGTTTTATGACAAAGGTTGGCAAGCCAGCATCGACGGAAAAGAAGCACCCATCGTGCAGACCAACTATTTCCTTCGCGGGCTTGAAATCCCTAAAGGCAAGCACGAAATTGTTTTCAAATTTGAACCAAAATCCATTCAATTAGGTTCTACAATCACTTTGGCAAGCAATGTGATTTTTGCCTTATTGATTCTGGGTAGCGGTTTCTATTTTTATAAAAAAAGAAAAGAGAAAAATGCCTAAAAATGGATTTTTGCTCTAAACTAAAAAGCGCGAGATACAAAGTATCTCGCGCTTTTTATATTTCTAAATTTTTTAATCTTCGGTTTCAAAGTCTTCGGCAAAATCTTGTATTTTTTGAAGCAATTCGTTGTAGGGGAGAAGTCCCGAAGAGCGTTCTAAAACGCTTTGTTTATGAATGAATAAAAGACTTGGCGTGCTACGAATTTTAAACATTTCGGCCAAGCGTGGATTGGCTTCGATATCAACCTTTCCTACTTTTACTTTTTGGGCTAAATCTTGATTTTCTTTCACCAAACGAGTAATCAGCGAGCTCATCACTTGGCATGGTTGGCACCAGCTGGCGTAAAAGTCAAGCACAACGGGCAAATTGCTTTCGGCAATTTCTTGATTAAAATTGGCTTCGTTAATTTCGAGGGCTTTGATGCTTTTATTCTTTGAACTAAAAATATTAAATAATCCCATTTTTTATAATAAGTTTAAATCTTCTAAATCTTTTCTCAGTTTTTCTGGCGTTGTAAATTGAATGGCGTTTATGCCTTGTGCTTGTGCAGCTTTTACATTGTCCAAATTATCGTCAATAAACAAACATTTTTCGGGTGTTAAGTCATAGCGATTAAGCAAAACTTGATAAATTTCAGGTTCAGGTTTGATGAGTTTTTCTTCGCCCGAAACTACAATTCCTTTAAAGAGCGAGAAGAAATCATATCGGTTGTAGGCTATGTCAATCGATTCGGCAGACCAATTGGTGAGTCCGTATAAAGGATATTTTTGGTGTAATTCTTTCAAAATTTCTACCGTTCCAGGAATGTCAGATTTCAACATATCTTCCCATTCTCCATAGAATTTAGCGATCATTTCGCTATGTTCAGGAAATTGATTTTGAAGGATTTTGGTAGCTTCGGCAAAACTTCTTCCGCGATCTTGTTCCATGTTCCATTCATTGGTGCAAACATTGGCAAGAAACCATTCCATTTCTTCTTCGTTGTCAAAGTATTTTTTGAAAACATAACGAGGATTCCAGTCTACTAAAACACCACCGAAATCAAATATTATAGTATCGATATTCATGATTTTAAATTTTGGTAAAGATAAAAAATAAAGCCGTTTTTGAAATGAAAACGACTTTATAAAATGTATAATTTGATTTTTTTGGTATTATCCAACACTACCTTCCAAACTGATTTCGAGCAGTTTTTGGGCTTCTACGGCAAATTCCATAGGAAGTTTTTTTAATACTTCTTTGCTAAATCCATTAACAATGAGTGCAATTGCTTTTTCTTCATCGATTCCACGCTGGTTGCAGTAGAAAATTTGGTCTTCACCAATTTTTGAAGTAGTCGCTTCGTGCTCAAGTTTAGCCGTACTGTTTTTAATATCGATGTAAGGGAAAGTATGTGCACCACATTTATTACCCATTAGTAATGAATCACACTGAGAGAAGTTTCTCGCATTGCTCGCATTTTTAGCTACTTTCACAAGACCACGGTAGCTGTTTTGAGATCTACCTGCAGAAATACCTTTAGAAATAATCGTTGATTTGGTATTTTTCCCAAGGTGAATCATCTTAGTTCCCGTATCGGCTTGTTGGTAATTGTTGGTAACCGCAATTGAGTAGAATTCCCCAATTGAGTTGTCGCCTTTTAAAATACAACTTGGGTATTTCCAAGTAACAGCCGAACCTGTCTCTACCTGAGTCCAAGAAACTTTTGCGTTTTTCTCAGCCAAAGCTCTCTTAGTTACAAAGTTATAAACTCCACCTTTTCCGTTTTCGTTCCCAGGGAACCAGTTTTGAACGGTAGAATATTTAATCTCGGCATCGTCCATAGCAATAAGCTCTACAACGGCTGCGTGCAATTGGTTTTCGTCGCGCTGTGGTGCTGTACAGCCTTCTAGATAAGAAACATAAGAGCCCTCATCTGCCACTACAAGCGTACGCTCAAACTGCCCAGTTCCTGCTTGGTTGATACGGAAATAGGTTGAAAGTTCCATTGGGCATCTCACACCTTTTGGAATATAACAGAACGATCCGTCTGAGAAAACAGCAGAGTTCAAAGCGGCATAGAAATTATCGCCACGCGGAACGACTTTACCCAAATATTTCTTTACTAAATCTGGGTGTTCCTTGATTGCTTCGCTGATAGACATAAAGATAATGCCTTTTTCTGCCAAAGTTTCTCTAAAAGTAGTTTTCACCGAAACAGAATCAATTACGGCATCTACAGCCACACCACTCAATCTTTTTTGCTCCTCAAGCGAAATCCCTAATTTTTCAAAGGTTTTTAAAAGCTCAGGATCTACCTCGTCTAGCGAGTTGAGTTGTTTTTGCTTTTTTGGCGCAGCATAATATTGAATTGCTTGGAAATCTGGTTTTTCATAATTTACATTAGCCCATTCAGGCTCTTCCATAGTAAGCCAAATTCTATAAGCTTCAAGACGCCATTCAGTCATCCATTCAGGTTCGTTTTTTCTTTTAGAAATTTCACGAATGATGTCTTCGTTTAGCCCTTTGGGAAACTCTTCGTACTCCACATCGGTTGTCCAGCCGAATTCGTATTCTTTACCAGATTCTAGTTCTACTCTTAAATCGTCTTCTGTATATTTTGACATAGTTTTTCTTTGTGTTAAATAAGTGAAAATGTGGTTTTTAAGTTATAATGAAAAACTTTCACCACAACCGCAAGTTCTATTGGCATTAGGATTATTAAAGACAAAACCTTTCCCGTTAAGCCCTCCCGAATACTCGAGCGTAGTGCCCACAAGATAGAGGAAAGATTTTTTATCGACTAAAATTCTTGCGCCATTATCTTCAAATAATTTGTCGTTTTCAGTTTTTTCTGTATCAAAGCTTAAATTGTATGACAAGCCAGAACATCCCCCGCTGATGACACCTACGCGAACATAAGCGTTTTCAAAGGATTTTCCTTCCTCGGCGAGCAATTGCTCCAATTTGGTTTTAGCTTGTTGAGAAACTTTAATCATGATTTTTGTCAATTATTTTTACAAAATTACAGATTAATTTAAAACTATTCTAATTTGCAACAAATAATCTGATGATATAATCATAAATATTTTTTATGATAGGGGCAAAAGGTTGACATTACTTATTGATGTAACCTAATTTTTCGCGTACTCTTTTCAGCGTTTCGTCGGCAATCACGCTAGCTTTTTCCGCACCTTGCGCTAGTGCTTCATCAATTTCTGAACGATTGGCTAAAAGTGCGTCGAATTTCTCACGAGCCTCTCCAAATTTTTCAGTAATCAGTTCAAAAAGAGCTTGTTTAGCGTGTCCGTAGCCATAGCCACCTCTGGTGTAATTTTCTTTCATTTCAGCGATTTGGCTTTCGCTTGCCATCGTTTTATAAAGATTGAAAACATTGCAAGATTCATAATCTTTTGGCTCCTCAAGCGGTGTGCTATCTGTCTGAATGCTCATAATTTGTTTTCTCAGTTGTTTTGCTGGTAAGAAAACATTAATGTAGTTACCGCGAGATTTGCTCATTTTTTCGCCATCAAGACCAGGGATATACATTGTGGTTTCGTTAGTTTTTCCTTCTGGTATCACAAAAGTTTCGCCCATTAAATGGTTGAAACGAGAAGCCACATCACGCGTGATTTCAAGGTGTTGCATTTGGTCTTTTCCCACAGGTACTACATTGGCGTCGTATAATAAAATGTCTGCCGCCATTAAAATAGGATAGGTGAAAAGTCCGCCATTTACATCGTCTAGACGCCCAGCTTTGTCTTTAAAAGAGTGCGCCAAAGTCAGTCTCTGGTATGAGAAAAAGTTTAGCAAATACCATGTAAGCTCGGTACATTGTGGAACATCTGATTGACGATAAAATACAGACTTAGAAGTATCTAACCCCAATGCAAGCCAAGCGGCAGCCGTTTGGTAAGTGTTTTCTTTTAAAACTTCGGCATCTTTAATTTGGGTTAAAGAGTGCAAATCTGCAATAAATAGAAAACTTTCGTTTTTCTCGTCTTTTGCCATTTCGATGGCGGGTAAAATTGCGCCCAAAATGTTTCCTAAATGGGGCGTTCCTGTACTTTGTAAACCAGTTAATACACGCATTTTAATATTTTTTATTAATGAAAAATTGTAGGCTCAGAGAAAAAGATTTTCGTAAGATTTTACAATTTTCATTGAAACTTTAAGTTATGTAATATATTCGTTTAGGTGGCTATTGCTGCCACAATTTGGCGAAGTTACGATATCTTTGCTTTTTACACAAATTCCTATTTTTGGGTATATTTTTGTATTTTATTGCAAAAACTTAAATAAATAATATTTAACTAAAAAACAATTTAAAATTTAACGTTTTTAAACGATTTTGGTCTAAATGTTGTATTTTATTAATTATTGTTTTTAACATTTAAACTCAATTATTTAAATATCTTAAAAAATGTCATGAAAAGTAAATTAGTTATTTCAGTAATCATCGCCGTGCTTGGGTTGATTATTGCAACATGGGTCTTTGGCGTATCGCTAAAAAACAGAAACGAAAAACAAAACACAATTTCTGTTACAGGACTAGGAACGAAGCAGTTTACCTCCGATTTAATCACATGGTCGGGTAAATTTTCTACCACGGGCATTAACTTAAAAGAAGTCTATGATGCCTTGGCAAACGACAGGGAAGTCATTAACAACTATTTGACCTCCAAAGGTGTAAAACCTGAAGAAATTGTATTTTCGGCTGTGGATATCGAGAAAGATTACAATTACGAAACTAATAAAGATGGTTCGTCTCGTCGAGTGTTTTCTGGTTATGAATTGACTCAAAGCGTTTCGATTGAAAGCCATGAGGTGTCTAAAATTGAAAATTTGTCAAGAGACATCACTGAAATCATTAATCAAGGAATTGAATTTACATCGTCTTCGCCTAAATATTTTTATACCAAATTAGCTGAAGTAAAACAAGATATGATTGCCAATGCGACCAAGGATGCTAAGGAGCGTGCAGAAAAAATCGCAAATAATGCAGGTAGCAAACTTGGGAAACTTAAAAAGGCGTCTATGGGAGTGATCCAAATTACAGCACCAAACTCTGACGAAGATTTCTCATACGGTGGAACATTTAATACAACTTCCAAAGAAAAAGAAGCGAGCGTCACTATCCGATTGGAGTATAATGTGGATTAAATGTATTTGGTTATTAACGATAAAAGCTTTCTCCGCGGAGAAAGCTTTTGTGTTTTTATATCTTATAAATAATTAATGAAATGCTTTTTTCTGGAAAATCAAAAGCAAAGCACCGCCCACAGAAATAGCACTATCTGCTACATTAAACACGGGTGAGAAGAAAACACCTTTGGCTCCTCCAATGATTGGAATTGACTCTGGGATATTGTAATTAAACAAAGGGAAATACAGCATATCCACCACGCAACCTTGGAATAGAGGGGCGTAGCCTTCGAAATTTAATTGAGAAACGCCAGGGTACCAGCGGTTCCATTGATGCAATTCGCTGTTCCAAGTGGTGCCTGAATCGAACATTATGCCATAAAAAGTGCTATCGATTACATTGCCCAGTGCGCCTGCCAAAATAAGCGACATGGGAATGATGAAATAATTATTTTTCATGTATTTTTTCCACGGTCCTATAGTCACTGCCCAAACGATGGCCCCGCACATTACCCAGCGCAAAATCGCTAAAAGAGACTTGCCGAGTGGGCCGCCCCAGTTCATGCCATATGCCATACCAGGATTCTCCACAAACACGATTTTAAACCAATCAAAAATATCAAAGGCTTCGCTATTGATACCAAAATGTGTTTTGATGTAGATTTTAGAAACTTGGTCTATGATTACGATGATAATCGCGATGAGTGCAAACTTTTTCAAATTGTAGTAAATTAAAATGTATAAGTGGCAAATTTAATAAAAAATAAAATATTTCAACATTTATTTATAACGATATATACAATAATGTATATTTGGAGAATCCGATTTTGCTATATTTTTAGACTAAATGTAGAAGGTGAAAACTGACACCGGAAAAGATTGTAAATAAAAAGTATAAAAAAATTTGTAGGGTTAAAAGTTTTTCTTACATTTGCAACCCGATTTTATCCAAAAGTACATAATAATTATTTAAAAATCAAAAAGGTGGATACACTAAGTTATAAAACAATATCAGCAAACAAGCAAACCGCTAATAAGGAGTGGTTGTTGGTAGATGCGGAAGGGCAGTCTCTAGGGCGTTTAGCATCTAAAGTAGCTAAATTACTAAGAGGTAAGCATAAGCCTAATTTTACCCCACATGCAGATTGTGGTGATTATGTAGTAATCGTAAATGCAGATAAAATCAACTTGACCGGAAATAAATGGTCTGATAAAGTTTACCAAAGATATACTGGATTTCCAGGTGGGCAAAGAAGCATTACGGCAAAGCAATTCTTTGCAAAAGATGCTACTGGATTGGTAGAAAAAGCAATTAAAGGTATGCTTCCTAAAAATAAATTAGGTAGAGCAATCCTTAAAAATGTGAAGATTTACGAAGGAGCAGAGCATGAGCAAACTGCGCAACAACCAATAACAATAGATATAAACGAATTCAAATAAAATATATGGCTATCACTCATAAAATAGGGCGTAGAAAAACATCTGTTGCTAGAGCCTATATCCAAGAAGGGAAAGGAGAAATCACTATCAATGGTCGTGATTTAGAAACTTATTTTGGTACAGATGTATTAAGATATAAAGTATTACAACCTTTTGTAATCACTGAAACTAAAGATCAGTATGATGTAAATGTACTTGTTCACGGTGGGGGTATTACAGGACAAGCTGAGGCTATTAGAATGGCTTTATCTCGTGCACTTTGCGAAGTGAACCAAGAGTTTAGAGCATTGTTGAAACCAGAAGGGTTGCTTACTCGTGATCCAAGAATGGTTGAGCGTAAAAAATACGGACAGAAGAAAGCTCGTAAGAGATTCCAATTCTCAAAACGTTAATCAATCTTCTGTTGGAAAAATATATTTCAATTTTTTGAAGAAAGAATCAGTTTGCTTAGTCTTCGTGCTAGGCAAACTTTTCCTATTTAAATTAATAAATATTTTTCCAAAATTTAATTTGAAAAATTATAATTAAAATAAAACAAAAGCCGGTTAGTTTAGCATCCAAATGCAGCGGGCGATTGATGTAAAGTCATGACCACCACTGGATTGATTGCTGATTAGCGGAAAGTAAACTAATTTAAAACAATTAAAAAATGGCAAAAAAAAGCGTAAAAGAATTGCTAGAAGCAGGTGTTCACTTTGGACACTTAACTAGAAAATGGAATCCTAACATGGCTCCTTACATCTTTATGGAGAAAAACGGAATCCACATCATCGATCTTCACAAAACAGCTGTAAAATTAGAAGATGCTTGTAATGCACTTCAACAAATGGCTTCTTCAGGAAGAAAAATTTTGTTCGTAGCTACTAAAAAACAAGCTAAAGACATCGTTTCTAAATACTCTGCAGAAGTAAACATGCCTTACATTACTGAGCGTTGGCCTGGTGGAATGTTGACAAATTTTGTTACCATTCGTAAAGCTGTGAAGAAGATGAACTCTATCGATAAAATGAAGAAAGATGGTACTTTCGAAAGTTTATCTAAAAAAGAAAGATTACAAGTTGATCGTCAAAGAGCTAAATTAGAAAAAGATTTAGGTTCTATCGCAGACATGACTCGTATTCCTTCAGCTTTATTCGTAGTAGATATTGTAAACGAGCACATCGCAATCAAAGAAGCTCAAAAATTGAACATTCCTGTATTTGCTATGGTGGATACTAACTCCGATCCTAGAGAAGTAGATTTTCCAATCCCAGCAAACGATGATGCTACAAAATCTATCGAAATCATCATGCAAACTGTTACAGATGCAATCAAAGAAGGTTTATCTGTAAGAAAAGCTGAAAAAGAAAAAGCAAAACAAAACAAAGACGGAGATACAGAATCTTCTAACGAAGAAGAATAATTTTTAATGTTTATTTAAACTTTAAAAAATTATAAAATAGTACATTCGTATAACAAATTTTAAAATATAAAACATGGCATATCAAGTAAAAGCTGCTGAAGTAAGCAAATTAAGAAACATAACTGGAGCTGGTATGATGGACTGTAAAAAAGCCCTAGTAGAAGCAGAAGGTGATTTTGATAAAGCAATTGAAATCCTTAGAAAAAAAGGACAAAAAGTAGCTGCAAAAAGAGCTGACAGAGAAACTTCTGAAGGTGCAGTTATCGCTGCTACCAATGCAGATAACACCAAAGGTGCAATCGTAGCTTTGGGTTGTGAAACTGATTTCGTTGCTAAAGGAGAAGGTTTCGTAGCTTTGGCTAAAGAGTTTGCTAACCACGCACTTAATTTCTCTTCTAAAGAAGATTTCCTTGCATCTGAAATGGGAGGAATGACTGTAGCTGATAAATTAACTGAGCAAACTGGTGTAATCGGTGAGAAATTAGATATTAAATTCTTCGAAACATTAGAAGCTCCATTTGTAGGTTCTTATATCCACAACGGAAACAAAATTGCTGCTCTTGTAGGTCTTAGCGAAAGCTTTGATAACGCTGCAGAAGTTGCAAAAAATGTTTCTATGCAAGTAGCTGCTATGAATCCAATTGCATTAGATGAATCTAAAGTAGATCAGGCAGTTATCGACAAAGAAGTAGAAATTGCTAAAGAACAATTAAGACAAGAAGGTAAACCAGAAGCTATGTTAGACAACATCGCTAAAGGTAAACTAAACAAATTCTTTAAAGAAACTACACTTGTAAACCAAGAATACATCATGGGAGACAAAGTTTCTGTAAAAGATTATGTAAATTCAGAAAAAGCTGGTGTTACAATCGTAGATTTCGTAAGAGTAGCGATCTAATTTGCACATAGAAAAGATAATTTTCTAATTTTTTATAATACTAAAGAGGTTGAAATTTCATTTTCAGCCTCTTTTTTTTATTTTTGTGTTTATGAATTCAAAGAATCTTGTGGTAATTGTAGGTCCCACCGCTATTGGAAAAACAGCAACAGCCATTGCCCTTGCAAAACATTTTAATACAGAAATCATTTCAAGTGATAGTAGGCAATTTTACAAGGAAATGTGCATAGGTACAGCGGTTCCCACGGAAGATGAATTGTCACAAGTTAAGCATCATTTTATTCAGCAGTTGAGTATTCATGAGGATTATTCGGTAGGGGATTTTGAGCGCGATGCGATTGAATTTATAACTGAATATTTCCAAAAAAACGATTTTTTGATTATGGCAGGAGGTTCTGGTTTGTACGAAAAAGCCATTACGCAAGGGCTCGATGATTTTCCAGATATTCCACCAAGTGTGCGAGAGCAATTAAATTCTGATTTAAACGAAAAAGGACTAGATTTTTTACAAAATGAATTGAAAAATAAAGATTTAGCCTATTTTGAGAAAGTGGATATTCAAAATCCACATCGTGTGATTCGTGCCTTGGAGGTTATTCGCCATACGGGGAAAGCCTACTCAGGTTTTTTAGCCAAAAATCAATCAAAAAGGAATTTTAATGTCATAAAAATCGGGCTTACTTTATCTCGAGAGGAAATTTATGACCGAATCAATCGTAGAGTGGATATTATGATTGAAAATGGATTGCTCGAAGAAGCTAAAAATCTTTATAAATTTAAAAATTTGAACGCCTTAAACACCGTGGGGTACAAAGAATTATTCCGTTATTTTGACGGAGAAATTTCTCTGGGCTTTGCCATTGAGGAAATCAAGAAAAATACGAGACGATTTGCCAAAAGGCAACTTACTTGGTACCGAAAAGATGAAAATATTAGGTGGTTTGCCTCCAATGAAATTGAACAAATAATCGCTTATATAAATTCTGAAATACAATGATTTTTTACTGATAATTAACATATTTATCAATTTTTAGTTGTATTTAAATATTTGAAATTCAGAAAATTGATTGAAAATGTAAATTTTTGAGATTAATTATTTTCATTTTCTTTTTTTCGAAATAATTTTTAATTTATATATTGCGAAAATAATTAAAATCCTATGTCGAAGAAAAAGTATGAATTGGAGGTGCCGGTACAAGCCTCGCCAAGTTTTTTATACAATTATATATCAACACCATCGGGGCTTTCCGAGTGGTTTGCCGATAATGTAAACTCAAGAAGCGATAAATTCACTTTTATTTGGGACGATTATGAAGAGGTGGCGCATCTAATTCGCTCAAAATTTGATGAATATGTGCGTTTCCGCTGGGAGCAAGATGAGGATTCTAAGTATTATTTTGAGCTAAAAATTCAGGAAGATGAATTAACGGGAGATGTCTCGTTGATTGTAACGGATTTTGCTGAGGAAGATGAATTGGAGGAGGCCAAAGATTTGTGGTTTAGTCAATTAGAGGATTTGAAACACATCATAGGTTCTTAACCTAAAAGTATAATTATGATTAATTTTAATGGAAATATCATTCAATCAGCAGAGGCTCAGCTAGATTTAAGCAATGATTTTTTTCAAAATGGGCTCATCATTACCGAGAAATTGCTAGTAGCCTCGCATAAAATATTATTTGCAGAGCAGCATTATTTTAATCTAATGGCGGCTATGCGTATGAGCCGTGTCGAAATTCCTTTGAGCTTTACGCCAGAATTCTTTGAAAATCAAATCGATCAGTTATTAGAGGAATTTGTCCAAGAAAATTTAGGTGTAAGATTTGATATTTTGTACCATAAAAATAAAATTAATTTTGTTGTAAGAGCACACGAAATTCAGGATTTATATCGTTTTGAGGATTACCCGATGGATTTGTACCGTGAGTCTTTTGTCCCAAACACATTTTTCGATAGAATTAATTTTTTAAGCCCTGTGGACCATATTTTAGGCATTTATTGCCAAGAAAATGATTTCTCAGATTTGTTGCTCCAAAACGATAAAAAGGAATTAGCGCGTAGCTTGAAAGGGAGCATTTTTGTCATAAAAGGGACTACAATTTCTACCCCATCCATAGAGGACGGCGCAAAATCAAGCGTATTGCGAAATAAAATTCTAGATACGGCTAAAAAGTTGCCCGAATTCGACGAGGTGCAGGAGGGTGGCGTATTCCCCTTTGCGGTAACCAAGGCAGATGAAGCTTTTGTAGCCATTGATGGGCAAGGAATCGTTTCCTTAAAAGGATTTAAGAAAACAAAGTTTTCAAATGAATATACGCAAAGTATAGTAAATCAATTTTTTGGGATTTGATAAAAAGCGATGGAGCAAGATTTAAGTAATTACAGAAAAAGTTATGAGAAATTTCAGCTGATTGAAAGCGAGGTTTCAGCTAATCCAATGGAGCTTTTTAGAGATTGGTTCTATGTGGCAGATAATGAGGCTAAAATCAGCGAGGCAAATGCGATGGGTGTAGCAACGATTGGGCTAGATGGTTACCCCAAAACGCGTGTAGTATTGCTTAAAAAGTTTACGCACGAGGGGTTCATTTTCTACACAAATTATGATAGCGAAAAGGGGCAGGCCATCGCGGCTGATGATAAAGTATGCTTATCCTTTTTTTGGCCAGTGCTTGAACGCCAAATCATTATAAAGGGAGTGGCAGAAAAATTACCTGAAAATTTGTCTGATGGCTATTTTGAATCCCGCCCTAAGCAAAGCCAAATCAGTGCCATAGTGTCTCCTCAGAGCAGCGTGGTGCCTAGTCGTGATTTTTTGGAAAACAAGGTGAAAGAGGTAGAGAGAGACTCTCAATCTACTGATTTGCAGAGGCCTAAAAACTGGGGAGGATATTTGGTGCGCCCTGTGAGTATTGAGTTTTGGCAGGGTAGAGCCAACCGCCTGCACGATAGGCTCCGCTATACCTTGCAGGAAGATTATGACTGGAAAATTGAAAGATTGGCACCTTAATTTATTTTGGTTTAAAATTTGATATATAGAGGGAGAACCAAAAATAAATATTAAACTATGAGCGAAGAAAATAAAACGCAAGAGCAAACAACGGAGGAATTTTATATAAAATTAAAAGATGAATTAAATAAAGTAGAAAACTTCCCAGTAGAATTTACCTACAAATTCATTCTCCCTACGGATAATCAAAAAATCGCAGAGCTTAAAAAAGTGTTTGATGGTGCCAGAGCGCAATTCCAAAATCGCGAATCCAAAAATGGAAAATATACAAGTATCACAGCGGTGATTTATGCGCTAGATGCAGACCAAGTTATTCATTACTATAAAAAAGCGGGAGAAATTGAAGGCATAATAATGCTGTAAATTCATAATTATTAATTTTAAAATTAAGCTTCAGTCCTTTAGGATTGAAGCTTTTTTTATGGATTTGTTCTTTTAACTCAAAAATCAAAAAATATTGAAATTCACAATTTTCAAAATTGGTCAGAGATTTCGTTCTCAATAATAATTCGTAAATTTGCCCCTCAAATTTCTACATGGAAAACGATAGCATTCAAATATACGGAGCACGAGAACACAATCTCAAAAACTTAAATCTAGAAATTCCGCGAGATCAGTTAGTAGTTTTTACGGGACTGAGCGGTAGCGGAAAATCTTCTTTGGCTTTCGACACGATTTATGCCGAAGGTCAGCGCCGTTACATCGAAACTTTTTCGGCCTATGCACGCCAACTTTTAGGTGGAATGGAGCGTCCTGATGTTGATAAAATCGACGGACTGTCTCCTGTGGTGGCGATTGAACAAAAAACGACTTCCAAAAGTCCGCGTTCTACGGTGGGCACGATTACCGAAGTGTATGATTTTTTGCGTTTGCTTTTTGCCCGAGCTTCTACGGCATATTCTTATGTTACGGGCGAGAAAATGGTGAGCTACACCGATGATGAAATCAAAGAATTACTCAGAGAAAAATACGATAATAAGAAAATTGCGATTTTGGCACCCGTGGTGCGAACTCGTAAAGGACATTATCGCGAATTGTTTGAGCAAATCGGCAAGCGAGGTTTCGTGCAAGTGCGTGTAGATGGCGAAATTTGCGACATTGAGCCAGGCATGAAACTCGATCGCTATAAAAATCACGACATCGAAATTGTGGTAGATAAACTATTATTAAATGATGAAACTACCAATGAACGATTGCAGTTGAGCCTTGAAACGGCAATGTCACAAGGTGAAAATGTCATGATGGTTTATGATTACGACAAAGACGAAGTCAAATATTTTAGCCGAGAAATGATGTGTCCTACATCGGGAATTTCGTATCCTAAGCCAGAGCCAAATACATTTTCGTTCAATTCACCAAAAGGGGCGTGTCCTACTTGCAATGGACTAGGGACTGTAAAAACCATACAGCCCAATAGCGTAATTCCAGACCCGAGTTTAAGTTTAGCCAAAGGTGCCATTGCTCCGATGGAAGATATTAAGCATAAAAAATATTTCAATCAGCAAATAGCATACATTTTAGCAAAATTTGAAGAAGACGACAAAACGCCTTTTCAAGATTTAAGCGAAGAAACAAAAGATGCTATCTTGTATGGTAGAGTAGAGGAGGTAGAAATTGAGCTTAAAGCATCAAAAGTTAAAAAGAAATTTAGCATAGATTTCGAAGGTGTGATTCCGTATCTTGAGCGAATCATCAACGATAAAGAAAATACAAAATCTTCTGGTTTAGAAAAAAGATATGCCGAGGCTACACCGTGCCCTACTTGCGAGGGAACAAGATTAAAGAAAGAATCGCTTTATTTCAAAATCGATGAAAAAAACATTGCAGAAGTTTCGGCGATGGATTTAGAAAATCTACACGAGTGGATTCAATCTTTGCCTAAAAAACTTGGGAAAAGCGAGAAAGAAATTGCCAAAGAGATTTTAAAAGAAATTGAAACGCGCATTGCATTCTTATTGGATGTTGGGCTTAATTATTTAAGTCTAAACAGAAGTTCCAAAAGTTTGTCAGGTGGCGAGGCGCAGCGAATTCGTTTGGCTACTCAAATTGGGACACAGCTCGTGAATGTTTTGTATATTTTAGATGAGCCTTCAATTGGATTGCACCCGCGCGACAATCAAAAATTAATTCATTCTTTAGAAAATCTTCGCGATATTGGAAATTCAGTCATTGTGGTAGAACACGATGAGGAAATGATTATGGCGTCAGATTATGTGGTGGATATCGGTCCATATGCAGGGAAACGAGGCGGAAGAATTGTGTGGCAAGGGAAACCGAGCGAATTGAAGAAAGCTAAAACGCTCACGGCTGATTATATCAATCAAATCAAAAAAATAGAAATACCTAAAGAACCACGCAAAGGTTCGGGCGATTTTTTAGAGTTAAAGGGCGCAAGTGGAAATAATTTGAAAAATGTAGATATTAAAATTCCACTTGGTACATTAACTGTGGTTACGGGTGTTTCAGGAAGCGGAAAATCTACGCTCATCAACGAAACCTTATATCGAATTTTAAATCAAAAAATCTATCATGCTATTCAAAAGCCGATGCCTTACAAGCAAATCAATGGTTTAGAACATGTAGATAAAGTCATTGATATCGATCAGTCGCCGATTGGGCGCACACCGCGAAGCAATCCAGCCACATATACAGGCGTATTTTCAGACATTCGTGCATTGTTTTCAAATCTCCCCGAAGCAAAAATTCGAGGCTACAAGCCAGGTAGGTTTTCATTTAATGTAAAAGGTGGTCGATGCGAGACTTGTCAAGGAGCAGGATTAAGACAAATCGAGATGAACTTCTTGCCAGATATCTATGTCCCGTGCGAAACTTGTCATGGAAAGAGATTCAATCGTGAAACTCTGGAGGTAAGATATAAAGGTAAATCCATTTCTGATGTTTTGGATATGACTATTGATGAAGCGGTGGAGTTTTTCCAACCAATCCCTAGAATCTACCAAAAAGTCAAAATGTTGCAAGAAGTTGGTTTAGGCTACATCACTTTAGGACAGCAATCGACTACTTTAAGTGGAGGAGAAGCGCAGCGGATTAAACTTGCGACGGAGTTGAGCAAAAAACAAACAGGGAAAACGGTATATATATTAGATGAGCCTACCACGGGATTGCATTTCGAGGACATTCGAGTTTTGATGAATGTGATTCAGCGATTGGTAGATTTAGGAAATACCATTATTATCATTGAGCATAACATAGATGTCATCCGTATGGCCGATTATATTATAGATATCGGCCCAGAAGGGGGCGCAAAAGGTGGTACGGTCGTGTCACAGGGTACACCCAATGAGATAAAAAAATCAAAAAAGAGTATTACTGCACAATTTATATAATTAAAGAGAGAGTTTTGTAAGCTCTCTTTTTTTATTCTAAACAATTTGCGTTTTAGTTGTTGTGTGTGTTTTCTTTATAATTAAAATTTGTATTTCAGCATAAATTTTATTAAAATTGTATTATTAATGAATTTTAAATGAGAAAAATATATGACAACTTAAATTATTTATTTGATTGCCGCATTTTTTATTTTAGGAACTTTGATTTTGAACATCTCTAAAAGATATAATAAAACCGATAAAAAGACATTAGTTCTAAATGTCATTGGCGTATTAATCATTATAGGTTATATCATTAAATTCCTTATCAAAAATGAAATCATATAATCAATCGCTGATTACATTATTAAAAAATTAGATATAAAAACGCCTCCAAAAGTCCATCTACGCATGATTCAGAAACTCCTCCAGACCACATTTTGCACTATAATTGCATAACATCATTGAAAAAGGATGAAAAAACTTTACAGTGTAAAGAGCAGAAAAACAACTAATTAATAAAAACCTGTAAAAAACACAGAAAAAAAGTATGTAAAATATTTGGAGGGAAAGGTAGGAGTATCTATATTTGCACTCCTTTTGAAACAGAAAGGGTCGTTCATTGAGAGAAAAAGATTGAAAAACGAAAAAAAAAGTAATTTTTTTTGGAGGGTAGATAAAAAAGATATTATCTTTGCAGTCCGTTTCAATTTTAGGGTTGTGATGGTGACGAAAAAAAACTCGAAAAATTTTTTCAAAAAAGTTTTGGTAGGAATAAAAAAGTTACTATATTTGCACCCGCTTTCAGAAATGAAGCGAAGGTGAGAAGTTCATTTAAGATTTAAAAGATAGAAGAAAAATAAAAGCCAAGTGTCAATTCGATGAGTTATCAGGAGGTAAACTTTAAGCGTTATAATTACAAAATTTAAGGAATTACAACGGAGAGTTTGATCCTGGCTCAGGATGAACGCTAGCGGGAGGCTTAACACATGCAAGTCGAGGGAGAATTAATTTTCGGATTAAGGAAACCGGCGCACGGGTGCGTAACGCGTATGCAACTTGCCCTTATCAGGAGGATAGCCCGGGGAAACTCGGATTAATACTCCATAAGATTTTGATTGGCATCAATTAGGATTGAAAGATTTATTGGATAAGGATAGGCATGCGTCAGATTAGTTAGTTGGTAGTGTAACGGACTACCAAGGCGATGATCTGTAGGGGGCCTGAGAGGGTGAACCCCCACACTGGTACTGAGACACGGACCAGACTCCTACGGGAGGCAGCAGTGAGGAATATTGGACAATGGAGGGAACTCTGATCCAGCCATCCCGCGTGCAGGAAGACGGCCCTATGGGTTGTAAACTGCTTTTGTATGGGGATAAATCTACTTACGTGTAGGTAGTTGAAGGTACCATACGAATAAGCATCGGCTAACTCCGTGCCAGCAGCCGCGGTAATACGGAGGATGCAAGCGTTATCCGGATTCATTGGGTTTAAAGGGTCCGTAGGCGGGCTAATAAGTCAGTGGTGAAATTTTGTCGCTTAACGATAAAACTGCCATTGATACTGTTAGTCTTGAGTGATATTGAAGTAGCTGGAATGTGTAGTGTAGCGGTGAAATGCATAGATATTACACAGAACACCGATTGCGAAGGCAGGTTACTAAGTATTAACTGACGCTGAAGGACGAAAGCGTGGGGAGCGAACAGGATTAGATACCCTGGTAGTCCACGCAGTAAACGATGCTAACTCGTTTTCGGGGAGAGATCTTCGGAGGCCAAGCGAAAGTGATAAGTTAGCCACCTGGGGAGTACGTTCGCAAGAATGAAACTCAAAGGAATTGACGGGGGCCCGCACAAGCGGTGGAGCATGTGGTTTAATTCGATGATACGCGAGGAACCTTACCAAGGCTTAAATGCATTATGACAGGAGTGGAAACACTTTTTTCTTCGGACAGAATGCAAGGTGCTGCATGGCTGTCGTCAGCTCGTGCCGTGAGGTGTTAGGTTAAGTCCTGCAACGAGCGCAACCCCTATCATTAGTTGCCAGCGTATAAAGACGGGGACTCTAATGAGACTGCCAACGCAAGTTGAGAGGAAGGTGGGGACGACGTCAAGTCATCACGGCCCTTACGTCTTGGGCCACACACGTGCTACAATGGTCGGTACAGAGGGCAGCTACCAGGCGACTGGATGCGAATCTCTAAAGCCGATCTCAGTTCGGATTGGAGTCTGCAACTCGACTCTATGAAGCTGGAATCGCTAGTAATCGCAAATCAGCCATGTTGCGGTGAATACGTTCCCGGGCCTTGTACACACCGCCCGTCAAGCCATGGAAGCTGGGGGTACCTGAAGTCGGTG